>NZ_CP088014.1:3778425-4381234 GCF_021044685.1 Bradyrhizobium daqingense
ACGCCAAGGCCTTTGCGCCGGTGGCCTCGCTCACGGTCGGCGCCTTCCGCGACTGGCTGCTGTCGGACGCCGCGACGCCCGAGGCGCTGAAGAAGCTTGCGCCCGGCATCACCCCGGAAATGGCGGCGGCCGTCTCGAAGCTGATGCGCAACCAGGACCTGATCCTGGCGGCGCGCAAATGCGAGGTGACCACAGCCTTCCGCAACACGATCGGGCTGAAGGGGCGGCTGAGCACGCGCCTGCAGCCCAACCATCCGTTCGACGATGCCAGGGGCATCACCGCCTCGATCCTCGACGGCATCCTGCTGGGCGCCGGCGACGCCTGCATCGGCATCAATCCCGCCAGCGACGATCCCGCAATGATCGCGCAATTGCTGCGGCTGCTCGACGAGATCATCGCGCGGCTGAAGATTCCGACCCAGGGCTGCGTGCTGACCCATGTCACGACGACGCTGTCGTTGATCGGGCAGGGCGTGCCGGTCGACCTCGTCTTCCAGTCGGTGGCGGGCACCGAGGCTGCCAACCGCAGCTTCGGTGTCGACCTCGCGCTTCTGAAGGAAGCGCAGGAGGCCGGGTTGTCGCTCGGACGCGGCACGGCCGGGCAGAACGTGATGTATTTCGAGACCGGGCAGGGCTCGGCGTTGTCGGCCAACGCCCATCACGGCGTCGACCAGCAGACCTGCGAGGCGCGCGCCTACGCGGTCGCCCGCGCCTTTGCCCCGCTTTTGGTCAACAGCGTGGTCGGCTTCATCGGCCCGGAATATCTCTATGACGGCAAGGAGATCATCCGGGCCGGGCTGGAGGATCATTTCTGCGGCAAGCTGCTCGGCCTGCCGCTCGGGGTGGACATCTGCTACACCAATCATGCCGAGGCGGACCAGGACGACATGGACAATCTGCTGACGTTGCTCGCGGCTGCCGGCGTCACCTTCATCATGGGCGTGCCCGGCGCCGACGACGTCATGCTGAACTACCAGTCGACGTCTTTTCACGACGCACTCTATGTCCGCGACGTCTTCTCCCTGCGCCGCGCGCCGGAATTCGACGACTGGCTGGTGCAGGCGGGTATTGCGGGTGCCGATTTCCGCATTGCCGGCGATGCAGGCCTGTTGCCCGATTTTGCCGCGCGGCTGATCGCATGATGCGACGGAAGCTGCGGGCCTTCAGGAAACCATTGCTCCTCCTTGGAATTATGCTTGTGCCACAATATTGAGAAATTCCGGCGACAGCATTACGCTATGTGTTGGGCTGGCAATTTCCGCACCATTCGGTCGAGCGTGGCGGGGGAGCTTTGATGCGAGCTGAAAGTAACGGTACGTCCCGGCGGATTCTCTGTGTGTTTCCGCGCTATACATCATCATTCGGGACGTTCGAGCATTCCTATCCGCTGACGGATGGTGTTCGCGCCTTCATGCCGCCACAGGGGCTGCTGCTGATCTCCGCCTACCTTCCGAGAGAGTGGCAGGTCAAATTCGTCGACGAGAATCTGCGCCCGACCACGAAGGAGGAGTTCGAATGGGCGGAAGCAGTCTTCGTCAGCGGCATGCACATCCAGCGCCAGCAGATGAACGACATCTGCCGCCGCGCCCATGAATTCGATCTGCCCGTCGCGCTCGGTGGCCCCTCGGTCAGCGCCTGCCCGGACTATTATCCCTCGTTCGATTATCTGCATGTCGGCGAGCTCGGCGATGCCACCAACCAGCTGATCGACGTTCTCTCGCGCGACACCTCGCGGCCCGAACAGCAGGTGGTGCTGACCACCAAAGACCGCGTGCCGATGACGGAGTTTCCGATCCCGGCCTACGAGCTCGTCGACGTCAAGAAGTACTTCCTCGGCAGCATCCAATATTCCAGCGGCTGTCCCTACCAATGCGAGTTCTGCGACATCCCTGGCCTCTACGGGCGCAATCCGCGCATTAAATCGCCGCAGCAGATCATCGCCGAGCTCGACCGCCTGCGCGAATGCGGCATGACCGACACGGTCTATTTCGTCGACGACAATTTCATCGGCAACCGCAAGGCGGCGATGGATCTGCTGCCGCATCTGATTGAATGGCAGAAGCGGACCGGCTATGTCGTGCGGCTCGCCTGTGAAGCCACGCTCAACATCGCCAAGCGCCCCGAGATCCTCGAGAAGATGCGCGAGGCCTACTTCATCACCATCTTCTGCGGCATCGAGACGCCCGACCCCGATGCCCTGAAGGCGATGCATAAGGACCACAACATGATGGTCCCGATCCTGGAGGGCGTGCGCACCATCAACTCCTACGGCATGGAGGTCGTGTCCGGCATCATCATGGGGCTCGACACCGACAAGCCGAACACGTCGGAGGCGCTGCTCTCCTTCGTCGAGGAGTCCCGGATTCCGCTGCTGACCATCAACCTGCTCCAGGCGCTGCCGAAGACGCCGCTATGGGACCGGCTGGAGCGCGAGGGGCGGCTGGTCGAGGACGACGGGCGCGATTCCAATGTCGACTTCCTGCTGCCCTATGAAGAAGTCGTCGCATCCTGGAAGCACGCCATGGCGGTCGCTTACGCGCCCGAGAAGGTCTATGCGCGTTTCCAATATCAATGCGACAACGTCTATGTGCACCGTATGAAGATGCCGGTGCCGGACGAGATGAAGACCTGGCGCAACATCCGGCGCGGCCTCGTCATGCTGCGCAACATCTTCTGGAAAGTGGGCGTGCTCGGCGACTACAGGCGCGTGTTCTGGACCTTCGCGCTGGGCCGCATCAAGCGCCGTGACATCGAAAGCCTGATCGGCTGCACGCTGATCGCGCACCATCTCATCACCTTTGCGCGCGCGGCCTCCAGCGGCAAGCAGAACGCCTCGAACTATTCGATCCGGCTGCGCGAGGCCGCCGTTCCCGCCGAATGATGCGACATGTCTGATCCGGCTCCACCGCGCCGTCCCATCCTTGATCTGCGGGCGTTCACGCCCGCACGCGTTGCGTTGGGTCGCAGCGGCGCCAGCGTGCCGACGCGCGCACTGCTCGACTTCACCCTCGATCATGCCCGCGCCCGCGATGCCGTGCATGCCGCCTTCGATGCGCCGCGCCTGCTCGCCGAGCTCCGCGCGCTTGGGCTCGTCGTCAGCGAGGCGAGGAGCCGGGCGGTCGACCGCGCAGACTATCTGCGGCGCCCGGATCTCGGACGACAGCTCGATGCCGGATCGGTCGAGGCCTTGACACAGGTCGCTTCGGAGCCGTGCCAGCTCGCGGTCGTGATCGGCGACGGCCTGTCGGCGGCCGCGGTCCATGCCCATGCAGTGACGCTGCTGACGCATCTGACGCCGTTGCTCGCGGAGGGCGACGCTGTCGCGATCGGCCAGATCGTCGTCGCCTCAGGCGCGCGCGTCGCGCTCGGCGACGAGATCGGCGCGATTCTCCGTGCGCGCATGGTCCTGATGCTGATCGGCGAGCGGCCGGGCCTGTCGGCGCCCGACAGCCTCGGCGCCTACCTGACCTTCGCGCCGCAGCCCGCCCGCACCGATGCCGAGCGCAATTGCGTGTCGAACATCCACCATGCTGGGTTGAGCTATGACGAGGCGGCCTTCAAGATCGCCTGGCTGGTCCGCGAGGGTCTCGCGCGGCAGACGACCGGCGTGGCGCTGAAGGACGAGAGTGCGGACCGCGCGCCGCGTCGAATTGGCACAGCTTCACCGGGATGACCTGTGCTGACGACGCAAAATCGCCGCATCTTGATCGATTTGCCCACACTTCGCCTGCTTGCGAGAAGGGGGATTGACCTGCTAAACCCCTCGCGGCGATTTTCCGCGCATTTTCAAAGGGCAAGCCTCCCATTTGTATGGCGTTTTCAAGCCGTTCGCGGGGCGCAATAAGCTCTCAGACCGAGCCGATTTAGGAACTGGACAAGGCATGCTCGAAAAGCACAGCGAGAATGAGGTTCATGTCGACAAGGTCGAGCAGGGACCTACGTCCTCGATCGCCTTCGGGCTGGAGCGACTGGGGCTGATCGCCGTCCGGGCGCCGATCATCTCCTGCATTGTCCTGGTCGCGCTGATCGTCGGTGCCGTGTTCGGTATCTACCGGATCAAGATCGACGATTCGCTGTCGCAGCTGTTCCGCTCGGACACCCGCGAATTCCGCCAGTACGAAGAGGTGACCAAGAAGTTCCCGGCGGAGGAGTTCGACGTCCTCGTCGTGGTCGAGGGCAAGACCCTGCTGGCGCGGAACAACCTCGAGAAGCTGCGCGACTTCGTCACCGACTTGCAGCTGGTCGAAGGCACGCGCGGACTGGTCTCGCTGTTCTCGGCGCGCCAGGCGCCGGCGCCGGGCAAGCTGCCGGCGGCGCTGTTCCCGGCCGAGCTGCCCGAGGGCGCGGCCTATGACAAGTTCATCGAGACCGTCAAGAACAACGAGATCATCCGCGGCAAGCTGCTGTCGGAGGACGGCACGCTGGCGCTGATCGTGCTGTCGCTCGATCCGGAGGTGGTCGGCTCCAACAAGCTGACCAAGACCGTCGGCGACATCCGGGCGCTGATGAAGGAGGACCTGAGCGACACCGGGCTCAACGTCCAGCTCTCCGGCGTGCCGGTGATGCAGCTCGAGATCCGCAACGCGGTCGAGCGCGACGGGCTCACCTACAACATCCTCGGCATCCTCGCCGGCTGCATCATCGCCATCATCTTCTTCCGCAAGATCTCGTTCATGGTCGCGGCGGCGTTCCCGCCGATGATCGCGATCCTCCTGGCACTCGGCGCGCTCGGCTGGGCCAATTTCAATCTCAACATGTTCCTGAACGTGATGACGCCGCTCATCATGGTCATCAGCTTCTCGGACTCGATGCAGCTCACCTTCGCCGCGCGCGACCGGCTGATCGCGGGGCAGGACAAGTTCACCGCTTTCAAGAACGCGGTGCTGGTGGTGGGCCCGGCCTGCGTGCTGACGCACGGCACCGCCGGCATTTCCTTCATCGCCCTCCAGTTCTCCGACTCCGACCTGATCCGCAAGTTCGGCGAAGCGGGGCTTGCCGCCACCATCATCGCGCTGGTCGCGGTGCTGTCGCTGGTGCCGGTGTTCGGCGTGCTGCTGGTGCGCAACGAGAAGGTGTTCGCGGTCAAGTTCCAGGGCGCCGATGCCGGCGTCCAGGCGCTGCGCAATTTCTGCTACTGGATCGCGGTGCGCATGGTCGGCAGGCCCGGCCTGTTCAGCCTCATCGCGGTGCTGTTCGTCGGCGGCCTCGGCGTCATTTACGCCAATCTGGAGCCGCGGTACCGGCTCGCCGACCAGGTGCCGGACAAGCGCCAGGCGGTCGCCGCCAGCGACCGGCTCGATGCCAAGCTGACCGGCGCCAATCCGGTCAACGTTCTGATCGCCTTTCCAAAGGGCGAATCGCTCTACTCGCCGGAGACGCTCCAGACCATCGCCGACGTGCACGCGACCGTGGAGAAGGCGGCCGGCGTCGGCAATGTCTGGTCGCTCGAGACCCTGCGCCGTTGGCTCGCGGAAAAGGCCGGCAGCGCCGACGTCGCCACGCTCAAGGAATATGTCAACGTCATCCCCGAGCATCTGGTGCGGCGCTTCATCGACGCCGAGCAGGACGCGGTCGTGGTCGCCGGCCGCGTGCCTGACAAGGATTCCAGCCAGCTGCTGCCGATCGTCGACAAGCTCGACAGCGAGCTCGACGCCGTCCGCAAGAAGCATCCCGGCTACGAGATCGCGGTCACCGGCCTTGCCGCCATCGCCGCGCGCAACTCGGCCAGCATGATCGAGAAGCTGAACCATGGCCTCACGATCGAATTCGCGCTGGTCGCGATCTTCATCGGCCTTGCCTTCCGCTCCTGGGTGGTGACGCTCGCCTGTATCCTGCCGGGCATCTTCCCCGTGGTGATGTCGGGCACGGTGCTGTGGGCGATGGGTGAGGGGCTGCAATTCGCCAGCGTCGTCGCGCTCACCGTCTCGTTCGGCCTCGGCCTCAGCGCCACCATCCACTTCCTCAACCGCCTACGGCTGGAGAACAAGCCTGGCGTCGGCTCGGCGCTGGCGGTGGAGCGCGCGACCGTGCTGGTCGGCCCCGCGCTGATCCTGACCACGGTGGTGCTGGCCTGCGGCCTCGTCGTCACCGTGTTCTCCGACCTGCCGTCGCTGCGGCTGTTCGGCTGGCTCAGCGCCTTCTCGATGGTGATGGCCCTCGTCGCCGACCTCTTCATCCTGCGGCCGACGGCGATGTGGCTGATCAATCTGCACGCCAAGCTGCAGGGCCCCGACAAGCCGGCGATCTGAGCGGCTTCATCCGTGGGACATGGAATCGGCGCAGTCTGATGACTGCGCCGAAGTCCCGGCCGAGGATGCAGCCAAATGCGGCACGATAGCTCCATCGTGGAGTTTCAGCGGAAGCGAGGCGGTGATTCAGCCGCCTTTTTTGTCCCATTCCTGGCTTCAGACATGATCCTGCTCGACGCCGGTTGCGGGCCGGGGACAATCACGGCTGCCCTAGCAGGGATCGTCGGAACGGCGGTCGGGGTCGACATCGAGCCCCACGCGATCGTGGCGGCCGACCGGCTTGCGTCGACTTCGGGCTTAACCAATCTGGCATTCGTCGAAGCCGACATGACTGCGCTTCCGTTCGGGGACGAGACCTTCGACGCGGTGTTCTTTCACGCGGTGCTCTACCACCAGGATGGCGCGGCGCTGACCAGAACGCTGGCGGAAGCACGACGGGTGCTGAAGCCGGGCGGGGTTATCGGGACGCGCGATGCCGATGTCGGCGGCAATATTCTCCATCCCGAACTTGATGGGGTGCGACTCGCGCTCGATCTCTGGCAGCGGTGGTACGAGCATGACGATCCGGAGGCGCTTCTCTTCGGCCGCCGCCAGAGCTCACTTCTTCGCGCCCGCGGCTTCACGCCGATCTGGTCCAGTGCCGGTTATGTCAACCACAGCGCCGACGCGACAAGCCGCAGTGAGGCCGTTGCTGATGCCCGGCGAAGCCTGCTTGGCCTCGGGCCGCAACTTGTGAGCAAAGGGCTCGCGACGGACGGTGAAATTCAGGCGGCACTTGCCGGATGGGATGCCTGGGGAGCCGATCCAGATGCGGTGTATTTCAGATGCCGCTGCGAGTGTGTTGCGCGGAAGGACTGACTTGCCGGCGCCCTCACGCGCCGATGCGGACGATCCCGTAGGGATTGAACTTGAAGTCGCCCTCGGCGTAGTCCTGCTCCTGTGACAGCGCGAGCTTGCGGTCGCGCGGCGTCGCCTCGATGCCGCGCTCGGCCATTGCGTCGGCGATCTCGTCCATCAGCTTCACCGCGTCGCGGTCGCTGCCGCGCGATTTTGCGACGTAGATGTCCGGCAGTCCGACGAGGTGGAAGCCGACGCTTTCATTGTAGGTATCGCCGCCGAGCGGACGCTTGGCGAAGGCAAGGCGGCAGATCCGGCCCATGGCCGTCGTCACCGTGAGGCCCTGGTTCGTCTTGGCGGCGGCCGTGCATTCCCTGGCCAATTGCATCCATCGTGCGAGACCGTGGGCCACGCCCGCGCTTTCGCCCTTCACGGCGGTGGCGCCGGCCTCGATCATCTCCTCGACGATGCGCAAGGCGGCGGCTGAATGTGCAACGGTCTTCTGCTGCTCCATCGGCGGGCTCAGCACGTAGAGCACGGCCTTGTGGTTGAGCACGGCCATTTCGTCCGCTTCGGACCATGCTCTCGGAAAGACGCGGTCCCAGCACACACCGAACGAGCGCTCCATGTGCGGGTCGGGCTTGGCTTGCGAATAGGTGCGATCGATCTCGAAATTGAAATCCGCGATCGTCCTGGCAAGCGCCTTCGGCGGATGCAGCAGGCTTTCGTCCTTGCCGAGGAAGCAGAGCACGTGGCGCGGCTTCACGGGTGTAGGCTGCATGGTCGTTCCGTACTGATCATTGGCGAAGGCGCGGCTGGCCGCGAAGAGCCCGGCGGCTTTGAGCAGGTTTCGGCGAAGCAGGTTCATGTCGCAATACTGTCAGCAAAAAGCCTCCGGCTCGCGAGACCCGGAGGCTGAATTCGTTTCGAAGCGTGAAGGGCCTCAGCCCTTCGTCATCGTGATGTTGACGCCGCGGATCTCGCCCTTGGAGGAGATCTGCACCGTTTGCTTGGTGCCGTTGGTGCGCAGCGACAGGTTGGCGGCAAAGCCGTTGGCCTCGACGAACACGTCGATCTGGCCGCCGCCGGCGGTGCCCTGCAAATTGCCGAAGATGTTGCGGTTGGTTTCGCTCCAATTGCCGGAGATGCGTTCGCCCTGGCTGGTCACGTCGCTGGTGAGATTGAACTTGTAGCTGTCGGAGGCGCAATTCAGCGCCTGCTTGAGCGAGAGCCCGCTGCCGGCGACCTTGTAGTCCGCCTTGCAGCGGATGCGCTCGGTGGAGCCGTCGGACAGCGACACCGTGCCGGTGCCCGTCCAGGCGCCGTCGAAACCGGCGAACGGCCCGGACGACTGAGCGTGGCCTGCCGAAACCGAAAAGAGCAGCGCCGCGCCGATGCCAGCCGCCTTGATTGCCAGTCCAGATCGCCCAAAGAATGTCATCTCAAATATCCCGTTTTGGAACGACGTTCGCCCACGATTGAGAACGTCTCGCCACATCGAAAGTTTAGTGCTCCGAGCCTGTGTCAGGTTCAAAGCCTGCGGCCAGAGACGGCGGTTCATGGCGCCTCGCGCCATGTCAGGACGCGGCGATTAGTCGTGTTTCGGTGTGTTTCGGGCGGAAGGGCAAGCCTTGAGAGATGCAGCACTGCAACAGCCATGCGGCAAAATGCGGGGCTCATGAATTATGACGTAGTATCAAGCTCTTACATCTGCCAAGGATGGCGCAGGGAAGACCTGATTCGGCGGGCGCGGCGCCAATTTGGCCGCATTTGCCAGTGCTTGTGCCTTCTCTGAAGGCCGCTACTCGCGGCGACTTGCCATCAGAACAATCCGTTCCGGCCATCCGCCCTGTGCAGCCCGGGATCGGTGCGATTCTGCCGTCAGAATGAAGGAATACAATGCGTAAGCTTCTCGTCGCTCTCACCCTGCTGTCGGCCTCCCTTTCGACCGCAGCGTTCGCCCAGCAGGGGCGCGGCACGGACGCCGAGCAGAAGGCCTGCACCCGCGATGTGCAGAAGTTCTGCCGTCCGGTCATTGACCAGGGCGATTTCACCATCCTGGCCTGCCTCAAGGAGAACCGGGCCAAGATCTCCCAGGCCTGCGACCAGGTCCTGAAGAACCACAACCAGTAAGCTCGGCCGCTGGCCCATGGAGGCGGCCCCGGGGCCGCCTTCAGGGCGCAATCCGCGAGGGGCAGCCATCGACAGACAGGATTGGTTTTGCGGCCGTATTCCCCTATATGGGGGCCGCGGCGGCATCGCCGGCATGAGCCCGCGCGAGCGAAAAAGCCCTTCCTGTCCAAACGATTGTAAACCAGCCCTCGATGACCTCTGCGAGCGAATTGCGATCCGGCAAGGGTGACCGCGACGAGAATTTTCCCGTCGCGTCCTGGATCATTCATCCGCGTCATCGGGCCCTGATCCTGGCCTATTACAATTTCGTCCGCACCGCCGACGACATTGCCGACCATGCGACGCTGCCGGCCGACCAGAAGCTCAGCTATCTCGATCTGCTCGAGGCGGAACTGCTCGGCAACGGCGACACCCAGGCCGAGGCCGTCAGCTTGCGTCGTGCGCTGGCCGAACGCGGCATGGCGCCGCGCCATGCGCTCGACGTGCTCATCGCGTTTCGCATGGACGTGACCAAGCTCCGCTACGAGAATTGGGACGAGGTCATCCATTATTGCCGCTATTCGGCGATGCCGGTCGGCCGCTTCATGCTCGACGTCCACGGCGAGAGCACCTCGACCTGGGCGGCATCGGATGCGCTTTGCGCGGCGCTCCAGATCAACAACCATCTGCAGGATTGCGGGAAGGATTTCCGCGAGCTCAACCGCGTCTATCTGCCGCGCGATGCGCTGGCAGCACACGGCGCCTCGGTCGAAGAGCTCGGGCTGGCGCAGTCGCCGCCGACGATGCTGGCCTGCCTCCAGGCCCTCGCCGTGCGCAACGAGGCGCTCCTGAACGAGAGCAAGTCGCTCAGCGCGCAGGTGAGGGATTTTCGCCTCGGCGTCGACATCTCGGTGATCCAGGCCTATGCCGACCGCATCGTGCGCCTGCTCAAGGTGCGGGATCCCCTGCGCGAGCGCGTGCACCTGAACAAGCTTGAGCTTCTCACCTTCAGCCTCGCCGGCATGATCGGCGAAGTCGGCCGCCGCGCGATCGGACGCAAGGCCATTTCCAGACCGGGGACTGCACATGACGCTTGAGGCGACCTCGCCCGGCGCCAATTATGGCTCGACCGCATCCGGTAGCTCGTTCTACGCCGCGATGCGCATCCTGCCGCATGACCAGCGCGAAGCGATGTTCCAGATCTACAGCTTCTGCCGCCAGGTCGACGACATCGCCGATTCCGACGGCCCGCGCGAGGAGCGGCTCGCCGCGCTTCAGCAATGGCGCAACGACATCGACGCCCTCTACCAGGGCAATCCGCCGCCGCGGCTGAAGGACTATGTCGGCTCGGTGAAGACCTTCGGCCTCAAGCGGGAGGATTTCCTCGCCATCGTCGACGGCATGGAGATGGACGTGCCGCAGGACATCCGTGCGCCCGACATGGCGACGCTCGATCTCTATTGCGATCGCGTCGCCAGCGCCGTGGGGCGCCTGTCGGTGCGCGTGTTCGGCATGCCGGAGGAGGATGGCATCCTGCTCGCTCATCATCTCGGCCGCGCGCTCCAGCTCACCAATATCCTGCGCGACATCGACGAGGACGCGGGGCTCGGCCGGCTCTATCTGCCGCGCGAGGCGCTGCTGCACGCCGGCATCACCTCCAACGATCCCGATCGCGTGATCGCCGAGCGCGCGCTGCCGAAGGTCTGCCTGCCGCTGACGCAGCGCGCAAAATCGCATTTCGAGAAGTCGGACGAGATCATGAACCGCAACAAGCGCCGCGCGGTGCGCGCGCCGCGGATCATGTCGAAATACTATCATTCCATTCTGGACCTCCTGATCGCGCGCGGCTTCAACGCGCCGCGCGAGCCGGTGCGTGTGTCGAAGGTCACACGTATGCTGATCCTGCTCCGTTACGCTTTCATCTGATGCAAAACACAGCTCACATCATCGGTGCTGGAATTTCCGGCCTCTCTGCCGCCGTGCGGCTCGCCAATGCAGGCTTCAAGGTCGCCGTGCACGAGGCGACGCACCAGGCCGGCGGCCGCTGCCGGTCCTATTTCGACGGAGCCACCAACCTCACCATCGACAACGGCAATCATCTGCTGCTGTCGGGCAACGGCCATGCCCGCGCCTATGCGCGCGCGATCGGCACCGAGGCAGGCCTGGTCGGCCCCGAGAGCGCGCAGTTTCCCTTCGTCGACATCAAGACCGGACAGCGCTGGCAGATCGATCTCGGCGCTGGCCGGCTGCCGACCTGGGTACTCGACGAGAGCCGCCGCGTCCCTGATACGGGTCTCACCGACTATCTGAAGCTGGCGCCGCTGATCTGGGCGTCGGAGGAGACGCCGGTCGGCAAGTCGATTCCGACCGAGGGCGTGCTCTACCAGCGCCTGGTGCAGCCGCTGCTGCTCGCCGCGCTCAACGTCGATCCGCCCGAGGGCTCGGCCGGGCTCGCCGGCGCGATCGTGCGCGAGACGCTGCTCGCGGGCGGGCAGGCCTGCCGTCCCCTGATCGCGCGCGACGGCCTCAGTGCCGTGCTGATCGAGCCCGCGGTGAAGTTCTTGCAGGAGAGGGGCCACATCGTTCAGCTCGGCCATGAGCTGCGCTCGTTTGCGACCGGCGACGGCAAGGCCAATGCGTTGAATTTCGGCGGCGAGGACGTGGTCGCGCTGGGTGAGGGCGATGTCGTCGTGCTCGCGGTGCCGCCACGCGCCGCAGCCAGCCTGCTGCCGGGCCTGAAGACGCCGACCGAATTCCGCGCCATCGTGAATGCGCATTTTCGCATCACGCCGCCGCCGGGTTCGGCGCCGATCCTCGGTGTGATCGGCGGCGTGGTGGAGTGGCTGTTCGCGTTCTCGAACCGGCTGTCCGTCACCATCAGCAATGGCGACCGTCTGGTCGACATGCCGCGCGAGGAACTCGCGCAGGCGATCTGGAACGATGTCTGCAGGGCCGGCGGCGTTTCGGGTGAGCTGCCCCCGTGGCAGATCGTGCGCGAACGCCGTGCCACATTTGCGGCGACGCCGGCGCAGAATGCCCTGCGTCCGGGGCCGGTCACTGCGCTGAAAAACCTGTTTCTTGCCGGCGATTGGACTGCTACGGGATTGCCAGCAACCATCGAGGGATCGGTCCGGTCGGGCGATCGTGCCGCCGATCTGGTTTTGGCCGCAAAGCGGCCCTGACGGGCAGACGTCCGGCAATTTCAATCGACTATCGGAGCAAATCGAGCGCCATGGATTCCGTGAACGCGACCAGCCGCGAAGCCTTGGATTCGAAGCTATTGGATTCGAAGGCACTGGAATCGAGCATTGCATCGGCGGCCGAAGGCGTCCTCGGCTTCCAGCAACCCGACGGCCATTGGGTGTTCGAGCTCGAGGCCGACGCCACGATTCCCGCAGAATACATTCTGTTGCGCCACCATCTCGCCGAGCCGGTCGACGCCTTACTCGAGGCCAGGATCGGCAATTATCTGCGCCGCATCCAGGGCGCCCATGGCGGCTGGCCGCTGGTGCATGACGGCGAGTTCGACATGAGCGCCAGCGTGAAGGCGTACTTCGCGCTGAAGATGATCGGCGATTCCATCGACAGTCCGCACATGGTGCGTGCGCGCGAGGCGATCCGTTCGCGCGGCGGCGCGATCCACAGCAACGTCTTCACCCGCTTCACGCTGGCGATGTTCGGCGTCCTGACCTGGCGCGCGGTGCCGGTGCTGCCGGTCGAGATCGTGCTGCTGCCGTTCTGGTCGCCGTTCCACCTCAACAAGATTTCCTATTGGGCGCGCACCACCATGGTGCCGCTGATGGTGCTCGCGGCGCTCAAGCCGGGCGCGCGCAATCCGAAGGGCGTCGGCATCGACGAGCTGTTCCTGCAGGATCCGCGCTCGATCGGCATGACCGCGAAGGCGCCGCACCAGAGCATAGCCTGGTTCGTGCTGTTTCGCTCGCTCGATGCCATCCTGCGCGTCATCGAGCCGATGTTTCCGAAGAGCCTGCGCAAGCGCGCCATCGACACGGCGCTCGCCTTCACCGAAGAGCGCCTCAACGGCGAGGACGGCATGGGCGCGATCTATCCGCCAATGGCCAACATCGTCATGATGTATGACGCGCTCGGCAAGGACGAGAATTATCCGCCGCGGGCCGTCACGCGCCGCGGCATCGACAAGCTGCTCGTCATCAACGGCGAGGAGGCCTATTGCCAGCCCTGCGTCTCGCCGGTGTGGGACACGACGCTGACGGCTCATGCGCTGCTCGAAGCCGGCGGCGACAAGGCGGTGCCGGCGGCCAAGCAGGGCCTCGACTGGCTGATCCCGAAGCAGGAGCTCGAGGTCAAGGGTGACTGGGCGGCGAAGCGGCCCGACGTGCGCCCGGGCGGCTGGGCCTTCCAGTACAACAACGCCCATTATCCCGATCTCGACGACACCGCCGTCGTGGTGATGTCGATGGATCGCATACGCCGGGAGCACGGGGTTGCCGGCTACGACGCCGCGATCGCCCGCGGCCGGGAGTGGATCGAGGGCATGCAGAGCGACGACGGCGGCTGGGCCGCCTTCGACGTCAACAACCTCGAATATTACCTGAACAACATCCCGTTCTCGGACCACGGTGCGCTGCTCGATCCGCCGACCGAGGACGTCACCGCGCGCTGCGTCTCGATGCTGGCCCAGCTCGGCGAGACCGTGAAGACCAGCAAGCACGTGGCCGATGGCGTTGCCTATCTCAGGAAGACCCAGCACCCCGAGGGCTCCTGGTACGGGCGCTGGGGCATGAACTTCATCTATGGAACCTGGTCGGTGCTGTGTGCCCTCAACATGGCTGGCGTCGATCACAAGGACCCCATGATTCGCAAGGCCGCGAACTGGCTGACGTCGATCCAGAACGAGGACGGCGGCTGGGGCGAGGACGCCGTCAGCTACCGCCTGGACTATAAGGGCTGGGAGGCCGCCCCCTCGACCGCCTCGCAAACGGCATGGGCCTTGCTTGCCCTGATGGCGGCAGGCGAGGTTGATCACCCGGCCGTCGCCCGCGGGGTGGAGTACCTGATTGCAACACAAAACAAAAAAGGACTGTGGGACGAGCAGCGGTACACCGCCACAGGCTTCCCCCGCGTGTTCTATCTACGGTATCATGGTTACCCAAAGTTCTTTCCGCTGTGGGCACTGGCGCGGTATCGGAACTTGCGGAACACCAACAGCAGGGTGGTAGGGGTCGGAATGTGACTTTGGGGACGGGGGACTATATTACCGCGGGTAATGCCATCGATCCGCGGCCGATACTGATCGTGACCGGACTGGTTCAGGAGGCCCGTATCGCGGCCGGGCCTGGCATGGCGGTCATCTGTTCGTCGAGCAGCCCGACCCAGTTGCGGGCCCTGCTGACCGTGGTGGATCCTGAGACGATTCGCGGTGTGATCTCGTTCGGCGTGGCCGGCGGGCTGGACCCGAGCTTGCGCTCCGGCGACGTTGTGCTGGCGACCGAGGTGCTGTCGGGCGACACCCGCTGGGCCGCCGGGCTGTCGCTCGGCGACGACCTCATCGACCGCCTGACCTCGGGGCGCCGCCGCGTGGTGCGCGGCAGCCTCGCCGGTGCCGAGGAAGTGGTCACGAAACGCGCCTGCAAGGCGGCGCTGCATTCCGAGACTGGCGCTGCGGCCGTCGATATGGAGAGCCACATCGCGGCTGCCTATGCCGCCGAAGCCGGGCTGCCCTTCGCCGCGGTCCGCGTCATCAGCGACCCCGCCCATCGCGCGCTGCCGGCGCTCGCCCGCGCCGCCATCAAGCCGAACGGCCAGATCGACCTTTCCGCCGTGTTGCGCGGCATCGTGCGCAACCCCGCGACGCTGCATGCGCTGGTCTCGACCGGCCTCGACTTCAACCGCGCGCTGCGCTCACTTCGCGGCTGCCGTGATTATCTGATCGGGACGGAGCTCATCGAGAGCGAGCCGCTGGTGGTGTCGAAGGCAGCCTGAAGGGCGCGTCGAGCTGAGATTAAAGAAAAAGCCCGGTCGCGAAAGCGATCGGGCTTTTCGTTGGGCCTAGGATGGGGTGATGGGTTTCGCGAAGAGCTCAACCTATCCTACGAGCTGTTTTGTCATCGAAAGCCCAGATCAGGGCGCGTCTGCTCTTCAGGCTGCTCCCGGCCTTCGGCCATGAAGTCCGGGCTGAAGCCGCGTAAGACGGCCGCGCGAAGCGACGCCAAGGGGCGGTGGTGGTTCGTCTCGGGCGCAGGATCACGGCGTCGCCCTCGCGGGAAACCTCCACTTCATTGACCGATAACGGAAATCCTTCGGCAGTCTGACAGCCTGGGAATTGCCGGATTTCAACACCTAGCGATGTGAGGCATGGCGGCCCGCGCGCCCGGCCTTTCCTGCGCCCTCTGGTCTTTGGAGGGCGATGACACGAGCAAGACTCGGGCGAATGCGTCGCGAGAATGCGAAGTTGTGTCTGCATGAAGAACGCTGATGGAATCCAAGCCGGTGCCACATACGCCGTCATTGCGAGCGCTGCGAAGCAATCCAAAGTCTTTCCGCGGGGACAGTCTGGATTGCTTAGCGGAGCTGTCATCGGGCCGCGCCTCTCGCGGACCCGTTGGCTCGCAATGCTGGGGACAGCGTGCCTTCATGCTCCACAAGACCAGCACAAAAGAAAAGGCCCGGTCGCGATCGCGGCCGAGCCTTCGTCGTGAGACTTGAGCGTGCGCGCTTTACGCCGCGGTCGAAGCCTTCTGCGCGGCCTTCGCCTGCGCGGCGGCGGCTTCGTCCTTGCGGATCTCAGACAGCTTCTTCTGGACCTGCTCGGAGAAGATGTACTGCGCGGGGCGCTGCTTGGACATGTCGATCTCCGGCGCCATCGGGCCAGAGGTCTTGATGCCGCGCAGCGACACCCACATCGCCTTCAGCGGGTTGTTGAGCGCAGCCGTCGCGGCCGTCGGCTCGTAGCCGCAATGGGCCATACAGTCGGCGCACTTCTCGTACTTGCCGGTGCCGTAGGTGTCCCAATCGGTGGTGTCCATCAGCTCCTTGAAGGTCTTGGCGTAGCCTTCACCGAGCAGATAGCAGGGCTTCTGCCAGCCGAAGATGTTGCGCGCGGGCATGCCCCACGGCGTGCACTCGTATTCCTGGTTGCCGGCGAGGAAGTCCAGGAACAGGCCGGAATGCATGAAATTCCACTTCTTGCCCTTGCCCATGGCGAAGACGTCGCGGAACAGCTTCTTGGTCTTGGTGCGGTTGAGGAAGTGCTCCTGGTCTGGCGCACGCTCATAGGCATAGCCCGGCGACATCGAGACGCCGACGCCGAGCTCGACGGTGAGGTCGAGGAATTTCGCGATCTCCTCGGCCGGATGGCCGTCGAAGATGGTGGCGTTGACGTTGACGGTGAAGCCGCGCGCCTTGGCCGCCTTGATCGCGGACACGGCGCGGTCGAACACGCCCTTCTGCGACACGGCCTTGTCGTGATGGTCCTTCAGGCCGTCGAGATGCACGGAGAAGAACAGATACGGCGAGGGCTCGAACAGATCGAGCTTCTTCTCGAGCAGCAGCGCGTTGGTGCAGAGCGAGACAAACTTCTTGCGTTCGACGAGGCCGCGCACGATCTCGCCGATCTCCTTGTGGATCAGCGGCTCGCCGCCGGGGATGGCGACCATCGGCGCGCCGCACTCGTCGGCCGCGTCCCAGCATTCCTGCGCCGTCATGCGGCGGTTGAGGATCGCATCCGGGTAATCGATCTTGCCGCAGCCGACGCAGGCGAGGTTGCAGCGAAACAGCGGCTCCAGCATCAGCACGAGCGGATAGCGCTTGCGGCCAAGCAGTTTCTGCTTGAGCAAATAGCCGCCGATACGCATTTCCTTGAAGAAGGGGATGGCCATTACACGTTTCTTTCTGGGCTTTTCAATTCGGGTGGGTCAGCTCGCAGCCAGTTGGGCCGGAAGCCGGAATTCGATGTTTTCCTCGCGGCCCGGCAGTACCTGGACCTTGACCGGTCCGATTCGCCGCATCGCTTCGATCACGTCATCCACGAGTACCTCAGGCGCCGAAGCGCCGGCCGTGACGCCGACGGTCCTGGCATCTTTCAACCACTCCGGATTGAGCTCGCTGCCGTCGGCAATCAAATAACTCGCGA
The DNA here is from genome assembly GCF_021044685.1 of Bradyrhizobium daqingense. Lineage (NCBI taxonomy): Bacteria > Pseudomonadati > Pseudomonadota > Alphaproteobacteria > Hyphomicrobiales > Nitrobacteraceae > Bradyrhizobium > Bradyrhizobium daqingense. The sequence continues at coordinate 3,795,736 of NZ_CP088014.1, forward strand.
CGCCGGCCTCAGTGCCGATTTCGCGGAGCCGGTTCGAGTTCGAGCTGTTGGCAGCGCCCACCACCAAGATCACGTCGACCAGCTTGCTCAAGTCCCTTACCGCAGATTGGCGGTTCTGTGTCGCATAGCAGATATCCCGGATATCCGGGCCTTGAATATCTGTAAAGCGGGCCTGGAGGGCCGCGATGATGTCCCTGGTGTCGTCGACCGAGAGGGTGGTCTGGGTGATGTAGGCCACTGGCGTATCCGTCGGCAGCGTCAGGGCCTTAACCTCTTCAACGCTTTGAACAAGCAGCACGGGCCCCGGAACCTGGCCCATCGTACCCTCGACCTCGGGGTGGCCGGCATGGCCGATCAGGATCAGGGTGCGCCCCTTGGTGATGTATCGCTTCCCCTGATTGTGAACTTTCGTGACCAGGGGGCAAGTGGCGTTGAGCACCGGAAGGTCGCGCGCGGCAGCCTCTTCCTCGACGCTGCGGGCGACACCATGGGCGCTGAAAACGGTCACCGACTTCGGCGGAACCTCGGACAGCTCCTCCACGAAGATCGCACCCTTGTTCTTCAGGCTCTCGACCACGTATTTGTTGTGCACGATCTCATGGCGCACGTAGACGGGCGGGCCGTATTTCTCCAGGGCCCGTTCCACGATCTCGATCGCACGCACCACGCCCGCGCAGAAGCCGCGCGGTTGCGCCAGATAAACTTCCATTGGACGCCCATCACGCAAGTTGCACCAATCCGCTTCAAAGTTCCCGGCAGCACCCCGACACTGACCAGTGAAGTGCAATATCCGCACCATTGGTCTCGCGCACACGGTAGCCACCCACCCCGTCGGGGCTCCGGCGCATGCAGGCGCAATACTTTGTGTCAAAAAATCGGCAGCAAGGGAAGGGCAATGAACCCTTGGTTCCCTACGGGATCAATCTTGCGGTATTATGGTATTATCTGCATAGGGCCGGATGAGCGACACTTATGCTCACCCCTTCGTCACTTTCCCGCCTCAACTCCCCGGCTATACCGACCGCCCGCATGATTTTGCCACGGTTCTCCGCCGCTTACCTCGAACCTTCTCCTGGCGAGAGCCACTCAAAACAGCAGTAGGTTTCGCCCGGGAACTCCGATAAACAGCGGGCGTTTCCGGCAAGCTATTAACCGCAGAAAGAAAAGAAGTGCTGCAAAGCGTAGTCGTTGCCACCGTCAGGGTCTGCACCCGATTTGCCTCCCTCGTCGTCATTCTCGGGCTCCTGCTCTCGGTGGGAGCGGGCTATTACGCTGCGCGCCACTTCGCCATCAACACCGACATCAATTCGCTGATTTCCCAGAATCTCGACTGGCGCAAGCGCGACCAGCAATTCGACAAGGCGTTCGATCAGAACGAAACGATCCTCGCCGTGATCGAGGCCCGGACCCCGGAGATGGCGAGCGCAGCTGCCGACGCGCTTTACGCCAAGCTGAAGGACGACAAGACCAACTTCCAGTCGCTGCAGCAGCTCGGCAGCGGCGAGTTCTTCGAGAAGAGCGGACTGTTGTTCCTGCCGACCGAGGAGGTCGGCAAGATCACCGGCCAGTTCGAATCCGCAGCGCCTCTGATCGAGATCATGGCCGGCGATCCCTCGATCCGAGGCCTCACCGGCGCGCTCGAGACGGGTCTCGCCGGCGTCAAGCGCGGCCAGGTCAAGCTCGACAGCACCGAGCGGCCCTTCAACCTGATCGCGCAGACGGTCGAGACCGTGCTCAACAAGGGCAATGCGAGCTTCTCCTGGCGCGAACTCGTCAGCGACGAGCCGCTGAAGGAATCGGACAAGCGCGCTTTCATCGAGTTCAAGCCGATCCTCGACTACAACGCCTTGGAGCCCGGCAAGGATGCCACCGACGCGATCCGGAAAGCGGCGGCCGAGCTCGACTTTCCGAACAAATATCAGGCGCGGGTGCGGCTGACCGGCCCGGTCCCGATCGCCAACGAGGAATACGCCACCGTCCAGGAAGGGGCCGTCGTCAATGGCGTCGGCACCGTCCTGGTCGTGCTGCTGATCCTGTGGCTGGCACTGCATTCGTCGAAGATCATCTTCGCCGTGTTCGTCAATCTGTTCGTGGGCCTCGCGATCACGACGGCAGCAGGCCTGATGATGGTCGGCTCGCTCAATCTGCTGTCGATCGCGTTCGCGGTGCTGTTCGTCGGCCTCGGCGTCGATTTCGGCATCCAGTACAGCGTCCGATACCGCTCCGAGCGTTACAAGCACGACGATCTCTCGGGCGCGCTCGTGCTGGCGGCCAAGCGCTCGGCGGTGCCGCTGTCGCTCGCAGCAATGGCGACGGCCGCAGGCTTCCTCTGCTTCATGCCGACCGACTACAAGGGCATCTCCGAGCTCGGCCAGATCGCCGGCGTCGGCATGCTGGTCGCCTTCCTGTCGTCGATCACCGTGCTGCCCGCGCTGTTGAAGCTGCTGAACCCGCCCGGCGAGATGGAGCCGGTCGGCTATGCCTTCCTGGCGCCGCTCGATCACTTCCTGGAGAAGCACCGCGTGCTGGTCGTGGGCGGCACGCTGCTGCTGTCGCTCGCCGGCCTGCCGCTGCTGTACTTCATGAAGTTCGACTTCAATCCGATGAATCTGCGCAACCCGCACGCCGAATCGATCGCGACCTTCCTCGACCTGCGCAAGGATCCCAACACCGGGGCCAATGCAATCAACGTGATGACGACGTCGGAGGAGCAGGCAAAGCAGGTCGAGGCGAAGCTCGAGAAGGTGCCCGAGGTGCTGCGCGTGATGTCGCTGGACAGCTTCGTGCCGCAGGACCAGCCGCCGAAGCTGAAGCTGCTCGCTCAGGGCGCCAAGGTGCTGAATCCCGCGCTAAACCCCGACCAGATCGACGAGGCGCCGTCGGATCAGGAAAACGTCGAGGCGCTGAAATCCTCGGTCGACAATCTGCGCCGGACCGCGGGCGATGCGAAAGGACCTGGTGCGACGGCCTCTCGCCGGCTCGCCGACGCGCTCGAAAAGCTCGCCAAGGGCGACGAGGCCACGCGCAACAAGGCGCAGGATGTGTTCGTCACGCCGATGAAGATCGTGTTCAGCCAGCTCAGGAATGCAATGCAGGCCGGGCCAGTCACCCTGAACTCGCTGCCGCCCGATCTCGTCAACGCGTGGAAGAGCAAGGACGGCATCATCCGCGTCGAGGCACTGCCGAAGGGCGATCCCAACGACAACGATACGCTGCGCAAGTTTGCCGCTGCGGTGCTCGCGGCCGAGCCGACCGCGATCGGCGGGCCGGTCTCGATCCTGAAATCGGGTGACACCGTGGTGAAGGCGTTCATCCACGCCGGCATCTACGCGCTGCTGGTGATCGGCCTGTTGTTGTGGATCACGCTCCGCCGGTTCGTCGACGTGCTGATGACGCTGGTGCCGCTCCTGGTGGCCGGCGTGGTGACGCTCGAGATCTGCGTGTTGATCGGCCTGCCGCTCAACTTCGCCAACATCGTCGCATTGCCGCTCCTGCTCGGCGTCGGCGTTGCCTTCAAGATCTATTACGTCGTGGCTTGGCGCTCGGGCAGGACGAACTTGCTCCAGACCAGCCTGACACGGGCGATCTTTTTCAGCGCGCTGACGACGGCGACGGCGTTCGGCAGCCTGTGGCTGTCGAGCCATCCCGGCACGTCCAGCATGGGCAAGCTGCTCGCCCTCTCGCTGGTGACGACGCTTGCCGCGGTGCTGCTGTTTCAGCCGGCCCTAATGGGCAAACCCCGCAATGTCAGGGAGTAGGCAGATGTCGCCGACCGGGTCGGCGGCGCCCTTCTGACCGGGCTTGGCCGCAACCTTCGGGGCGGCGGGCCCAGGTGTCGATCCAGGTGCCGATCCAGCTGCCGATCCAGGTGCTGACCCAGGTGCTGACCCAGCTGCAGGCGGCGTGGCGCCGGTCGTTCCCTGGGCTTTCGGCGCCGCGCCGGGGGACTTTGGAGCGCCCTTGGCCATGGCATTGGCCGGGCTCAAGGGGATCGGCGGGGCAACCCGGGTCCAGGTCTCGCCACCGCACAGGAACCCCATCACGCAGCCCTTGATCTCGAGCTGGTCGGGACCGGCCGGCGTGATCGTGGCGCTGTAGAGCTGGCCGTCCTTGGCGTTGTAGACCTGTCCTTCCCACTGATCGATGCCGGGCTTCTTCTTCATGTTGATCAGGGTCGGCATGCCAAGCGTCGGTCTGTTCTTTTTCGATACATCGGGATTGTTCTCGTCACGGCCTCCGGGCTGCTTTTCCCAGGAAACCGCGCCCCACATGCTGCCATAACATTGGGCGACACGGATGTTGGCGACGCCATCGGCGACCCGCCAGTCCCCGGTCGGGTCCGCGGCGAGCGCGGGGGTCAGACAGGTGTAACCGCCAGCCAGTATAATTCCGGTGTAAAGGGCTAAACGCATGAGTGTTCCTCGGCAGTGCAACATGGTTTAAAGCTCTGCTTGCGAAGATGGTCCGAAAAAGGGCAAAAGGCCGCACAGAGCGTTTTCGATAGCGGTCCGTTTTCAGTTGACGGGACGGCCCTCAAACGAAGTATGTAGCGGATGCACAGTCCAAATCCAGACATGTCTCAGCTGTTCGCGGACCGTCAGGCCCAGCGCAGCGCCCTGCATAACCGATATCTGAACGAGCAGTTCGTTCGGGTTCTCAAGACCATCGGCTACGATGTCGGCTTCCAGAAGGGGCAGGGGCAGTATCTCTACGACCGCGAGGGCGCGCGCTACCTCGACCTGTTGTCCGGATTCGGCGTGTTCGCCATCGGGCGCAATCATCCCGTCATGCGCGAGGCGCTCAAGAGCGTGCTCGATGCCGACCTGCCCAACCTCGTCCAGTTCGACGTCTCGGTGCTCGCCGGTGTGCTGGCCGAGCGCCTCCTGAAATACGTTCCCTATCTCGACAAGGCGTTCTTCGCCAATTCCGGCGCGGAATGCGTCGAGGCCGCGATCAAATTCGCGCGCGGGGCGACGGGGCGTCCGGGCATCGTGTATTGCGCCCACGGCTATCACGGCCTGACCTATGGCGCGCTGTCGCTGACGGGTGATTCGAATTTCCGCACCGGTTTCGAGCCGCTGCTGCCGGGCTGCACCCCGATCCCATTCAACGATCTGGCTGCGCTCGAAAAGGCGCTGGCCTCGCGCGAGGTCGCAGCCTTCGTCGTCGAGCCGATCCAGGGCAAGGGCGTCAACATGCCCACCGACGAATTCCTGCCCGGCGCGGCTGCGCTCTGCAAGAAATACGGCACGCTGTTCGTGGCCGACGAGATCCAGACCGGCATGGGCCGCACCGGCCGCTTCCTCGCCGTCGAGCACTGGAACGTCGAGCCCGACATGGTGCTGCTGTCGAAGTCGCTGTCGGGCGGCCACGTGCCGGTCGGCGCGGTGCTGACGCGCAAGGCCATCTTCGACAAGATCTTCAACCAGATGGACCGTGCGGTGGTGCACGGCTCCACCTTCTCCAAGAACGACCTCGCGATGGCGGCGGGTATCGCCACGCTCGACGTCATGGAGTCCGAGAAGCTGATCGAGTCCGCCGCCAAGCGCGGCGCCGAGCTGCGCCTCGCGCTGACGCGCATGGTGCCGGGCTACGAGCTGATGAAGGAAGTGCGCGGCAAGGGCCTGATGATCGGCGTCGAATTCGGCCCGCCGAAATCGCTGCGCCTGCGCGCCTCCTGGAACGTGCTGGAGACCGCCAACAAGGGACTGTTCTGCCAGCTCATCACCGTGCCGCTGTTCAAGGATCACAAGATCCTGACCCAGGTGGCCGGCCACGGCAGCCACACCATCAAGCTGCTGCCGCCGCTCACGATCACCGAGGAAGACTGCAGCTGGATCGAGAAGGCGTTCGACGACGTCATCGCCGGCAGCCACAAGGTCCCCGGCGCGATCTGGTCGCTCGGCAAGACGCTGGTGGACAACGCGGTGCGACGGTCGGCGTGAAGCCGAGCGCCCGAGGCGTCTCGACCGCGGGCGAAACTTACTTTCCGAACTCGCGTGCGGCTTCCACCACGGCCGCCGGCGCTTCCTGCGCGACACAGTGCCCGGCATTCTCGAAAACCAGTGTGGTCACGCCCGGAATCAGCGAGATCGCGCGTCGCGCCATCTCCTTGTAGATCGGGTCCGACTTCGCCGCTGTCGTGACGCGCACCGGACAGTCGAGCTTGGTGAGTGACGCAAACGGATTGCCGCGGGCATCGCCAACGTAAACCTGCTCCATCACTTCGTAGATGGGACGCAGGATTGCGGCCTCGATCTCGGGCGTGCAGCGGAGCCGTACGCGGCCAGTGTCGAGCGGCGTGAAGCCGTGCCGTACGTACGCGCGTAGCGACGTCTCCGTCCAATCCGCAAACGCCGGTGCTTCGCGGTAGCGCGCGAGCGCGGCGTCGGCGCTGTCGAATTCGGCTCGCCGGCGCAGCGTGCCCTGCAAGCGGGCGAGAGATTCCTCGCTCAAATCCGTGGCGCGCGCCGCGCCAGGATCCATGACCGTCGGCTCCATCACGAAGAGGCGCGTGAAGCATTCGGGCAGCATCTTTGCTGCAAGCAGCAGGTCGGTCGCGCCCGCGCTGTGGCCGATGCCGTAGATGTCGCGAAGATCGAGCGCATCGACCACTTGGCAGACGTCGTCGGCGTAATCAAGGAAGTGATAGGCGCCGGGCTTGTGGCTTGCACCATGTCCGCGACGGTCGAGGGCATAGACGGTGTAGGTCGATGCGAGTTCGCGCGCGACCTCGTCCCAGACGTCGGCGACGAAGCCGGTGCCATGGACGAGCAGGGCAGGCGGCCTGCCACTCTCGCCCCATTGCAGCATGGCGATCTCTGCGTCGGCGGGGCCGATCGAAAAGCGGTGCGGATTGATCATAGCGTGAGGGGTGATGCGTCGTAGAGTCGTAGCCCGGTAGAGCGAAGCGTAGTCGGGGTTGCGCGAGTTGAGGGGCGTCCCGGATTGCGCTGGGTTACGGTCGTTTACCTTGCATCCTTTGCATCCTCCAAGATCATCGTCGCCCCCTTCTCCGCGATCATCGCGGTCGGCGTGTTGGTATTGCCCGACGTGATCGTCGGCATGATCGAGGCGTCGACGATGCGCAGGCCGTCGAGGCCGTAGAAGCGCAACCGCTCGTCCACCACCGCCATCGGATCGTTCGCCGCGCCCATCTTCGCCGTGCCGACGGGATGGAAGATGGTGGTGCCGATGTCGCCGGCGGCCTTCGCGAGCGAGGCATCGTCGTCGCCGACCGTGGGGCCTGGGAGATATTCGACGGGGCGGTATTTTGCCAGCGCCTTCTGCTGCATCAGGCGCCGCGTGGTGCGGATGGCGTCGGCGCCGACCTGGCGGTCATCGTCGGTCGACAGATAGTTCGGCGCAATGATCGGCTTCTCGTCTGGCGTTGCCGAGCGCAGCCGAACGGTGCCGCGCGAGGTCGGCTGCAGATTGCAGGCGCTCACGGTGATGGCGGGGAAGCGGTGCAGGGGATCGCCGAACTTGTCGAGCGACAGCGGCTGCACGTGGAATTGGATGTTGGCCCGTGCGCGTGTCGCATCCGAGCGCGTGAAGATGCCGAGCTGCGACGGCGCCATGGTCAGAGGGCCGCGGCGGCGAAAGGCGTAGTCGAGGCCCATCAGGCCGCGGCGGAACAGGTTGTAATAGGTCTCGTTCAGCGTGCGCACGCCGTCGACCTTGTAGATCGCACGCTGCTGGAGATGGTCCTGGAGATTGCGGCCCACGCCGGGCTTGTCCATCACGATGTCGATGCCGAGCGGCGACAGCCAGTCGGCCGGGCCAATGCCGGAGCGATGCAGCACCTGCACCGAGCCGATCGAGCCGGCCGAGAGGATGACCTCGCGCTTGGCGCGCGCCTCGATGATCTCGCCGTTCTGGATGAAGCGCACGCCGATTGCGCGCCCCTGCTCGATGATCAGGCGGTCGACCAGCACGTGCTTCTCGAGCCGCAGATTGGGACGGTTCAGTGCCGGCTTGAGGAAGCCGCGTGCCGACGACCAGCGCCGGCCGCGCTTCTGGTTGACGTGGAAGTAGCTGGTGCCCTCGTTGTCACCGGTGTTGAAATCCGGGATGCGCTTGATGCCCATCTCCTCGGCGGCGTCGCCGACGGCGTCGAGAACGGCCCACGACAGCCGCGGCGCTTCGATGCGCCAGCCGCCCCCAGTGCCGTGATGCTCGCTGGCGCCGAGGAAGTGGTCTTCGAGCTTCTTGAACAGCGGCAGCACGTCGTCATAGCCCCAGCCGGTCATACCGAGCTGGCGCCAGTGATCGTAATCGGCAGCCTGTCCGCGCATCGAGATCATGGCATTGATCGCCGAGCAGCCGCCGATCACCTTGCCGCGGGGATAGGCCAGCGTGCGGCCGTTCAAGCCCGGCTCGGGCTCGGTCTTGAACATCCAGTCCGAGCGCGGATTGCCGATCGCGAAGAGATAGCCGACGGGAATGTGGAACCAGATCCAATTGTCGTCGCCGCCGGCTTCGAGGGTGAGGACGCGGTTGTTGCGATCGGCCGACAGCCGATTGGCGACGATGCAGCCCGCCGTACCGGCCCCGACGACAATGTAGTCAAATTCACCTTCGAGCCGCCTTGGCATTCTGCTTCCACCCGCATGGTCACTCAACGTTCCTTCCTATTAGGCAGACGCAGCTGATCGGGACAAGCCCGGCCATGCCTGCGCGTCAGGGCTAGGTCCCGATCCCCGGCTGTTGGGTGGACCGGCGCTTGCATGGTAGACAGTCCTGCATTCCCAACGAAGCTCGAGATCTTCCATGCCCATCGTGAACCGCGTCGCCGACCTCCAACCCGATATTCAGGCCTGGCGCCAGGACATCCATCAGCATCCGGAGTTGCTGTACGATGTTCATCGCACCGCAGCATTCGTTGCGGACCGGCTGCGCGAGTTTGGATGCGATGAGGTCGTGACCGGTCTGGGCCAGACCGGCGTGGTCGGTCTGATCAAGGGCAGCAAGCCGGCCGGCGAAGGACTCAAGGTGATCGGCATGCGCGCCGATATGGACGCGCTGCCGGTCGAGGAGCAGACCAACCTGCCTTACGCGTCCAAAAATCCCGGCAAGATGCATGCCTGCGGACATGATGGCCACACGGCGATGCTGCTGGGCGCAGCGCGCTATCTCGCCGAGACCCGCAACTTCGCCGGCGATGCCGTGGTGATCTTCCAGCCGGCCGAAGAGGGCGGCGCCGGCGGCGCGGCCATGGTCAACGACGGCCTGATGGAGCGCTTCGGCATCGAGCAGGTCTACGGCATGCACAATGGCCCGGGCATCCCGATCGGCTCCTTCGCGATCCGGCCGGGTCCGATCATGGCGGCGACTGACGAGGTCGACATCATGATCGAGGGCCTCGGCGGCCATGCCGCGCGTCCGCACAAATGCATCGACTCCGTGCTGGTCGGCGCGCAGGTGATCACCGCCTTGCAATCGATCGTCGCGCGCAGCGTCGATCCGCTGGAATCGGCGGTGATCTCGATCTGCGAATTCCACGCCGGCAACGCCCGCAACGTCATCCCGCAGACGGCGACGCTGAGGGGCACCATCCGCACGCTGTCGCCGGAGGTGCGCAAGCTGGTCGAGAAGCGCGTGCACGAGGTGGTCGCAGGTGTGGCGCAGATCACCGGCGCCAAGATCGACCTGCGCTACAAGCGCAACTATCCCGTGGTGAACAACCACGCCGCCGAGACCGAGGTGGCGCGACGCATTGCGATGCAAGTCGCAGGCGAGAGCAATGTGCACGAGATGTCCCCGCTGATGGGCGGCGAAGATTTCGCCTACATGCTGGAAGCGCGCCCCGGCGCCTTCATCTTCTGCGGCAATGGCGACAGCGCCGGCCTGCATCACCCCGCCTACAATTTCAACGACGAGGCGATCGTGTTTGGCACGTCCTACTGGGTCAAGCTGGTCGAGGAGCAGCTCGCGGCATCTTAAGTGCCTCCGTTGTCATTCCGGGTTCGGTCCTTCGGACCGCCCCGGAATGACGAGCTCAAAAGCAAATGGCCGGGCTCAAACCCGGCCATTCGCGTTCATGAAGTGTCGCTGTCGCTCGCTCAGAACATCCGCGAGAAGATCACGTAGAGCGTGGCCGACAGCATGATCGCGCAAGGCAGCGTCAGCACCCAGGCCATCAGCAAGTTGCGGATCGTCGCCCATTGCAGTCCCGAACCGTTCGCGGCCATGGTGCCGGCGACGCCGGACGACAACACGTGGGTGGTCGAGACCGGCAGGCCGAACACGTCGGCGGCGCCGATCGTGCCGGCGGCGACCAACTCGGCCGAGGCGCCTTGCGCGTAGGTGAGATGGCTCTTGCCGATCTTCTCGCCGACGGTGATGACGATGCGCTTCCAGCCGACCATGGTGCCGAGGCCGAGCGCGATGGCGACCGCGATCTTCACCCAGGTCGGGATGAACTTCGTGGCGGCGTCGAGCGAGCCCTTGTAGGCGTTCAGGGTCGCGATCTCCTCCTTGTTGAGATCGTTCTCCTTGTCCTTCATCAGGAAGCGGATGGCTTCCGACGTCATGTACATGTCGTTGCGGGTGTTGCCGACGGCTTCCGCCGGCACCTTGCTGAGCGTGCCGTATCTGGCAACCTGATCGCCGACGTCCTTCACCAGCACCGCGAGCGAGGGATAGGTGCCCTCGTTGATGTGACGCACCGTGATGTATTGCGTCACCGCGGGACGGGGATCGCCGATGATGCTGTGGCCGGCTCCCTTGGCCGAGATCACCTTTGATGCGGCCTCCGAGGTCTTCTGGAACTGGGCGACCTGGGATTCCGGCAGCGCGCGGTTGAGAGCATAGGCGGTTGGCACGGTACCGATCAGGATCAGCATGATCAGGCCCATGCCCTTCTGGCCGTCATTGGAGCCGTGTGCGAAGCTGACGCCGGTGCAGGTCGCGATCAGCAGGCCGCGGATCCAGAGCGGCGGCGGCGTGTTTCCTTCGGGCGCGGCATAGAGCGCCGGATTGCGCACGATGAATTTGAGCAGCAGCAACAGCGTGGCGGCACAGAGGAAGCCGAACAGCGGCGACAGCAGCAGCGCGTAGCCGATCTCTGTCGCCTTGGTCCAATCCACGCCCGAGGTGCCGTCGCGGCCGCGCATGACGGCGTTGGCGACGCCGACGCCGATGATCGAGCCGATCAGCGTGTGCGAGGAGGAGGCGGGCAGGCCGAAGAACCAGGTGCCGAGATTCCACAGGATCGCGGCGATCAGCAGCGCAAACACCATGGCGAAACCGGCGCTGGAGCCTACTTGGAGGATCAGCTCGACCGGCAGCAGCGAGACGATGCCGAAGGCGACCGCGCCGGAGGACAAGAGCACGCCGAGGAAGTTGAAGAAGCCAGACCACATCACCGCGACTTCGGCGGGCAGCGAATGGGTGTAGATCACGGTCGCCACCGCGTTTGCGGTGTCGTGGAAGCCGTTGACGAACTCGAAGCCGAGCGCAATCAGCAGCGCAACGAACAGCAGGATATAGGGCAGATAGGTCGTCACCCGAACGCCGGTCGCATTGATATCGACATAGATGCTGTAGGCGACGAACAGCAGGCCCGCGGCGAGGATGCCGAAGAACAGGATCATCGTCAGCGGATTGAAGCCCTTGTCGAGATTGGGCCGGGAGGCCGGCTGCACGGGCGTCGGATCGCCTACCGCACGGTCGAATGCAACATCTGTCATGTCTGGACGCCCCTTAACTTTCAGGTAAGGGTATTGTCCGCGATGGATTTGAAGGGCGGATGACAACCAGGGCGTGAAAGCCGCTTGCCCGTGTTCAGGCAGCCCGTGCAGCCTTCCTTTGCAAGCTGGCCGCGATCTTCAGGTCTTCGACAAAACGCCGATATTCCAGCACCTTGGCCTCCGGATCAGGCAGCCGCAGCAGATAGGACGGGTGCACCGTCACCAAAGCCTTGCGTCCCTCGGGGAGGTCGATGAGCCGGCCGCGGGTCTTGCCGATGGGCGTGATCTTGCCGAACACGCATTGCGCGGCAGTGGCCCCCATCGCCACGATAAGATCGGGCTGGATTGCCGAAACTTCCCGTTCATACCATTGGCGGCACGCCCGGATCTCCGGCGTGTTCGGCTTCTGGTGCAGACGGATCTTTCCGCGCGGCACGAATTTGAAATGTTTTACGGCGTTGGTGACGTAGACCTTCTTGCGGTCGACGCCTGCCTCCTCGAGTGCGCGGTCGAGCATCTGACCGGCAGGGCCGACGAAGGGATGGCCGGCGAGGTCCTCCTTATCGCCCGGCTGTTCGCCGACCAGCATGATGTTAGCATTCCTCGGGCCCTCGCCGAACACGGTCTGGGTCGCGTCCTTGTAGAGGTGACAAGCGCGGCAATGCGCGGCTTCCTCGCGGAGGGCTTCGAGGTCGTTGCTGGCAGTCTTGCGTATCATCTGAGCCTCCGGCCGCTTTTGAGGCTTGTGCGGATCGGTTGCGGCATTGGCGATCATGGCGCCGGTCATGCGCTCGGCATCCTCGATCAGAGGCTTAATGATCGAAGCCTCGGGCAGGTTCCTCCAGTATTTCTTCGGCATCTCGGCCTGCATCGCCTTCACCTTGAGCCGGGCCGGATTGAAGATGCTGGCGTAATAGCGCCGCCAGGTTTCCTCCAGCCGGTCTTCGCCCGGGGCCTCGCTCTTGCAGACGCCCGGCGTGAACGAGAGCGCGTGGCCATCCCAATGCGCGCAGAGGTCCGGCGTCAGGATCGACCAGGGCATGTCGGCGAAGCGCTTGGCGAAGAACGGCGCGGCGAGCTCGACGATGTGGTGTTCCGGCTCGAACCAGGCAACGTAATGCGCCTGGCGTTCCCTGCCGATCTCGCGGAAGCGCACGAAGGCATGCATCTTGTGCTCGTCGCGATGGACCGCTCTTGCCATCGCCGTGACTTGCGCGACATCGGCGTCGGTCGCGACCTCGATGAGATCGTGATTGTCCTTCAGCCGGAACAGCAGGCGATAGAGGATCGCAAAGCGCTCGCCATCCCGATGCAGGATCGCCGCCTTGGCGAGTTCGACGAATTTTGCGGAGACGCTGAAGGTGCCGTCATTCACCTCCAGGATCGGCGACGGCGCGGGCGGCGCGAACAAGTCCGCTTCGCCGCCCTGCACGGCCCAGGTGACATCGCGCGGCTCGACGTGATGCAGCACGAGCGTACGCGCAGCTTTGCGCCAGCCGTCGAAATCGGTTTCGGTGTCGAGGATGATGTACTGCATCAGAAACCAAACCCCAATTGTGTTGCCTTCGGCTTGAACCGTTCGATGAGCCGCGCCTCGTCGAGGCGATGTGGCGTCGGCCGATGATCGCTGAGGACGATGAACGGCAGCGCCTTGTTGCGGGGGACATGCAGCCGCGCGAGATCGGCGAGGCGGATGGTCGTCGTGCGCCGCGTCGCGATGATGCGCTCCACGGCCTTGGTGCCGAAGCCCGGAACGCGCAGCAATTCCTCGCGGCTGGCGCGGTTGACGTCGAGCGGGAAGCGGTCGCGGTGGCGCAGCGCCCAGGCGAGCTTCGGGTCGATGTCGAGCGGCAGCATCGCACTGTCGTCGACGATCTCGCCGACGTCGAAGCCGTAGAACCGCATCAGCCAGTCGGCCTGGTAGAGTCGATGCTCGCGCAGCAAGGGCGGCTGTACCAGAGGCAAGGCGCGGCTGGCGTCGGGGATCGGGCTGAAGGCGGAATAGTAGACGCGCCGCAACCGGTAGGCGCCGTAGAGATTGGCACTGGTGTGAAGGATGGTGTGGTCATTGGCGCTGTCGGCGCCGACGATCATCTGGGTGCTTTGCCCTGCGGGCGCGAAGCGCTGCGGCTTCGCTTTCGTTTTCGCGTTGCGGTTCTCCTCGGCCTCGTCGAGCTTCAGCCGCAGCCGGCCCATGGTGCGGCGGATCGCGCGCACGTCCTTCTCGGGCGCGAATTGCTGCAGGCTCGTCTCCTGGGGCATCTCGATGTTGATGGAGAGACGGTCGGCATATTTGCCGGCCTCCGCGATCAGCGCGTCGTCGGCCTCCGGAATGGTCTTCAGATGGATGTAGCCGCGGAAGTGATGCTGCTCGCGCAGCTTGCGCGCGACACTGACCACCTGCTCCATCGTGTAGTCGGGGCTGCGGATGATGCCGGAGGAGAGGAACAGACCCTCGATGTAATTGCGCCGGTAGAAGTCGAGCGTGAGCTTGACCAATTCGTCGACGGTGAAGCGGGCGCGCGGCACGTTGGAGGAGGCGCGGTTGACGCAATAGAGGCAGTCGTAATTGCAGGCATTGGTCAGCAGCACCTTGAGCAGCGAGATGCAGCGTCCGTCCGGCGCGTAGGAATGGCAGATGCCCATGCCGGGCGCGGTCGAGCCCATGCCCTTGCCGTCGCTGGAATCCCGTTTCTCGGTGCCGCTGGAGGCGCAGGACGCGTCGTACTTGGCGGCGTCTGCCAGGATTTCCAGCTTGCGTTGTACGTCCATGTTTGAATCCCGTTGATTCCGCTCATGAATCTGAAAACGCGCCAATTCGATTGACTCTCCGCGCGCCGTTAGCTTTATATTAGAACATATCATGAACAAATGAGCCAGCCGTTGGTTCTTCTTTTGAGAACCACGGCACCAATTTCTGAAGGAGCGGCGAGCATGAGCGGCGCACGCATGAGCGCGCTTGCGACCTTGCGCGGCCAGATCGAGCGCATCGAGACGGCGGAGGTCGTGCATCAGTATGATCGCGTCGCGCTCGGCCATGGCGAGGCCGACCGCGTGCTGAAGGGCGGGCTCGCGCGCGCGGCGATCCATGAGGTGTTTTGCGAAGGGCGTCAGGGCGCCGCCGCGACGGGGTTCGTCAGCGGGCTTGCAGGCCGTGTGACGGCCCGCAAGCCGCTGCTGTGGGTGCGGCAGGATTTTTCTGAAATCGAAACCGGCGCGCTGTCGATGAGCGGGCTTGCCGAGCTCGGGCTCGATCCGCGCCGCGTGGTGATGGTGCGCGCCGTCGATGTCGAGAGTGCGCTGCGCACCTCGGCCGATGCGCTCGCCTGCGATGCGCTCGGTGCCGTCGTGCTCGAGCTCTGGGGCGAGACCAGGCAGTTCGATCTGGTCGCGAGCCGCAAGCTGACGCTCGCCGCGCAATCTTCCGGCGTCACCGGCCTCTTGCTGCGCATGGCCGCGCAACCTTTGCCCTCGACCGCGGAGACCCGATGGATGCTGCGCGCGGCGCCTTCGCCGCCGGGAGCGGCATGGACTGCCTGGGGCGCGCCGCGCTTCGATGCCGAACTCTTGCGCAATCGTCACGGCCCGTGCGGCCGGTGGATCATGGAATGGAATTGTGATGAGTGCCAGTTCAGCGAGCCGTCGACGTATTCTCAGCCTGTGGTTGCCGCGCCTGCCCATCGACCGGATTCAGCGGTTCCTTGGCAGCGCCGGGCTGGGTGAAACCAAGCATGCGCCCAGCATCGTCGTCATCAAGGACAACAATGCGCTGGTGATCCATGCGCTGGACGAGGCCGCCGAGCGCCTCGGCCTCTACATCGGCCAACCGCTGGCCAACGCGCGGGCGATGTGCCCGGACTTGCGTGTGTTCGACGCCGACACCGTCGCCGATGCGAAGACGCTCAGCGACATCGCCGACTGGTGCGACCGCTTCACGCCGCTGGTGGCGCTCGATCCGCCGCACGGGCTGTTCCTGGACATCACCGGCTGCGCGCATCTGTTCGGCGGCGAGGCCGCGCTGTTGCGCACCCTGGTCCGTGCCTTGGCCCGGCAGGGCTTTGTCGTCAGCGCGGCGATCGCCGGCACCTCGGTCTGCGCGCGCACGCTGACGCGGCAAGCCACGGGCACCATCGTGGCCGATGGCGAGGAGGCGAAGGCAATCAGCCGGCTTCCGATCTCCGCGCTCGGCGCAGGCGAGGCCGTCACCACCGGTCTGCGCCGCGCCGGCCTGAAGACTATCGGCGATGTCGCCTCGCGCAGCGCCCACGAGATCACGGCGCGGTTCGGCGCGCGCTTCTCCACGTTGCTCGCGCATGCGCTGGGGCAGGGCGATGCGCCGATCAATCCACGCAAGCCGCTGCCTGACTATATCGTGGAGAAGCGTTTTGCTGAGCCGATCGCAACCGACACCATGATCGCGATGACGCTGTCGCGGCTGGCCGACACGCTTGTTACCTCCATGGAGAAGCAGGGCAAGGGCGCGCGGCGCCTGGAGGCGGCGTTCTTCCGCACCGACGGCGTGGTGCGTACGATCATGGTCGAGACCGGACGGCCGGTGACACGAAGCGCGGTGATCGACCGCCTGTTCCGCGAACGGTTGGATGCGCTCGCCGATCCCCTCGATCCCGGTTTCGGCTTCGACATGGTGCGGCTGTCGGCGAGCCGCACCGAGATCGTGGTGCAGGAGCAACGCGACCTCGACACTCATGTCCACGACAATGACGAACTCGCCGCGCTGATCGACCGCATCGCCGCGCGCATCGGGGGAAAACGCGTGGTCGTGCACCTGCCTGAGGAGACCCATATTCCCGAATGCGCGGTGCTGGCCGCGCCGGCGCAGCATCATCTCGCCGCTGCCATGCATGCCGAATGGCCGGCGCGGGCCGAGAGCGAGCCGCCGCTGCGTCCCCTGCGGCTGTTTGACAAGCCGGAACCGGTCACGGTGCCGTTTGCGACCGTGCCCGACGGTCCGCCGCATCAATTCACCTGGCGCCGCGCAAAACATGCCGTAGTGCGGGTGGAAGGGCCGGAGCGCATCGCCATGGAATGGTGGCGGCAGGACGGCAAGCAGCTGACACGGGATTATTTCCGCGTCGAGGATGCCGAAGGTCTGCGCTTCTGGATCTTTCGCGACGGACTTTATGAGGGAGAGTGCTTCGATGCCGACGGCAAGCCCGTTCCTCCCGGCTGGTACGTGCACGGACTCTTCGCATGACCGCGCCCGCCTATGCCGAGATCGGCATCACCACCAATTTCTCCTTCCTGCGCGGCGGCTCGGATCCGCGCGCCTATGTGCATCAGGCCAGCGCTTTGGGGATCCCCGTGATCGGTATCGCCGATCACAACACGCTGGCCGGCGTGGTGCGGGCCTACAAGGAGCTCGACAATGACAAGGTGCTGCGCAAGCCGAAACTCTTGATCGGCGCGCGCATCGTCTTCGTCGACGGCACGCCCGATATCCTGGTCTATCCGCGCGACCGTGCGGCCTATGGCCGGCTGTGCCAGCTTCTCACCAGGGGCAAGCGCGGCGACGACGCCACGCGAATCGAGAAAGGCGAGTGCCGTCTCACCTTCGCCGATCTGCTGGAATTTACGGAAGGACAGCTGCTGGTCCTGACGATGCCGCATCGCTTCGACCCCGCCCAAGCGCTGGATGTTCTCGCAAAGCTCAGGGGCAGTCGCGCCGCAGGCGTGTGGCTGGCGGCAAGCCTGGTCTATCGCGGCGACGACCGGCGCCGTTTGGCGCGGCTCGATGATCTCGCGATGAAGGCGAAGGTCCCGCTGCTTGCGACCAACGAGGTGCTCTATCACGATCCCGGCCGCCGTCCTCTCCAGGACGTGCTGACCTGCATCCGGGAAAAGACCACGATCGAGGCCATCGGGAAGAAGCTGGAAGCCAATGCCGAGCGCTTTCTGAAGACGCCGCAGGAAATGGCCCGGCTGTTCCGCGATTTCCCCGAGGCAGTCGCGGAGACCATGCGCTTTGCAGATCGCATCGACTTCTCGCTCGATCAGCTCAAATACCAATATCCGGACGAGCCGGTGCCGCCGGGCAAGACCGCGCAAGGGCATCTGGAGGATCTGACCTGGGCAGGCGTCGACAAATATTTCGGCGGCATCGGCAACATCGACGCCAAGCTGCGCGCGACGCTGAAGAAAGAGCTCGCGCTGATCGCCGAGCTGAAATACGCGCATTACTTCCTCACCGTGCACGACATCGTCCAATACGCGCGCAGCCAGAACATCCTGTGCCAGGGGCGGGGCTCGGCGGCCAACTCGGCCGTCTGTTACGTGCTCGGCGTCACCTCTGTCGACCCGACCAAGGTCGATCTGCTGTTCGAACGCTTCATCTCCAAGGAGCGGCTGGAGCCGCCCGACATCGATGTCGATTTCGAGCATTCGCGGCGCGAGGAGGTGATGCAATATGTCTATCGCCGCTACGGCCGCCATCGCGCCGCGATCATCGCCACCGTCATCCATTACCGTCCGCGCAGCGCCATCCGCGACGTCGGCAAGGCGCTGGGCCTGACCGAGGACGTCACCGCCGCGCTCGCCGACACCGTCTGGGGCAGCTGGGGCAAGGGCCTCAACGACATGCAGGTCAAGCAGGCCGGGCTCGATCCCAACAATCCCATGATCAATCTCGCGGTCGAGCTTGCGACCGAGCTGATCGAATTCCCGCGCCATCTCTCCCAGCATGTCGGCGGCTATGTGCTGACGCAAGACCGGCTCGATACCTATGTGCCGATCGGCAATGCCGCGATGGACGATCGCACCTTCATCGAATGGGACAAGGACGACGTCGATGCGCTGAGCATGATGAAGGTCGACGTGCTCGCTTTGGGCATGCTGACCTGCATCAGGAAATGCTTTGATCTGATCGAGAAGCACAAGGGTAAGCGTTACGCGCTTGCCGATATCAAGGGGGAGGATGACGACGAAGTTTATCAAATGCTGCAGCGGGGAGAATCCCTCGGCGTCTTTCAGGTCGAGAGCCGCGCCCAGATGAACATGCTGCCGCGATTGAAGCCGCGGACGTTCTACGACCTCGTCATTGAGGTCGCGATCGTGCGGCCTGGTCCGATCCAGGGCGATATGGTGCATCCGTATTTGAGGCGGCGGAAAATGAACCCGGAGGATATCGAGTATCCTTACCCAAAGGGCGGTAACGAGAATGAGCTTCGCGAGGTCCTGCACAAGACGCTTGGTGTGCCCTTGTTTCAGGAGCAGGCGATGCGGATCGCGATCGTGGCCGCAGAATTTACTTCGGAAGAGGCCAATGGGTTGCGGCGGGCCATGGCAACGTTCCGCAATGTCGGGACCATCGGTAGCTTCGAAGAAAAAATGATCGGCAACATGATCCGCCGAGGATATGATCCTCAATTCGCCAGAAATTGCTTCGAGCAGATTAAGGGTTTCGGCTCCTATGGTTTTCCGGAGAGCCATGCCGCGAGCTTTGCGCAGCTCGTCTACATCTCGTCATGGCTGAAGCATTACCACCCGGATGCGTTCTGCTGCGGTCTGCTGAACTCGCAGCCGATGGGCTTTTACGCGCCTGCGCAAATCGTCGGCGATGCCCGCAAGAACGGCGTTGAGGTGCGCGACATCGACGTGTCCTACAGCTTTGCGCAGAACACGCTGGAGGAGGGAAACGGCAAATATTGCGCCGTCCGTCTTGGCTTCCGCCAGATCGACGGCTTTCACTGGCTCGATGAAGACGAAGAACGCTTGAAACGGTCTCAGCTGTCATTCGCAATTGCGCAATTGCGCAATGTAGGCGCGCCACTTGGCGCGAACCCGGAATCCATTCCGCCAGGCGTATGTGGCTCGATGGATTCCGGGTTCGCGCTTCGCGCGCCCCGGAATGACGATGTAGAGAAAGTTCAGGACTGGGCCGACCGCATCGTCGCGGCCCGCACCCACCGTCCCTTCACTTCGCTCGAAGATTTTGCCCGCGACACCGGCCTGCCCAAGCGCGCGCTGATCCTCTTGGCGGATGCCGACGCGTTCCGCTCGCTCGGGCTCGACCGCCGCGAGGCGCTGTGGCAGGTGCGGCGGCTGCCCGACGACGTGCCGCTGCCGCTGTTCGAGGCGGCGACCGCGCGCGAGCAGCCGGATGAAGGCGCAAAACCATTGCCGGTCATGCCGCGTGCCGAACAGGTGGTCGCCGACTACCAGACCATCCGCCTGTCGCTGAAAGGACATCCGATGGAGTTCTTACGCGAAATGTTTTCGCGCGAGCGCGTCGTTACCTGCAAGGAGATCAGCCATGAGAACGAGCGGCGGCGCGTCCGCTGCGCCGGTGTTGTTCTGGTGCGGCAGCGGCCCGGCAGCGCCAGCGGCGTCGTGTTCATGACGCTGGAGGACGAGACCGGCATCGCCAATGTCGTGGTCTGGCCCAAGATCATGGAGCAGTACCGGAAGGAAGTGATGGGCGCGCGCCTCATTTTGGTCGAAGGCTACATCCAGAGCAGTCCCGAAAAGGTGACGCATCTGATCGCCCAGCGCATGATCGACCGCTCGCACGATTTGGTCGGCCTCGCCGGCGATGCTTTGAGCCGGAAGCATCCGGTGCCCGCAGGGGCGACCGTGGTCGAGCCGCTCAACGAAGACCCCCGCGCGCTCGCGGAGATGCCGGCGCAGAAAGTCCGTCATCCCCGCAACGTCCGCATCCTGCCGCCGTCGCGGGATTTTCATTGAGGTCTAACGTGAGGTGGCGCCACTTGTTGAGGAATCGCGCGCCTCATTCTCGGTCGTCATGGCCGGGCTTGACCCGGGCATCCACGTCTTTCTGAATGCGCAGTGACGCGTGGATGGCCGGGACAAGCCCGGCCATGACGGAGGAGAGAGCTCGGCAAGCCAGCTTCCCTTAAAAATTCACCCGGTTCGAGATCGCGCCGTCCACGACGAGATTGGACCCGGTCGTGAATCCCGACACCGGGCTCGCCAGGAACACCGCCGCGCTCGCGATTTCGTGCGGCGTCGCCATGCGGCCGGTCGGGTTGCGGCTCATCGCGTCCTTGTAACGATCCGGCATGTTCTTCTCGATCATCTCCCAGACGCCGCCCTTGAAGTAGACGGTGCCGGGCGAGACCACGTTGACGCGGATTTTCTTCTTCGCGTATTGCCGTGCCAGTCCCTTGGCCATGTGGATCAGCGCCGCCTTGATCGGGCCGTAGGAGCTGGCGGTGTCCGCCTGCGCTGCCGAGATCGACGAGATGATCACGAAGGCGGCGTCGCCGCTTCTGGCGCCACTCGCTTCCAGGAACGGCCGGGCCGCATCGAACGCATGCACCGCGCCAAGCACGTCGAGCCGAAAATTCTGCTCCCACGATGCGGGATCGCCGCCCTGCGCCATCGCGCCGGCATTGGAGAACAGAAGATCGACGCCGCCGAGCTCCCTTGCCGCGCTCTCAATCCAGCTTTTCAGCGCCGCGCCGTCGGTGACGTCGACCGTGCCGCCGGTGGCGTTGACACCGCTCGCTTTCAGTTCGGCGACGGTGGACGTAACCTGATCGGCGTTGCGCGCGCACACCGCGACATTGGCGCCTTCGCCGGCCAGCGTCGCCGCGATCGCCCGTCCGATGCCGCGCGTGCCGCCGAGCACGATGGCGTTCTTTCCTTTGAGGCCGAGATCCATTGTCTGCTTTTCCTTGTTGTTGAGTGATGGAAGTGTAGCTGTTTCGGTGGGGATGCTGAACTGTCCAGTTCGTCATTGCGAGCCAACGGGTCCGCGCGAAGCGCGGCCCGATGACAGGCTCCGCGAAGCAATCCAGAAATGCACCCGCGGGGACAGTCTGGATTGCTTCGTCGCAAGGGCTCCTCGCAATGACGTGGAGAGAGAGGCGCGCAATCCTCACTCCGGTGCCGCCCCCACCGGCGGGCCGCCGGGCGGGCGGTGCAGGTAGGTCAGTGAGACGTAGGCGCCGGCCCAGGAGCCGATCGCCGCGAAAGCGACATAGAAGGGGTTGTCGGTATAGCTGATCACCGCGTAGGAGGAGAGCATGTACCAGATCGCGCTCCAGTTCGCCGCCGGGATGCGCTTGCGCGCGATCACGGCCGAGGTGAACATGACATAGACTGCGTCGGTGGCAGCCGTTGCGATGAACACGGCACCTGCGGTGAGGGGATCGATGGCGGCCATTGCGTTCCCTTATGTGCTAATGGATGGTCGCAAAAAACTAAGGGAGAGAAGCGGCCATGCAAAGTCCCGCCGGCATTCTCAGGGAGATCTGGACCTCCGTCGGTGGCGACGCGGCCGCGCTCGACCGCGTACGGCTGACGGGCGAGGAGCCGCAGATCCCGTCCTCGTTTCGCGTCGCGGTCGCCGGACAAACGATGATCGCTGCTGCTGGCCTCGCCGCCGCCGAGATCTGGCGGCTGCGCAGCGGCGAGGCGCAGGACGTCTCCGTCGACATCCGCCATGCCGTCGCCGAATGCCGTTCGGAGCGATACCTCCGCCTCGACGACAAGCCGCCGCCGCCGGCCTGGGATGCCATCGCCGGCGTCTACAGGACGGGCGATGACCGCTTCGTGCGCTGTCACACCAATTTTCCGCATCATCGCGACGCCGTCTGCGGGGTGCTCGGCTGCGAGCCGGAGCGCGAAAAGGTGCAGGCCGCACTGATGCGATGGAAGGGCGAGGATTTCGAGACTGCGGCTTACGCCGCGGGCGGCGTGGTTGCTTTGATGCGCAGCTACGACGAATGGTCTGCATCGCCGCAAGCGCATGCGCTCGTGCAATTGCCGCTGATCTCGATCGAGAAGATCGGCGAGGCCGCGCCAAAACCGTGGCCGCAAAGATCATCGAACAGTGACCGCCCGCTCGCAGGCCTGCGCGTGCTCGATCTCTCACGTGTCATCGCCGGTCCCGTCGCGGGCCGAACGCTCGCCGCGCACGGCGCAGACGTGCTGCTGGTATCAGGCCCCGAGCTGCCCGCGATCGACTGGCTCACCATCGACACTGGCCGCGGCAAGCTTACAACCTTCATCGAGCTGAAGGGCGAGGCGGGCAGGGCGCAACTGCGTGCGCTATTGCAGGACGCTGAGATCTTTTCGCAAGGCTATCGCCCGGGTGCGCTTGCTGCTCTCGGCTTCGCGCCCGAGGACGCCGCGAAAATCAATCCGGGCATCGTCTATGTGACGCTGTCTGCCTACGGCCATGCCGGCCCCTGGGCGGAGCGGCGCGGCTTCGACTCGCTGGTGCAGACCACGACCGGCTTCAACCATGCCGAAGGACTGGCTGCCGGCATCGACGGTCCCAAGGAATTGCCGGCGCAGATGCTCGACCACGCCACGGGTTATCTAATGGCATTCGGCGCCATGATGGCCAAGGCGCGTCAGGCCCGCGAAGGCGGCAGCTGGCACGTGCGCGTATCGCTGGCGCAGACCGGGCGATGGCTGTGGAATCTCGGCCGGCTCGACGGCGGGCTGAACACCCTGGATCTCACGAGCGAGGCCGTACATGCTGCGTTCATCGAACGCATGTCATCTGGCTTCGGTATGTTGAAGGCGGTGCGCCATTCGGCGCTGCTGTCGACGACGCCGGCGCAATGGAGCCGTCGGGCGATGCCGCTCGGCAGTCATCCGGCACAGTGGCCGGTGCAAAAGCTGACATGAAGCTGACACGTCGCAAACTTTTAACGCCAACTGCGAGGTGTCTTGCGTTTTTTAGGTTGTTTGAAATCAGAATTCGGCACTATTAGCGCGATCGATGAGGCAGTCATTTGCCGAGATCGTCGCAGAAACGACCGGGCTCGATGGTGGTTGAAAATACCAAGAGATTGCAGGTGTTTACAAAACGACGGATGATCGCTTCCGTAGTTTTACTGGCTGTTGCCGGTGCCGCGGCCTACGGCTTCCCATATTCGGGAGCCAAGCCAAAGAAGCATTCCGAGATTTCGAGCCAGTCGCGGAAGAATGCCCAGACCTTCACGCCCACGCCGTCGGAATGGGCGACGCTGACGATCGAGCCGGTCAAGGCCAAGAGCTTCCGGGCCGAGTATGTCACCGAGGGCAAGGTCGCGGTCGACGAGGATCGCTCCACGCCGGTGTTTTCCCCTTATGCAGGCCGGGTCACCAAGCTGCTCGCCAAGCCGGGCGAGATGTTGAAGCAAGGCCAACCGCTGTTCACGATCGAAGCCGCCGACACGGTGCAGGCCCAGAACGATTTCATCGCCGCGATGACCTCGCAGAACAAGGCGAGGTCTGCGCTCGAGCTCTCCGACATCCAGTTCAAGCGCGCCAAGGATCTTTATGAAGGCCATGCCATTCCGCTGAAGGACTATCAGCAGGCGGAAGCGACTCAGGTCCAGGCGCGAAACGACATGCGCTCCTCAGGGACGGCCCTGGAAGCCGCGCGCAGCAAGCTGCGCATCCTCGGCTTTACCGACGAGACCATCACGGCATTCCAGGAAAAGGGCACCATCAATCCGGAGATCACGATCTATTCGCCGATTTCGGGCACCGTCGTGCAGCGCAAGATCGGTCCCGGCCAATATGTCAGCTCCGGAGCCAGCGATCCGGTCTTCGTGATTGGCGACCTCTCCACGGTCTGGCTGACGGCGTTCGTGCGCGAGAGCGATGCAGCTGCGATCTGCATCGGCCAGGACATCGGCGTCAACGTCATGGCATTGCCCGGCCGACCGCTGACGGCCAGGATCAACTATGTCGCCGCTGCGATCGACCCAAGCACCCGCCGTCTCCTGGTCCGCGCCACCATCGACAACAAGGACGGCCTGCTCAAGCCGGAGATGTTCGCCAACGTCACGATCTATTCGGCCGGCGACCGTGCCGCGCCGGCGGTGCCGAAACAGGCTTTGATCTATGAAGCCGACAAGGTCCGCATCTGGGTCGCGCGGGACGACAAATCTGTCGAGCTGCGTCAGATCAAGACCGGCCTCATCAACGGCAACCTCGTCGAGGTCACCAGCAATCTGAATCCCGGCGAGCAGATCGTCACCAAAGGCAGCCTGTTCATCGACCGCGCGGCATCCGGCAGCTGATCGACGACCCAAGAAAATTGAAGACCTGAATGGATCGTCTCGTCGCTCTTGCCGTCAACCGGCGCTTCCTGATGGTCGGCATGTTCGTCGCTGTCTTGATCGGCGGCGTGATCGCGTTCAACCGGCTCAATATCGAGGCCTATCCCGACCCCACCCCGCCGATGGTCGACATCGTGACGCAGAGCCCCGGCCTGTCGGCGGAGGAGATCGAGCGCTACATCACGATCCCGATCGAGACCCAGGTCGCGGGCCTGAAGAACGTCACGACCATCCGCACCATCTCGCTGTACGGCCTTTCCGACGTCAAAATCCAGTTCTCCTTCGCCTACACCTATGACGAGGCGCAGCAGCAGGTGCTGAACCGGCTGGCGCAGCTCGCGCCGTTGCCGGGCAACGTGCAGCCGCAGATCTCGCCACTCAGTCCGATCGGCGAGATCTTCCGCTATCGCCTGGTGGGGCCACCGAATTACAGTGTGCTCGACCTCAAGACCATCCAGGACTGGATCCTGCAGCGCCGCTTCCGCGCCGTGCCCGGCGTCATCGACGTCACCGGATGGGGCGGCCGGAGCAAGACCTACGAGATCCAGGTCGACTTCAACAAGCTGGTTGCCAATGGCCTGACGCTGCCGCAATTGCTCCAGGCGGTCGGCAACTCCAACGTCAACGTCGGCGGCAACACCGTCAACATCGGCCAGCAATCGGCCGTGGTCCGCGGCGTCGGCCTGATCCGCTCGATCGACGACCTCGCCAACACCATGGTGGCGCAGACCGGCGGCAATCCGGTGCTGGTGAAGGACGTCGCAACGGTCACGGTCGGTCAGAAGCCGCGTCTCGGCATCGCCGGTCTCGATGATGCCGACGACATCGTGCAGGGTATCGTCCTGATGCGCCGCGGCGAGCAGAGCACGCCCACCATCAAACGGGTCGAGCAACTCGTCCAGCAGATCAACAATTCGTCCATCCTGCCGCCCGGCGTGCGCATCGAGCGCATCTACGACCGCAAGGACCTGATCGACCTCACCACCCACACCGTGCTGCACAACATGGTCGTCGGCATTCTGCTGATCGTGCTGCTGCAATGGATCTTCCTCGGCGATCTCCGCAGCGCGTTGATCGTCGGCGCCACCATTCCGTTCGCGCTGTTCTTCGCGGTGATCATCCTGGTGCTTCGCGGGGAATCGGCCAATCTGCTGTCGGTCGGCGCGATCGATTTCGGCCTGATCGTGGACGGCACGGTCATCATGGTGGAGGCGATCTTCCGCCGCCTGACGCAGACGACGCCGATGTCGGATGCCGAGCAGATGTCGTCAGAGACGCTGTTCGGCATGAAGAGCCACGCCATCCTCAGCGCGGCCGCCGACGTCTCGCGATCGATCTTCTTCGCTGCGGCGATCATCATCGCGGCCTTCCTGCCGCTGTTCACGCTCTCCGGCGTCGAGGGCAACATCTTCGGGCCGATGGCCCGCACCTACGCCTATGCACTGGCCGGCGGGCTGCTTGCGACGTTCACCGTCACGCCGGCGCTGTCTGCGATCATCCTGCCGGCGCATGTCGAGGAGACGGAGACCCGCGTCATGCAGTTCCTGCACCGGATATATTCTCCGTTGCTGCATTGGGCAGTCGCCAACCGCAAGATCGTGCTCGGCGGCACCGTCGGCCTCGTGCTGCTAACGGTGGCGCTCAGCCGGCTGCTCGGCCTCGAATTCCTGCCGAAGCTGGAGGAGGGCAATCTCTGGATCCGCGCCACGCTGCCGCCGACCATCTCGCTTCAAGAAGGCAACACCTACGTCAACGAGATGCGCAAGATCATCCGCGCCCGGCCCGAGGTCGAGTCCGTCGTGTCGCAGCACGGCCGTCCCGACGACGGCACGGATGCAGCCGGCTTCTTCAATGCCGAGTTCTTTGCGCCGCTCAAGCCCGTGAGCCAGTGGCCCGGCACGCGCGACAAGGAAGAGCTGACCGCGGAGCTGCTCAAGCAGCTCGACGATCGCTTTCCCGGCGTCGAGTTCAACTTCTCGCAATATCTCCAGGACAACGTCTCAGAGGCCGTCTCGGGCGTGAAGGGCGAGAACTCGATCAAGCTGTTCGGCAGCGATCTCCAGGCGCTGACCGACACCGCGAACAAGATCAAGTCGGTGCTTGCGACCGTGCAGGGCGTCACGGACCTTGCGGTGTTCACCTCGCTCGGGCAGCCGACCATCCAGATCGACATCGACCGCGCCAAGGCCGCCCGCTACGGCCTATCGCCCGGCGACATCAACGCCACCATCAAGGTCGCGGTCGGAGGCGATACTGCGGGAGATCTCTATGAGCCGGGCAGCGACCGTCACTTCCCGATCATCGTCCGCCTCGCGCCGGAGTATCGCAGGAGTGCGGAGGCGATCCACAATCTGCGCATCGGCGCGCCCGGGCCGAACGGCACCGTCACGCAGATTCCCTTGAGCGAGGTCGCCAACATCAACCTCGTCTCCGGCGCCGCCTACATCTATCGCGAGCAGCAGGAGCGTTATCTGCCGATCAAGTTCTCGGTGCGCGAGCGCGATCTCGGCAGTGCGATCCGCGAGGCGCAGCAGAAGATCGCCGAGCAGGTGCAGCTGCCGCCCGGCTCGCACATGGATTGGGTCGGCGAGTTCGGCAATCTGCAGGACGCGATCCGCCGGCTGTCGATCGTGGTGCCGATCTCGCTGGCGCTGATTGGGGTCCTGCTCTGGTTCAACTTCGGCTCGATGACCGACACGCTGCTGGCGATGAGCGTGATCCCGATGGCGATCTTCGGCGGCGTGCTGGGCCTGTTGATATCAGGTACGGCGTTCAGCGTCTCGGCGGCGATCGGCTTCATCGCACTGTTCGGCATCGCCGTGATGGACGGCATCATCATCCTGTCCCAGTTCAACCAGCTCATCGAAGAAGGCATGGACCGCATGAGCGCGGTGATCCGTACCGGCGAGCTGCAGCTTCGGCCGGTGCTGATGACCTGCGTCGTCGCCGGCATCGGTCTGTTGCCGGCGGCGCTGTCGGAGGGCATCGGCTCGCAGGTGCAGAAGCCGCTCGCGGTCGTGGTCGTCACCGGCATGATGCTGGCGCCGCTGGTTATCCTGGTGACGCTGCCGGTGCTGATCTCGTTCTTCTCGCGCCGCGCGCGCTGATCGTCAGAACCCGTAGAGCCGCGCCGGATTGTCGACCAGGATCTTTTTGCGCACATCCGCGTCCGGCGCCCACACCGGAAGCTGATTGAGCAGGCGGCCGTCGTCGATCTGATAGAGTGGCGCGATGTCGGTGGGCTTGCGTCCCTCGACGCGGCTCGAATCCGGGTGCGGCCAGTCGGTGCCCCAGACGATGCGATCCGCATTCGCCGCGATCAATGCGCGGGCATAGGGCACCATATCCTGATAGTCGGGCGGGAGCTTGGACGAGCGATAGGCGCCCGAGATTTTCACATAGGCCTTGCCGGATTTGACGAGCGCGACGAGATCGGAGAAGCCCGGCTGCTCCAGCCCGAGCGAAGCCTCGAGGCCGCCGAAATGGTCGAACACGACGGGCACCGGCGCCGTCTCGACGAGGTCCTTGATCGCCGAGATCATGGCGAGTGTGGTGTAGAGCTGCACGTGCCAGCCGCGCGCCTTCATGCGTTCGACCGCGGCGGTGAAGCGTGGCCGCCCGACATTGGGATCATTGACCCCGCCGGTCGCGAGATTGAGGCGGATGCCGCGGAAACCGTCCTGATGCATTGCATCGAGCTGGGCCTCCGTCGTCTTGTCGTCGATCACGGCGACCCCACGCGCATTCGCGCCGCGGGCCTTCATGCCGAACAGGGTCGAGGAGTTGTCGGTGCCGTAGACGCTCGGCGTCACGATCACCACGCGCTCGATATAGAGCGCCTTGTGCAGCGCCGTCATTTCTTCGGGACTCGCCGGCTCCGGCGTATAGACGCGCCCGGCGAAGAACGGAAATTTTTCGACGTCGCCATGGATGTGGGTGTGGCAATCGCAGGCGTGTGCGGGGACATCGAAATTGATGGGCGTTGCGGGCTGTGCCGCGCGGGCATGGGCTTTGCTGGTCATGGCTACTCCGGCGGCAAGGGAGGCAAAGAGGACGCCGCGTCGGCTGAGCATAGTTTCTCTCCCCTGATCGTTTTTATGGCGCCAAGACAATACCACGTCTGCCTGGCAATCGACTGGCTTCTCAGCATAGCTGCTCAACAAGATCGCAACCGGGCTTGAGCCGTCGACGCGCACGATCAGGCAGGGCAAGCTGGCGTGCCAGGCTTCGTGCTTGGCGAGACTTCGGGCTGGTAGGGCGACACGGTCGGAGGCCAGAAATAGTCGCTGTCGTGGTGCGGCGGCTTTTCGTGTTCACATCCTGAGGCGTCCTGTACCAAGTGGCGACCGTGACGGCGATCGTGGCGTTCCGAGGCGTCGCACGCGCTCTCCTTAGGCGGCCGGGCGGCGCTTTGTCACTCGTCCGCTTGTCGCGGGTTGGGTCGACAATGTCAGGCCCAGCGCTCCGACAATTCGCATGACCGTCCCGAACTCGGGATTTCCGGTCTCTCCGAGAGCCTTATACAAGCTCTCGCGGTTCAAGCCCGCTTTCTTCGCGATCGCGCTCATGCCGCGCGCACGTGCGACAAGGCGGAGCGCATCACGCACGAAATCAGCATCGCCGGTCTCCAGCGCGGCGCCGATATAGGCCGCCTGACGTTCCTCCGTGTCGAGATAGTCGGCGGCGTCGAAGCGCGTCGTCCTGGATGCCGATTTGACCGTCGTTCTCGCTGCCTTTGGCATCACAATGTCTCCGCTAGTTGTTGCGCTAGCTTGACGTCTTGCCGCTGCGTGCGCTTGTCCCCGCCACACAGCAGGATCACGATCCGAGTTCCGCGCTGCAAATAGTAAACTCGGTAGCCCGGGCCGTAGTCGATGCGCATTTCTCGGACATTGCCGCCAACGCTTTTTGCTGTCGCCGGAATTGCCCATCTCCATGCGGCGAATGCGGACAGTGATCCGCGCAACGGCGCTGGCGTCCTTGAGGCGGTTCAGCCACTCCGTAAAATGCTCGGTTTGTCTGACCTCGATCAAGAGACGAAAATGTAGCCCATGGGCTACAAAATGTCAAAGAGGAGCGATGTGCCGAAACGGAGAAGGTGCAGTGAGATCCCCAGGGGTACTTGCGACCTCTACTGCCCCGACGGCGTCCGCAAGCCATGCCAGGCGTCGCGGACCTGGTGGTAATGCACCTCGGGCAGGTAGTCCGGCGTGTTCAGGTTCAAGGTCTTGACGTCGAGATGGCCGATGGCGCTGAGCAGCGTGTAGGAGGCGATGACGCGGTCGCGCTGCGCTCCGATCAAGCGGGCTTTGGCCTGGATCAAATCCGCCTGCGAGTTCAGCACATCCACCGTCGTGCGCTGACCGCCGGCGGCCTCGCGCTGCACGCCCTGGAGCGCGACGGTCGCCGCCTTCACCTCGGACTCCGAGGCCGACACCGTGACCTTGGCGCCTTCATTGGCAACCCAGGCGCTGACCGCCGCCGTGCGCGCCTGGTTGCGCACCTGATCCAGCACGAGCCGGCTCTGCGCGGTGATTTCCTTGGCTTGGCGCGTCATCGCCGCGGCCTGGCCGCCGTCGTAGATCGGCGCGGTGACGTTGGCGACGATCGAGGCCTGGTCTTCGGCGAAGGTGCCGAGCGTCGGGTCGTTGTTGCGGCTCTTGCTGGCGCTGCCCTGGATGGTGGCGCTCGGCAGCAGCGTGCCTTCGGCGATGCGGATGTTGGTGGAGGCGACATCGACATCGAAGCCTGCGGCCATCACCGCCGGATGCTGGCGGATCGCCATCGTCATCGCGTCTTCGCGACTCTTCGGCAGATAGCGGTCGACGGCTTCGGCAGGCCGAAGCTGCGACGGGGCATTGCCGATCACTTGCGCATAGGTGGCCTGGCTGACGGCGAGCGCGACTTCGGCGGCGTTGAGATCGGCAAGGCCGCGGTTGAGGCGCGCTTCGGCCTGGGCGGTGTCGGTCGGCGTGACGTCGCCCGCGTTGAGGCGGCGCTGGGTGACGGAGAGTGTTTCGCGCAGGAAGGCGACGTTGGAGCGCTGCGCTTCGACCAGCGACTGGTTGGCCAGCACGTTGGTATAGGCGGTGACCGCATCGAGCAGCACGCCCTGGCCGACATTGCGGAGCGCCTCGCGACCCGACTGCACCTGGAGTTCGGCGGCGCGCACGCTGTTGGCGGTGCGGAAGCCGTTGAACAGAGTCTGCGTCACGGTGACGCCGATGATCCATGGCTTCAGATTGGCGGTCTGGATGGTGTTGTCGGGCAGCAGATTGCGCACCGATTGCAGGCCGGCGCTGAGGCTGGCCACGATCTGCGGGCGGTAGCCGGCGAGGGCCTGCGGCACGTTTTCGTCGGTCGCGCGCTGCCGCGCGCGCTCGGCGTTGAGCTGCGGATTGGTCTGGTACGCCTTGGCGAGGGCATCGGGCAGGGCTTCTGCCGACGCCGTCGAGGAAAGGGCGCAAGAAAGCGCCAGCGTGGCCCATGTCGCAAACACGGGAGCCACGCCCGATCGATGCCGCATCATCACGCGACCAGCTCTGGCGGCACGCCCAATCATGTAAACCCGCAACCCTGCCTGTCCGCCCCCGCCGACGGCGGCCCTCTTAACTGTTTAACCAGCGCAGGTCCCGCAGGCAAACTGCCGCGGGGGAAACCCCCATGAAATCCGTGCTTGTTGCAGCTTCGTCACAGAGGTTCCGCGGCAGCGAGACGGCCCTTACACCAGCCTTACCGCGGGGCGGGCCTCTACCGGTTCTTGTTCATCGGCTTGCGCTTCTCAATGAACGCCGCCATGCCCTCGGAGCGGTCCTCCAGCGCGAAGGTCGAGTGGAACAGGTTGCGCTCGACGCTCATGCCCTCGGCCAGCGTGGTCTCGAATGCGCGGTTCACCGCTTCCTTGGCCATCGCGGCGGCAGGGCGCGACATCGAGGCGATCTTCTCGGCCGCCGCCATCACCTCGTCCATCAGCTTGTCAGCCGGCACGATGCGACTGACGAGGCCGCTACGCTCGGCCTCCGCGGCATCCATCATGCGGCCGGTGAGGCAGAGGTCCATCGCCTTCGACTTGCCGATCGCGCGGGTCAAACGCTGGGTGCCGCCGATGCCTGGAATGGTGCCGAGCGTGATTTCGGGCTGGCCGAACTTTGCGGTGTCGGCGGCGATGATGACGTCGCACATCATGGCGAGCTCGCAGCCGCCGCCGAGCGCATAGCCCGCGACTGCCGCAATGGTCGGCTTGCGGCAGCGCGCGATGCGGTCGCCGCCGATCGCGGCAAAATCCTCGGAGAACATGTCGATGAAGCCTTTCGGCTGCATCTCCTTGATGTCGGCGCCGGCGGCAAAGGCCTTCTCGCTGCCGGTCACGACGATGCAGCCGATCGCCTCGTCGGCCTCGAGGTCGTCGACGGCGGCCGCAATCTCGCGGAAGACGCCGAAAGAAAGCGCGTTGAGCATCTTCGGCCGGTTCAGCTTGATGATGCCGACCGCGCCGACGCTTTCGACGATGATGTGTTCGAACGTGCTCATGCTCCACCCACGCTTTTGATTGGGCGGGCAATGTGCCCGCTGGCGCGGTGGGCTTCAAGGGGGCCGGTCCAGGACGCGCGAGCGCGCCTCTGGTGGAACTGGCAATCAGGCCATGAACATGCGTGCCGCCGAGGCCAGCGTCAGCAGCGTCCCGACGCCGATGAAGATCTTGCCGATCAGGGAGCTCTGGTCCCAGGCCGAGCTCTGCTGGCTGCTCGCCATCACTGGCGCGGGGCGCGGCTGCGCTGCGGTTGCGGCGATAACAGTCTTCTGGGCCGGCGGGTTGTCCTGTTGCACGGCGCGGTCGATGTCGTTGAGCTGATCGGGCGCCACCACCTGGGGCTCGGCGTTCGAGGCGGCACCATTGGCGGTATCATCGGCCGCTGCCTGGACGTTGTCATTGGCACGGCCCGTCATCGCGGAGGCCGCCGCCGCGGTCGGCGTCTCGGCGGCTGCGAGCTGCGCATGGGCGTTGGCGACGTCCGGCGGCATCTGGCCGGAGGCCGGCACATCGTTGTTCGCCTTATTCTCAAGCTTGGTTTCGTCGGCCTTTGCCGCGGCGTCCTGCTTGTCGGCCCTGTCGCCGGACTTCTGCGCCGTCTTGCCATCGCCGGTACGGCGCGACTCGTGGCGCCGCTGCTTACTCGGCTTGGCCGTGTCGACCTGCTTGCCCGCGCTGTCCGATTTGCCGGTTGAGCTCGGCTCCGCCTGTGCAACGCCGCCAAGCAGCAAGAAAAGGCCGGCCGCAACAATGAGGGCCGCACGCCCGCTGGCTTTGATCATGTTGACGATCTCCCCAATTCCGCCCGTCCCAAGAACGAACAGAGACCCTGAGGCGTGACGACAGCGGGGCAGAAAATGGGAATCTTCGGGCCACGCCGGACAAAAACGGGGCAAGCCGCCCCTGCGCGCCGGGCCGGTGCGGAGAGGATTAATCGGTGTTATGAGCCGTCCCGGATTCCCACGGCCGTATCGGACGGTGGCAGCAGGTTGATCACGAATTCGTGAACTCGTGGCGGCCTGCGTAACAAATTGAACGAGTGGCCGAATTGCATGGTGAGGGGCGCGCGTGCGCGGACGTGAGGACGAATGGACCGGCCTGATGCGGTCGGCCATGGCAGGCGATGATGCGGCCTACCATCGTCTGTTGAAGGCGGTCACGCCGGTGCTGCGCGCCGCTGCGAGGCGTGGGCTGGCGCGGGCCGGCCAGCCTCCCGATCAAGCCGAGGATATCGTGCAGGAGATTTTGTTGGCGGTGCATCTGAAGCGGCACACCTGGGACAGCGAAGCCCCGTTCGCGCCCTGGCTGTTCGCGATCGCCCGCAACAAGTTGATCGATGCGCTGCGGCGGCGCGGCAGGCGTGTCTTCGTCAATATCGACGATTTCGCCGAGACGCTGCCGGGCGAGGCGCCGCAGGAGACGGCCTCGGCCGGCGAGGTCGCCGCGCAGCTCAGCAGTCTGCCGCAGCGCCAGCGCGACGTGTTGCAGTCGATCGCGGTCGAGGCCGCCTCGATCAAGGATACGGCGGCAAAGTTTGCGATGAGCGAAGGCGCGGTGCGGGTCGCGCTGCATCGCGGACTAGCCGCGCTGACGGCCAAACTGCGGGACCAGTAGTCATGGATACCGATCAACTCATTCGCTCGCTCGCGGCCGACAACGTCCATCGCGCCCCGCGCGTCGGCGCTGTGCTGACCACGGGGCTGCTCGTAGCCGCGCCGCTTTCGATCCTGATCTTCGCGACCTTCCTCGGCATACGGTCCGACGTGATGAGCGCGATGGGCAATCCGTTCTTCGACATGAAATTCGCGGTGACGCTCTCGCTCGCGATTCCCGCCATCATCGTCAGCCTGCATCTGTCGCGGCCCGAGGCGCTGCTGCGCGGCTGGGGCTGGCTCTTGCTGCTTCCCGTCGGCCTGCTCGCGGTCGCGATCGGCGGCGAGATGATGATGGCGCCGGCCATGCCGATGACGATGCGCATGATGGGCAAGAACTCGAGGGTGTGCCTGGTCGCGATCCCCGCAATGTCGCTGCCGCTGCTGGCTGGGGCGCTGTTTGGCCTGCGCCACGGCGCGCCGTCGCGTCCCGCGCTCGCCGGTGCGCTCGCGGGCCTGGTGTCGGCCGGGCTCGCCGCGACGCTCTACGCCTCGCACTGCACCGACGATTCCCCGCTGTTCGTCGCGACCTGGTACACGCTCGCGACCGCGATCGTCACGGCGGTCGGCGCGTTGGCCGGCTCGAAAGTCTTGAGATACTGACCGCGCCGGCAAGGCGGCGCGGCGTCATGACTTCCTGCGATAGAGGATAAACCGGGTCGACTCTCCGGAGCGTACGAACTGCTCCCGCAAGGTCTCGTCCACCATCTCCTTCATCCAATCATATTGGTAGGTCGCGCCGCGCTCGAAGAAGAAGTAGTCGGCGCCGGCAAGGCTCCTGCTCACCTGGTCGCGGCTGAACGAGTCCCGGAAAGGCATGAACTCGCTCTTGGGGGCCCGCCCCAAGGCCGGGAGAACGATCCAGTCCTGGTCGGACAGCAACAGCATGCGGCCACCGGGCGGCAGGGCCTTGTTGACCAGGTCGATGTCGCTGGCGTCGAGTGCGACCTTGATCGGGTCGGCGCTTGCTCCCCATCGGAAGCTGGCGATGCTCGGATACTTCAAATACGAACGCAGCCCGATCGTCACGTTCTGCCGCCGATCCTGCGCATACAAAAGTACGGCGATCGAGACGACGGCGACCGCCGCCAGCGACACGGCCGGGACCAGCTGCGACTTTGTTCGGCCGACGGCGGCACGAAACGCCGATCGGCCCCACCACGCGCCAACGGCAAGATAAGCAAACGCGTTCTGCTGCCAGACCGCATCGAGCGACCGGTTCACCCACTTGACCATGAATACCAGCGCGACGAGGGACAGAACCAGCAAATAGGCGCGCTCGACGGTGCGTGAGCCGGTCCATGCGGCGGCGACGCTCACCGCCGTGCCGATCGCGATCGCGGGCAGGACGATCTGGTACACCGTCCCCAAACCGGGTTTCCAGACCAGGATCACCGCGACCCAGTTCGAGAAGCTGTGCAAACCGAGCGGCGCAAGGAACACGTACAGGAAGTTCTTGGAGAGGACCGCCGGACCATATGCGGCAACGAACAAGGCCAGCAGAAACACGATCGACATGCCGGTGAACGCAGCGACCTCCCAGAACCGGCGCCGCTCCAGCAACCGCACGCACAACGCGGCACAAGCCACGGCCCAGGTATAAATGCCGGTCTCGGTGTTCCAGAAAATCGAGAAGGCGCAGACGGCGGACAGCGCCACCAGCAACCGTTCGGACGGTTGCACCATGAGGCGCGCAAGCATGCCCACGGCGATGAACACCAACATGTACCGGATCGCGAGTGCGGAAGGGCCGCCGAAAGCATCGGCGTCGGCGTACTGGCACAATGCGAGAAACACGACCGCCAGGACGAAAGGCATCGCCCGGTTCTGGAAGAAGTCCCGCAGCACCCAATAGGCCGACAGGTGGAAGACCACGAGACTTGCGGCGATCAGCCAGATGTAGGAGCGATAGAGCGCGTTGACGTCCGTCGTGAGAAACCGGCTCAACAGGTAAGGCGGCCCGTATCCGTAGAATGCCAGGAAATCGCGGCCGGGCACCAAGCCCTCCGCAAAGTGATAGAGCGCCGGTCCCGTCAGGTAGGATACCGGATGATTGCCGATCAATGCCCGCGCGGCCATGCCCTGCACGTCCGCAGGCAGGATCAGAGCCACCAGTGCCGCGATCAGCACCGCATCGATCCATCGAAATTCGAAGAGCCTGATCGGCTTGTATTCCGCATCGCCATCGATGTGAATGCGGGTCGGGAAGCGTCTCACGAACGGGATGAAGGCGGCGGCGACGAGGGCCGTCAGCGCGAGCTCTTGCAATCGAGGCTCGAACGTGGCCCGCAGGAACGGATGCAGCTCCGTGACGATGATCGCCGACGAGACGTAGAACAGAACGAGCGAGCGGCCTTCGAAGAATTGTCGAAGCTTGAGGGCCGCAAACGCTGCAGCGGCTCCGAACCCGTAGAACAGGATGTAGAAGATCTTCTCGGCGCGCTTGATGGCCTCGGCGTACGGAACGTCCGACTGAACGACCGGAAAGTCCTGTGCGAGGTTTAAGCCAAGGTCCGGCTTGGCGGCGCTCAAGATCAGATAGGCCGAAAGGCCAGCTGCAACGGCGCCGACGCACGCTCCCCAGAATGCGAAGCTCTGAAATCGCCAAAGCTCGAGTTCCGACCGTGTTATCGGCTTGACAAGACGCAACAATACCCACCCCCCGGGACGAATCCTCCGGAAGCTAAAACAAAAAAATCAAGGGCGCCATCAGCGCGGCAGCATGTTTCATGGAAACGTCACGCGCGACGATCGAAGCGGTGATGCCTTGAGTCACGCCTCAGGCAGGCGTCGTGTTCTGCTGCATGCGGTGGAAGCGCAGCACCTGTTGCGCCGTCGATGAGCGCAGGGCTTCGTAGGTGTCGCGCAGCGCCAGCATGTCGGTCTGCGAGCCGCCGGAGAGCTTCTCGCGCATGGCGATGATCGCGCGCACGCTCGGCCACGACATGCCCGCGATCTTGGCGAGGATCATCACGCCCTCGGTGCGGCTCTCGATCATCATGTTCTCGGCGGTCTCGACCGCAACGCCCGCAAGCGCGGCGAGCCCCGCATTGGTCTCGTCGAACTTGCCCTGCTCGGCGAAAGCGGTCACCTGGAGCTCGTTGAGGCGGCCGTCGTCGTACAGCGACTTCACCAGTGCGCGCGCCATCTCCGTCTGCTTCGTCATGGTAGCAGCGCGGACCCGCTGGGCCGCTTCCTGGACCACGCTCGACACTTCCTCGGCGAGCTCCGGATGCGCAGCCGCCAATTTCCTGCGCACGCTCGATGAGGCTTTCGCAACCAGCTTCAAATAGTGATGACGCGGCAAATCGGGCCGCTGGCCGATGCAGGTGGCGAGCTCGTCGTCGCGTTCGGCGCGGGTGACGAGATCGGTGAGACTTCCCTCGGAGAGGCGCGCGCCCCGATTGCTGACGGTCGACTGCACCACGTCCTCATTGCCGCGGGTCACCAGGACGTCGCTCAATGCCTCCGACAGCACCCGCCGCAGAGAGATGGCCTTGAGATGCGCCTGGCCTCTGGTGCGCGCGATCTCGATGAGGGTCGCCTCGTCGAGCCGTTCCGATGTCGACAGCACGGGCCCGGAGACCTCGATCACCTCGTCGCGCGCCAGTGCGCGGATGATCCCGGGCGGCGCGGCCGCGATCGGAGCGAGGCGGTCGGCGAGCAGCGCCTTGGCCGAGGTCTCGATCTCCTCGATGAGGCACTGGAACACGTCGTCGAACACGCGGACGTGGTCGTCGGAATAATCCATTGCGTTGCCGACGAAGAGATCGGTGACCCGGCGCAGCGTCTCGACCCGGCGCGCGACGGTGCCGTGCGAGAGCGCAGCCTGCAATTCCTCGAGCAGGTTCTCGGATGGTTTCATGGATTTCGATCTCATTGCCCTGTCCTGGAGCGTTTGCTCCGGCGACGTCTTCTCACGCGCCGGGGAAAATGAATTGGTCAGTTCGTTGAAATGCGGTTGCGCCCTTGTGCCTTGGCGGAATAGAGCGCGCTGTCGGCGCGGGCGAGGAACGTGTCGGCAGTATCAGATTCGCGCAGCGTCACGACGCCCGCGGAAATGGTCACGCGCATGCCGGGGGAAAATGCGCTCCAGTCGAGATCGGCAACGATGCCGCGCAAGCGCTCGAGCATGCACGCGGCCGCCTCGCCATCGGTCCCCGGCAGCAGCAGCAGGAATTCCTCGCCGCCGTAGCGGCCGAAGCAGTCGGCCGGGCGGATGTTGGCGAAAACGGTGATCGCGAAGGTACGCAGCACCTCGTCGCCGACGGGATGGCCGTGAGCGTCGTTGATGCGCTTGAACCAGTCGAGATCGATCAGCGCGATCGCGCAAGCTGTCGATGCCTGCCGCGACTTTTCGATCTCGGCATCGAGAAGCCGCATGATGCAGCGGCGGTTGTAGGAGCCGGTGAGCTCGTCGAGCTCGGCCAACTCCTCGATGCGCTCATAGGCGGCCTTCAGCTCGATGCTGCGCCGATACAGGACCTTGCGCAGCGTGGCGCCGAACAGGCCGAGGAAGGCGCACTGGCCGATCACCAGCACGAAGCACAGCATGGAGGCGGTCCGCTGCAGCCGCGTTGCGACGGGCAGGCCGATCGGCAGGTCGGACGCGAGGAAGACCGCGGCAAGGCCGCAGGTCGCGATCGCCCAGGTCAGCATCGCCTGCGCCGAGGTCATGCGCAGCGAGCCGAAGGCGAAGATCAGGAACAGCACGCTGATGAAGGTGATGCCGATGGTCGGCACCGATAGCAGGAACACGAACTGCAGCGCCGTGTGCGCCGAAATCTGGAATACGGTGAGATAGTGGTCGCTGAACCTTTCGCCGACACCGGCTTCGGAGAGCACGGCGAACGTGCCGATGGTCAGGAGCCCGCCGAACCAGAACAACGAGGCAACGTCGAGGGAGATCGCACCGTCAAAGGCGTATAGCAACAAGACCGAGGCGCCGAGCGAGTAGCTTGCGACCTGGCCGATATACATCTGGCGGCGCTGCCGGGTCCGGCGCGCGCGGACTTCGGGCGCGGCGGCCTCGGGTGTGAGGACGAGATCCGCGACTTCGGCGGCATTCCTCTCCGGAAAGGACGTCGCGGCCGTGCTCATTGTCCCGCCAATGGTGGATGTCAGCGCAAAAATCTACGTGGCAAGCCTTTAGGTTTGGTATCCTTTTGAAATCGAATCCGTCCGTGGTCTTCGGGCCATGGAACATCGACGGGCAAGATCGTTTGCCGTCGATTAGGCATTGGGTGCAATGCGGTCGAGCCAAAACGGGGGTTCGCGAGACATAGGTCGTGCAGGGCTACTATGGGGAACCAGACTTGGCCGCACCGCCTGTGCCGGACGGCCACTGCAGGGAAATGTTCAGTATTATGCTACCAATCTGGACCGGAACGGCCGGCCGCCAGGGGCGGAACACGGAAAATGCTCGTATGTGGAGTAGATCACACAAGCTCCCGGATGACTGCGGTAGGTTGAAGAATTTCGCCCCTCCAGTCGAACCGTCCGCCGCACCGACCCGACCAACCTTGCGAGACGGCCATTGAGCGTGACACAGGCGGCTACGGACGAGGTCCTGATCGCCAGGATCGCCCAAGGTGACCGGCTCGCCATGCAGGTGCTGTACGGGCGGCACCATGTCAGGGTTTATAGGTTCGGTCTCAGGCTCGTGCGGGACGAGCAGGCGGCGGAAGACCTCATCAGCGAGGTGTTTCTCGACGTCTGGCGTCAAGCCGGCAAGTTCGAGGGTCGATCCGCCGTTTCCACCTGGCTGCTGGCAATCACCCGATTCAAGGCCCTCTCTGCGCTGCGGCGCAGGAAGGATTTCGAGCTGGACGAAGAGGCTGCCAACGCGATCGAGGATACGTCCGACGATCCGGAAACGGTGGTCCAGAAGAAGGATACCAGTGAGGCGTTGCGGGAGTGTCTGACGGGCCTCTCGCCTGACCATCGGGAGATCGTCGATCTCGTCTACTACCACGAGAAGTCCGTGGAGGAAGTGGCCGAAATCGTCGGGATACCGGAGAACACTGTGAAGACGCGCTTGTTCTATGCGCGCAAGAAACTGGCCGAACTGCTGAAGGCAGCCGGCGTTGAGCGAGGCTGGCCATGATGGCTTTGAGCAAGAAGATGCTGGAGCAAGAGCCCAGTGAGATTGAACTGCTGCTGCCCTGGCACGCTGCCGGCACGCTGAACGCGCGCGATGCCCGCCGCGTCGAGGAAGCGCTGGCGCGCGATCCCGAGCTGGCGAAGCAATATGCCGCGATCCGCGGCGAGTACGAAGAGACCATTCGTCTGAACGAGAGCCTGGGGGCTCCGTCAGGGCGAGCGATGCAGAAACTGTTCGCCGCGATCGACGCCGAGCCGGCGCGGGCGACCGGTTCGCTGCCGCTGTCGGCGCGTATCTCGACCTTCTTCGCGGGCCTGTCGCCGCGCACGCTGGCCTGGTCGGCGGGCCTCGGCGCCGTCGCGCTGGTGCTGCAGGCCGGAATCATCGGCGCCGTGCTGATGAAGAACCAGCCGGCGACCTTCCAGACCGCTTCGCTGTCGACCAGCGCTCCGGTCACGCGCGAACTCGGCAACGCGTCGACGCCGGCCCGCGCGCTGGTGCGCTTCACGCCCGAGGCGCGCATTGCCGACATCACCGCGCTGCTCGACAGCTACCAGGCCTCGATCGTCGACGGCGCCAAGGGGGGCATGTTCCGCCTCCAGTTCAACAAGGCGATGAGCCAGGACGAGCTCGCCTCGCTGCTCGGCAAGATGCAGCGCGAGAAGTTCGTCAATCTGGCCGTCGCGGCGCCCTGAACGCGCCGCTGAACCCATGACGCGCAAGTCCGAGAACAGGGGACGCGCCGGGGCCTACGCTTCGTCGGTCGGCGCCGCGCTATTGCTCACCGCCTGTTTGGGCGTGGAGCCTGCGCAGGCGCAGGCGATCATGCGCGCACCCGCGATCAGCGTTCCCTCGCGCACGCCGACCATCTCTCCGAGCATGGCCCCGCGCGTCACCTCCAGTCTCGCCGGGCGCACGGTCAGCGTCGACCGCGGTCCGCGGACGATGGCGACCATTCCCCATACCACGACGTCGCGCGTACGGCCGATGAAGCCGGTAGTGCCCTATGCGCGCTATTCCCCCAACCTCTATCCGGCGTGCACTGCAGCTTACCGTGATGCCGACGGCGAGTGCGCAGGTCAACCCAACGCAGGCGGGCAGGGCGGTGGAAAGTCGGGCAAGAAAACCGCCGGCAAGGGGCGCGGCAACAACACGCCGGTCGCGGTCACCTCGCGCAGCTTCGCCAATGAATTCGTCGCCGAGATCGACGCTGCGCTGTCGCCGACCGAGGCCGATGAGCTCGCCCGTCGCCACGGCCTGACGCGCGTCGCCTCCGAGAATTTTCCGTTGATCGGCGCCACCTTCGGCCTGTTCCGCATCAGCGACGGCCGACCGTACGAGACGGTGCGGCGCGAATTCGCGGCCGACGGCAGCGTGCGCTCGCTCCAGCCGAACTTCCGCTATGTGCTCCAGGATCAAAGGTCGTCGCGAACGACCGAGGGCGATCCGGCGCAATATGCGCTGACGAAGCTCCGCCTGCCGCAGGCGCATACGCTGGTGCACGGCGCCAACGTCACGGTCGCCGTGATCGATTCCGGCATCGACGCCAGCCATCCCGAACTCGCCAACTCCGTCGCCGACAGTTTCGATGCGCTCGGCAGCGCCGAGGGCCCGCATATTCATGGCACCGGCATCGCGGGAGCCATCGTGGCGCACGCCCGGCTGATGGGCAGCGCGCCCGAGGCGCGCATCATCGCGATCCGCGCCTTCGGGGGCACTGCGGGCGGCGCCGAGAGCTCGTCCTACGTCATCCTGCGCTCGCTGAACCATGCCGCCGAGCACGGCGCGCAGATCGTCAATATGAGCTTTGCCGGTCCGAAGGACGCGGTGATCGAGCGCGCCATCGCCGCGACCGCCGCGCGCGGCCTGGTGCTGATCGCGGCCGCCGGCAATGCCGGCGCGAAATCGCCGCCGCTCTATCCCGCCGCCAACCCGAACGTGATCGCGGTCAGCGCGACCGATCAGCAGGACAGGCTGTTCACCGCCTCCAACCGCGGCAATCACATCGCGGTCGCAGCTCCCGGCGTCGACATCTTCCTGCCGGCGCCCGGCGGCAAATATCAGATCACGTCGGGAACCTCGTTCTCGGCGGCCTACGTCTCCGGCGTAGCGGCGCTGTTGCTGGAGCGCAACCATGCCTTGAAGCCGGAAGCGCTGCGCATGACGCTGACGAAGACCGCGCGCGACCTCGGTTCACCCGGGCGCGACGATCAGTTCGGCGACGGCCAGGCCGACGCGTTTGCCGCGGTCATGGCCGTTCCCGCCGACAATGCGACGCCGGTCGCCGCGGCATCCGGTACAACAAAACGTGAAGATGCCGGCAAGCGTCGCGACGAGCCGGGTATGCGCGCAATCGAACAACCCTCGCTGTCGAGCTCGGACGAGAAATCCACGGTTTCTCAGGCGGATAGGCCGGCGACGCGATAAGGCCTGCGACAAAGCTGCGCGCTAGGCCAAGCCCCAAAAAGCAAACGTCGCGTTGAACGTTCAGCCAGCTGCCACGACCAAATGATGTGGGAGCGGTCATCCCTCCCCATCGGTCATATCAGGCGCGAGCGCCCATCCACCCCAAGCGCCCATATGGCTTGACCCGTCCGGTTGTCCCCCCGGACGGGTCTTTTCTTTTGCATCCTGATTTTTGAAGCCTCGCGCGCATTCAGCTTGCGGTTGAACGAACCTGTCTGGATTCGTGGCGAACCTTCGCTCGACACCCTGCAAGCCCGTCATGCTTGTGCGAAGCTTGACTCGAAAACACAGCAAATGTCCGCACGACTACGGTGTTTGATGACCGACGCGGTGTCGTTGCTGGACAAGTCAAAACTTTTCCACAAAATATTCATGTCGCGTCTAAATTGATTCGTGTGCGTTGCGTCCTCCGCGTCCGTATTTTCCCCTGACGGGCTGGTTCATGACACATCGCCAAGAAGTCGTTCGCGACGCTGTTAGCCGCGACATTGCGGCACGCTGGTGCGCTCTCGCCGAGCAGCGGCTGCAGCATCTCTCCGAAATGTTCGAGACCGGCCGCTGGCGCCGTTATCATTCGGAGATCGCGTTTCTCGAGAACATCCAGGAGGCCAAGCGCGCGGTCCAGACTTGGCGCGCGCTTGCGACCGGCGCGGACGTCGCCGAAGCCGCCGCGAGCGTGACGCCCGCCTTCGGCTGGTCGCCGGCAACGATGCCGCGCGTGTTTCCGCGCGAGCAACAGGCGCAGACCGTGCAGCCGAAGGCCGTCCACATCGCGCCCGAGACCGCCGTACCGGTCAGGCTCGATCCCAAGCCGGACGTTCTCGCCGAAATCATCGAAGCCCCGATCGCACCGCGCAACGAGCCGCCGGCGCCGGTCGCGCCGCCTGCCATGATGGCGCCGCCCACGATGGCAGCGTTCATCGCCCCCGCCGAGATGCCGCCGCTCAGGGCTCCCGCTGCGCGGGCGCCGTTCACCGCACCCGCCGTGAGGTCACCGCTTGCGCCTGCCGCGACGGCGCCGTCCACTGCGCCTGAAGTGAAGCTGCCGCTCGCGGTGCCAGCCGCGAAGCCGTCGAAGAGCGCGCCTGCAGCAATGGCTGCGCTCCTTCCGCAGTTCGCCCCGCCGCCCGAGGAGATCGTCGCGGCCCCGGAGCGCGTCGTCGAATTCACCTTCAGCCTCGATGGCCTGGAAGCAAAATACCCGCTTCTCAGGAACGCATTCTAGGGCAAGGCCCAACAGGCCTGGCGCATCTCTCTCACCCGTCATCCCGAGGTGCGAGGCAAGGGACGCATCGCGTCTCAGGTGGAGGCTCGAAGGATGAACGGCCCCTCTGCCTAGCCGCGGGCCTAGCGCCGCACCGCGTTTCCGCCGATCACGACCTGAGCAAATCGCTGCGCGCCATCTGCCGAAAGGTCGGACGTCACCGCGCGCGCATGGTCCAGGCCGACCACGGCGCCGCGCGGGGTCTCGGAGATCATGTTGTTGTTGACGAGTGCGGTGCCGGCGCCCGGCACCACGGAGACGCCGACGCCGGCGAGCGCCTTTCGGATCACGTTGCCCGTGATCGCGATGTCGCGGAGATATTTGCCCCAGCCGGCGACGATGCCATAGGACGGCGCGTTCTCGATCACATTGCCGGTCACCGACGAATCCGCCTCGATGTAGATGCCGACACCGGCATCATCATCCGGCGCGGTGCCGATCGGCCGTTTCGGGATCAGGTTGCGGATGATGTTGCCCTGGACCACCGCGATGCGGCCGCCTTCGTTGAAATTGCAGACGGAGACGCCGACGGCGGCGCCATCTACCGTGTTGTTGGCGATCACGGCGGCTTCGAACGCGAACTCGGAATAGAGCGCGACTTCGCGTACGTCGCTGACGCTGTTCCCGGTGATGTGGATGTTGGAGGCGGAATTGCCGCGCACGGCCGAATAGTCGCAATTCCTGATGCGATTGCCGCGCACCATCACGTTGCCCGCGCGGAAGGCGTTGATGGCGTTGCCGTACTGGCCCGAGCCCCCGGGGCCTGCCTTGATATCCTCGATGCGGTTATCGGCAACCAAGGTGCCGTCATCGCCGATCGCGGTGCGCAGGATCTCGATGCCGTTGTCGTTGGTGCCGGTGATGGTGTTGCGGGACACGCTGAGGCCCCTGGCATCGAACGAGACCACCGCCGTCAGCGCGATATTCGTGAAGATATTGCCGGAGATGTCGCCCGACACCTGCTCGAGCCAGATGCCGCTGCCGCCGGAAGCGGTGATCTCGCAATCGGCGATGCGCACGTCGCGGCCGCCCAAGATGTGGATCAGGCCG
Source organism: Bradyrhizobium daqingense (assembly GCF_021044685.1). Taxonomy (NCBI): domain Bacteria; kingdom Pseudomonadati; phylum Pseudomonadota; class Alphaproteobacteria; order Hyphomicrobiales; family Nitrobacteraceae; genus Bradyrhizobium; species Bradyrhizobium daqingense. The sequence continues at coordinate 3,840,538 of NZ_CP088014.1, forward strand.
CGGCGGGTCGGCAGCGGAAACTTGCCGCCGTCGAAGGTGATGCCGGTGAGGCCGATCGCATCGGACCCGTCGCTCTGGATCGCCGACTGCCCGCCGGTGAACATGAACTTGGTCGCGCCGCGCACGCCGATCAGTTGCGCGCCGCTCGGCAATCGCAACAGACCGGTCCGATAGATGCCGGGAGGCAAGGCGAGTGGCATTTGCACCCGCGCCGCCTCGTCGATCGCGCGCTGCAGCGCGCGCGTCTGATCCTCGCTGCTGCCGGGTCGCACGCCATATTGCGTGGCGTCGCGGCCGAGCAGGGACGTCAGCGGCGCCGCGCGCGCCGCGTCGGCCGGCATGGCGAGTGCGCCGGCGATGCCGGCGGTCGAAGCCCCGATGAGATGGCGACGATTGAGGTCCATGACGCGTCCTCCGGCGGACGCGGGGGTCCGCGGGGGATTAGGTAGCGCAGCCAGCTGAGGGCCGTGGGGATTGTTCGCGGTAGGGTTAAATGTTTACCGCACAGCCGGTGCCGTAGGGTGGGCAAAGCGAAGCGCGCCCACCATTTTCGATGCCGGCTTGTTCGGCTGCTTCCGTGCCAACTGCACCATCTCCATCAACATCGCCTCGCCCGCATCCACCAGCTCCTCCAGCGTCATGCGCGGTGCGCCCTTGCGTCGCACGGCGCCGCTTCGGGCAAGCAGGGGAATGTGGATGAACGCCGCAAGCTGCGGCCCGTCGGCTCTCACATTCTCGATCGCCCGCCAGCTCAGATAATTACAGAGATAGGCGCCAGCATCGCGCGAGGCGCGGGCATCGATGCCGGTCAGTCGCGCGGCGCGCAGCAGTTTTGCCGTGTGCGGGCCGAACATCATCGCGTCCGCGTGGCCGGCGATGCCGCGCTTGCTCGAGCGGGTGTTGGCGGCATCGGGCCAGAGCATGGTGACGGCGTTGCGCGCGCGGGTTTCGATCCGCAGGTAGGGCGTGCGCGCGGCGAGGCCGAACATCAGCAACGCATGCGGCTTGATCTTCGCGAGCACCTCGGGCAATTGCCGGTCGACTGCGGCATAGGTCACGGGGAAGATGTGGCTCGACAACTCGACACCGTCAAGCGCCGGACGGCGCAACTGCGTCAGCCGTGCCACCAGCGGCTGGGTCGGGTTATAGGGCGCGCCGGGGAACGGTCCGAAGCCGGTGAGGAGAATGCGGAGCTTTTCGCTCATTGCAATAACTCGAGGATCCGCTCGGCGGCGAGGGCCGGCGTGAGATGACCCTCGGCGACCTCGGCCTCGATCTTCCGGACTTTCGTTCGCACCGACGCCTCGCTGCGCAGTCGTGCCAGCATGCGCTGCTCCAGCATCGACCACATCCACTTCACCTGCTGATCGCGCCGTCGTGCGGCGAAATCGCCGGACGCGTTCATCGCCTTGCGGTGATCCAGGATCTTCTGCCAGATCTTTGCGATGCCATCGCCGGTGAGTGCCGAATAGGTCTCGACCGGTGGATGCCAATGCTCGGACCGGGGGCTGAGAATATGCAGCGCGCCGCGATAGTCGGCGGCGGTGATGTTGGCGCGCTTGAGATTGTCGCCGTCGGCCTTGTTGATCGCGATCATGTCGGCGAGCTCGACCAGGCCCTTCTTGATACCCTGCAGCTCGTCGCCGCCGCCCGGCAGCATCAGGGCGAGGAAGAAATCGGTCATGTCGCTGACCGCGGTCTCGGACTGGCCGATACCGACGGTCTCCACCAGCACGACATCGAAGCCGGCGGCTTCGCAGAGCAGCATCGCCTCGCGGGTCTTGGCCGCGACACCGCCGAGCGTGCCTGATGACGGAGAGGGCCGGATGAAGGCACGGTCCGAGGCCGCGAGGCGCGCCATCCGTGTCTTGTCGCCGAGGATCGAGCCGCCGCTGCGTGCCGAGGACGGATCGACCGCGAGCACCGCGACCTTGTTGCCTTGCTCGATCAGATACGTCCCGAGCGCGTCGATGGTGGTGGATTTGCCGACGCCCGGCGATCCCGTGATGCCGACGCGCACCGCCTTGCCGGTGTCGGGCAGCAGCATCTGCACCAGCTCGCGCGCCAGCGCCTGGTGGTCGGCGCGCCGGCTCTCCACCAGCGTGATCGCCCGCGCCAGTGCCGCGCGGTTGCCGGTGCGGAGGTCGCGGGCAAGGGATTTGGTGTCGATGGATTTGGGACTGGTCATCGTTGCTTTCGCGTCCAGCCGCTAGCGGCCCGACATGCGAACGTGTCTCTCAGCGCAGGATTTCAACGGTGGAAGGTGTGTTTGAATGATATCCCAAACGATCTCGGCCTTCGTCATATTGTAGGCATGACGCAGAAGATTCCCAAAGTCGATCATCTTGCGCCAGTCGATTGCGGGCTCCGTTCGCTTGACCTCATCCGGGATGAATCTCGATGCCTCGCAGATGATCTCGAGAAGGCGTTCGATTGCGAGGCGGGAGGTCTTTTCGGAGACAAATTGATCGAACGTTAGGCCCTTCGTGACACCTTCGATGTCCGATATGGCTTCCGGAATATCGAGCAGCCGGTCTTCGACGGTCGGCGGCATTCAGAAGACCTCGATCAGATCGTCCGCGATCCGCTCGGCCATGCGCGGCTTCAACAAGTCCCGCATCGATATCTGCACTCGAACGCCGACATGGTCCTCGATCAGGTGTAGAGCCTCAAAATAGTCGAACCGCGGCGCTTCCTCGCGCGAGGTCGTTTCGACCAGCACGTCGAGGTCACTGTCCGGCCGCGCGTCACCGCGGGCACGCGATCCAAAGATCTGCAGCCGTTTCACGCCCGCAGCCCTCAAGGCGGGAGCAAGCTCTCGGAGCTTCCCGATGAGAGTTTGGAGTGGAATGTCTGCGACATCTGTCATGGACGGATCTTAGCACAGGGTAGCCGCCCGGCCCAGCGATACGAAGACAGCGCGGCTGCCCCGGCCGGGACAGACGAGGCCCCGCCCGCCCGATGTCACCGGCCCGTTGCCGCCGCCGTCTGGGCCGGTTTCACCTTGCGCCACACCCACACCATCACCGGCCACAGCAGGGCACCGATCGCCATGGCGGCGAGGATGGCCGCAACCGGGCGCTCGAAGAACGGCAGGATGCTGCCGTCCGACTTGATCAGCGAGGTGACGAAAGCCTGCTCGACCATGGTGCCCATGACGATGCCGAGCACCATGGCGGCGACGGGATAGCCGTTGGCTTCCATGACATAGCCGATCACGCCGAAGGCGGCGACGGTGACGACGCCGAACATGTTGTTGCCGATCGCGAACGAGCCGACGGCGCAGCACAGCATGATGATCGGCATGATGGCCGAGCGCGGCGCCAGCAGGATGTAGGCGGCGATGCGGATCATGGCGATGCCGAGCGGGATCATCATGATGTTCGCGATGATGAACATCAGATAGATCGCGTACATGCTCGACGCCTTCTCGGTGAACAGCGTCGGGCCTGGATTGAGCCCCTTCATGTAGAGCACGCCGATCGCGATCGCAGCGATGGTGTCGCCGGGGATGCCGAACAGCAGCGATGGCACCCAGCCGGAGGCGATGCTGGCATTGTTGCTGGCGCCGGCTTCCACCAGGCCCTCGACGTGACCCGTGCCGAACTTCTCCGGCTCCTTGGAGAAGCGCTTCGACATCGCATAGGAGACCCAGGCGGCCATGTCGGCGCCGGCGCCGGGCAGCACGCCGATGATGATGCCGACGATGTTCCCGCGCGTCATCTGCCAATGATAGAGCTTGGTCAGCCTCCACTGGCCGGCCATGATGCTTCCGAATTTTCGGCGCGGCAGCGGCGGCGGCTCGGGTGTCAGCATCGAGCGCATCACTTGCGCCACCGCGAGCACGCCGACCAGCGCCGGGATCGGCTCGATGCCGCCGAACAGATCGGTGATGCCGAAGGTGAAGCGCGGTACCCCGCCGGGGTTCTCGATGCCGATGCAGGCGACCAGCAGGCCGATGAACATGCCCGCGATCGCCTTCACCGGCGAGGAGCGGGCCACCAGCGTGGCGCACATCAGGCCGAGCAGCGCCAGCCAGAAATATTCGAAGGTCGAGAACGACAGCGCGATCTCGGCGAGCGGCGGCGCCAGGATCATCAGCGAGAGCACGCCGGCGATGCCGCCGACCGCGGAGAACCAGACGCCGGCACCGAGCGCGAGCTCGGCCTGGCCCTTGCGCGTCATGGCATAGGCTTCGTCGGCATAGGCGGCGGACGCCGGCGTTCCGGGAATGCGCAGCAATGCGCCGGGAATGTCGCCGGAGAAGATCGCCATCGAGGACGCCGCGACGATGGTTGCGATCGCTGCGATTGGCGACAGGTAGAAGGTGACGGGGACGAGCAGGGCGGTCGCCATGGTCGCCGACAGACCCGGCAGCGAGCCGATCACCAGCCCGTACACGGAAGCCGCGAACATCGAGATGATGACCTCCCAGGTGGAGATCAGCGCGAACGCATCAATCAGGGTTTTCAGCATGAATCACCAGGGCATCGGCAGCAGGCCGACCGGCAGCGGCACGCGCAGCAGCTTGCCGAAGATGAGGTGGATGGCGAAGGGCGAGAGCGCCGCGAGCGGCAGCGCCAGCTTCCACTTCGCTCCCAATGCAGTCGAGGTGACGTAGACCATGATGGCCGCGGTGATGATGAAGCCGAGTCGGTCGGCGGCAAAGACGTAGAACAACAGCAGCGCCGGCGGCAGCAGCGCGCGCAGGCCGTAGAGCTTGCTTTGCGGCGGCGGCGCAGCGGCCTGACCGTTCTCGAACGGGACCAGCTCTTCCTCCTCCTCGAAGGAATGCCCGATGCCGAACACGATCGCGAGGCCGCATAGCGCAAGGCCGCAGCCGATCACCAGCGGAAACACGTTGGGGCCGACCGGTTGCCCCGGCACCGGCGGCAAGATCCAGCCGCCATAGGCGGCGGCCGCGCCCAGCACGACCAGAAACGATCCCGTGACGGAGTCGGGAAGACGCATTGGGAGGAGTCCTGTCAGAATTCCGGGAGGTGGGCTCCCTCTCTCCGCGCGGGTTGGGCTAGCGCATATGGCGAAAGTGCTCGGCCTGCATGGTTCGAGACGCCCGCTTTAGCGGGCTCCTCACCATGAGGGGCTGATATCTCGCCGCAAAACATGTCCTCATCCTGAGCGCCCGCCGCGGACGGGCGTCTCGAAAGATGGGCTGCAAGCGAGCTACTCGCCACACACTTCTTCATTGCGATAGCCCGCCGCAAGCGGGGGAGGTGAAGCATCACGCCTTGCTCAGGCCCGCCGCCTTCATCGCCTCGCCCATCTGGGCGTCGCCCTTATCCATGAAGCCGGCGAAATGGGCGGCATCACCCCACACCGTGCCGAAGCCGCGATTGCTCATGAAGTCCTTGAACTCGGCGGAGTCGTAGACCTTCTTCAGGGCCGCCGTGAGCTTCGTGGCGGTCTCCGGCGGCAGGTTCTTCGGGCCGGCAATGCCGCGCCAGGCGCCGGTCGCATAGTCGATGCCCATCGCCTCCTTCAACGTCGGCACGTCCTTGAAGACCGGGTTGCGGGCCGGCGCCATGATGGCGAGGCTCCTGGCCTTGCCCGCCTCGATGATGGCGCGTGCTTCCGGCACCGAGCATGTGGTGAGGTCGAGTCCGCCGGCGGCAAGATCCTGCATCGCCGGCGCTGCGCCGTTCGAGGGCACCCAGGCGACCTGGTTGGCGGGCAGGCCCATCGCCTGCATCCAGCCGACCAGCGCCAGGTGCCAGATGCCGCCCTGGCCGGTACCGGACGCCTTGAATTTGCCGGGAGGCGCCGCCTTGATCGCCTCGGCGAGTTCCTTGACCGTCTTGTAGGGCGAGGAGGAAGAGACCTGGATGCCGGGCGGATCCTCGTTCATCAGCGCCAGCGGTGTGTAGCTCTTCGGCGTCAAATCGGTGAGGCCCTGCCAGTGCATCATCGAGATTTCGACCGTCAGCATGCCGATGGTGTAGCCATCAGGCTGCGCAGTCGCGATCGCGCTGTGGCCGACGACGCCGGAGCCGCCGGTGCGATTGACCACGTTGAAGGGCTGGCCGAGATCCTTTTCCAGCAGGGCCGCGACGATGCGCGCCGTCGCGTCGGTTCCGCCCCCCGCGCCCCACGGTACGATCACGGTGACCGGCCGCGCCGGATAGGCTTGTGCGCGTGCGGGCTTGAAGCCGAATGCGGCGGATGCCGCAACGGCGGCGGATGAGGCCGCAAAGGTGCGGCGCGAAATCTTGGACATTGAATGGCCTCCCAGCGGCGCCCGTGACGCCGGGCGCTCTTGTCAATGGCGGCATTCTAGTCGGCTTTGCGGCGCCGCTGCAAGGTAGCGCTACCAACCAGTTCGCCATCTTGTGCGAAAGCTGGAAGCCCATCGAAGAGGCAGTCGGAAATCGGGTGGGTTTTGCCCGCGCCAAGCGCCAACCTTAGCGCGCAAAGAAAGCCAAAGGCACACCTCCGATGACCCAAGCCTATTACAGCGCCGTGCTGGACCACCCGTTGAACGACGTCTGGTCGCTGATCCGCGATTTCAACAACTACCCCGCCTATATCGATGGGGTGAGCGAGAGCCTGATCGAAGACGGCAAGCGCGGCGACGAAGTCGGCGCCATCAGGCGCTTCTGCTATCTCGGAAACTGGATCCGCCAGCGTCTGGTCGATCACTCTGACCGGCAGCACACCCTGACCTATGCCGGTCTCGAAGCGCTGCCATTTCCGCAAGATGACGGGAGTCCAGGCGAAAGCCAGGCGCCGGCGCCGACGCGCTACCAGGGCACCATGCATCTGCGCCCGATCGCCGAAGGGGACCGCACCCTCATCGAATGGTCCGTCGACCTCGAGACCGAACCTGCCGATGCCGATCGCTGGCAGGCGCTGTTTGACTCCTGGATACCCGTCTGGACGAATTCTCTTGCGCGGACACTGGCTCGTGCCAGTTAGCGGTTGTTCACGGCTCGTTACCGTCGCCCTTCGGCCGCACGCCGCCCCGCGTGAGGCGCGTCGGCTTTGATCTTCTCGTCGAGGAGGCTTCTTGGCGATCGTTCGAATGAAAGTATCGAGCGGCATCCTGGGCGAAGGTGTGAGCAGCTACGGCTCGCCTGATCTTGTCAGTCGCATCCAGGATATGGCCACCCCGGTCAGCAAGCGCCGGGGGCACATCAGAATACTTCGAGAATGTCGTCTGCGATCCGCTGTGCAAAGCGGGGAGAGATGGAGCGGCGAACGGTTGCCTGTGCCTGCAAGCCAGTCGCATCCTCGATGATGTGCTCGACATCGATCAGGTTGAGTAGCGAGAAAGAGGTGTCCGGCTCGATCTCGACGAGAATATCGATGTCGCTGTCAGGATGATAGTCGTCGCGGGCGCGCGAGCCGAAGATTGCAAGCTTCGATACGCCCTTGCCTTTGATGGCATCCGCGTTCTTACGTATAGCAGCGATGATCTCGTCACGCGTCATGGACACAACCTAGCCGGTCGTACGGCCAGTCTATCGTCTACTCCGCCGCTTCGCTATGCCCGAGGCGCGCATTCAGCTTGCGAATCAGCTCCTCGGCGGCGTCCGCGATCACGGTGCCCGGCGGGAAGATCGCCTCGGCGCCGGCGGCATAGAGCGCGTCGTAATCCTGCGGCGGCACCACGCCGCCGACGATGATCATGATGTCGTCGCGCCCCTGCTTCTGCAGTGCGGCCTTCAATTCAGGTACGGCAGTGAGGTGGGCGGCGGCGAGCGAAGAGACGCCGAGGATGTGGACGTCGTTCTCGACCGCCTGCCGCGCGGCCTCGTCGGCGGTGGCGAACAGCGGCCCGATGTCGACGTCGAAGCCGATATCGGCAAACGCCGAGGCAATCACCTTCTGGCCGCGGTCGTGGCCGTCCTGGCCGATCTTGGCGACCAGAATGCGGGGGCGGCGGCCTTCCGCCTCCTCGAAGGCGTCGATCAGCGCCTGAACCTTCTCGACCTGGTTGCCCATGCTGGACGCCTCCCGCTTGTAGACGCCGGTGATGGATTTGATCTCGGCGCGGTGCCGGCCGAACACCTTCTCCATTGCCTCCGAAATCTCGCCGACGGTCGCCTTGGCCCGCGCGGCGTCGATCGCGAGCGCCAGCAGATTGCCGTTGCCTTCGCCGGCCGAGCGCGTGATCGCGGCGAGCGCAGCTTCGACGTCCTTTTGATTGCGCTCGGATTTCAGCCGCGTCAGCTTGTCGATCTGCAGGCGCCGGACATTGCTGTTGTCGACCTTCAGGATCTCGATCCTGTCTTCGTCGGTCGGCTTGTACTTGTTGACGCCGATCACCGCCTGCTTGCCGGCATCGATGCGCGCTTGCGTCTTCGCGGAAGCCTCCTCGATGCGCAGCTTGGGCACGCCGGCCTCGATGGCCTTGGCCATGCCGCCGAGCTCCTCGACCTCCTGGATGTGGCTCCAGGCCTTGGCCGCGAGGTCGCGGGTGAGCCGCTCGACGTAGTAGGAGCCGCCCCAGGGATCGATGATGCGGGTGGTGCCGCTCTCCTGCTGCAGGAAGAGCTGGGTGTTGCGGGCGATCCGCGCCGAGAAATCGGTCGGCAGGGCCAGCGCTTCGTCGAGCGCGTTGGTGTGCAGCGACTGGGTGTGGCCTTGCGTCGCCGCCATCGCTTCCACGGTGGTACGCATCACGTTGTTGAAGACGTCCTGCGCGGTCAGCGACCAGCCCGAAGTCTGGCTGTGCGTGCGCAGCGACAGCGAGCGCGGGTCTTTCGGATTGAACGGCTTGAGCAGCTTGGCCCAGAGCAGGCGCGCGGCGCGCAGCTTGGCGACTTCCATGAAGAAGTTCATGCCGATCGCCCAGAAGAACGACAGCCGCGGCGCGAAGCGGTCGACGTCGAGCCCCGCGGCAAGGCCGGCGCGCAAATATTCGACGCCGTCGGCAAGCGTATAGGCGAGCTCGAGGTCCTGCGTCGCGCCGGCCTCCTGCATGTGATAGCCGGAGATCGAGATCGAATTGTATTTCGGCATCTTTTGCGAGGTGTAGGCGAAGATGTCCGAGATGATCCGCATCGACGGCGCGGGCGGATAGATGTAGGTGTTGCGCACCATGAACTCTTTCAGAATGTCGTTCTGAATGGTGCCCGACAGCTTCTCCGGCAGCACGCCCTGTTCCTCGGCGGCGGCGACGTAGAGCGCGAGAATCGGCAGCACCGCTCCGTTCATGGTCATGGATACGCTCATTTGGTCGAGCGGGATGCCTGCGAACAGCGTGCGCATGTCGTAGATGGAATCGATGGCCACGCCGGCCATGCCGACGTCGCCGCCGACGCGCGGATGATCAGAGTCATAGCCGCGATGGGTGGCAAGATCGAAGGCGACCGAGAGGCCCTTCTGTCCGGCGGCGAGGTTGCGGCGGTAGAACGCGTTGGAATCCTCCGCCGTGGAGAAGCCGGCATATTGCCTGACGGTCCAGGGCTGGTTGACATACATGGTGGGGTAGGGGCCGCGCAGGTAAGGTGCGATGCCTGGATAGGTCTCGAGGAAATCGAGCCCGGCGAGATCCGCCTCGCCATAGGTCGGTTTCACCAGAATGCCCTCAGGTGTCAGCCACGGTTCGGCGCTGCCTGACGGTGCGGCGGTGGCGGCACGCTCGAAGGCGACATCGGCGAAATTGGGAATGCGGCTCATGGTTTCAACCATATCATGGACGCTCAATCATGATCCGGATGCTGATGGCTGACGATCGTCGCCATCTTCTCCGGTCCGTAATTCTGCTGCGTGGTCTGGCTCGGCAGATTGGAGATGCCGACCACCCAGCCGAGGCGGGATTCGGTGCCGAACTGCCGCGTCGGCACGATGCAGTCGGGCCGGTCGAAAGTACCGGTCATGATCTCGATCCGATCGCCGTCGATACGGCCGAAGCTCAGCGGCGTGCCGCAGGCAGCGCAAAAGCCGCGCTCGGCGATCGAGGAGGAGCGGAAGAACGACGGCCGTCCCTTGGTCCAGGTGAGGTCCGTCTTCGTGATATCGGCAAAAGAGGCGAACGGTGCGCCGGACGCCTTCTGGCACATCCGGCAATGGCAGATCGAGACCCTGGTCGGTGCCGTCTTGACGCCAAAGCGCACGGCGCCGCATTGGCAGCCGCCGGTGAGAACGGGTTTGCTGGTGTCGGTCATGGATGCTCCATCCGTCGGTAGGCGTCCTGCAGTGTCGCAAGCGCATCGCCGCCGGCGAAGATGAAGCCCGTGACGCCAGCCGCACGGAGTGCCGCTTCAGCCTCGGCTGGGCGGCCTGCCAGATAGATATGCCGGCAGCCGGCCGTTTGCAGGGCCTTGGCCGCGGCTTCCGCCTGTTCCGCATAGACCTTGTCGCTGGAACACAGGCAGGCGAGTTCGGCCCCCGTGGCCTTGAAGGCGGCGGCGAGCTTGGCCGGGTCGGCAAAGCCCTCGCTGCCCGTGGCCTCGATGCCGCCGGCCTCGAAGAAGCTTTTTGCAAACGTCGCACGCGCGGTGAAATCGGCGGGCGTGCCGAGATTGGCCAGAAATACCCTCGGCCGCGCGCCGCGTGCCTTAAACGCGGCATCCGACTTGCCGCGCAGCGCCTCGAACGGTTCCGCCAGCCGGATCGGCGGCAGCGGCTCGAACTTGTATTTCTGCTCGCCGTAGGGCGGGAGCGCGACCGGTGTCGCTTTCAATACTGTGGCTTCGCTCTCGTGCAGGTTCGGAAACTCGCTGGCACCGGTCAGCACGTCGCGGCGCTTGGCGACGTTGGCCTCGCGCGCTTTTCGCGCAGCCGCCACCTTGCTCTGGAACAGACCTTGCTGAAGCGCGGCAAAGGCGCCGCCAGCTTTCTCGCTCTGCTGGAACAGCGCCCAGGCAGCATCGCAAAGCTGGGCGGTCAGTGTCTCGATGCCGCCGGCGCCCGCGGCGGGATCGCTGACCTTGGCGAGGTTGCTTTCCTCCAGCAGCAGAAGCTGCGTGTTGCGCGCCGCGCGGCGCGCGAAGGGATCGGGCAGTCCGAGCGCGAGCGTGTGCGGCAGCACCGTGATCGCGTTGGCGCCGGCAAGCCCCGCCGCGAAGGTCGCAATCGTCGCACGCAGCATGTTCACGTAAGGATCGCGCTGCGTCAGCATGCGCCAGGCGGTGTCGGCGGCGATGAACAGCGGCTTTGGCGTCAGGCCGCAGGCGACCTCGATGCGCGCCCAGAGCAGCCGCAGCGCGCGGAATTTCGCCATGGTCAGGAACTGGTCGGCATCGGCGGAAAGCCGCGCATAGACCATGTCCTGCGCAGCTTCCAGCGGAATGCCGGCGCCTTCGATCGCGCGCAGATAAGCGAGGCCGCAGGTCAGCACGAAGGCGAGCTCCTGCACCTCGGAGCCGCCGGCATCGTGGATGGCGCGCCCGTCGGTCGACAGGAACGGTCCTTTGAAGCCAAGTCCGGCGAGGCCCTTGATGGCGCCGCTCACGGCGGGAACGATCTCCTCCCAGCTGTAGGGGCTGTGACCCCATACCGCGAGAGCCGCCAGCGGATCGAGGCCGAAGCGGATGTCGCAGGCGGCGGGGTCGAGGCCCGCGTTCTTCACATATTCCGCGACATGGATCGCGGCCATCCGCGATTGCGGACTGATCTGGAGCTCGAGACCGATGCCGGCATCGAGATGGATGTCCTTCAAGACCTTTGCGACCGCGTCGGCCGAAGGTTCCAGGCCGAAGCCATGCGCGCCGCTGCCGCCGGCGAACACCAGTGCCAGCCCCGTCGCGCCGTTCTCCAGATCCTGCAACGCCTGCGCATTCGCCATGGCCGCATCGGGATGGTCGACCCGCTGCATGATCTGCCAGGGTGCGGCTTGTGGCCGCCCCACCACGGGCGCAACGCCCTTGGCGCGCGGATAGAGCGGTTCGATCTTCAATCCGTCGTAGGTCTTGCCGACCAGCTTCTCGAACGGCGCGCCCTTCAGCACGCCGTCGACGAGCTTGCGCCAGTCTTCGACGGTCGCCTTGGGGAAATCCGCCGCCAGCGGCAGGTCGTCAGTCACGGAGGTCATGCGGCGAGGGGCTCCCAAACGTATCGTTGTTCGCAGGCGAAAATGCCACGGCGGACCGTCCCTGCAAACGGCTGTTTTTGGTTAACCGGTATCCGGAAGCCGCTCAATGCCTTGCGTCGAGACGCTGGCGAGACCGTCACGCACACGAATGCCTGCTATCACGCGCTCGGCCGCGATTTCGGCCAGCGGTACCAGCACGAAGGCCCGTTCGAACAGGCGCGGATGCGGCAGCGTCAGATCCGGCTTCTGCAAGGACACATCGTCGTAGGCGATCATGTCGAGATCGAGCGTCCGCGGACCCCATCGCCGCGCCTTCTCCCGCGTGCGGCCGAACTTCTGCTCGACCTTCTGAAGCACGAACAGCAGCGCATGCGGATCGAGATCAGTCTCGATTTCGATGCAGGCATTGATGAAGGGCGCCTGGTCCTCGTCGCCCCAGGGCGGCGTCGTGTAGTCCGACGAGCGCGCGATCAGCGCGGCTTGCGCCATGCCGCAAATGTGCGCGATCGCTTTTTTGAATGTCGCGCGGACATCGCCGACATTGCCGCCGAGAGCGATCAGCACGCTCGCCATCAGGGATGCCGCGAGCGTGTCAGCATGATGCCGACATCGTCGAAGATCGCGGCGATCGGCGCGTGCGGCTTGTGCACCGTGATCTTCACGGCGCGGATGCGCGGGAAGTGCGACAGGATGGCATCGGCCACCGCGCCGGCGGCACGCTCCAACAGCTTGTAATTGGTGTTCTTGAACGCCGCGGTCGTCGTCGCCACCACCTCGGCGTAAGACACGGTGTCCGCGAGCCGGTCGCTGCGCGAGGGCTCCGACAGGTCGGTATAGAGTTCGAGGTCGATGACGAAGCGCTGGCCGACCTCGGTCTCGTGATCCATCACGCCGTGGCGGGCATGGATCGACAGGCCGGTCACGAAGATCGTATCGGTCATTGCTTGCTCTCGATTGCATGCGCGACCCGCAAGGCCTGCAAGGTCTCGGCGACGTCATGGGTCCGGATGATCCTGGCGCCGCGCTGCGCGGCGATCAGATGTGCGGCGATCGAGCCGGCGAGGCGCTCTTTCGGCTCCGACGGCGACACCGAGGCGATGAAGCGCTTGCGCGAGGCGCCGACCAGGATCGGCAGGCCGAACATGTCGAGCTCGCGCAGCCGCGCCAGCGCGATCATGCTCTGCTCGGCCGTCTTGCCGAAGCCGATGCCGGGATCGAGCACGATCTTCTCGCGCGCGATGCCGGCCTTGGCGGCGATATCCAGCGAGCGCAGGAAGAAGGTCTTCATGTCAGTGACGATGTCGATGCTGGGATCGGCCGTGTCGCGGTTGTGCATGACGATGACCGGAACACCTCGTGCCGCCACCAGCGGCGCCATGGCGGCGTCGCGTTGCAGGCCCCAGACGTCATTGACGACAGCCACGCCCTGGTCGAGTGCGAAGGCTGCCACTTCCGCTTTCATGCTGTCGATCGAGACAGGCACGCCGAGAGCTACGATGCCTGCCAGCACCGGCTCCAGCCGGGTCAGTTCGTCAGCCGCCGTGACCGGCTGGGCGCCCGTGTAGGGCCGGGTCGACTCGGCGCCGATATCGATGATGTCGACGCCATCAGCGACCATCGCCCGGGCCCGGGCGAGCGCCTGCTCTGGCGCGACGAACCTGCCTCCGTCGGAGAAAGAGTCCGGGGTGACATTGAGCACGCCCATCACCGCCGGAACGGGCCGTTCCAACAGCGTCCGCAGCACGTCAGCCCCGGCCGAGCCGGCCGCCGGGACGGATGGGGAGGGCGACGCATTCATGCGGCCCGCTTTAGCGGGCGGGGAGGGGGGATTCAAGGCGGGATTGGCGGGCTTTGGGCGTGGCCGGACGTTACGCGGGATGATCGCACCCGTGCCCCGGACGCAGCGCAGCGCTTCTTCAGCGGTGCGGTGCAGAGCCGGGGCCCATGTCGCCGAGAGCTGTTTGCGTAGGATGGGTCCCGGCTCTGCGCAGCAACGCTAAAGGCGTTGCAGCGCGTCCGGGACATGAGACCGAACGCCCGCGCTAATACGTGATCTTCGGCTGAAGCTTCTTCGCCTTGGCGATGATGTCGCTGACCGACTTCTCGGAAGGCAGGATGCGGAGAAGCTTCTTCTTCTCATTGGCGTCCCGCATGCTCTGGGCGAGCCTTGCCGGATTCCGATAGGCGAGTTCGCGCACGGTGGTGACGCCGGCAGCGCGAACGAGGTTGACCTTGGCCCGGCCCATGCCGGGGATGCGCATGTAGTCGGAGACGTTGGCCCATTCCAAGAGCTGCTGCTCGCTGATGCCGGTCTTGGCGGACAGCGCCTTGCGGCCCTTCACGGTCGAAGCCGCCTCGAGCAGCGCGTCGGTGGTGCGGATTCCCTGCGCCTTCAATTTGTTGGCGGCAAAGGTCGACAGGCCCTCAATCTCGGAGATCGGATATGTCATGATACTCGATATGAAATGCGTGGCTTCAGGCGAATTGGCTGAGGCCCGGCGTCCCCGCGATGATCTTGCCCATCTGATCCGCTCCGATTTTGTCTCGGCCGAAGCGGAAAAGTTCACGGGCGATGTTTTGAATCTCCGACATGCCGAGCCCAAGGCCCATCAGGCGCGTGCCGACGGCCATCAGGCCGCCGCCCATCAGCCGCGACAGTCCGCCGCCGCTCCTGGACGCTTCGATCGCGGCTTCCGCACCTGGGATATGGTCGATCAGAGCTTGCACGCTGTCGGGAGGACCCTCGCTGCGGAGGAAGCCCAGGATAATGCCGACAGTTTTTTCCGCGACAGCACTATCTATGCTGGCGTTCGCCGCCAGCCGTCCGATCAGCTCGTCCATATGGCCTGCCCCTCAGCCGGTTCACATGCCGGAATATTGTTTTCGAAAATGATCTTGAGCCGGTGCGATGTGAAATACAAGCGATGAACGCATGGGTGGTCGCGATTCATCCTCGAACGCCTAGAAGTGTTGCAGCGGCGCAAGAGCAGAGATGGAAACGGCGGTAAATTGCCGCGTTGCGAGCACGTCGTTCCGACTTTCGGCTGAAGTTTCCGACAATGTCGCACGCGGCGGACACGTTGAATGGTTTTAATCGGCGCGCGACATGCGTTAAACTACGGAACTGGTGCGTTCGAGTCTCGATACGCGAAATACGACAGAGAGATCAGAGAGAAAAATGACCGCACAGGACAGCAAGCTCGGCGACACCGACGGCAAGATCTTCGTCGGCAAGGGAGACGAGCAGGCCTGGCTGACGCTGGCGCTCGCCAATCGCCATGGCCTCGTCACGGGTGCCACCGGAACCGGCAAGACGGTGACGCTGCAGGTGATGGCGGAAGGATTTGCGCGCGCGGGCGTTCCGGTCTTCGCAGCCGACATCAAGGGCGACCTCTCCGGCATATCGGAGGTCGGCGAGCCCAAGGATTTCATCGTCAAGCGCGCCACCGAGATGGGTCTGAACTTCCAGCCGGACCAGTTCTCGACGGTGTTCTGGGATGTGTTCGGCGAGCAGGGCCACCCGGTGCGGGCGACCGTCACCGAGATGGGGCCGCTTCTGCTCGCGCGCATGCTCGATCTGAACGAGGTACAGGAAGGCGTGCTCAACGTCGCCTTTCGTGTCGCCGACGACAACGGTCTCACCTTGATCGACATGAAGGACCTGCGCGCGCTGCTCGATGCCATCGTGCCCAGCACTGCGAAGAAAGGGGCGGACGCGGAGGAAGATCAGTTCGCCGCGATCCGCAAGGCCGCCCAGGGCTTCGGCAACGTCACCAAGGCGACCGTCGGCACCATCCAGCGCCAGCTTCTGGTGCTGGAAAACCAGGGCGGTACCAGCTTCTTCGGCGAACCGGCGCTGACGTTGAAGGATTTCATGAAGACCGACCGCGACGGCCGCGGCATGGTCAACATTCTCGTCGCCGACAAGCTGCTCCAGAGCCCCCGGCTTTACGCGACATTCCTGTTGTGGATGTTGTCGGAGCTGTTCGAGGAATTGCCCGAGGCGGGCGACCTGTCCAAGCCCAAGCTCGTGTTCTTCTTCGACGAGGCCCACCTGTTGTTCAACGACGCGCCCAAGGCGCTGATGGACAAGATCGAGCAAGTGGTGCGCCTGATCCGCTCCAAGGGCGTCGGCGTCTATTTCGTGACGCAGAACCCGGTCGACGTCCCCGATCGCGTGCTCGGGCAGCTGGGCAACCGCGTCCAGCATGCGCTGCGCGCCTTCACGCCGCGCGACCAGAAGGCGGTCGCTGCCGCGGCCCAGACCTTCCGGCCCAATCCGAAGCTCGACACCACCAAGGTGATCACGGAGCTCGGCAAGGGCGAGGCGCTGGTCTCCTTCCTCGAAGGCAACGGCACACCGTCGATGGTCGAGCGCGTGATGATCCGGCCGCCATCGGCACGGATCGGATCGATCACGCCGGAGGAGCGCAAGGCGATCATGGCCGCGAGCCCGGTCAAGGGCAAATATGACACCGCCGTCGATTCCGAGTCCGCCTACGAGATGCTTCAGAAGCGCATCGCCGGCACGGCCGTGACAGCCGACGGTCCGGCGGATGGAAGCGGTGGCGGCATTCTCGGCCAGATCGGATCGATCGTCGGCACCATTTTTGGCACGAACGTCAAGCGCGGCCGTCTGTCGACCGGCCAGGTCATTGCGCGCGACGTGACGCGATCCGTGACCAATCAGGTGATCGGAGGAATGGCCGCCAATATCGGCAAGTCGGTCGCTGGCCAGCTCGGTGGCTCGATCGGCCGCACGCTGGTGCGGGGCGCGCTCGGCGGACTGCTGCGGCGATAGGCAAGTCCTGCTTGGGAGATCGGCCGGTCGGGTACTTGCCGCCGCGCGCGGGGGCAGAGCGGATCACTAAAGGCACAAATTCCGGTGAGGGGCTCTCCAAGCGGCCACCCATCTGCTACGTGCTACTCTGCCGCCTCACTGGACCGCACCTGTGACCTCGACTGCCCCGTTAGCTAAACCCGATGCGCCGAGACGCTTGTCGCTGCGTGCGCCGCTGGACCTGCTCTTCCTGTTCTGTTGCGTGCTCCTGACCGCCGACGTGCTCGTCCCCGAGATCTTCGGCAACGGCAAGACCAAGGATTACGGGCTGTGGTACTGGGCCGGGCAACAAGTCTTGCAGGGGCGGCCGCTCTATCCCAGCCAGGCGAGCGCGTATTTCGAGTTCATCTATCCACCGCTGCCGGCGATCCTGCTGGCGATCCCGAGCTGGTTGGGCAAGATCCCGCTCTATGTCGTCCTGTCGATCCTGAATGCGCTGGCATGGTGGTACACCGGGACGTTCTCCCAGGTCTTGGCCAGATCGGACCACAAGCCCGGTCCCTGGCTGGAAGCGCTGCCTGCCGTCGTCACCGTGACCTTCGTGTTCGACATGTTCGACCTCGGCCAGCCGAACCTCGTTCTGCTGGCGATGATGCTCTACGGCTTCTGGAGCCTGCGACAGCAGCGGCCGTGGCTCGCAGGCTTCATGTTCGCGCTCGCCACCGCCATCAAGGTGTTCCCGATCGCGGTGCTGCCCTATCTGGTCTGGCGGGGGAAGTGGGCAAGCGTTGCCGCGACGCTCGCCTTCACCGGCATCCTTCTCTATGTCGTGCCGGCACCGATCCGCGGCTTCGAGCGCAACGCCGCCGAGCTCAAGACCTGGTACCAGGCCATGGTCGGGACGAGCTCGGAAAAAGGCTTCGGCCAGCGCGACGAGCAGAATTGGTCGTGGGTCAACCAGTCTCTCATTGCCGTCACGCATCGCCTGGTCCGGCCGATCAACTACAACCAGGAAGATCCCAACAAGCCGCCACGCACGATGAACGTCATCGATGTCGATTACAAGACGGCGAACTGGATCGTGCTGGTGCTCGCGACGCTGCTCGGCCTTGGCTTCATCGCTGTCATACCGCGGCAAGCACGGCGAACGGCGCGCTCCGATGCCGAGGAACTGGGCATTCTGTTCTGCCTGATGACGATCGCTTCGCCGCTGGCGCGGCAATACTATTTCATGTGGCTGTTCTTCCCGATCACGGTGCTGGTGCTTCGCGCCGCCTTCGACGTGCGCCTGCGTGTGCGGCTCGGAACCTGGCTTGCTTTGGGCTCGGCCGGCATCCTCATGCTGCTGTCGTTGCCGTGGTTTCCCAATGTCATCCAGGCCTCGGGCAATAACCTCATAGCGACCGCAATCCTGGCAGGTACCCTCGCATGGCACATCCGGCATCCGCCGGTTGCGGCTAGCTCCGAGCCGGCGGGAGGGCTAAAAGCGCAGACGTCTTGAGACCTCACAATCGGGAATTCGACCATGGCCAATGCGCAGCTTCAATCCGTGCTCGACCACATCGACAAGGATTTCGACAATAGCCTCGAGCGCCTGTTCTCGCTGCTGCGGATCAAGTCGATCTCGGCCGATCCGGCCTTCGCCGCCGATTGCAAGGCTGCGGCCGAGCATCTCGCCAAGGACATTGCGAGCCTCGGCGTTGCCACCGAGGTGAGGCCGACCGCCGGCCATCCCGCCGTCGTCGGCAAGACCCGGGCAGGCGGACGGCCGCATGTGCTGTTCTACGGCCATTACGACGTGCAGCCGGTCGATCCGCTCGATCTCTGGCACCGTCCGCCGTTCGAGCCCGTCGTCGCCGATCATGCCGATGGCCGCAAGATCATCGTCGCGCGCGGTGCGGAGGACGACAAGGGCCAGGTCATGACCTTTGTCGAGGCCTGCCGCGCCTGGAAGAAGGTAACGGGCTCGCTGCCGATCGACGTCACCTTCCTGATCGAAGGCGAGGAGGAGGTCGGCTCCAAGAATTTCGTGCCGTTCATCGAGGCCAACAAGGACGAGTTCAAGGCCGACTACGTGCTGGTCTGCGACACCGGCATGTGGGATCGCGACACGCCAGCGATCACGACGTCACTGCGCGGCCTGCTCTATGAGGAGCTGAAGATCACCGCCGCCAATCGCGATCTGCATTCCGGCGTGTTCGGCGGCACGGCGATGAATCCGATCCGCCTGCTGACGAAGATTCTGGGCGGCCTGTTCGACGACGACAATCGCATCACCATTCCCGGCTTCTATGACGGCGTGAAGGATACGCCGTCCGACGTCCTGGAGCAGTGGAAGAAGCTCGACTTCACGCCCGAGACTTTCCTCAAGCCCGTCGGATTGTCGCTTCCCGCCGGCGAGAAGGGCAGGCTGCTGGTCGAGCAGGCCTCGACGCGTCCAACCTGCGACGTCAACGGCATCTGGGGTGGATATATCGGCGAAGGCTCCAAGACCGTGATCCCGTCGCATGCTTCAGCGAAGGTGTCGTTCCGCCTCGTGCAGGGCCAGGATCCCCAGAAGATCCGCAAGGCCTTCCGCGACTATGTGTCGGCGCGCATTCCGGCAGATTGCAAGGTCGAGTTCGGCGACCACTCGGCCGGGTCCGCGATCGCGCTCGACTGGAACATGAAGCCGCTTGCCGCCGCCAGCAAGGCGCTGACGGAAGAATGGGGCAAGGAGACCGTGCTGATGGGCTCGGGCGCCTCGATCCCGATCGTCTCCGATTTCAAGCGCACGCTCGGCCTCGATTCCCTGCTGGTCGGGTTTGGACTGGACGACGACAACATCCACTCGCCGAACGAGAAATACGACCTGCGCAGCTTCCAGAAGGGCATTCGCTCCTGGGCGAGAATCCTCGCCGCGCTGGCGGAGGTGAAGTAGGCAGGGTGCCGTAGGGTGGGCAAAGCGCAGCGTGCCCACCATTTCCCGCGCAAGCCGCAAGATGGTGGGCACGGCGCTGCGCCCCTTTGCCCACCCTACGAGACCTTGGGCTCACGAAGATTCCATCCCCGTCATTGCGAGCGTAGCGAAGCAATCCAGGAATCTCTCCGCGGAGACGGCCTGGATTGCTTCGTCGCAAGGGCTCCTCGCAATGACGGCGGAAGACCGCCCCAAACAAAAACGCCGCCCGGGATTGGGCGGCGTTTCATTCCAAAAGGCGTAGAGGTTCGTTGAGCATTACTCTACAGCAAATCCGGAAAATCTCAAGTCCTGTAGCCCGGAAGCTCGCGGTCGAGCTTGCGCAGCAGCGGCGGCCACACCAGCGTGGTGGCGCGCAGCTCGGCGCGGTCGCGGTTGGCGAGCAGCTCGGTGTTCTTCTCGATCGCGATCTCCTCGACCGGATAGACCGGCGTGCCCAGTGCGCGCGTACGCACTTGCATCGAGCAGGCGCGCTCCAGGTGATACATGCGCTCGAAGGCGGAGGCGACCGAACGGCCGACGGTCAGGGTGCCGTGGTTGCGCAGGAGCATGTGGTTATGGTCGCCGAGGTCCTTCTGGAGCCGCGGCCGTTCGTCGTGGTCCAGCGCGATGCCCTCATAGTCGTGATAGGCGAGATCGTGGGTGACGAGCTGGGCGGTCTGGTTGAGCGGGAGCAGCCCTTCCGCGCTGCTCGACACCGCGGTGCCGTCGAGAGTGTGGAGATGCAGCACGCAGATCGCGTCCTCGCGCACCTCGTGGATCGCCGAATGGATGGTGAAGCCGGCCGGGTTGATGCTGTATTCGCTCTCGGTGAGCTGGTTGCCGTGCAAATCGACCTTGACGAGGCTCGACGCCGTGATCTCGTCGAACATCAGCCCGTAGGGATTGATGAGGAAATGGTGGTCGGGGCCGGGCACGCGCGCGGAAATGTGGGTGTCGACCAGATCGTCCCAGCCGTACAGCGCGACGAGGCGATAGCAGGCGGCGAGATTGACCCGTTGCTGCCATTCCGCCTCCGTCATGTTCGACGGCACTTCCTTCAGGCGCGCTTCCGCTGGCGACATGGCTGATCTCTCCGAACATCGTTGTTGCGGGGAGGGAGCGTAGTACCGGTCCGGCGCGGCGGCAAGGCGGGCAAAGCGCGCGGCAGTTCAGCGTAGCCCGCATGGAGCAACGCGCAATGCGGGGCGCCTCATCAGCGGTCGCGGATTGCGCTTCGCTCCATCCAGGCTACGGGAGAAGGATATTACGGCGCCGGGATCGACAGCAGGCTGGAAATGCCGCGGCCGCGGATGTCGTAGACGCGGGCGAACACCACGTCGTCGCGCTTGATCTCGACCATCACGGGTGCGGTGAGGCCCTTGCAGTAGAACTCGCCGAGCGTCATCGCGAAATCGGCCGCGTTGGAATCCCAGCCGATGGTGAAGTCGGGGCCGAGCGCGACCTGGGCCGGACGCTGCGGACCGCACACCGCGACCTTCCATTTGCGGTTGGCCGGCGGCACCTCCTGGCGCTCGACGAGCTGCTCGCGCAACTCGTCCGAGGCCTGCTTCAGCGCCAGGCCCCAATAGTCCAGCATGAAGCGATCGTCGGCGCCGCGGACGGTGCCGGCGATGTGGTTGAAGTGCGTGTACTGATAGGGATGCAGCCGGATCATCTCGGCCAGCGATAGCGCGAGGCCGAAGCAAAAGGTCGCGAGCACGACGGGCTGCCAGGTGCGGTGATTGGCGCGCAGGCGCTCCATGGCCCAGGCGAAGGCGACGCCGCCGAGCACCGCCATCGGCGGGATCACGAAGACGAAGTGACGGATACCGTTGTACAGCGCCGGCCGCTTCACCATCGCGATCACGAGCGGCAGGGTCGCTGCGAGCGTCAGCATCAACAGGATGGTCTTGCGCCGCGCAGGAACCTCGCGGCGCGGCAGCAGCGCGAAGGTGCCGACAATGGCGCCGGCCATCAGCACCAGCATCACCTCGGGCAGCTGCAGCGCGAACAGCGTCGGCAGATAGGACCAGGGCATGTCGGGCACGGACACGATCGCGCCGTCGAACATCTCCTTCCAGGGCTTCTCGAAGAAATGCGAGAAGTAGGTCAGCGCCTCGAAGGGGTTGCCGGGCTCCATGATCGACCACGGCCAGATCAGCCCCATCACGAGATAGCCGACCACGAGGCCGGGCAGCAGCACGTAGACGACATGGGCGAAGCGGCGGACCGACTCGCGCGGGCCTTCGTTGCGCAACTCCTCCAGGAACAGCGGGATGAAGCCGACCATGGCGTAGACCAGCGCGAGACCGCCGAGAACGCGGCAGCCGAGCGACAGGCCTGCGCCCAAGCCTACGATCAGGATCGTGCGCGGCGAGGGCTGCGGATATTCCTCGGCGAGCCGGACGAGGCCGAGCATCAGGACGATCATGGCCACCGCGAAGGGCGCATCCTTCGGGTTCATGAACATGTGGCCGTAGAAGATCGGGCACAGCGCGAGCAGCAGGAGCGAGGCAAGGCCGGCAAGGGGTCCGCCGACGCGGCGGCCGAGCCGCCACGTCACCGCGAGCCCGATCACGCCGACGATCGCGCCGACCAGCCGTCGCGTCTCGAATAGCTCGAGCGGAATGATCTTGTGCAGGAGCGCGGCGACCATGTCGAAGCCGCCGCCATACATGTAGAGGTTCGCGAAGGAGAGTGCCGCGGTGTCCTTGAAGCCGGAACCGAACATGCGCAGCAATAGATCGGCATATTCGGCGTGGGTGTAATCGTCCCAGCCGAGGCCGTAGTCACGGAAGGTCAGGCCTGCGATGACGGCGACCGCGGCGAGCACCACCATGGCGAGATCGTCGCAAGTCCGCTCGACCGAGCGCCGCAGAGGCGTGTCGATCGCCGAAGTCGTGATGGATGTCATGGCTATTGGCGCCCCGGAATCCCCTCTTGGCCCGACTGGTGCGCGCGGGCCTGCTCCCCGGATTCCCTATAGCGCAGTTCCATTACCAAGTAATTGGGCATTATGGCTAAATTCCTGATGCAACGCACAAATTCAGAAACTTCGAGCGTTGTAGCTGTAGTGAGCCGTAGCTGAAGGGAATGTGAATAAGTCCCTGATTTCCTTCTCTTTAGGAACAGCGCCCCCAATTGGTCGTTGGCGTGGAACACCGTATGACGGTATCGTGGCGAGACGAGTGTCGCGTGTGGGTGCGCGGCCGGGGGTGAGTTCGATGACCTTGGCATTGTTGATCGCGGGGATTTTCGCCGTTCTGGCGGGCCTCCTTGCGATCCTGTTCGGCTACAACGTCAGGGAATTCAGTCTCGGCAGCACCCTCATAATCTCCGGAACCCTCGGCGTCTGCACCGGACTGTTACTGGTCGGCCTCCATGTCCTATTGCTCGAGCTGAAGGGCATCGCGCGCCGGCTGGCTGCCGGTTCGCCGTCCGAGGTGCGTGTCAGGCCTGTGCTGCCGGGGCTCGCGATGCCCGGCGCGCCCGAGCCGTCGCCCAAGACCGAATCGGCGCCGCCGCCGCCTCCTGCAGCAGGTCCGCCGCCGAGGCAGAGCGAAGCCGTCGCGCGCGAGCGTCCGCACGTCGAGACGCCGGAAACACCAACGCCTGCTGCGGCGCCGGAAGCGCCGCGCCGTCGCAACCTCTTGTTCGCCTCGACCTCGCGCAAGGAGAGGGAGCGCACGGAGGCGAAGGCCACCGAGGACTCGCCGCCGCCTCACGACGAACCCGTACCGCCCGCCGGCCAGGGCGCTCCGCCCGCCAGTTTCGACGATGCCTGGCCGAAGCCAGAGCGCATGCGCCCGACGGAGCCGCCGCCGCGCCGACCGCCGCCGGCGCCGACGCGCTCGCCCTCGACGTCTGCGGAAGCCGCGCCTCTGCTCGAGCCGGCGGCCGCGCCCGAGCAGCCGCCCGTCACCGTGCTCAAGTCCGGTGTCGTCGACGGCATGGCCTATTCGCTCTATTCCGACGGCTCGATCGAAGCGCAGATGCCGGAAGGCATGATGCGCTTTGCCTCGATCGACGAGCTCCGTTCGCATCTCGACCAGCGCGGCTGAGTACCCAAGTAAAGGGCTACCATTCGGCAGTAATCAGTCGATCGTAGGCAGTCGTCGTGTGCAGCCGAACGTGTTCTTGACATGGAATACTTTGACGTCGTCAATCCCGTGGGACGCAAGGCGTAGAAAGGGCGGGCGCATGTCGGATGCGGGAGGTAAGAATTTCATCGAGCTGACGGCGGGCATCGTGTCGGCCTATCTCAGCAACAATCCGACGCCTGCGGCCGAGATCCCGAACCTGATCAGCCAGGTGCATGGGGCCTTGGTGCGGGTCTCGTCGGGCCGTACCGAGACCGCGCCGCTCGAGCCGGCAAAGCCGGCGGTCTCGCTCAAGAAGTCGATCGCGCCGGACTATCTCGTGTGCCTGGAAGACGGCAAGCGCTTCAAGTCGCTGAAGCGCCATCTGCGCACCCAGTACAACATGACGCCCGAGCAATATCGCGAGAAATGGGGCCTGCCCGCCGACTATCCCATGGTCGCGCCGAACTACGCGGTGGCGCGCTCGCAGCTGGCCAAGCAGATGGGCCTCGGGCAGCAGCAGCGGAAGCGGAAGTAGAGTATGTAGCTTGCGCGCGCTCCGCCCTCATCCTGAGGAGGCGCGTCAGCGCCGTCTCGAAGGATGGTCGCGGGCATCAGCATGGCCTTCATTGGTTCGAGACGCGCTTCGCGCTCCTCACCATGAGGACCTTCAAGACGCTTCGGCCAGCGCCTCTTTCGCGTCGGTCTTGATGCGCTCGACCATCGAGCGCAGCCCGTTGGATCGCTGCGGCGTCAGATGATCGCGAAAGCCGAACTCGTTGAACACCGCGATGGCGTCGGTAGCGAGGATCTGCTGCGGCGTGCGGCCGGAATACAGCGCAAGCACGATCGCGACCAGCCCGCGCACGATATGCGCGTCACTGTCTCCGCGATATTTCAGGATCGGTGCACCATGGCTGCGGTCGATCAGCTTTTGGAGCCAGACCTGGCTGACGCAGCCGTTCACCTTGTTCTCGGCGGAGTGCTCGGCCTCCGGCATCGGTTCCAGGGTTCGGCCGAGCTCGATGACGTACCGGTAACGGTCGTCCCACTCGTCCAGAAGCTCGAAATTGTCCCTAATTTCGTCGATCGTCGTCATGTGGCCCACGGTTCCCGCTTCCCACCAATATAGGGACGCGAAGCCGTGAAATCGATAGGGTTTGGGCCCTAATTCGCCGCCTAAGGGCCGCGCCATTCCAGCGCGAGGTCGTCCTGGGTCAGGGTATCCCGCACAGCTTCGCCCGCGGCAATGTCGCCTTCGCCGGTCAGCGCAATCGAGCCGGTATGGTCGGGCGCCTTTTTGTGATCGGTCTTGGTGCCGTCGTTCTTCTCGTTGGTGATCTGCTCTTTCTTGTCGTTGATGATCTGATAGAGCTTGCGCGCGCCGTCCTGGGCCCGCTGGCCGATGATGGCCGCGGCCTGGCCGCCGACCTCGCAGGCGGCCGGCTGACGCTTGCAGAACTGGGTCGCGTCGGAGACCGCTGCAGTCGCAGCCTGCACCGCGTCGGCGGCGCCGATCTGCGGCAGCTTCTCCGATTCCGGAGTCTTGTCCCGTGGCAGGAGCACCAGCACCAGCCCGAGCCAGAATGTGATGCGGAGCAGAAAGCGCATCTTGCGACCTGTACGTTCGATCCCGTTCGCGGCGATCCCCGCGGATGTCGGACCTAGCAACCCTCGATAAATCGCAAGTGATTGCCTCGAGCTTAATTCGCGGAAAATTTACGCAGATTTCTTCGCGATCGACGCTGCGGTAAATATTCGATTGACGTCCGCGCCCGTGATTCTGCCGGCTGTCCCGAATCCACCAATTCGAAACCATGCGGCGCGAGGTGAAACCCTGTGTTCACCATCCGCAGCGAAGACGTCGCCAAATCGTCTAAAAAGCCCCGCGATGACGCGGTGTCGGGCCGCATGCCGGCCCGCCTTAGCACTCGTTTAAGGTCGCTCTGACACGGTGGCTCAACGACAAGGAGGCGTTCCGGCGCGTCTTCTCAGACGATTGAGCCGAAGCGCGAGACCCGTGACAGTTTTGAGTATCATCCGCGATTGTCTCGATGCGCTGCTGCATCCCTCCGCGCGTTACGATGCGCTGACGCGAGCGCGCCATCGTGCCTTCATGGCCCCGCGGCTGCTCGGCAGCCTGGCCGCCTTTGCCGCATTCCCGATCTACCTCGTGCTGCGCGGCGCGCCGAGCGCGCTCGAGGTCGCCGCCTTCGCCTGGCTGATCGCGCCGATCCTGTTGTCCTGGTTCCTGTCGCGCACCGGCCGCTATGAAGGCGCCCATGTGTTGTCGTCGCTGGCGCTCGCCGGCCTGATCATGGCGGTCGCGGTCACCACCGGCGGCATCGAATCCTTTGCCACGATCTGGCTGGTGGTGGTTCCGCTGGAAGCCGCGTTGTCGGCCTCGCGCCGCGTCACCGCCTTTGCCTCGCTGCTGGCTCTGTCCTGCGCCGGCATCCTGATCCTCGTCGGCCATTTCGGCTTGCTCCCGCTGAGCGAACCGAGCGCCGCAGAACGCGGCGCGCTGATGGCCCTCGGCGTGGGGTCGGCGACGCTGTACGCTGCGGGCCTCGCCTTCGGCGCGGAATCGCTCGCGCGCACCAGCGTCGCGCTGCTGTCGCGCGAGGAGGAGCGCTATCGCCTGCTCGCGCGCAACATGAGCGACGTCATCTCGCGGCACCAACGCAACGGCGCGGTGCAGTTCATCTCTCCCGCGGCGGAGGCCATGCTCGGCATCTCCGTTGCGGAACTGCTCGGCCATGGCCTGTTCGACCGCGTCCACGTGGCTGATCGGCCGGCCTATCTCACCGCGCTCTCGGATGCGGCGCGCGGCGACGTGCGCAGCGTCGAGTTCCGGCTGCGGCGCGAGCCTGCCGGCTCCGAGCGCGGCCAGATCGACTTCATCTGGGTCGAGATGCGCTGCCGTCCGCTCGATCAGGACAGGGCGCGTGACGTCATGCAGGAGGCCGAAGTCGTCGCCGTGATGCGCGACGTCACGGACCGCAAGCTCTCCGAGCAGGCGCTCGATCAGGCCCGCAGCGCTGCCGAGGCGGCTGATGCCGCCAAGACGCGCTTCCTCGCCACCATGAGTCACGAGCTGCGCACGCCGCTCAACGCCATCATCGGCTTCTCCGAGATGATCGCGCAGGAGCAGACCCTGATGCTGAGCGCGACCCAGCGCAGGGAATACGCCGAACTCATCAACGCGTCCGGCCAGCACCTGCTGTCGGTGGTCAACGGCATCCTGGACATGTCCAAGATGGAATCAGGCAATTTCGAGATTGCCTCCGAGCCGTTCGCGCCGCGTGCCTCGTTGATGCATTGCTGCAATCTGCTGGCGCTGAAGGCACGGGAGAACGGCATCGATCTCATCACCGATGCGCCGCAGGACCTGCCGGTCATGACGGGTGATCCCAGGGCCTTCAAGCAGATCGTGCTCAACCTCGTCGCCAACGCCATCAAGTTCACCGAGCGCGGCGGCCAGGTCACGGTGACGGCGGCGGTCTCGGGCTCGCAGCTCGCGCTGCGCATCAGCGACACCGGCGTCGGCATCGCGCCCGACGATCTCGAGCGCATCGGCGCGCCGTTTTTCCAGGCCGGCAAGACCTATCAGCGCCGTCACGAAGGTACCGGCCTCGGACTTTCGATCGTGAAGAGTCTCGTGGCGTTGCATCTCGGCGAATTGACGGTACAAAGCAGGTTGGGTGAGGGCACGACCGTCACCGTCAAGCTGCCGCTCGTCTACACGCCGCCGCAAGTCAAGCTCGCCGATGAGAAGGCGGGCGAGAGCAAGATCGCGACCCTGACGCCGGTGCTGCGCCAGGAACCTCAGAACCAACCCGCTCTGGTGAAGAAAAGTGCCTAAGAAGTCTGCAAAGGACGACACCGCGCCGCGCCGTCGTGGCGCCAAGGCCGCGGTCATCGATGTCGAGACCGAGCGCAACCTCGTGCTGCGCGTGCTGCTGCACAGCCCCAAGGATACGCTGGCCGGCCTCGTCGCCGTCGCCGCGGTCGGTGCGATCGTCGCCAATGCGCTGTTCCTTCAGACCGGCCGGCATCCGGCGCCGATGTTCGGCACGGTGATCAATCTTCCCGCGCCGTCGTCCGCGTCGCTGTCGAATCCCTTGCCGCGTCCGCGCCCCGTCGGCGCCGATACCTCGCCGCTCGAGCCGCGCGCGACCGAGTTCCGCGCCGAGCCCAAACCGGCCGAGCGCGCCGCCGAGAAGCCGGCCGAAAAACCGGTCGAGGCGACCGCATCGACGCGCGCGAACGATCCGATGGCCAATCTGGTCAAGGCGACGACCTCGACGTCGCCCGCCGCCATGCGTCCGCCTGCGCCGATTCCGGCGCAGAGCCCGGCCGCGCGACGCATCGCCGGCGTGCAGCGCGCGCTGTCCGAATACGGCTACGGCAATTTGAAGATCACGGGCACGATGAGCGCCGAGACCCAGTCCGCGATCCAGAAGTTCGAGCGCGAGCACAAGATGCAGGTCACCGGGCAGGTGTCCGACCGTCTGCTGCGCGAGCTCGGTGCGGCGATCGGCCGTCCCGTCGATTGAGTCCACGCGCGTGCGACGGCTGGCGCTGACTGCGCCACTGGCTTATCGTTCGATTCATGCGTTTGAAATCCAACATTTGGGTGGCGGCATACTTGCGCCGCTGCCAAACCGAAGGCGTGTTCGGCGCCGTGCGCCGCCGCGGGGCCGAGGAGGCAGGCGCGGTGTTCGTCAAGGTGTCGCTGCTCGACGGCAATGCGATGCTGTATGCGCCCGCGCCGCAGACCGTCTATGACGACGGCCGCCCGGTCGATCGCTTCTTCGTGCCGGTCGCGCCGCGGGCTCTGCCGGAGCACACCATCGAGGAAAGACTGAGCAAGGAAATCCGCTTCGACCCGGACGCCTGGATCGTCGAGACCGAGGACCGCGCGGGGCGCCACTTTCTCGAGTTGGCGAAGACGTGATTGCCGCGACCGTCATTGCGAGGATCGAAGCGACGAAGCAATTCTCTCCGCGGAGGGGGGCTGGATTGCTTCGTCGCAAGCGCTCCTCGCAATGACGGGCTTGGGAAATCTCGCGCGTCTCACTCAACGATAGCGCCGATCGCGCTAGTCAGCGATCCTGCGAGCTGGTGCCAGTGCGCACCGCCGGGTTCGAGCCGGGTTGCACGCCGGGCCGTGTCTGGCTGGCGCCGGCACGTGCGCGCTGGCGCTCGCCGTCATGCAGCGAGGACTGATACTTGGCGCGGGTGACGGCGAGCGTCGAGCCGCGCCAGGCCGCCAGCATCACCAGCGCCGAGCGGTCGCTGAGGCGGTCATAGAGCCGCGACAGCCGGTACACATCGTTCACGGACGTCCCGATCTCCGGCCTGAAGAACAGGAGGATGCGCTGGAACACCGGGCTCGGCATGTCGAGCGCGCGCGCGGCAACCGCGAGCGCCTCGCCGCCGGCATCGTCGACGATCTGGGCGGCGACGCGCGAGGGCAGGATCAGGCTGTCGCCGAGCTCGAAGGTGAAGTTCTCGACGTCGCCCGCGATCGCCGCCATCTCCAGGATCTGGATCGCGCGCTTGGCGCGCACGGACGGAATTCGCGGCGCGGCTTTCAGCGGGGTCTGCGCCAGATTGTGCAGGATCAGCGCGCGCTCGGAGGCGCCGGCGCGGAAGAACATGTCGTGGATCTCGGCGGCGTCCTTCGGTTGCATCGCCATGTTCGAGGCCATGTGCTGCTCGGCCTCGGTGGGCGCGCGGTGCGGGGCGGGCGCCGGCGCGGGCGAGGGGATTTCGCGCGCGAGCGGAACCCTGCGGCCTTCCTGAGCGGCAACCAGCCCGAGCTTCTGCAGCACCGGGACGGGTGTTTGCGGATAGATCGCGAGCTTGGCCTTGATCGCCGCGCGCGTCGCATCGTCGACCTGGTCGATCAGCCGCGTCGCAAGCTCGATGAACTGGCGCTGTTCGTCATCGCTGTGGACGCGCGTCTGGACATAGAGGTCGGTCAGCACGCGCAGCAGCGTCGGACGGATGTCGACGCCTTCGCGACGGGAGAGGGTCATCAACCCGTCGAATCCGGGAAACAGCGACTTGGTCATGGGAAGCGTACGCAACTCGGGAAGGATACTTGCGGGCCAGCCTATCGCAGCTTCGTTTAAAGCCTCGTTAAGGAAAACGAGGGGTGAAGCCGCCTCAACAATTTGAGCCTTGTCGTGCCGCAGCGGGACGGCGCGGCACCGTCCGTTCGGTTACGGTCCGGAGGCCGCGTTTACACCCCGTTAACCATGAACTGATCTTAATGCTTGACATGTTGCAGGGGCGCGTTCGGTCGCGCGGCAATCGAAGAGAGCTGACATGGGGACCATCATTGAATTTCCGGCCGGTCGCCGGGTGGGCTCGTCGGGGGATGTCGCTCCGCGCGCGGACATGGGAACGATCGTGATCCTTCCCGTGATTCGTATCGAGCGTGAGGCGGACGAAACCAGCGGCGATCGCGGGCCGGAGCAGGGCACAGCGCCGGGGCGCCGTCGTCGTCGCCGCTGATTTCGGGTTTTTGCAATGCCGGAGCCCATCCGCCAGATCCGGCCCTTTTTATCGGCCGTCCTGCTCGCGCTGCTTGGCGCGGTGCTCGGCGCCTGTAGTGGCGGAGATTTCGGCCGCACGCGCGAGAGCATGCGCAGCGACGACATGCACCGCTGGCTGGGTGCGGAGGTCACCGCCAGCGTCGGCCTCAAGCCCTCGCAATTTCAGCTCACCGACGAAGAACGCCAGCTCCGCGATCTCGCCTATCCCATGATCGAGCCGCCGCTGTCGCGTCCCGCATGGAAGAGCGTGTTCGGCGACTACAAGGCGCTGCCATCGCCCTGGCGGCAGAAGATCGTGTTCGACCGCACGATGTACGGGCGCACCCTGATCGACGAGCCGCACCGCTCGCATGCCTCGCGCTATGCGCAGCTGATCGAGGACGTGCGCAACGACATCACCCGGTTCGAGCCGTTCTTCGCCTCTGCGATCCGCGTCATCGATCTCGACAGGAAGCGCGATGCCAGCATGGCGCGCGTCTCCTCCCTCTCGCCGCGTGAGAAGGACGACGCGGTGGCGCGCATGCAGGAGAACTCGCTGATCGTGCAGTGGGTGCAGCAGTGCCTGGATCAGCGCGTCTCGTCCTATCGCTGGGCGCTCGAGCGCCTGGTGATCCAGGCGCCCGACGGCATGGCCGCCGACGCCGACCGCCTGATCGGCGAACTGGCCGCCCAGACCGCCAATCCCCCGGTCGCAGGACAGCCGCCTTACGGCCGCGCGGTCATCTCGAAGGGCTGAGCAGGCCGCCCTCGGCTCGTCCCCCAACCGATCAGCGCCAACAGCCTGGGAACCGGCCCCTCGGCGGAGCCTCGGCTCCTCCGGCCTGTGAGGCTTTCGGGAACCGTATTGATCCCCCCTTGTCCTCCCGGGCCGGCCAGATAGGATTGTGTCGTTTCTTCAAAGTCATTTTACACAAAGGTCCTTCGAGATGAGCTTAGACGCCGCGCGTCCATGCAACAGCCGTCTGGACATTCCCGCCCGCCACCTGTTGGCCTTCGCAATTCTGCTCGGATCGACCGGCTCCGCAGCCGCGCTGACCAAGGAAGCGGCGATCGAGAATTGCCGTATGACCGTCGGCAGGCCGATCGTGCAGGCCTGTATGCGTGCCGGCGGTGGGCCCGCCGGTGGCGCCAATCTCGAAGCCTGCCGTGCCAAGGCAACGCCTCAGGTCAGGGCCTGCGTGATGGCGGCACTGAATGCCGCCAATGGCCGCGCCAATGTCGCGGTCGAACTTCCCAAGGAAACCGCACCGAAGCTCGAGGCGGGCACAGCGCTGCCGAAGGACTTCGTTGCGCCGCCGCGCAGCATCGCCGACATCACGGCCATCCTCGACGGCGACAAGCCCGACGAGAAGCTGATCGCGGAATTGAAGTCGGAGGCCGACGCGGCACCGACCGGGAAGGAGTCCCGCCAGGATCTCGCCCAGCTCTATTTCGATCGCGCCAATGCACGCGCGCAGCTCGGCCGGCTCGCCGAAGCGATGACCGACGCCGACAAGGCCGTGGAAATCGGGCGCGGCGCCGTCGGCCCGAATCTGTTGGGGCGGATGTTGCAGCTCCAGTCCCTGCAGCACTCGATCGCGGGCGATCCGAAGCGCGCGCTCGAGATCATGCAAAGGCTCTTGCGCGAATCGGCCAGCATGCCGGGCGCCAAGGGATTCCAGTTCGTGACGAACCGCGGGATCGCGGCCGTTCTCATCCAGATGGGCGACATCGCACAGGCCGAAGCCTATCTTCGCCGCAGCCAGACCGCGATCCAGGAGGCCCGCACCAGCGGCCATCCCAACTGGCGAGCGGCCTATGCGAAGTTCGGCCAGAGCTGGGAGGGCGAGCTGGAGCTCACGCGCGCCGTGATCTTCGAGGCGCGCGGGCAGTTCGCCGACGCCGAGGCAGCCTATCGCAACGGGGAGCTGCGCAAGCGCGCCAGCACGAAGGCGATCATGGCGTCGGACAATGCGCCGGCCGAGACGCTTCTGCTGCAGGCGATCGACGGCACCGTGTTGAGCCAGGCGCGCATGAAGGCGAAGCAGGGCCGGCTCGCCGAGGCCGAGGTGGACGCGCGCCGCGCGCTGCTCTCGCGCCTGAAGGATACCGGCAAGTACAACTCGGTTACGCCGCGCTACGTCATGGGCCTGGCGGGCATTCTGGTCGACCAGGGCCGTTACGAAGAGGCCGAGAAGCTCGGCCGTGTCGCCCTCGAGATCAACAAGACCGTGGGTGTGCCCGAGGAGTCGCAGACCACCGTGCAGCTGCTGTCGCAGCTCGCCGGCATCCTGACGCTGCGGCGTCAGAACGCCGAAGCGAACGTGATGTTTGCGCGGATCGACAAGGCGGTCGCGGGCTGGGAGCCGCAGCGTCGCCAGGTGTTCGAGCTCAATCCGTCCCGCATCCTGTCGCTCTATGGCGCCGGTCAGCTGGACGCCGGCATTGCCGCCGCCGAGCAGCTCGTGAAGAAGCAGATCGCCCGGGTCGGGGAAAATCATTTCGACGCCGCCTCCGCGCGCGGCACGCTGGCGGTCGGATTGATGCGTGCTCGTCGCGACGCCGATGCGATCAGGGAGTTCAAGGCCGCCATTCCGGTCATGATGGCGAGCGCCAACGAGAACGCCGACGACGAGAACACCACCGTGGTGGCCGCGCGCAGCCAGCGGCTGCAGACCATCGTCGAGAGCTATCTGCTGCTGCTCGGCAGGGTGGAAGGAGCCGGCAAGGACGTCGGTGAAGAGACGTTCAGCCTGGCCGATGCCGTCCGCGGCCGCTCGGTGCAGCAGGCATTGGCAGCCTCGAGTGCGCGCGCGGCGGCCAAGGATCCCGCGCTCGCCGAACTCGTGCGCAAGGAGCAGGACCTGACCAAGCAGGTCAACGCCCAGCTCGGCACGCTCAACAACGTGCTCGCGCTTCCCGCGGCGGAGCGCGACGAGAAAGGTGTTGGACAAATCCAGGCCTCGATCTCCACCTTGCGCGGCCAGCGCGACAAGGCGCGCCAGGAGATCAAGCAGAAATTCCCGATCTACGCCGATCTCGTCTCACCCAGGCCGCCGAGCGTCGCTGAGATCCGCGCGACGCTGGCCGACGACGAGGCGATGCTGTCGTTCTATTTCGGCCAGAACGGCAGTTTCGTCTGGGCCGTGCCGAAGTCGGGGCCGGTGGCGTTCGCCGCCGTCCAGGCCAAGATCGGTGACATCGAGAGCAAGATCCGCAAGCTGCGCGAAGCGCTCGAGCCGCAGGCTGCAATGATCTCGGACATTCCGCCCTTCGACCTCAAGCTCGGCCACGAGTTGTACGAGCTGCTGCTCAAGCCTGTCGAGAGCGGCTGGAAGCCGGCCAAGAACCTGATCGTCGTGACCAACGGCGCGCTCGGACTGCTGCCGCTGTCCTTGTTGCCGACGGCACCGGCGGAGGTGGCCGCGGACGAGGATCCGCTCTTCATTGGCTATCGCAAGGTGCCGTGGCTGGCGCGAACCGATGCCGTGTCGACGGTGCCGTCGGCGGCAGCGTTGCGCACGCTGCGGCAGTTGCCGCCCGGCAAGCCCGGCCGCGGCGATCTCGTGGCGTTCGGCGATCCCTATTTCAACAGCGAACAGCACGCCGAAGCGGAAGGCACCGGTGAGAAGATTCAGGTCGCCGACGCCGGCGGCAACATCACGCGCGGCGGACCGCTCAAGCGGCGCAACAGTCCCAAGCTCGACGGCGTCGACAGCGCCGAGCTCGGCCTCTTGCCTCGGCTTCCCGACACCGCCGACGAGTTGAAGTCGATCGCGCTGGCCTTGCAGGCCGACCCGTCGAAGGTGCTGTTCCTCGGCAAGAGCGCGACCGAGAGTGCGGTGAAGACCATGAATCTCTCCGGCTTCAGGATCCTGGCTTTTGCCACGCACGGCCTGGTCCCGGGCGAGCTCAACGGCCTGACGCAACCGGCGCTCGCCTTGTCGTCGCCGGTGGTGACGGGCGATGGCGGCGACGGGCTGCTGACGATGGAAGAGATCCTCGGTCTCAAGCTGGACGCGGACTGGGTCGTCCTGTCCGCCTGCAACACCGGCGCCGGTGCGGGCGCAGGGGCCGAGGCGGCCTCCGGGCTCGGCCGCGCGTTCTTCTACGCCGGCACGCGCGCTCTGCTGGTGACGAACTGGTCGGTGCACTCCCAGTCGGCGCGGCAATTGGTGACGGACCTGTTCAAGCGGCAGGCCGACGATCCCAAGCTGTCGCGCAGCGAGGCGCTGCGCCAGGCGACGATGGCCCTCGTCGATGGTCCCGGTTATCTCAGCGGCGAAGGCAAGACCGAGTTTGCCTACGCTCACCCGCTGTTCTGGGCGCCTTACACCATTATCGGCGATGGCGGCTTGCGGTGACGACAAGGGGAGGGGGAAGAAAATGAAGCGGAACATGCTACTGGGCTTGGTGGCTGCAGGTTTGTTGGCTGCGGGATCATCGCGCGCCGCGCCGTTGATCACGGAAGAGGAAGCCCAGCTGCCGCCTCCAAAGGGCGCGGTCGCCGTCGATCAGCGCGGCATCATGCGCGGCCCCAAGATCGAGTTCGTCTCGCCGGGCGCCCCCGCGAGTTCACCTCTGCGGCTGGTGTTGAAATTCCAGTCCTATGGCGGGGCCAAGATCGATCCGGAATCGGTCAAGGTGATCTTCCTCCGGACGCCGAACGTCGACCTGACCCATCGGGTCAAGCCCTTCGTGCAGCCCGATGGCATCAACATGCATGATGCAGAGTTGCCGCCGGGCGAGTACACGATGCGTGTCGACATCAAGGACAGCGATGGCCGGCCGGGCACGACCATGTTCACCCTCAAGGTCGCGCCCAAGTGAGGTGTCCCTACTGCCAGTCCGGGACTGCGGAGGGGGCGCTGGTTTGTGCGGCCTGCGGACGCGACATCGCCGTTCCCGCGACGCTGATCGCCGAGCGCGACGATCTCCTGCGCAAGCGCGAGGCGCT
Source organism: Bradyrhizobium daqingense (assembly GCF_021044685.1). Lineage (NCBI taxonomy): Bacteria > Pseudomonadati > Pseudomonadota > Alphaproteobacteria > Hyphomicrobiales > Nitrobacteraceae > Bradyrhizobium > Bradyrhizobium daqingense. The sequence goes on from NZ_CP088014.1 coordinate 3,875,841, forward strand.
GCGCGATGAGCTGCAGCGGGCCAGAGACGAGGCCGAGGCCATCATGAGGCGAAGGAAGTCGCGCTAGCGATGGAATGTCCGTTCTGCGCCGAGACGATCAAGGACGAAGCCATCGCGTGCAAGCACTGCTCGCGGGACTTGCGTGTCGTGCGGCCGACGCTGCTCGAGATCGACGAGATCGTTGCCGATCTCGACAAGCTCAGGCGCGATCTCGACCGCGTCAATGTCCGCCTCGAGCGCCACAACAATCCGCTGCGCTATTACGGAACGCATGCGGTGCTCTATGTCGTCATTCCGTCGCTGTTGCTGGTGATCACGCACGTGCTCGTGACCATCACCTTCAACGTGTCCCCGATCCCGCTTCGGATTGCGTCGATTGCCATCCCGCTGCTGTTCGGCTTCGTGGCCTATCCGCTGCACCGGGTGTCCGCCCTGACGGCACTCGTGCTGGCGTTCCTGGCGGCGGCCGTCAGCGTCCTGTCGATGCTGACGGTCACGGGGATCCACGATCATGTTCCGATCCTTCCGACGATCTGGATCGAATGGCGTGAAGTGTTCGAATATGGCGCGAGCATCCTGCTCGCCTTCGTCTCCGGCAACATTCTCAGCGTCGTGATCTTCCAGATACTGCCGCGTGTGCTGACCCAGGGCGGCAAGCCGAACGCGTTCGCATTCAGGGTGGCGCGCCTGCTGGGGCAGCATGTCGGCGAGGAACAGCTGCGCCGCCGCGCCCGCCTGATCCAGGACCTGATGCAGACGGTCGGGCCGCTGGCCGGCGTCGCCGCGACCGGCGTCGGCTCCATCTACGCGGGACTGAAGGGACTGCTCGGATAGCTGAACGTCGACGCCCGTCGGTCAGCGCTGCCCGTCGTGCACTGAGATCTCCGATGCCTTGAGGCCGCCGATGCGCGCATGCGGGCGGCCGCCCGTCGCCATCACGAGGCCGAAAGCGATCTCGTCGCGTCGTGGCGCGTCCCACAGCGTCATCTCGGCCGTGCCGAAATGACTGCGGACATAGGCGGCGTGGATGTGGCCGAGAGGCACCATCAGGCGCGTGCCGGGGCCGCCGATGGTCTTTGCCGCCGGGACGATCGCCTTCGGCTGCTCCTTGGATCGGCTCAGCACCTCGCGCATGCCGTGGCCGCCGGCTTCGTGCCAGACCGCACCATGCTCGAGCTCTCCGTCCTCGCCGACGATGATGCCCTTGCCATAGGCTTCGATGCGCTCTGCGCCGCCGAGCTGCGCGATCAGACGGGTCGCCAGCTCGCGCCCGAGCTCGCGCAAGGACGCCTGAAACGGCATCAGGTCGGATTCAAAGCGGCCGGCGAAGGGATTGCGGATGATTGCGACGGCGGTGCCGACCAGCAGCGGCTGCTCCAGCCGCGGGCCACGCTCGTGCCAGATCGTCTCGACGCTGACCGCGGTCTTTCGAATGTCGTACGACATACGCGGTGCTATGCCTCGTCCACGACGGGATTGCTGAGCACGCCGATGTTCTCGATCTCGACCTCCACCACGTCGCCGGGCTTGAGGAAGATCGGCGGCTTGCGGGTGAACCCGACACCGGCCGGCGTGCCGGTGGCGATGACGTCACCGGGCGCGAGGTCGAAGATGGTCGAGCAATATTCGATCAGCCGCGGGATCGAGAAGATCAGCATCGAGGTGTCGGAGGATTGCACAGTCGCGCCGTTGACGCGCGTCTCGAGCTTCAGCTTGGTCGGGTCGCCGATCTCGTCGGGCGTGACCAGCCACGGGCCGAACGGGCCGGTGCCGACGAAGTTCTTGCCGGAAGCGATCTGCTGGGCGTGGCGCTGCCAGTCGCGAACGCTGACGTCGTTGTAGATCGAGTATCCCGCCACGTGGCTCCAGGCGTCGGCCTGGCTGATGTGACGACCGCCCTTGCCGATGACGACGGCGAGCTCGCCCTCCCAGTCGAAATTGTCCGAGACCTTCGGCCGGATCACCGGTGCATTGTGCGCCACCTGGGAGCGCCAGACCCGCAGGAAGATCGGCGGGAATTCGGTGATCTCGCGCTTCATGCCGAACGCCACCGCCTCGTTGTGGTGGTCGAGATAATTGCGCACGGCGCAGACGATCTTCTCGGGGCGGGGGATCACTGGCAGATATTTGACGTCGCTCAGCGCCATCGTCGGCTTGTGTGCGGCGACGATGGCCTCGCGGCGCGCATAGTCATCGCTGCCGACGAAGTCGGCGAGAACAGGGTATTGGGGCAGGGCGCGGCAGAGATCGACGATTCCGTTTTCGACAACGGCGCCCCAGCTTTCCCGATTTCCATCCCAGAATGATAGTAGCTTCATGGTTTCGCCCCGAAGGTTCCAATTTTCGATCTTGCGCATTATTTTCGAAAATTAGGCGCCACGCAAGCCCGCCGCGTCGGAAATTCCTGTTACGGCCTATTCAGTATCGAGCAGGTGGCCGGCGTAGGTCGCCACATTGTCCGACGTCGAGCGGATATGCGCCTCGATCAGTTGCACGGCGAGATCCGCATTGCGGGATATGGCGGCCTGCATGATCGCCTGGTGCTCGCCGGCCTTGTCGCGCGGGCGCGGCCGGAAATTGGCGGAGAGATGCCGGTAGCGCTCGGCGCGATCGAACAGTTCGGCGCGAATGGCGAGCAGCGTCGCTGAGCCGCAGGCGGACACCAGCGCCTGGTGGAATTGGCGATGGGCGATCTTCCACTCGGGGTCGCTCAAGGGGTGTTCGGGATCGCGCTGCTCGATCCGCTTCAATCGGTGCAGCGTCGAGATCACGGCGATTTCCCAATCGTCATCGCCTCGCGCGATCGCGCGGCGGATCAATTCCATCTCGATCAGGACCCGCGCGTCGGTGACTTCCACCAGATCCTGGCGGCTGACCGGCGCCACGCGAAATCCGCGCTGTTCCTGCGCATCGACCAGTCCTTCGGCGGCAAGCGCCGTCAGCGCTTCGCGCAGCGTCGTGAAGCTCGCGCCGAACCGTTCGCGCAGCACGTCGAAGCGCAGCGGCTCGCCCGGCGCCAGGCCGCAGGCAATGATCTCCTCGCGCAAGCGATGCGTAATGTCGGCAGCGATGGTCTTGCCGAATTCCTTGCGGGGGCGGATGGCGCTGTCAGGCATGATGTCTGTCGGTGAATCGATGGTCCAACATGCCGCGCCAACGACCATCTTGCAATAATTTTCGCAAACGGTATGATTTTCGAAAATATGGACTTTGGGAGGCGGCTGAATCATGAGAGCGGTGCTGGTGCGTCAGCCGGGTGGGCCGGATGCACTCGACTTGGTCGAGCTTCCCGTGCCGGTGCCCGGACCCGGCCAGGTGCAGATCCGGGCCGAAGCGTTCGGGGTCGGCCAGCCCGACGTGCTGATCCGGCGCGGCGTCTACAAATGGATGCCGCCGCTGCCGGCCAATCCCGGCAACGACGTCGCGGGCCGCATCGCAGCGCTCGGCCCCGGTGTCGAGGGTTTTGCGATCGGCCAGAAGGTTTTGCTCAGCGCGCGCGATCTGTCTCAGCGCGGCGGCTGTTACGCCGATTATGTGGTCGCACCGGCGGACGCCGTTCACGCGCTGCCCGACAATGTCGATCTGCAAGCGGCCGTGTGCCTGTCTAACTATCAGGTCGCGTACGCGCTGCTGCACGAGTGCAACCATCCGCGCGCGCCTAAAAGCGTGCTGGTGATCGGCGCGGCCGGGGGGGTCGGCACTGCGCTGGTGCAGCTCGCCAAGCTCGCGCAGATGAATGTCATCGGCACGGTCTCGACCCAAGAGAAGGCGGAGTTCGCGCGCAGCAACGGCGCCGATCATGTCATCTTCTATCGGAGTGAAGATGTGGTGGCGCGCACCCGCGAACTCACCAACGGCGAGGGCGTCGGCCTCGTGCTCGATCACGTCTGCGGGCCCGAGTTCACCGCCTATCTCGGCGCGCTCGGCAAATGGGGCACGCTGCTGTCGTACAACGCCTTCGCGGGATTGCCGGAAGAGAACCTGATGGGGGCGATGCGCAACCATCTCGACATCTGTCCGGCCGTGCGCTGCTTCTCCTTCCATATCTACGACCACGATCGCGACGGGCGTCGCGCCCTGATGCGCAGTGTGATCGATGCCCTGGGCCGCAATGCGATCAGGCCGGCGATCTCGGCGGTCCTGAAGCTCGACGAGGTCAGGCAGGCCCACACGCTGCTCGAGCAGGGCTCCGCGCTCGGCAAGATCATCATGACGCCATGAGGGGTGGACGATGACGACACAGACACCCATTGCACGCTTCACCCGGTTGCGGCACGCCACCTTTGCCTCGCCCGATCCGGAGCGGTTGCTCGACTATTACCGCGCCGTGATCGGCCTTGGCCTCGTCGGCCGCGACGGTGACCGCGTCTTTCTCGCCAACGATTCCGAGCAGCTCTCGCTCGTGATCGAGCCCGGTGACGCCGAATTAAAGAGCATCGCCTTCGAGATATCTCCCGATGTGCAGATCGAGGCGCTCGGCGCTGCGCTCAAGCAGGCCGATCTGCGGCCAGAGCTTCAGAGCGATTCCTTGCCTGGCGTCTCCAGGCTGCTGTCGTTCAGCGATCCCGAGGGGACACGCTTCGAGCTGATTCAGGGCTGGACGCCGACGCCCGCGCAGGAGCGCATCGGTGCGCTTGCCGTCAGCAAGCTCGGCCATGTCGCCCTTCGGACGCCCGATCCGCACGCGGCCTCGGACTTCTATGCCAATTTCATGGGCTTGCGGGTCTCCGACTGGATTGAGGACCGCTTCGTCTTCATGCGCAGCGGCTTTGAACACCACACGCTGAACTTCGCCCGCGCGCCGGGCCGCGGCCTGCATCATGTCGCTTTCGAGCTGCGCGGCCCCGCCCACATGCATCAGGCCTGCGACCATCTCGCGCGGCACAAGCTGCCTGTGCTCTGGGGTCCGGTGCGTCACGGCCCCGGGCACAACACCGCGATCTATCACCGCAATCCCGACGGGCATCTGGTCGAGCTGTTTTGCGATCTCGACCGCATGACCGACGAGGCGCTCGGCTATTTCGAGCCGCGTCCCTGGCATCGCGATCGTCCACAGCGGCCGAAGATCTGGGTCGGCCTGCCGCGCGACGTCTGGGGCATGGCGCCTTCGCCTGAATGCATCGAGTTCGCCCGTTAGCGGATTCAAATTCGACGGAACGACGCCGCACGCCCTGCGGCCAACGAGATAACATCAAGGGGAGGAGCATCCATGCGACGGATGAAGCGGCTTGCTGCGGCCATTTTTCTGCTGGGCGGTTGTCTGGCGACCGTTCCTGCATCAGCGGACAATTATCCGTCGCGCCCGATCCGCCTGCTGCACGGTTTTGCCGCAGGCGGGGCGGCCGACACGTTGTCGCGCATCATTGCCGACGGCCTCTCGAAGCGGCTCGGGCAGCCGATCATCGTCGAGGCCAAGCCCGGCGCCGGCGGCAACATCGCTGCGGATGCGATCGCGAAAGCTGCGCCCGACGGTTACACGATCGGGCTCGTCACCGGCGCCCACGCGATTTCCGCGGCGACCTACAAGAGCCTCGCCTATCAGCCCGCCGACAGCTTCGAGATGGTCTGCACGCTGGTGTACTACGCGCTCGTCATCGCGGTGCGTAACGACCATCCGGCAAAATCGCTCGGCGAGCTCGTCGCCATGGCGAAGGCGAAGCCGGGTTCGCTCAGCTTTGGATCGGTGGGGTTCGGCAGCACCCATCACCTCGCCGGCGAGCTGTTGAATGCGACTGCAGGCGTCGAAATCCTGCACGTACCGTATCGCGGCGATTCCCAATCCATCACCGCACTGCTCGGCGGCGAGGTTCCGGTCATCGTCGGCACGCCGGTTCTCCTCGCGCCCCAGATCCAGAGCGGCGCGATCCGCGGACTTGCGGTGACCTCGCCGGTGCGCACCGCGCTGTTGCCCGACGTGCCGACGGTTCAGGAGGCCGGCATCAAGGGCTACGACGTGCGGACCTGGGCGGGCCTCCTGGCCCCGAAGGGAACGCCGCCCGCCATCGTCGCTGCGCTCAATGCAGCAACGCGCGACGCACTCAGGGACCCCGATCTCAAGCAACGGCTGGAAACTGCCGTCGGCGGCGAGGTGCGCGGCAGCTCGCCCGAGGAGATGAAGGCGCTGATCGAGACCGAGATCACCAAATGGACGGGTGTGGTGGAGCGGGCGAAGATTCCGAAGATCTGATCGCAAACGGCGATGAAGCGCCTATCGCGCTTCCACCACCTCGCCGTCCTCCTTCACGAACCGGCCAACCGGGTTGTCCAGAAGATCGATCACGGCCTCCGAAGGACGGCACAGCCGGGTGCCTTTCGGCGTCACGACGATCGGGCGGTTGATCAGGATCGGATGCGCGAGCATCTGGTCGATCAGCTCGTCATCTGACCATTTGGGATCGTCGAGGCCGAGCTCGCGATAGGGCGTGCCTTTCTCCCGCAGCAGCGCGCGAGCAGTCATGCCCATGGCTGCGATGAGCCCGACCAGCTTTTCACGGGAGGGCGGCGTCTTCAGATATTCGATGACATCAGGCTCGACGCCGCTCTGCCGGATCATCGCCAGCGTGTTGCGCGAGGTGCCGCAAGCCGGGTTGTGATAGATCGTGACGCTCATCGTGTGGTCTCCGCAATCGGGACAGGGGCGGGCGCGCGGGAGGGGCCGAGCAGCCAGTGCATCAGCAGCATGCCGGCGAACGCGCCGCAGAGTTCGGCAAGGATGAATCCGGGCAGGTCAACAGGGCGAATGCCGGCGAACGTGTTCGTCAGCGACCTTGCGATTGCTACTGCCGGATTGGCAAACGATGTGGAGGCCGTGAACCAATAGGCCGCCGTGATGTAAAGGCCCACCAGCCAGGGAACGGCCGCTCGCTGAAAGCGGACGCCGGCAAGGATCGTCGTGACCAGCCCGAACGCGGCGACGGCTTCGGCGAACCATTGCGGCCCTCCGGTTCGGACCTTGGCCGAGAGGTCGAGCACGGGCAGTCCGAACATCAGATGTGCCGCCAGCGTGCCCGCGATGCCGCCGGCGATCTGCGCGATCACGTAAAGCGCGGCCTCGTTCATCGGCAGCTCGCGTTTGCCGGTGAAGACGAGCGTGACCGCCGGATTGAAGTGTGCGCCGGAGATCGGACCGAACACCGTGATCAGGACGACCAGGATGGCCCCGGTCGGCAAGGTGTTGCAGAGCAGCGCAAGCGCCACGTCCCTGGTCAGGGTTTCCGCCATGATTCCGGACCCGACCACGGTCGTGACGAGCATGCCGGTGCCGAGCGCCTCGGCCGCGAGGCGCCGCGAAAGATCGAAGGCGTGCATCTGATCAGGCACGGCTTCGCTCCCTTCGTTTGGGCGCGCAGCACGCTCGCAGCGTCTCGACGACGGGTTGGCAAACCTCCGGCCGTCCGCCGCAGCAATCGCGCAGCAGGAAAACCGCGACGTCGCGAAATTCGCCGAGATTGGCGCGGTAGATGATCGAGCGGCTGTGCCGCTCGGACGACACGAGGCGCGCGCGGCTCAGGATCGACAAGTGTGCCGAAAGCGTGTTCTGGGGGACTTCCAGCAGGCGGGCGAGATCGCCCGCCGCAAGACCCTCAGGCTCGTGCCGGACCAGCGTCCGGAACGCCTCCAGACGGGTCGGTTGCGACAGCGCCGCGAGCGCCAGGACAACTTCCTCGATTTCCATATATCCAGACTTATGGAAATGTTGGGAATGCGTCAACCCCGAATCCACGCCCCGCGTATTTCGAACATTCTAGAAATATGGTTGACTGCCGACGTGAATGAGAGCATCGTTGCCGGCCATGAGGATCGATGACGCAGCGGCACGTTTGGAAGCACTGGGCAACCGGACGCGACTCCAGATCTATCGTGCATTGGTTCGCGCCGGGCATTCCGGCATGCCCGTCGGCCGCCTGCAGGACAAGCTCAAGATCCCGGCCTCGACGCTGTCGCATCACATCAAGACGTTGGTCTCGGTCGGGCTCGTCAGTCAGGTGCGCGAATCCACGACGCTCGTGTGCCATGCGAACTACGACGCGATGCGGGGCCTGGTGGATTTCCTGGCTGCGGAATGCTGCGCGGACGACGTCGGGTGCAAGGATACGCAAACGGCGGCCTGATTTCTTTCGGGCAGACTTATTCGATGATTCTAGAAGGATGGGAGATGGCGAGATGAGCGAGAAAACGGTGGCAATCATCGGGGCAGGGCCCGTCGGTCTCGCGGCGGCCGCGCACGTGCTCGAACGCGGCATGTCTCCCATTGTGCTCGAAGGCGGGCCTGAGCCCGCCCACGCCGTCCGGCAGTGGCAACACGTGCAGCTGTTCTCGCCGTGGGAATACAATGTCGACAAGGCGGCGGCACGCCTGCTCGCGCCCACGGGGTGGAATTCGCCAGACCCGGGCTCCTATCCGACCGGCAGCGAGCTGATCGAACGCTACCTCGCGCCGCTCGCGACCGGAACGAAGCTGCGCGATGTGATCCGGACGTCCAGCCGTGTCACGTCCATCAGCCGCGCAGGCTTCGACAAGGCCAAGACGAAGGGCAGGGAGCAGGCGCCGTTCGAGATCCGCTATCAGAACGGCAAGGGCCCGGAGGTGCTGCGCGCCGATGCCGTGATCGACATCTCAGGCACGTGGTTCTCGCCCAATCCAGCCGGCAGCAACGGCCTGCCCGCCATCGGCGAACGCGAGCGCGCGGATCGCATCGCCTATGGCATGCCGGATGTGCGGGGCGCAGGCCGCGCCAGATATGCCGGCAAGACCGTCGCCGTGCTCGGCGCCGGCCATTCCGCCATCGGCACGCTGATCGACCTCGTGCAACTCGCCGAGGAGGTACCCGGCACGAAGCCCGTCTGGCTGTTGCGTGGCACCGAACCTGCGAAGGCGTTTGGCGGCGGCCGCAATGACAAGCTGGCCGCACGCGGCGAGCTTGGCTCTGCCTTCGCAGCGCTCGTGGCCGCCGGCAAGATCGCGATCGAGTCCGGCTTCGGTGTCACGCACGTCTCGGACGCCGAAGGCCGCCTCAGGATCTCGGCGGGTGCCTGCTGCGGCGCGCGCAGCGTGATCGCGGACGAGTTGATCGTCGCGACCGGTTTCCGTCCCGATCTGTCGTTCCTCTCCGAGCTGCGGCTGCGGCTCGATCCCGCCATCGAGGCACCCGTCGCGCTCGCGCCGCTGATCGATCCCAACGAGCATAGCTGCGGCACCGTCCGTCCCCACGGCGCGCGCGAGCTCGCCCATGACGAGACAGGCTTCTACATCGCCGGCATGAAATCCTACGGTCGTGCGCCGACCTTCCTGATGATGACCGGGTACGAACAGGTGCGCTCGATCGCCGCCGACATCGCCGGCGACAAGGCGGCTGCGGCGCGTGTCGAGCTCGTGCTGCCGGAGACCGGCGTCTGCACCCGGGGCGGCGTGGAGTCCGCAGCCGCTTCCGGCTGCTGCAGTGGCCCAGCGACGGAAGACGTCTCGGCCTGCTGCGCCGCCGACGAAACCGCCAAGAAGGCCGGCGCTTCGGGGTGCGGCTGTTCATGACGCCTCTGCTGGCGATCGGGCGGACGACACTCCCCGACTCGGCCTGACCCGTTCGCGCGCAGAGATCAGACCGGGCGGCCGGCCGCAAGCTCGCGCGTGATCCATTCGGTGAACACGCGGATGGGCCGGCGCTGCTGGCTTGCGCGCGGAAACACCAGGTGATGGCCGACATAGCGGATATCGACGGAACGTCCGGAGAGCGGCGCAACCAGCCGCTTGGTCGCGATCTCGCGTTCGGCCAGCCGGGTCGATTCCAGCGTCACGCCGAGGCCGCTTGTGGCCATCGCGATCGCCAGGAAGCTGCGATCGAAGCGCATGCCGTGAATGGCCGGCGCCTCGAGGCCGTTGGCGCTGAACCATTGATGCCACTGTACCTGCTTCACCTCGGAGCGGATCAGCACCTGGTCGAACAGATCCTTCGGCTTGCGGATCTTCTTTGCGAGTTCGGGCGTGCAGAGCGGCGTCACGGTCTCTTCGCCGAGTGACATCACCTCGACGCCCTCGGCCCGCGGCTGGCCGTAGACGATGTCGATGTCGAAATCGTCGTTGCTGAACCGGGCGTACTCGGTGCCGGCGGCGAGGCGGACCTCGAGCTTGGGCTCGGCGGCCATGAAGCGGGCGAGGCGCGGGGCGAGCCATTGGGCGGCGAAGCTCGGCGCGCAGTGCACCCTCAATAGTTGCGGACCGCGGCCCGCGACCTCCTCGATGCCGCGCCGCAGATTGTCGAAGGCGGCACCGGCATGACGCATCAGGTTCTCGCCTGCCGGCGTCAAACGAATGGCGCGGGCGCTGCGTTCGAACAGGACGGTGCCCATCGCGCCTTCGAGCTTGCGAATGGCGTGGCTGACTGCGCTTGGGGTGAGGTGAAGCTCGTTCGCCGCATCCCGGAACGAGCCGGTGCGCGCGGCCGCCTCGAAGGCGCGGATGGACGATATCGGGATGGATGACAGCAGCATCCGACAAGTGAACCAAATTCACCTATGCAAGACAACAGCGCGTTTGTGGGAAAAGCTGCGCCTGCATAATGAATGAGGTCAAGAACGCCGCGCCTGCGCGGCAGGCAAAAGCGATCCAGGGAGGAGCACATGCTGCTACGCGGCAAGACTGCCATCATCACCGGCGCGGCCTCGCCGCGGGGCATTGGCCTTGCCACGGCCCGCCGCTTTGCAGCGGAAGGCGCCCGGGTCGCCATCCTCGATATCGACGGTCCGGCTGCGGAGGCTGCTGCCCGCGGCCTCGAACCGGCCGGCAGCGAGCCGCATCTCGGCCTTGCCTGCAACGTTGCCGACAAGCAGGCCTGCATCAAGGCCGTGGAAGCCGTGATGGCCAAATTCGGCCAGATCGACATCCTCATCAACAATGCCGGCGTCACCCAGCCGGTCAAGCTTCTCGACATCACGCCGGAAGATTGGGACCGCATCCAGGACGTCAACCTCAAGGGCATCCTGTTCCTGTCGCAGGCGGTGATCCCGCATATGCGCAAGCGCAGAAGCGGATCGATCGCATGCATGTCGTCGGTCTCGGCCCAGCGCGGCGGCGGCATTTTCGGCGGACCGCATTATTCGGCGGCCAAGGCGGGCGTGCTCGGGCTCGCCAAGGCAATGGCGCGTGAATTCGGGCCCGACGGCATCCGCGTCAACTGCGTGACGCCGGGCCTGATCGGCACCGACATCACCGCCGGCAAGCTCACCGAGGAGATGCGCGCGAAGATCATCGAGGGCATCCCGCTCGGCCGGCTCGGCGAGGCCGCCGACGTCGCCGGCATCTACACCTTCCTCGCCTCCGACCTGTCGGCCTACGTCACCGGTGCGGTCATCGACGTCAACGGCGGCATGCTGATCCACTGAGCGGGCAGGGAGAGACGATCATGGCAACGCTCGCGAACGCGCCGACGCTGGCGCAGCGCGCCCGCAACATTCGCCGCAACGCCCTGCGGATGGGCGAGGTCCAGGGCCAGGGTTATATCGCCCAGGCGCTCGACATCGCCGACGTGCTGGCGGTCGCCTATTTTCACGCGATGCGGTTCCGCGCCGAAGATCCCGCCTGGGAGGGCCGCGACCGCTTCTTGCTGTCGAACGGGCATTATGCGATCGCGCTCTATGCAGTCTTGATCGAGGCCGGGATCATTCCCGAAGCCGAGCTCGAAACCTATGGCTTCGACGACAGCCGCCTGCCGATGTCCGGTATGGCCTCTTATACGCCGGGCATGGAGATGTCCGGGGGCTCGCTGGGCCTCGGCCTCGCCATTGCCGTGGGCATGGCGCTCGGACTGAAGCGCAAGACATCCACCGCGCGCATCTTCACGCTGTTCTCCGACGGCGAACTGGACGAAGGCTCCAAATGGGAAGCCATCATGTCGGCGGCCCACCACGAGCTCGACAACATCATCGCGATCGTCGACGTCAACAATCAGCAGGCCGACGGTCCTTCGAAGCAGATGCTCGGCTTCGAGCCGCTGGTCGACAAGCTGGAAGCGTTCGGCTGGTTCGTGCAGCGTGTCGACGGCAACGATCTCGACGCCGTCGTGGGCGCTTTCGATGCGGCGATGGCACATGCCGCACCCAAGCCGCGCATGATCGTCGCCGACACCTTGATGGGCAAGGGCGTTCCCTTCCTGGAGCAGCGCGAGAAGAACCATTTCATTCGTATCGAGCCGCATGAATGGCAGCTCGCCCTGTCGGCCCTGGACGCGGGAGACCAGCCGTGAAGTCCGAGGGATCGCCTCCGACCGGAAAGGACAAGCTGACCACCTCGGCGATGATCGCCTCGATCGCGGCGGAAGGGCAGCGCACCAGGCCGGCTCCGTTCGGCCATGCGTTGGTCGAGCTTGCCCGCAGCCGCGAGGACGTCGTCGGCATGACCGCCGATCTCGGCAAATACACCGACCTGCACATCTTCGCGCAGGCGTTCCCCGATCGCTACTATCAGATGGGCATGGCCGAGCAGCTGCTGTTCGGCGCGGCGTCGGGTCTCGCCGCGGAAGGATTCATGCCGTTCGCGACGACCTATGCGGTGTTCGCCTCGCGCCGGGCCTACGACTTCATCCACCAGACCATCGCGGAAGAAGATCGCAACGTGAAGATCGCCTGCGCGCTGCCCGGCCTGACCTCCGGCTACGGGCCGAGCCATCAGGCCGCCGAGGATCTCGCGCTGTTCCGCGCGATGCCCAACATGACGGTGATCGACCCCTGCGATGCGCATGAGATCGAGCAGATCGTGCCGGCCATCGCCGCGCATCGCGGGCCGGTCTATATGCGGCTGCTGCGCGGGCAGGTGCCGCTGGTGCTCGACGAGTACAATTACCGCTTCGAGCTCGGCAAGGCTGCGCTGCTGCGCGACGGCACTGATGTTCTGATCATCTCGTCGGGGATCATGACCATGCGCGCGCTGGAGGCGGCCCAGGCTCTCTCTAATGATCGCGTCAACGCAGCAATCCTGCACGTGCCGACCATCAAGCCGCTCGACACCGAGGCGATCCTGCGCGAAGCGGCCAGGCCCGGCCGCCTCGTCGTCGTCGCCGAGAACCACACCGTGATCGGCGGCTTGGGTGAAGCCGTGGCGGCGCTGCTGATGCGCGCGGGCGTCCATCCCGCGTTTCGACAGATCGGGCTGCCCGACGCGTTTCTCACCGCCGGCGCGCTGCCGACACTGCACGACCGCTACGGCATCTCGACTGCCGAAGTGACGCGGCAGATCAAGCAGTGGCTGCGATGATGCCTGCCGCTACGACGGCTGCGGCGGATAGCGGTCGAACGTCGGCAGCTCGTGCGCGTGCTCCATCCAGCGGAGGCGCTCGGCCACCTGCATTTGCATCGTCGGCGGCACCGCATCGGGATCGTCGTAGGTCGCGCTCTGGATGTCGATCATCCCGGGCAGGATGTCGGCATTGACGTAAAACAGGCCGGTGCCGCAATTGCTGCAAAAGTGCCGCCGGCCGTGCTCCGAAGACTTGTAAAGCTTGGGCTCGCCCTTGGTCACCTTGAGCGCATTTTCGGCATACATCGTCCAGCCAACCACCGGTGCGCCCGCGTGGAGCCGGCAGTCACGACAGTGACACAGCGCGTGCACGATTGCCTCGCCCTCGATCTCATAGCGGATTGCGCCGCAATGACAGCCGCCAGTGATGGTGCTCATGCGTTCCTCCCGATCAAAGCAGATTGCAGGGATCGATAACGCCGCAGACTCGCAGCTTCAACGACGCATCGCGGGTTGCGATTGCGTCCTACTGTCGCGTGACAGCTGCTGCCATCGTTCGCGGACATGAGCTATTGCCCGATCCGTCAGACCGCGAGCTGACAACACTCGTCGTCAGGTCCCGAGCGAGCCGCTTGAGAGCCTTTTTCGATAAACGATCAACGTCTTTGCAACCAGACGCTGCCTTTCTTATTAACTCTACCGAAGGGCTCGGCAAATTAGTGGCTGACGTAGCGCATCATGCATCACGACGAGCGGTTGGAGAACAGGGAATCGGCGCCTGCATGCGCAGCGCCGGTTCAAGCCGCACTCATCTGCGCCGTCAGCGCAGTCGCGGTGTGTTCATCCGTGTTGTATCCATTGCTGGCATTTCGGCTCGCTGCGCAGGGAGCCAGTTCCTCGATGATTGCGTTGAGTGCCGCGATGACTCCTTTGGGAGCGATAGCGTCCGCGGCTTTCATTCCGACACTTGCAAGGCGCGTGGGCGCGTCGAGACTCGCGATCGGATGCGCGGTCGCGATCGCCCTGGTGGTCGCTGTGATCGGAGCCGTTCATTCCGTCACGCTGTGGTTTCCGGCGCGGCTGGCACTGGGCGTTGCCTTGAACGGCCTTTTCGTGGTCGGCGAAGCATGGATTACGCAACGGGCAGATCCCACGAAGCGCGGACGCATTGTAGGTGTCTATGCATCGGTATTCGCTTTGGCGTTCGCACTTGGACCGCTCGTCCTCGTCGTTACGGGCGCCCACAGCGATATCCCATTTGTCGTCATTTGCATTGCCTCGCTGGTGTCGGCGGGAATCCTTTCATGCATTTGGCGCACCGCGCCTACAATGGCCGCCGAGAACAAGAAGAGGCGCGGCTCTCTTATGCCGTTCCCGCTTCTCGCACTTGCCGTCGCATGTTTTGCCCTGTTCGACCAGATTACGCTCTCGCTGTTTCCCGTCTACGGCGTGACGGCGGGATGGTCGGAAGCAGCGATGGCCGTGGCAGTGAGCGTCTTGAACGCGGGGAGCATCGCCCTCCAATATCTTATCGGATGGTTTTCCGACCGAAGCTCGCGCCGTCTTGCCATGCTGCTCTGCGCAGGACTGACGACGGCCGGGGCTGCGGCGCTTCCCTATGTCGTGTCGACCAATGTGTTGTGGCCGCTGCTGTTCGTCTGGGGCGCTGTCGCTTACGGCGTGAAGACCTTGTCCCTGATCGAAATGGGCGACCGGCTCTCCGGAGAGAAGTTGATTGCAGGAACCGCAGGCCTCTCGCTCATGCGAGGGGTAGGCGGAACGGGAGGTGGACTCCTCGCGGGAGTCGCGATGGATCACCTCGGCCCAGCCGGCCTGCCAGTCACGATCGGCATGACCTTCCTCGTGCTGACTGCTGCAGGGCTCGCATCGGCAAGACGAGTCGTCCTTGAGAGGAATTCACCATGATCGCGGCTGAGACTGATGCGGCTTGGTAGCAATCAAATCGAGTGCGGGCTGGTGCCGTGATGCGAGGACGGGTGGAGCCCGTCCGTCGCGTGTTCTCGGCGATGTCAACCGGCGCGCACTTTCTGAGCCCGGCGCAAGCGATGCTTCACCGTCCGTGCGATCGCGGCGGGCGCCTCGTCGGGGATGGGGAAGCAGGAGCTGGCGTTGATCTCGCACAGCACGTAGGTGTCGCCGCCGGTGGCATTCCGCGGGCCGTAGAGAAAGTCCGCATCCCAGATCACGGGCAACGAGCCTTCATCGATGCCGAGCGTCTCCATCATCCGTGGTGTCCATTCGTTCTCCATCGATCGCCGCAGGGCCTGGAACGGCGGGGCATCCGGCCCGTGCATGATGCGCGGTCCCGGTTGCGCCGCAGGCGCATCGGGGCCTTCCGGCGGCGGCGGGATCAGGGCCTTGATCAATTGATGGCCGAAGCCGGCAACCTTGGCTCCGCTCATGTAGCAGCGGATCATGCCGTCGGGCAGGCGAGGTTGATAGGCCTGGTCGATGATGCAGCCGCCCCAGCCGAAATAGGGCTCGCAGCGCGCGAAGAGGTTCTCGATCGGCATGTCCTCGGGCAGGCTGCCGCGTTGCGCATGCAGCACGCGGACGATGCCGTCGGCGCTAGTTGGTAACTCGACCTTCCAGATTCCCTGGCCGCCATTGCCGCGGTTCTGCTTCAGCACGCGGGGGCCACTCGCCTTGAGGCGTGAGGGAAATTCGGCGCGGAATGCCGCAGCACTATCGTAGCGATGCGTGTCGGTGCCCCAGCCCAGATGACGCGTTTGGTAGAGCACCTCCTTGACGCCCATCTTCAGGATGACGTCCGGATGTGCGCTGACCCAGGGACCCCGGGCCGCAACGTCGCGCAGCAGGGCATCGAGCTCGGCGCGCGTCTTGCCCTGATGGATCGGATCGACCCAGACGAGCACGCCGTCGACGCTGAGCAGCTGGTCGCGGACCGTGTCGCTGACGCTCTCGTCGTAGATGACCGGTCGAGCCTCGACGCCGACGGCGGCGAGGGCCTCGAAGACGCAGACGAAGCGGCTGTTTTGCGGCGTCGCGTCCCGGCGCGCGACCGCATCTCCGCGCGAGAGGATGGCGACGATATTGCGGGAAGAGGGGTGTCGTTCGGTGTCCATGCGCAAGCTCCACGTATTGCGTGCTGCGCAGAGCTTGGACCGGAGTCTCACGGGGAGTCTGCTTCGTCCCCCACGCGGACAATGTATGTGAAATCGCCCGGCTGTTTCAAGATGGGGGATCAGGACGTTCTTAGACAGGATCAACACCGCCCATCCGCAATCTGCATGACGTCCCTGGGTCTCGACATGAAAAACCCGCAACGGATTGCTCCGTGCGGGTGTCACGACATTCGATGATGCCATTCTGACAGGTGTTTTGCCCGACGTGTCAAAGGAAGTTTGGAGCGATTGCGTCAGGCGTGTCTCCGCCCGAGCTACCAGGGCGCCAAGGCGGACAGGGCCGCCACTCGAGCGGCAGGAATCTCTGAGAATAAAAACAGATGGAAATCAACAGCTTCGCTACTGTGCATGGGGTTGTTTTCGAATCTGGTTTTTGCGGCGCTGCCAAACAACCGTTCGTCAGCGTCGACGCGGCGCCTCGGCCTTGGCGGGCGCCTCGGTCTGCGGCGCGCAGGTCGCGGCTGCCAGCGTTGCCTGCGCCTGCTGCATCAGGCCCGGCTCGGGGGCGAGCGCCTTCATCAGGATCAGGCCGGTCGCGGTCGGGGAATCGATGATCAGGCGGTCGGCCGCGGTGACCTCCTCGTCCTCGGGCAGTTCGCTGTGCTGCGCTTCCGTCATCAGGTCGAGCTCGATCACCTTGCGGCCGGCCGAGCGATCGTTGATGGCGTAATAGGCGATCTCGTTGCGGGTGTAGAACGACACCGAGGTGTAGGCCTGGCTCACCGGCACCGTGAGCTTGATCGGCCCGTTCGTCAGATCATAGCGGCAGATCGCGAGCGCAAAGGCCGGATCCATGAACGGCATCGGCGAGGTCTGCGGATCGGCGAGGGGAAGCTGGGTGACGGCGTTCAGCTTGGTCATCGGCGTCAGCCGCGAATAGGCATCCTGCGTCGCGATCCGCGGCAGCGCCAGCACGCTGACGAGATGGACGACGAGGCCGAGGACGATGCCGGCGACGATGGTGAACAGCAGGCGGATCATGAGCAGCCCACCGTCGTGATCGAGGGCATCGGCGCATCGCGCTGGGTGCGGGTGGCGACGCCCACCGGCGTGTCGTACAGGCGCAGCATCAAGGCGTAGCGCTCGATGCCGCCGGTCGGCAGCCAGTTGCCGGCGCGCGAGCGCGAGGCGATGCGGATCTCGAACGAGCCGTCGGACTGGCGCACGATCTCCTGGCTGGTGAAGCCGTAGCGCTGGAGCGAATTGGCGACGAGATGGCCCTTGCGGTCGTAGAGCGTCAGCGTCCAGAACCGCGCCGGCGGCGTCACGCCGGAGACGACCACGTCGCAGCGGCCGTCAAGCGCCTTCTTTTTGTCGTCGGTGGTCGCGGTGAAAGCGACGCCATCGCCGGTGCCGATCGGCAGCTCGCCGTTGCGCACGATGGTGGCGCGCGAATAGGGGTCGACGTCGGCGGTGCCGGTGCGCGGGCGCGCGGTCCAGGGGCCGATGGTCAGTGCGCCGATATCCGTGCCGCGCGTCGTCGTCATCCAGGTCGCGCCGACGCCGACCACGCCTGCGAGAAGAAGCGCCGTCAATGTGATCAGGATCAGCCGCACGGGTTTCGATCAATTCTTGCGCGGGGCGGAGGCATTGGCGTTCTCTTCCGCATAGTTCTGCGGGAAGGCGAGCGCGCTGTTCGACGATGACGACCTGGCCGGATTGGCGTCGGCGGCCGACGATTTGTTCACGGTCTTGGCCGCGTCATCCAGCAGCTTCTCGACGCGCACCAGGATGTCGGCGCCGCGCTTGGTCAGGATGGGCGGCGGACCGGGCTTGGTCTCCAGCACCTTCGGCCCCGCATTGGCCTGCGCGTTGCTGACATGCTGCGGCGGCAGCTTCTGGCCCATGCCGATGCCGGGAATCTCCCGGACCTCGACGCCTTGATGCGCCACCAGCATGATGTCGTGCCAGGTCTGCGCCGGCAGCGACCCGCCGGTCATGCGGTTGGTCGGCGAATAGTCGTCGTTGCCGTACCAGACCGCGCAGGTGAAATTGCCGGTGTAGCCGACGAACCAGGCGTCGCGATACGCATTGGTCGTACCGGTCTTGCCCGCGGTCGGAATGCCGTCCAGCGCTGCGCGGCGCGCCGTGCCTTCGCTGACGACGTGGCTCATCATGCCCGCCATGTCGGCGGCGACCGAGGCGGGGATCGCCTGGCGCGGCTTCGGCCCGTCGCGGTCCCAGCGCCAGACGAGGTCGCCGGCGCCGGTGCGCACCTCCAGCACGGCATGCGGCGTCACGGCCTTGCCGCGGTTGGGGAAGGTCGCATAGGCGACGGCGTGCTCGAGCACGGTGACTTCGTCCGAGCCGATCGGCAGCGACGGCGTGTCGGGCAGCGGCGCCTTGATGCCGAACCGGCGGGCGACCTCGACGATCTTGCCGCGGCCGACCTTGGCCGGGTTCGGCGCCTTCGGCTGATCCCGCCGGCCGATCTCGATCGACAGCTTCACCGGCACGACGTTGATCGAGCGCGTGATCGCCTGCGTCAGCGTCACCGAGCCGGAATAGGAATGGCCATAATTCTGCGGGCACCAATTGCCGATGCAGACGGGTCCGTCGACCACGATCGAATTCGGCGTGTAACCGTTCAAGAGCGCCGCGGTGTAGACATAGGGCTTGAACGAGGAGCCGGGCTGGCGATAGGCGTCGGTGGCGCGGTTGAATTGGCTGGCGCCGTAGTCGCGGCCGCCGACCATGGCGCGGATGCCGCCATCGAGGTCGGCGACGACCGTCGCCGCCTGCGTCGCATGATAGTCGCGGCCGAACTGGCGCAGCTGGTTCTCGACTGCGTCCTCGGCGGCCTTCTGCACGTTGGCGTCGATCGCGGTGCGGACCACGAAGACGCGCTCGGTGTAGGATTTCGGGAAGGTGTCGACCAGCTTGCGCATCTCGTCGAAAGCGTAGTCGAGATAATAGTTCGGAGAGGCTTCGTCGCGGCGATCGACCGCGAAGGCCGGGTTGCGGCGGGCGCCGAACACCTGGCCCTCGGTCATGAAGCCGGCATCGACGAGGTTGTCGAGCACGACGTTGGCGCGGGCGCGTGCCGCGGGCAGGTTGATGTGGGGCGCGTATTTCGTCGGCGCCTTGAACAGGCCGGCGAGCATCGCAGCTTCCGCCAAGGTCACGTCGCGTGCCGATTTGTTGAAGTAGAAATGCGCCGCGCCGTCGACGCCGAAGGTGCCGCCGCCCATATAAGCGCGGTCGAGATAGAGCTTGAGGATCTCGTTCTTGGTCAGGCGCCATTCCAGCCAGATCGCGAGGAAGGCCTCGTTGACCTTGCGTTCGATGGTGCGCTCGTTGCTCAGGAACAGGTTCTTGGCGAGCTGCTGGGTGATCGAGGAGCCGCCCTGGCGGACGCCGCCGGCCTGGGCATTGGTGACGAGCGCGCGCGCGGTGCCGGCGATGTCGATGCCGAAATGGTCGTAGAAGCGGCGGTCCTCTGTCGCGAGCGTCGCCTTGATCAGCACGTCCGGAAAATCTTCCAGCGGGATCGAGTCGTTGTGCTTGATGCCGCGGCTGCCGATCGGGTTGCCGTAACGGTCGAGGAAGCTCACCGCGAGATCGGACTTCTTCAGCCAGTCCTCATCCGCCGTCTCGCGGAAGGCGGGAATGGCGAGCGCGAGCATGACGATCAGGCCGCCGAGGCCGAGCGTCGCGGCTTCCGACAGCGGCTCGATGAACACCCAACGCTTCCAGCGCCCGACATAGAACCGGTCCATGAAGGTCGAGTAGCGCTCGTAGAGCTCGCGGATGCCCTTGGCCGAGGAGAACAGCGAGGAGTCAATGCGCGCATCGAGATCCAGGAAGAAATTCCGGATCCTCTGCTTCCAATGCGGTGGTATGATCTGGCGCACCTAGAACCCTTGCGGCTTGCTTCGAAAGCGTTCAAGCACCCGGCCGGGGCGGCATCGAGACGTCTTGCGGGTATGTTGCGGCAAACCCAAGGCGCCCGGTACGCGTCCGAGGGGGGACCCAGCGTTCCTTCTAGCCGAGCAGGGTCTATAAACCAATGGCCACGCTCGCGATTTTGAACAACAGGCCTAATTGCCCCCGGGTCATTACGGGCTTTGCGGGGGCGTTGCTTGCACCGTTCCCGACGCACGCCCTAGATGGCGGTGCCGTAGCTCTTTCGAACTCTTGTTGAGGCGCATGACCGCAGCTCCCAAGCGACCTTCCGGCCAGGAAGGATTCTTCTGGAAAACCAAGACGTTGGAACAGATGTCTGGGGAAGAATGGGAAAGCCTGTGCGACGGCTGCGGCCGCTGCTGCCTGAACAAGCTCGAGGACGAGGACACCGGCGATATCTATTTCACCCATATTGGCTGCAAGCTGCTCGATGGCGCCAGCTGTGCCTGCAAAGACTACCCGAATCGCTCCGACAAGGTTCCGGACTGCGTCCGCCTGACCCCGGCCAATGTCCGCACCCTGAACTGGCTGCCGCCGAGCTGCGGCTACAAGCTCGTCGCCGAGGGACGCGACCTCTATTGGTGGCATCCGCTGGTCTCAGGCGATCCTAACACCGTGCACGAGGCCGGCGTCTCCGTGCGCGGCCGGGTCGAGGGCAGCGAGGATGAGATCCCGGACGAGGAGCTGGAGGACCACATCGTGCAATGGCCGGGGACCTTGCCGAAACGGGCCCGCCTGAAGCGACGTCCGAAGGACTGATCCGCCGTACTTGTCGCGATCACGTGTTCGGGATGACCCTGCGATGGGATGCACCCATGCGCCGCGGTGCCTGCCTGGGGAAGTCTTTGCTGTCTACATTGGGCTGCATAGAACGAATCCTTCGCGGCGTTGCGCCGCCTCACGACGTCCGATCGAGATGAACAAGTTCGACCGGCAGAGCAGTTCTGCCGACATCCAGGCGTTGCCCGACGATATCGCCGAAGAGCTGTCCCGGCTTCCGAGCGAGGTCATCAGTGTCGATGACGCGCCCTCCATCGCCCCGCCGGTGCCGCTGTCGCAGGACGAGGTCCGCACCATCGTCATCAGCCTGATGCTGACGATGTTCCTGGCCGCGCTCGACCAAACCATCGTGGCGACCGCGCTGCCGACCATCGGACGCCAGTTCCAGGACGTGTCCAACCTGTCCTGGGTGATCACCGCCTATCTGCTCGCCTCGACTGCGGTCGCTCCGGTGTTCGGCACGCTCAGCGACATCTATGGCCGCAAGGCCATGATCATCACCTCGCTCAGCTTGTTCGTTGCGGGCTCCGTGCTGTGCGCGATCGCGCCGAACATGCCGATGCTGATCCTGGCACGCGGACTTCAGGGCCTTGGCGGCGGCGGCATCATGCCTGTCGTGCAGACAGTGATTTCCGACGTCGTGAGCCCGCGCGAACGCGGGCAATATCAGGCCTATTTCTCCAGCGTCTGGATGGTCGGCGGCATTCTCGGCCCGGTCATCGGCGGCGTGTTCGCCGAGCATCTGCACTGGTCGATGATCTTCTGGATCAACCTGCCGCTTTCGGCCGCTGCGATTGCGCTGCTGCTGCCGAAGATGAAGAAGATCCCGGTGTTTCACCGCAGGCGCAAGGTCGACTGGCTCGGCGGCGTGCTGCTGATGGCCTCTGCCGTCGTCTTCATGCTGGTGCTGACCTGGGGCGGAACACGCTATCCGTGGCTGTCGCCGACCGTGCTGGCGATGGTCGGCGGTGCGGTCGCGCTCGCCGTCAGCTTCGTCTGGCACGCGCGCCGGGCGGACGAGCCGTTCCTGCCGCTGCCGTTGCTCGGCGGACGCGTCGTGCCGTTCGGGCTGATGGCCGGCGGTTGCGCGCTCGGCGCGATCACGGGCCTCACAGTCCAGCTGCCGCTCTATTACGAGTCCGTCTATCACCTCAGCGCCAGCGAAGCGGGCCTTGCGCTGATTCCGCTCGCTGCCGTCTCCACCTGCGGCGCAGCCATCGCCGGCCGCACCATGGCGCGGGCCAAGCACTACAAGCGCGTCGCCATCGTCGGTACGTCCTGGGCTGCGCTGTGCGGCCTCGGCCTCACGTTGACGACGCTGCCGCTATGGGGCCTCTTGACGCTGATGGCGGCCTTTGCGCTCGGCCTCGGCACCACCTTCCCGGTTTGCGTGGTCTCGGTGCAGAATTCGGTCGCGCGGCCCCAGGTCGGCACCATCACCGGCGCCTTGAACTTCTTCCGCTCGCTGATGTCGTCCTTCACGGTTGCGGCGTTCGCGGCCATCCTGCTGATCGCGCTCGGTGCCGACATTCCGCTCGGCGAGCATCATGCCGCAGGCAGCGTCGCGATTCCCGCCGAGGACATGCGGCATGCGTTCCGTTACGTCTTCGGCGCCGCCACGGCATTGATGACCGCTGCTGCACTCTGCCTGATCGCGATGGAGGAGCGGCCGCTGGCGGGTCCCTCCACCTCGCAGCCGGCCGAGATGGCGGAGTAGGGCTAGCCGCCCCGATCGGCGTAGGGCTCGTCGGCGACGTGGCTCCCGGCCGCTTTTCGCGCCGTCGTCGCAAGATGAGATTTGAGTCGCGCAAGCGCTTCGGTGGACCAATCATGGACGTCGGTGACGGCGACCCAGGCATCGACGTAATGCTCGGGCGCATAGACATGGCCGAAGCCCATCGGCGTATGGGTTGCAACCGCCATGTCGAGGGCGAGCTGTAGCATGGTGACGATGGGATACCATCGCAGGTCGGGCGAGACGTCCGGTCCGCGCGGAGCCGCCATCCAGGCCGGCGCCCGATAGGCGTCGCGGTAGGCGAAGAACGTGATCGCGTCACTGGCATATTGCAGATAGACGACGCGCATTGGACCCCAGGGCGCATCCGGCGGCACTGTCGGTCCGTCCTGGTTCATGAAGCGGACGAAGCGGCTGTCGCGGAATTCCGGCAGCCAGGCCGGCGTGCCCGGATTGCGGCTTTCAGTGATCGAGCGCCAGATCCGGCTTTCGAACGGCGCCCCGCTCCACAGCGCGCCCGCGATGGGATCGCCGATCGTCTCGAACAGCTCGGCGGATTTTTCCGAGTTCATGGCGCCGAGGCTCAGTCCATGCAGGTACAGTCTCGGCCGCCGGTCTTTCGGCAGCGTCGTCCAGTAGCCGTAGATTTCCGCGAACAGCGCGCGCGCCGCTTCGGCACCGTATTCCGGCTGGAACAGCAGCGACAGCGGACTGTTGAGATAGGAATACTGCATCGCCACGCTAGCGACATCGCCATGGTGGAGATATTCGACCGTATCCATCGCTGACGGATCGATCCAGCCGGTGCCGGTCGGCGTGATGACGATCAACAGTTTGCGTTCAAAGCCGCGCTGGCGCTTGAGTTCATCGAGCGCAAGCCTGGCGCGCGCCTGCGCTGTGTCGCGGCTGCCGAGCCCCACATAGACGCGCACGGGGTCCTGCGCAGGCCGTCCCGTCACGGCGCCGATCTCGGCCGCGGTCGAGCCTGAGGCAATGAACCGGCGCCCCATGCGCCCGAGCTCTTGCCACTTCACCAGCGATGCCGGGCTGCCGGTCCGATTCGACGCGGTCGGCTGCGGCCGTTCGGGCTCGAGCCGGACGTCGAGTTCGCGGAAGGAAGAGTCGAGCGCGTTGAATGCCATGCGGACAAGGACATTGCTGGCGATCGACCAGAACAGCAGGCCTGCGGCGATCACGCCAATGACGTTCGCGACCTTCCGGGGAATGACGCGTCTGGTGCGCGCAGCAACGAAGTGGGCGACAAGGGCAAACAGTCGCCCCAGCACCAACAGCACTGCGAATGTGATCAAGGCGATCGCGCAGACCTTGAGCGGATGTGCAGTCTCGACCGGGGCCATCTTCATCACGGCACGGATCGAATTCTGCCAGCTGGCGGCGCGCCACAGGAAGACGATGACGACGAGCAGGCAGGCGGCCGCGACAAGTGCATTCGTAATCGATCTCGCGCGCGCCGAAGGCTCGGGCAATTCGAGATAGTGCCACAGCCGCCGCCACAGGATTCCGGCGAAATAGCCGATCGCAAAGCACCCCCCGGCGAGGACGCCTTGCGTGAGGTAGCTCCGCGGGATCAGCGTCGGCGTCAGCGCGGCCGCGAAGAACAGCGCGCCAAGCATGAGGCCGACGCCGGACAGCGAGAGGAGTTGTCGCCGAATGAACCACGCGAGACTCTTCAAGGCATCCTCCGGCTGACGCTATCCCTTGTTGCTCTCCGCAAAACTGCTCCTGCGCGGCAGGCGGATCGTGAACTCCGTGAACGCGCCCGGCTCCGTTGCGACATCGATCGTGCCGCCGTGCTGCTTCACGACGATGTCGTGGCTCATCGACAGCCCGAGCCCGGTGCCTTCGCCGGCCGGCTTGGTGGTGAAGAACGGATTGAACATCTTCTCCCGGACCTCGTCGGCAATGCCGATGCCGTTGTCGCGGATGCGGATCTCGACGCGCTCGCCGCGGTCGCGCGTTGCGGCGATCACCACCGGCTCGTAACCGGCGGCGCCGTCCGCCTTGCGCCTGGTGACCGCATGAAAGCCGTTGGAGATCAGGTTCAGCAGCACGCGGGTGATCTCCTGCGGAAACACCTCGGCCTGGCCCGCCGCCGGATCGAGCTCGCGCTTCAGCGTCACGTCGAACCCCGGCTTTTCGGCGCGTGCGCCATGATAGGCGAGGTTGAGACTCTCCTCGACCAGCGCGTTGATGTCCGCCAGCCCATGCTCGCCGCCACCTTCGCGCGAATGGAGCAGCATGTTCTTGACGATGGAATCGGCGCGCCTTCCGTGCTGCACGATCTTTTGCAGATTATCCTTCAGGAGCCCCGTCAACTCGTCGACCTCGCTGCGGACGTCATCTGCGAGCGAAACAGGCGCGAGCACCTCGTTCAGCTCGTCGGTCAGCTCGTCGGAGAGCGAAGCGAAATTGTTGACGAAGTTGAGCGGGTTCTTGATCTCATGGGCGATGCCCGCGGTGAGCTGGCCGAGGGACGCCAGCTTCTCGGTTTGGATCAGCCGGTCTTGCGCGGCGCGTAAGTCGTCGAGCGATTTGGCAAGCTCCCTGGTGCGGTCCTGCACCTCGTTGAACAGGCGCGTGTTCTCGACCGCGATCACGGCCTGGTCGGCGAAGGTCTTGAGCAGGTTGATCGCCTTGTCGGCGAAATGACCGGGCTCCGGCCGCGTCACGGCAATGGTGCCGATCGCAACGCCGTCGCGCAGCATCGGCACGACCAGGATGCTGCGATAGCCGCGGGTCCGCGCCAGCTCCTTCATGGCCTCGGTGAGGTCAGGCTCGTTCTGCATGTCGCTGCGGAAGGCATATTCTCCGCTGGTCGCCACCCGACTGTGAATGCCTGACGACGCTAGCTGTGCCGGGAAGGAGCTGAGCAGGTCCGCATTGCCCGCTTCGTTGTCGGTGGTGAAGGCGGCCAGATGCAGCATGCCGTTGATGACACGGGTGACAGTGGACGAGTGCCCGCCGATCAGCGCCTTGGCGCTGTCGGAGATGGCCTGGAATACCGGCGTGACATCGGCGGGCGAGGCCGCGATCACCTTGAGGATGTCGGCGGTCGCGGTCTGCCGCTCCAGCGCTTCCCTGGTGGCGTTGAACAGGCTGACATTCTTGATCGCGATCACCGCCTGGTCGGCGAAGGTATGGAGCAGCCGCACGTGATGCTCGGCGAAACGGCCGGTCGCCCGACGCGTCGCGATGATGATGCCGATGGCTTCGCCCTCGCTCATCAAGGGCGTGAACAGCATGCTGCGATAGCCGCGGGCGCGCGCGATGTCGCGCGCCGCCGGCTCGAGCTCGGTATCGGGCAGTTGTGCCGCTTCACCCTTGGCCACGAGCGGATAGGGCGGAAAGTTTGCGAACGGCACCGGGAACGAACCCTGGAGCACGCGATCGCCGGCCGGATCGGTCGGCGTGAAGGCCGCAAGGTGCGCGGCGCCGTCGATATAGCGCAGCACCGCGGTGGAGAAGCCGCCGATCAGCCGGTTGGCATTGGTGGCGATGGCCTCGAACACCGGCTGCACGTCGGAGGGCGAGGCGGCCATCACCTTGAGGATGTCGGCCGTCGCGGTCTGGCGCTCCAGCGTCTCCTTCGTCTCGTTGAACAGGCGTGCGTTCTCGATCGCGATCACGGCCTGGTCGGCAAAGGTCTGCAGCAGCTGCACGAGGTCAGGCGCGAACGCGCCAGGTTCGGCGCGCGTGACGCTGATCATGCCGACCGGCGTGCCCCGGTTCATCAGCGGCATGAACAGCACGCTGCGGAAGCCGCGCAGCCGCGCCAGCTCCCGGTTCAGCTCGGGGACGTCGGCCGCCTCGCTGTCTGGAAACTGGATGGTCTCGCCGTCGCGCACGAGGGCAAAGGTCGGGAAGTCCGCGATCTTGCGCGGAAAGGATGCCTTCAGCCCTTCATCGGCTTCCGGACTGGTCGGCGTAAATGCCACGAGGTGCAACTCGTCGCCGGTGAACTGGAGCACGGTGGCGGAGAAACCGCCGAGCAGGCGCTTCGAGCTGGACGCGATCGCCGCGAACACCGGCCGCGCATCGGAGGGCGAGGCCGCGATGGTGCGCAGGATCTCGGCGCTGGCACTCTGGCGATCGCGTTCGACCGCAAGCTCGCCGCGCAGCCGCGCGTTCTCGGTTGCTGCCGACTGCAATCGGCGCTCGAGGTCCTCGATATCGTGGGAAGCGGTGGTCATTCCTAATCCGGCTCGATGCCGCGAGATGCGCGTCACCGGGCCGGATTATCACATCTCCTGCGGCCGGAGCCAGCGCTCGCGGCGTTGCTGAGATCCGACCCGGCTCACGTGCCGGGCCGTGACACCTCGGTCTCCTTGCTGGTGATGAATTCCAGCAGCACCGGGACGCCCTCCCGCGTCTTCTGGATGCCGCGCTTGATCGCGGGGACGATGTCCTCCGGGCGCGTCACCCGCTCGCCATGGCCGCCAAAGGCGCGCGCCATTGCGGCATAGTCGCCAGAGATGTCGGTCGAGCGATATTTTTCAGTCGAGACCGGCATCACTTTCAACTCGATCGCCATCGAGAAATTGTTGAGCAGGATCGACATGATCGGGATGCGTTCGCGCACCGCGGTCTCGAAATCCATGCCCGTGAAGCCAATGGCCGCATCGCCCCAGACATTGATGCAGAGCTTGTCCGGCTTTGCCAGCTTGGCGCCCATCGCCAGCCCAAGGCCATAGCCGAGCTGTGTCGTCTTGCCCCAGCCGAGATAGGTGAGGGGCTCGACCGACTTCCAGAACGGCGAGAGCTGGTCGCGCGGGCTTCCGGCATCATGCGTGATGATGGTGTTCTTGATGTCGACCGTGTGCTGGAGGTCCCAGAGCACGCGATAGGGGCTGAGCGGCGCGTCGTTGCTGGTGAGCTTCGGCATCCATTTTGCCAGCCACTCCTTGTGCGAAGCCGCAATCTCGGCCGCGACGGCCGACGCGTCACGATCGGACGTGACGGACTTGCCGATCTCCTCCAGCAGCGCGTCGAGCACGAGGCCGGCATCGCCGACGAGGCCGATCGTTGCTTCCACGTCCTTGTTGAGATGGTTCGGGTCGAGCGTTGAGTGGATGATGGTCTTGCCCTTCGGCATCGCGATGCCGAAATTGGTCTCCGTGAAGGAGCAGCCGATGCCGAAGATGACGTCGGCCTCGCTCAGAAATTTCGGCACCGCGCGCGGCACGGCGAGCCCGCCCGAGCCGAGCGAGAGCGGATGCGTTTCCGGAAAAGACGACTTGCCCCCCAGGCTGGTGGTCACGGGGATCGCCAGCCGCTCGGCAAGCCGTTTCAGCTGCGGCCACGCCTGTGCGTAGTGCACGCCCTGGCCGGCATAGATCACCGGGCGCTTTGCATTCACGAGGAGGCTGGCTGCTTCCTTGACGTGAACGGGATCTGCGCCGTAGCGGGTGCGCAGCACCGGCGTGTAGTTCAGCGGCTCCGGCACTTCCTCGTTCCACATGTCCGAGGGAATCTCGACGATCACGGGCCCGCCACGGCCGTTCTTCAGCTTGGTGAAGGCGCGGCGGAAGATGTTGGCGACCTCGGTCGCGAGGATGATCGGCTCGGACGATTTTGCGAACGGCTTCATCGCTTCGCTGGAATTGAAGTTCGGCTCGATATGCGCAAGCCGGCGCTGATAGCCCATCGGCAGCACCAGCACGGGCACGGATTCGCCGAAGCACTGCGCGACCCCGCCCATCGCGTTCTCCGCACCGGGGCCATGCTGCATGCAGAACGCGCCGATGCTGCGGCCCGACGTCACCCGCGAGATCGCATCTGCCATGTGGATGCCGACGCGCTCCTGTCGCACCATCACGGGCCGGATGTCCGCTTTCGCTGCGTGCTCGATCAGATGGTTGACCGGATAGCCGCAGAGGATCTCGATCCCCTCACGCCGCATGATTTCCGCGATGGCAGTGCCGAGCTTCATGGCGTCTCTCCCTGGCAGGCCGGTTGGTCCGGCTGATTGAGGGAGAGAGGATCAGGATTTTGCGGGAGGGTAAAGCGCGGGCAAGCGATAGTCAGCTATGCAGTAAGCCGCGCGTCCCCGGATTTCGTTGCGCGCGATCCGGGCTATGAACTTCCTATTTGCAGTTCTTGCAGATCGTCAGCTTCCGTTTCAACGACTCGTCTTCCTGATCGATCGATGACTGCCCGTCGGCATCCGTATTGGACGCGGCGCCCTTTGCCGCGCGTGATCTCGCGGCCGGCGCCACCCGGCTTGGCGTGTCATTGTCGTCGACGGCGCTGAAGCCATCATAGTCGGCGGCCGGATTTGGCGCCGGTGTAAGTCTGCCCATCACGGGTGGAAAAGCTTCTCTGCCGGATGGGGGAGGTCTGGAATTTTTAGCGCTCGCGCGCGGCGGCGATGCGTCGGGCGGAGCAAGCGAGACCGGCGGTGCGGCCGACGTCTGTCCCCTCGCGCCATCGTGCGGCCAGAGGCCGGCAAACAAGAGGCTGAGAGCCAAGAGCGTCGCGCTTCTCATCTGCATCCTGCAAACAGCTCTGGTTTGTCGATGGGCGGCATGGCTCATTGGGGCATGCCGCGCTGAAGAATATCAGGACTCAGCTGGCCGTCAAAGCGCCCGTCCAGCCTTCCCTGCGCTCTTTTTCTCTAAGAAAGGGGCGGAAACGAGAGCAGAACTCCGACGAAATCCGTCGCGAGAGCGAGAAGTCGTGTCTGCTGTTTGAAATGTGAGTCGAAAGAACGGCGGCCCCATACGCGTCATTGCGAGCGCAGCGAAGCAATCCAGAATCCCTCCGCGGAAGGACTTTGGATTGCTTCGCTGCGCTCGCAATGACGGGGAGAGAGTATGGCCGCTAGCGGCGCGGCCGGAGGCCGCGCCGAACTCCGCGTGTGCAGGACGTCGCCTCGAGCCGTCGCGGCCGCTACTTCAGCGACGAACTGATCGAGTTGAATTTGTTGTTGAGGAGCTGGCTGCCCGTGTTGTTGACGACGGTCACGATGGCCAGTGCGATGCCGGCGGCGATCAGGCCGTATTCGATGGCGGTGGCGCCAGTCTCATCGGCAAGGAAAGACCTAAGCAAACGCATTGCCAACTCCTCTTCATCCAATCCAATGTTTGGTCGCGTCGTTTTCGAATTCGAATCGATCGAATAGATATTCTGCGCGTCAAATGAATGAGACCCGGGCGAGCGCGCCCCAGTTTCATACGGTAACATTCATTAACTTAAGGTTCCCTCATCCCGTCCAAATGGACGCAAACCGCAACGCTGCCTGCGTACATCCGCGACGTTCGTTAGGACATGATTGTCGGGCGGGGGAGACGGCGCTTGAGCACGGCTGTGAGGCGGCCGACGAAATCCTTCATCGTGCCCGGCTGCCAGCGCGCTGCCGTGCCCGCGGCCCGCTCGCGCTCGGTCGCGTCGCTCACGATGCCGATGTAGTTCTTTCTGACGTCCTGCTGCTGCACGGCACGCAAACCTTGGCTCGATCTGAGGGCTGGGACCATGCTGGGCGCAAGGACAACCAGTGCTCAACTTCGTATCCCCTGGGAATACTCTGGTTCATGCGCAGGGCTCCGCCGCCGCGGAAATGACGGTCGCGTTTAACGGATCGTTGAGCCTGTTCGTCAACGGCTGGGCAAGCATGTCGATCGTGCGTGCCGGTCATCGCCCTCATTCACGCCGGCCGTCCGCATTCAGGGCCCGCAACATGGCGATGCGGGCGAACATGACCCAGCCGCCGCCGGTCTCGGCTGCGTTGATCAGGGTCTCGATCGCCGTCTGCCAGTGTGTCTCGTGCTGGGCGTCCTCGGGCAGCTGCATGATGTAGTCGGCCGCTTGTTGCAGCGTGAGCAACTTGCGCTTGTTGTTCACCCGGATCGGATCGTCGAACGTCGTCGACCAGGGCATGTCAGGCCGGCCGACCGGCGAGGGAGGACATCACGGCGCGTTGCTGGTGTGAAGCCTCTAGCTGGCCTTCTTCGCCCGCGCCGGCGCACGCACCGGCTTGTCGGCCTTCTTCGCGGCCTCCTTGGGCGCGGTCTTTGCCGTGGCGTCCTTGCCGACCTTGCCAGATATCGGCAGCAGCATCTCGCGCTGGCCCACGACGCGCTTCTTCGGCTTCTTGCCCTTGACGGTCTCCTTGACAGTTTCCTTGGCAACCTTCGCCGCGGGCGCAGCGTCCTTCTCGGTCGCGAGGCTCTTCTTCAGCGCGTCCATCAGGTTGATGACGTTGCCACCGGTTTTCGGCGCGGCCTTGGCTGCGATAGGCATGCCGCTGCGCTTCTTGTTGATGAGGTCGATCAGCGCGGTTTCGTAGTGATCCTCGAAGAGTTCGGGCTCGAACGCGCCGGACTTCTTCTCGACGATGTGCCTGGCGAGATCGAGCATGTCCCTGGTCAGCTTCACGTCCTGGATGTCGTCGAAATATTCCGTTTCGCTGCGGACCTCATAGGGGTAGCGCAGCAGGGTGCCCATCAGCCCGCTCTCGAGCGGCTCCAGCGCGATGATGTGCTCGCGGTTGGTCAGCACCACGCGGCCGATCGCGACCTTGTCCATGCTGCGGATCGTCTCGCGGATCACCGCATAGGCGTCATGGCCGACCTTGCCGTCGGGCACGAGGTAATAGGGACGAATCAGATAGCGGCTGTCGATGTCGGCCTTGGGAACGAACTCGTCGATCTCGATCGTGTGAGTGGAGTCGAGCGCAATGTCGTCCAGTTCGTCCTTAGTGACTTCGATATAAGTGTCGGTGTCGACCTTGTAGCCCTTGACGATGTCCTCGGACGTCACCTCGTCACCGGTCTCGGCGTCGACCTTGAGATACTTGATCCGGTGGCCGGTCTTGCGGTTGATCTGGTTGAAAGAGACCTTCTCGGTATCCGAAGTGGCCGGATAGAGCGCGACCGGACAGGTCACGAGTGACAGACGCAGAAAACCCTTCCAATTGGCGCGGGGGGCCATGGGCTACTCCAAACGCAACGGGGACAGATGACGAGGATACCATCGGGGAACAACGAATCATAGCAAGGGGCGTTGCTGAATCTGGCAACTGCGTTAATCGGCCGGTGGTTGCGGCCCGATCGGAGCGCAAAAGTCGGAACATCGCATTCGATCCCGCGTTGGCTCGGGACACGGCTGCGAGGAGGTCGCGGCTAACGAAGCGACATCCAGAGATTGAGGGCATCATGGCAACCACGCGAGAGCAGCACCGTATCGTCGAAACTCCGACCGAGGCCCGTCAGGGCGAACCCGGACCTTCGGTGGCGGCGCTGCTCGCCATCTCGACCGGGCTGGCGATCCTGATCCTCGCCGTCGTCTGGTTCGTCTTCTTCCGGACCTGACGGGCAGACCAACACGCCTCGGACCCTTCCTATTCGCCGCGTGTCGCGGCACATTGCGCCCGCCAAGCCGCCGGTTCGCCCGGCCGGACTGGTGGGCGCAGTCGTATGGGCCGGCGGAAATCCTAAATGACCAAAAAGTAACGTTGGCGGGTTCCCCGCGTTCATATTCAGTTCACGCCGGAATTGCTCATCTCTGGCGCAAGATGCAGCCAATCTTTGGAGAGACGCGTGCGCCTGCTCGTTGTTGAGGACGACCCCGATCTCAATCGCCAGCTCACCAAGGCGCTGACCGACGCCGGCTATGTCGTCGACCGCGCCTTCGACGGAGAGGAGGGGCATTATCTCGGCGACAACGAGCCCTATGACGCCGTGGTGCTCGATATCGGCCTGCCGAAGAAGGACGGCATCTCGGTGCTGGAGGCATGGCGCCGTAACGGCCGCACCATGCCGGTCCTGATCCTCACCGCGCGCGACCGCTGGAGCGACAAGGTGCAGGGCTTCGATGCCGGCGCCGACGATTATGTCGCAAAGCCGTTCCATCTGGAGGAGGTGCTGGCACGCATCCGCGCGCTGCTGCGCCGCTCGACCGGCCACGCCCAGAGCGAGCTCAGCTGCGGTCCCGTCACCCTCGACACCAGGACCGGCCGGGTCAGCGTATCAGGCAATCCCGTGAAGATGACCTCGCACGAATATCGGCTTCTGGCCTATCTGATGCACCATTCCGGGCGCGTGGTCTCCCGCACCGAGCTGGTCGAGCATCTCTACGACCAGGACTTCGACCGCGACTCCAACACCATCGAGGTCTTCGTCGGCCGCATCCGCAAGAAGCTCGACGTCGACATCATCCAGACCGTCCGCGGCCTCGGCTATCTTCTGACCCCGCCGCCGGCTCCGGGCGCTTGAGCCCCTCGCGGACTTGACGGGAGGCCGAACAGGGGCCTTGGTCCGGTCATGACATCCGACGACCTGACATCGCGCCTTCCGGGTTCATGACCGATGGCCGCTAGCTCGCTTGCGAACCGCCTGTTCCTGTCGGCGACCGCCTGGCTCGTGGTGATCCTGGCCATCACCGGCGTGGTGCTGTCGTCGGTCTACAAGGACGCCACCGAACGCGCCTTCGACCGCCGGCTCAATCTCTACCTACGCACCCTGATCGCGGAGGTCGCGACCCCCGACGAGCCGCCGGACCGCCAGTTCCAGTCGCTCGGCGAGCCGCTGTTCGAGCTGCCGCTGTCCGGCTGGTACTGGCAGATCACGCGCACCGATACCGAGAAGCCGGAGGTACGCTCCTCGCGTTCGCTCTGGGACAAGAAGCTGCCGAAGCTCGAGGAGCAGGGCGCCGAACTCACCGCCGCCGGCATCCGCCTGGCTTATGTCGACGGTCCGGAGGGGCAAAACCTGCGCATGGTGGAGCGACCGGTCGACCTCGGTGCCGACGGCAAATATCTCGTCAGCGTCGCCGGCGACGACACCGAGATTTTCGACGAGACGCGGAGCTTCGACTACTATCTCGGCGGCACGTTCACGGCGCTCGGCATCGTGCTGCTGCTGACCACGGTGTTCCAGGTTCGCTTTGGCCTCGCGCCGCTCAAGCGAATCTCGGAATCCATCGCCGACATCCGCTCCGGGCGGGCGGAGCGGCTCGAGGGCGAATTCCCGGTCGAGATCGCGCCTTTGGCGCGCGAGACCAACGCGCTGATCGACGCCAATCGCGAGATCGTCGAGCGCGCGCGCACCCATGTCGGCAATCTCGCCCACGCCATCAAGACGCCGCTCTCGGTCATCGTCAATGAGGCAGGCAGCCATCCGGCCGATCCATTCGCGTCCAAGGTGATGGAGCAGGCCGACGTGATGCGCGACCAGGTCGCCCATCATCTGGAGCGCGCGCGGATTGCAGCACGGGTCTCCGTGGTCGCGACGGTGACGGAAGTTGCGCCCGCGATCGAGGCGCTGCGGCGGACCATGGAGAAGATCCACCGCGACCGCGGCATCGTGGTCGAGGCCAAGGCCGATCCGTCCGCCAAATTCCGGGGCGAGCGGCAGGATCTGGAGGAGATGGTCGGCAATCTCGTCGATAACGCCTGCAAATGGGCGACCTCGCGCGTCCTGATCGAGGTTCTGGTCGAGACGCCGCACCAGACCGGCACCGGCCCGCGTCTGCGGATCATCGTCGACGACGACGGCCGCGGCCTGTCGGAGGCCGAGCGGGCCCAGGTCTCCCGGCGCGGCCAGCGGCTGGATGAATCCAAGCCCGGCTCCGGATTGGGGCTGTCGATCGTGACCGATCTCGCCGCCCTTTATGGCGGCAGCCTCTCGCTTGGCGGCGCGCCGACCGGCGGTCTGCGGGCGGAGCTGGTCCTTCCCGGATTGTAATCTCTTGTTCCCACGGGATTTTTCGTCACGACCGATAGCTCTCCGGTGGAAACCGCGGCATTTCGAGGCCTCTTCCTAAACGGCTTCTTAAGCGGGACCTCCTATGATCGCGCCCGGACGCATCCCAGGTCCGCCATTTTACCATGCATTACCCGGGCGCATGAGCCAGACATCGATCGAGCGGCTGAGGGAATATCTCGCGCAGCTCCCGCCGCAGGCGCAGGCGCTGTTGATGCGGGAGTTCGAGCGCGCGCTGGAGCGTGGCCAGGACACGGCAGTGGCAACCCTCGTGCTTGAGCAACTGCGCAAGATCGTCCGCAAGAGCGAAGCCGACGACGCCTCGCCACCTCGCACGGACGATCTGTCGCGGCTGCTGTTTCAGGTGCTGGAACCGTTCCTGGTGGAGGCGGGTGCCCCTGTCAGGGTCGGGCAGATCCGCCGCTCCTCGCTGCACCCGATCTGGCAGTGGCTCGGCCGCGACGGCGCGCCGGACAAGGTGAATGAATTCGAGGCGGCGCTGGCCCGCATGCCGGCGGACAATGCAGGGCAGGTCGAGGCCCTGGCCTCGAAGCTCCAGGCGGTGGCTGCGGACGCCATCTTCGAGCTGACGGGACCCGGCGGCGGCGACAAGTCGCGCGCGCTCGCCCGGGTCGGCCCTCCCAACGTGATCGAGGACCTCTATTCGATCGGTGCGGTGCTCCAGGTCCGGGAGGCCATCGCGGCCCTGAACGAGAAGCTGCCGCGCTTCCTGCGCGCCTTCGGCGATTCCCAGATCGCCTCGGTGACCTCGGCGCTCAACATCCCCGTGCTCCAGACGCCGCAGATGCTGCCCTTTGCACTGTCGATGGTCGTGCAGCGGATGACCGCGCCGTGGCAGATCATCCGCCTCGCCATCAAGATTGCCGCATCCGACGACGAAATCCGCGTCGCGGCAACGCCCTACGGTGTCGCCGTCACCATCGCCCTGCACGATTTGTCCCGCGTTGCCGCGATCCTGCGCATGGATATCAAGCGCGGCCATTTCGACAATGTCGCCGACAATCTCAAGACACTGCATGACGGTGTGCGGGGCCTGCGCACCGAGCTGGACCTGCGCAACGATTCTGCCTGGGGCAAACAATTGACTTCGATCCGGGCCGACATCTCCAATGCGCTGCAATCCGAGATCGACAGCGTTCCCGGCCGTGTCCGCCGCATCCTGCGCCAGCGCCCCGAGAAGGATATTCCGCCGGGGGCGCGGATCGACAGCACCGAGGTCGAGGAAGCTGTGGCGCTGATCGATTTCGTCGCGACCTGCCGCAACTATGCGAGCGAGCTCGCGATCAACGAGGTGACGCTGCGCACCTATTCCGATCTCCAGCAATATGTCGAACGCTCGACCGAGCAGCTGGTGCAGGCGCTGCGCGCCGCCGATCACAAGGTCCGCACCTATCGGCAGCAGCAAGTGCAGGCCGCGATCCGATTCTGTCAGGTGCTGTTCGGCGACGATTACGCCTCGCTGATGAGTCGCGCGGCAGAAAACGCGCTCACGGGCGAACGCAAATCGTCGCGTGCAAGCGGATAGACACGCATCTTTTCCTGATCACAATTTTAAGTTGACGCTGCCGGTGCTGAGCCCTACGCTCCGTGCAAGTCCGGGGAATTTCTATTTGTGGGCGCATGAAACCCGTTATCAGCTCCATCGAAATCGAGAACCGCGTCATCACTGCCAAATATCAACGACTGATGGTCGGCGCGAAGGTGGTGCTGGTCGAGAAGGCAAGCGGTCGGCAGTTGCCGGAAACGGTCACCAGGGTCGCCTCGCCGGTTCCCGTCGGCGCGCTGCGCATCAGATTGCCGGCGGCGATCCGGGCAGGGACGTACTTCCTCAAGGCTTTTAACGGGCACGGCGAGGACGCCGCGCAAAGCACGGACTTCGAGATCGGCTAAGCCGTTGGAGTTTCACCGTTTCGGGACCGCCTGCGGTCGCGCCGAATTGACAATTGTCAATTGCCGCCTCGTCTAGCCGTGGTGTAAAGCCACCTATGGGCGCGGATCGTGCGCCCGCCGGAAGCTTGCCAGATGACGCTATGGTTCGTGTTCGCGCTGATGACGGTCGCGGCGATTTTCGCCGTGCTCCTTCCGCTCGGCCGCAGCGGACGCGCGCAAAACCAAGGCAGCGAGGTCGCGGTCTACAAGGACCAGCTGGCCGAGATCGAGCGTGATCTCGGTGCGGGCTTGATCGCCGCACCTGAAGCCGAGGCGGCGCGCGTCGAGATCAGCCGCAGGCTGCTCGCCGCGGCCGGCAGCGAAGCGGCACTGGAGCCGAAGTCTAGTCTGAAATGGCGCCGTGCGGCCGCCGTGCTGGCGCTGATCGGCCTGCCGGTGGTTGCGATCGGCGTCTACGTGCCGCTCGGCTCGCCCAGGCTGCAGGATTTTCCGCTGGCGCAGCGCGAGCGCGGGCCGGGGTCCAACACGCTCGAGAATATGGTCACGCAGGTCGAGCAGCACCTCGAGAAGAATCCGACCGACGGCCGTGGCTGGAACGTGCTCGGGCCGGTGCTGCAGCGGCTCGGCCGCTTCGACGATGCGGTGCGCGCCTATCGCAACTCGCTGACCTATAATGGCGAGACTTCGGAACGCCGGGCCGATCTCGGCGAGGCGCTCTCGGCGGCCGCGGGCGGTGTCGTGACTGCCGAAGCCAAGACCGAGTTCGAGCGCGCGCATGCGCTCGATGCCGATGATCCCAAGGCGAACTATTTCCTCGGGCTCGCCGCCGAGCAGGACGGGCGCAAGGACGATGCGGCCAATATCTGGCGCGCGCTGCTTGCGAAGGCGCCGGCGGATGCGCCCTGGCGTCCCCTGGTGCAATCGTCGCTGGCGCGGGTCGGCGGAAGCACGATGCCGGCGCTGTCGGATGAGACGATCGCTGCGTCCAAGGATATGGCCGAGGGCGACCGCAACGCGATGGTGCGCGGCATGGTCGACCGTCTGGCCACGCGGCTGAAGCAGAACGGCGACGATGTCGACGGCTGGCTGCGCCTGGTACGCGCCTATCTCGTGATGGGCGAGCGCGAGAAGGCCGTCGGCGCATCGGCCGATGCCCGGCAGGCGGTGGCCGGCAATGCCGAGCGGCTGCGCCAACTCAACGATGGCCTCAAAACTCTCGGGCTCGACGGATGACGATGTCGGGACCACACGAGCGGAGAACGGACACGCCATGACCCGCAAGCAGCGACGTATGACCATCATCGGCAGCTCGCTCGCCGTGCTCGCGCTCGCGGCCGCGCTGGTGCTCAACGCATTGCGCGACTCCATCGTGTTCTTCTCGACGCCGACGATGGTCGCCGAGAAGCACGTCGAGCCCGGCAAGCGGTTTCGCCTCGGCGGCCTGGTGCAGCCTGGCTCGCTCCAGCGTGGCGACAATCTCATGGTGACCTTCGAGGTCGCCGACGGCAGCGCCAAGCTTCCGGTCGCCTACAAGGGCATCCTGCCCGACCTGTTCCGCGAAGGGCAGGGTGTCGTCGCCGAAGGCGCGCTCGACGCCAACGGCGTGTTCAAGGCCGACACCGTGCTCGCCAAGCACGACGAGACCTACATGCCCAAGGACGTCGCCGATGCCCTGAAGAAGCAGGGGCACTGGAAGGACGATTACGATCCCAAAGCCTCCGGCGGCAGCAAGCCTCAAGCCGCGACGGCGCAGGGCAATCCGCAGGGAGCGGTGCGGTGATCGCGGAAACAGGACATTACGCATTGGTGCTGGCGCTCGGTCTCGCACTGATCCAGTCGATCGTGCCGCTGGTCGGCGCACGCCTGCGCGATCCTGCGCTGATGAACGTGGCGCGCTCGACCGCGCTGGCGCAGCTCTTGTTCGTCGGCGCCTCATTCACCGCGCTGGTAATGCTGCACGTCAACTCGGATTTCTCCGTTGCCAACGTCTACGAGAATTCCCACTCGATGAAGCCGCTGCTCTACAAAGTCACCGGCGTGTGGGGAAACCATGAAGGCTCGATGCTGCTGTGGGTCTTGATCCTGGCCCTGTTCGGCGGCCTCGTTGCGGCATTCGGCAACAATCTGCCGCTGTCGCTGCGCGCGCATGTGCTTGCCGTGCAGGCATGGGTCGCCAGCGCCTTCTATCTGTTCATCCTGGCGACGTCGAACCCGTTCCTGCGCATCGCCAGCCCGCCGATCGAGGGACGCGACCTCAATCCGGTGCTTCAGGACATCGGCCTCGCCGTGCATCCGCCGATGCTCTATCTCGGCTATGTCGGCTTCTCGATCTCGTTTTCCTTCGCCATCGCGGCGCTGATGGAGGGACGGATCGATGCGGCCTGGGCGCGCTGGGTGCGGCCGTGGACGCTGGTTGCCTGGATATTCCTGACGCTCGGCATCGCCATGGGCTCGTACTGGGCCTATTACGAGCTCGGCTGGGGCGGCTGGTGGTTCTGGGATCCGGTCGAGAACGCTTCGTTGATGCCCTGGCTCGCCGGCACCGCGCTGTTGCACTCGGCGCTGGTGATGGAGAAGCGCAACGCGCTGAAGGTCTGGACCATCCTGCTGTCGATCCTGACTTTCTCGCTGTCGCTGCTCGGCACGTTCTTGGTGCGCTCGGGCGTCATCACCTCGGTGCACGCCTTCGCCACTGATCCGACCCGCGGCGTGTTCATCCTGCTGATCCTCTGCCTGTTCATCGGCGGCAGCCTCGCGCTGTTCGCGGGACGCGCGACGTCGTTGAAGCAGGGCGGCCTGTTTGCGCCGATCTCGCGCGAGGGCGCGCTGGTGCTGAACAATCTCTTGCTCACGGTCGCCTGTGCGGTCGTGCTGTTCGGCACGCTCTATCCGCTGGCGATGGAGATGCTGGCCGACTTCAAGATGTCGGTCGGCGCGCCCTTCTACAATCTCACCTTCGCCCCGCTGTTCGCCCTCTTGCTGCTCGCCGTGCCGTTCGGGCCGATGCTGGCGTGGAAGCGCGGCGATCTGCTCGGCGTGACCCAGCGCTTGCTCGCAGCCGGCGTTGCCGGCCTCGTCGTCGTCGCCATCGTTTGGGCCTGGGTACGGGGCGGCAGCGCGCTGGCGCCGCTCGCGATCGGGCTCGGGGTCTTCGTCATTGCCGGCGCCGTCACCGACCTCGCCGAGCGCACCGGCCTGGTCCGCCTGCCGTTCGCGACGGTGCTGCACCGCGCGCGCGGCCTGCCGCGCTCGGCCTGGGGCTCCGCCTTTGCACATGCCGGTCTCGGCGTGGCGCTGATCGGGATCGTTTGCGAGACCACCTGGAACAGCGAACATATCGCGACGATGAAGCAGAACGACGTCGCTCAAATCGCAGGCTACGACGTGAAGCTCGACGGCTTGCTGCAGCGCCAGGGCCCGAACTATCGCGAGATGATCGCCGAGTTCAACGTCAGCCGCGACGGTGAGCCTGTCACCGTCATGACGCCGTCCAAGCGCAGCTTCACCACGCGCGGCTCGTCCACCACCGAGGCGGCGCTGATGACGCGTGGCGCGAGCCAGCTCTATATCTCGCTCGGCGATGCCACCGCCGAAGGCGCCATTGCCGTGCGCATCTATTACAAGCCGATGGTACTCTTGATATGGTGGGGACCGGTGATGATGGCGTTCGGCGGCGTGCTGTCGTTGTCCGACCGGCGCCTGCGCGTCGGCGCGCCGAAGCCGGCGCGGGCCAAGCAGCGCCTCCAGCCGGCGGAGTGATCCGATGCGCCGGATGATGGCTGCGTTCGTGGCGCTGATGCTGCTGGCCTCGCCTGCGGCGCACGCTGTGCAGCCCGACGAGATCATGTCGGACCCGGTCAAGGAAGGGCGCGCGCGCGAATTGTCGCGAGAGCTGCGTTGCATGGTCTGTCAGAACCAGTCGATCGACGATTCCGACGCGCCGCTGGCGCGCGATCTCAGGCTCCTGGTGCGCGAGCGCATCGCGGCGGGCGACAGCAATTCGCAGGTGCTCGATTTCCTGGTCGCGCGCTATGGCGAGTTCGTGCTGCTCAAGCCGCGCTTCGAACGCCAGAACCTGCTGTTGTGGCTGCTCGGACCGGTGCTGCTGATCGGCGGCGGCCTTGCGTTATGGCTGCAAATCCGGCGTCGTGCGCGAAGCGGTGCAGACCTACCGGCTCCGCCGCTCTCGCCGGAAGAGAAAGCGCGACTCGCTTCCTTGATGTCGGACGACGCGAAGTCGTCCTAGCTACGCAATGATACGTAGGCCGCCGGGAAGCGCAAAGTCGACGAGTTCATCGTCAGCGGCAGGGCGAGCTGACGTCGCCAAAAACCTGATCTAACGCGTGTCACCGGAACTCGACTAAGTTCCTGGAGCGCAACGCTTTTCTTGCTGCGCTAAACTGCCGCATCCGCGCGTGGCTTCATTACGAAAGTTTAACCCCGCCGCCAGCGCACGGTAAGGCGGGAGCCCCCATGTTCAGGTCCGTAAGGTGCCGCCATCGGGCGCCAAAAGAATTTCAAGGCCCTGGAGATCTCTACATGACCGACCGTCCCGACCTCTCGAACCTTCCGTCCTACCGGCAGCCGCGCCGGTCGGTGTTCTCCGCACGCAAGATCGCGCTGATGGCCTCGGTCGTCGCCGGTCTC
The DNA here is from genome assembly GCF_021044685.1 of Bradyrhizobium daqingense. Taxonomy (NCBI): domain Bacteria; kingdom Pseudomonadati; phylum Pseudomonadota; class Alphaproteobacteria; order Hyphomicrobiales; family Nitrobacteraceae; genus Bradyrhizobium; species Bradyrhizobium daqingense. The sequence goes on from NZ_CP088014.1 coordinate 3,916,931, forward strand.
GGCGCGGCCGTCTATGGCTTCAGCCCCTCGACCTCGCCGGCAGACCTGTTCGCCAGTCCGGCGCATGCACAGGTCAACAACGAGGTCCGCAAGGTCGAGCGTCCGGTCGGATTCGCCGATGTCGTCGAGCGCGTGAAGCCGTCGGTGATCTCGGTGAAGGTCAACATGAAGGAGAAGGCCGCGAGCAACGATGACGGCGATGACCAGTCCTCGCCGTTCCAGCCGGGCTCGCCGATGGAGCGCTTCTTCCGCCGCTTCGGCGGTCCGGATGGTATCCCGGGGCTGAAGGGCGGTCGTGGCCGCGTCGTGCAGGGCCAGGGCTCCGGCTTCTTCATCTCGGCCGACGGCTATGCCGTGACCAACAATCACGTGGTCGACGGCGCCGACAAGGTCGAGGTCACCACCGACGACGGCAAGACCTATACCGCCAAGGTGATCGGCACCGACCAGCGCACTGACCTCGCTTTGATCAAGGTCGAAGGCAGCTCGAACTTCCCGTTCGCCAAGCTTGCCGACAGCAAGCCGCGGATCGGCGACTGGGTACTCGCGGTCGGCAATCCCTTCGGTCTCGGCGGCACCGTGACCGCAGGCATCGTCTCGGCCAGCGGCCGCGACATCGGCAACGGCCCCTATGACGATTTCATCCAGATCGACGCGCCCGTGAACAAGGGCAATTCCGGCGGTCCGGCCTTCGACACCAACGGCGAGGTGATGGGCGTCAACACCGCGATCTACTCGCCCTCGGGCGGCAGCGTCGGCATCGCGTTCTCGATTCCGGCCAACACCGTCAAGAGCGTGATCGCCCAGCTCAAGGACAAGGGCTCGGTCAGCCGCGGTTGGATCGGCGTGCAGATTCAGCCCGTCACCTCCGACATCGCCGACAGCCTCGGCATGAAGAAGGCCGAAGGCGCGCTGGTGGCGGAGCCGCAGGCGAACGGTCCGGCGGCCAAGGCCGGCATCGAGTCCGGCGACGTCATCACCGCGGTCAACGGCGAAGCCGTCAAGGACGCCCGCGAGCTGGCGCGCACCATCGGCGGCATGGCGCCCGGCGCCACCGTGAAGCTCAACGTGCTGCACAAGGGCCAGGACAAGGTGGTGAACCTCACGCTCGGCCAGCTGCCGAACACGGTCGAGGCCAAGGCCGACACCGACACTGACAGCGGCAAGGGTGCGAGCCGCGGCACCGACGTGCCCAAGCTCGGCATGACCGTTGCGCCCGCCAATTCCGTCGCCGGCGCCGGCAAGGAAGGCGTCGTGGTGACCCAGGTCGATCCGAAGAGCGCCGCGGCCGAACGCGGCTTCAAGGAAGGCGACGTGATCCTCGAAGTCGGCGGCAAGAGCGTCGCCACTGCCGGCGAAGTCCGCGATGCCATCAACACGGCGCGGACCGACAACAAGAACAGCATCCTGATGCGTGTGAAGAGCGGCGGCCAGTCGCGCTTCGTCGCCGTGCCCATCGCCAAGGGCTGAGGCGTCAGGAGGCTTACGAGATGAAGGGTGTCGCCGGCATCAGTCGCCCCCGCCGGTGGCGCCCTTCGGGGGAGCAGCGCAATGCTCGCTTCCCCTGTCTACCTTCCGGTGGAATTACGCCCCCCTCCGTCGGAAGGCCTAGGGCGGTGAGGTCCCCCCAGCCTCACCGCCCGCCTTTTCCTCGCTCCGAGATGGTCCCGCTCGGCTTGCATGCGATTGCCGTCCGCGCCATGTTTAGAGAAGGTTCACGCCCTTGACCGTCGCCGAACGCACGATGCGCCTCCTCATCATCGAAGACGACCGCGAATCCGCCGACTATCTCGTGAAGGCGTTTCGTGAAGTCGGGCACATTGCCGACCACGCCGCCGACGGCGAGGAAGGCCTCGCCATGGCGGAGAGCGGCGATTACGAGGTGCTGGTGGTCGACCGCATGCTGCCCAAGCGCGACGGCCTGTCGCTGATCGGCGCGCTGCGCGAGAAGGACAACACCACGCCGGTGCTGATTCTCTCCGCACTCGGACAGGTCGACGACCGCATCAAGGGCCTGCGCGCCGGCGGCGACGATTATCTGCCGAAACCCTATTCCTTCGCCGAGCTGCTCGCCCGCGTCGAGGTGCTGTCGCGCCGCCGCGGCGGCCCCGCCGAGGACACGCTCTACCGCGTCGGCGATCTCGAGCTCGACCGTCTCTCCCACCGCGTCGCCCGCGGCAAGGACGAGCTGACGCTGCAGCCGCGCGAATTCCGCCTGCTCGAATACCTCATGAAGCACGCCGGCCAGGTGGTGACGCGCACCATGCTGCTCGAGAACGTCTGGGATTATCATTTCGATCCGCAGACCAACGTGATCGACGTGCACATTTCGCGGTTGCGCTCCAAGATCGACAAGGGTTTCGAGCGCCCGCTGCTGCACACGATCCGCGGCGCCGGATACATGATCCGTGACGGCATTCGGTAAACTCGTCCGCACCACGGCGTTCCGGCTGACGCTGGTCTATCTGCTGCTGTTTGCGATGTTCGCGGCCTCGCTTCTGGCTTATTTCGCCTGGAACACGCGGCGGCTGATCACCGAGGAAATCACCCAGACGGTCAATGCCGAAACCTCGGAGATCAGCGAGATCTACGGTCGCAGAGGGCTGCGCGGTCTCGTGCTTGCGATCGAATACCGGGCGCTGCGGCCGGGGGCCAACCTCTACCTCGTGACCACGCCGACCGGGCAGGCGATCGCCGGCAATGTCGGCTCGCTCGCGCCCGGCGTGATGGCGACGCGCGGCTGGTCCGAGACGGCCTATCGGCGGATCGAGGATGCGGACGAACGGGATCATCGCGCGCTGGTGCGCGTCACCGAGCTGGAGAACGGCTTCCGACTTCTGATCGGCCGCGATCTCGACGAGCGGCGGCGGCTGTTCGGCATCGTGGCCAAGGCCGCGCAATGGTCGGTCCTGATCGTCGTGGTGCTCGGCCTCGGTGGCGGCATCTTCGTCGCGCGCCGTGTCTTGAGGCGCATCGACGCGATGACCGGCACCACGCAGCGGATCATGTCCGGTGATCTCAGCGAGCGCCTGCCCGTGGGGCGCAGCGGCGACGAGCTCGATCGCCTCGCCGAAAACCTCAACGCCATGCTGGAGCGGATCGAGGCGCTGATGGCAGGGCTGAAGGAAGTCTCCGACAACATTGCGCACGATCTCAAGACGCCGCTGACGCGCCTGCGCAACCGCGCCGAAGAGGCGCTCGCCAAATCAGGCTGCGAGGCCGACTATCGCGCCGCACTGGAGCGAACCATCGAGGAATCCGACGGGCTGATCCGCACCTTCAACGCGCTTCTGATGATCGCGCGCGCCGAGTCCGGACAGGCGCGCGGCAACATGGACGACTTCGACGCCGCCGAGGTCGCGAACGGCATTCACGAGCTCTACGAGCCGCTTGCCGAAGACGACGGCATGACGCTGAAGGTCAAGGCAGAGCCGACGCCGGTTCACGCCAATCGCGAGTTGATCAGTCAGGCGCTCGCCAATCTCGTCGAGAACGCGATCAAATATGGCAAGCCAGTGGCGCAGGCCGCGGGAACCGTGGTCAGCATGGACGCCAGGCAGATCACGATCGAGGCGAGGCGCGATGGCGACCAGGTGCTGCTCAGCGTCACCGATCGTGGCCCGGGCATCCCGGAAGCGGATCGCAAGCATGTAGTCGAGCGATTCGTGCGGCTGGAAGCCAGCCGCACGCTGCCGGGCTCCGGCCTCGGCCTCAGCCTCGCCTCGGCGGTTGCGACATTGCACGGCGGCGAATTGCGCTTGGGCGATGCGCATCCCGGCCTCGTCGCCACACTCGTCCTGCCGGCGCGCGCGGGTGTCGGCGACAGGGTTGCTCCGCCAATACCGGATGTGCCACAGAAGGTGGCATGAACCACTCCGCGCCGGGAAACGCGGACAAGCATGGTGAGAGCCTCGCCGCACGCTTCGCGGAGGCTCCCTGTGTTGCCGCTTCCACAACCGACGAGAATCGTTTTTCGAATTGGCTGGCCGAGCTCGAGCCGGCGCAATCAGCCCGTCTCGAATCGCTGCTGGTTCATCGCTTCACGCGGGAGATTCTGACCGGCATTGCGGAATTCTCGCCCTATCTGTTCGAGCTGGTGCGCGCCGATCCTCCGCGCCTGATCCGGTTGCTCGAATGCGATCCGAATGTGCATCTGGCGGGGTTGATGGCGGAGGCGAGGGGCGCCGTGCTCGCGGCGCCTGACGAAGCCGAGGTGATGCGCCTGCTTCGCCGTATGAAGGCGGAGGCAGCGCTGCTGACCGCGCTGTGCGACATCGGCGGCGTCTGGCCCGTGATGCGCGTGACCGCGGCGCTGACCGATGTCGCGGTGTTCTCGGTCCAGGCGGCGCTCCAGTACCTGCTGCGGCAGGAAGCCGCACGCGGCAAGCTCTCACCGCCCGATCCGGAGGCGCCCGAGATCGGCTGCGGGCTGATCGTGCTCGCGATGGGCAAGATGGGCGCGGGCGAGCTGAACTATTCCAGCGACATCGATCTCATCGTGTTCTTCGACCCCGAGGCGACCACGCTCGCGCCCGATATCGAACCGCAGCCGTTCTTCGTACGCGTGACCCAGGGCATGGCGCGCGTTCTCCAGCAGCGCACCTATGACGGTTACGTCTTTCGTGTCGATCTGCGCCTGCGGCCAGATCCGTCCTCGACACAGGTGGCGATCTCCCGAGATGCTGCGCTGAGCTATTACGAAAGGGAAGGGCGCACCTGGGAGCGTGCCGCGATGATCAAGGCGCGTGCCTGCGCCGGGGATCCCAAAGCGGGCGAGGCATTGCTGGCCGAGATCGCGCCGTTTGTCTGGCGCAAGCATCTCGACTTCGCCGCGCTCGCCGACGTGCACGACATGAAGCGTCAGATGCAGACCTATCGCGGCCAAAGCGAAGTCGCCGTCGAGGGCCACAACGTCAAGGTCGGGCGCGGCGGCATCCGCGAGATCGAGTTCTTCGCACAGACTCAGCAGTTGATCGCCGGCGGCCGCCATCCGGAATTGCGGGTCCGGCCGACGCTTGAAGCGCTCGACGTGCTCGCCTCCAGCAACTGGATCACCTCTGCCGCGCGGGACGAACTGGCCACGGCCTACGAATTCCTGCGCCGCGTCGAGCATCGTCTTCAGATGATCGCCGACGAGCAGACCCATACGCTGCCCGAGGACAAGGCGGCGGTCGAGCGTTTCGCCTGTTTCTTCGGCTACCCCGATCGCGAGGCCTTTGCGCGCGATCTATTGCGCCAGCTCGAGATCGTGCAGGGCCATTACGAAAAGCTGTTCGAGGGCGACGATCCGACCGGCACGGCCAAATTGCCGGCGCTCGACTACAGCGCGGGTCCCGAAGATCCGCGCCTGCTTCAGCACATTGCCGCGCTCGGCTTCAAAAAGCCTGCCGCGGTCGCGCAGACCGTGCGCGACTGGATCACCGGCGACTATCGCGTGTTCCGCAATGAGGCGACGCGAAGCGCCTTCGTCGAGTTCGTGCCGGCCCTGATCGACGGTCTCGCCCATGCCGAAGAGCCGGATCGTGCCGTCGTGGCGTTCGATCATTTCCTCGCCGCGCTGCAGCGCGGCGGCCGGCTGATCACGCTGCTCGGCCAGAATCGCGATCTCGTCGCGCTGGTGGCGCTGGTGCTGGGCGCGGCGCCGCGGCTCGGCGAGATGCTGGCGCGCCAGCCGCAGCTGATGGACGGCCTGATCGATCCGCGCTTCTTCGGCGCGATGCCGGACCGGCAGGAATTGTCGGGACGGTTGGCTGCGACCGTGCAGGATGCCGGCTCATACGAAGAGTTCCTGGATCGCCTGCGCCTCTTTGGGCAGGAGAGCCTGTTTCTGATCGGCACGCGTATCCTGTCCGGCACCGTCTCGGCGCAACAGGCCAGCACGGCCTTTGCCGATGTCGCAGAAGGCATGGTCCACACCGTGCATGGCCTCGTTGCCGACCGCTTCGCCGCTCAGCACGGCCGCATCAAGGGGCAGGAGACCGCGATCATCGCGATGGGCCGGCTCGGCAGCCGCGAGATGACGGCCTCGTCGGATCTCGACTTGATCCTGCTCTACGATTTCGACAGCGACGATCCGGACTCCGACGGGCCGAAATCGCTGCAAGGCGCCCACTATTTCGCACGCTTCACCCAACGTCTGATCAGCGCCTTCACGACGCGCACCAATTACGGCGTGCTCTACGAGATCGACATGCGACTGCGTCCCTCGGGCCGTGCCGGTCCCGTGGCTTCGAGCCTCGTCTCGTTCGCGGACTACCAGGCCAACGAGGCCTGGACCTGGGAGCACATGGCCCTGACACGCGCCCGCGTGGTGTCGGCCTCGCCCGAATTCCGCGAGCGGATCGAGCGCGTCATCCGCGACGTCCTGATCCGCCGCCGCGACCCCGCCATCACCGCCAACGACGTCGCCGACATGCGGCGTGCCATCGCCCAGGAGAAGGGCGAGGCCGATTGCTGGGACATCAAGCATGCCGCCGGCGGCATGGTCGATATCGACTTCATCGCGCAATATCTCCAGCTCGTGCACGCTCACGACAAGCCGGAGATTCTCGACGTCAGCACCATGCAGGTTTTGGAGAACGCATGCAGGCTCGGCGTGCTCCCGCAATCGGAGACCGAGATCTTGCGCGCCGCAGCGCGCCTCTATCACGACCTGACGCAGATCTTGCGGCTCTGCGTCAGCGACCGCTTCAAGCCGGAAACGGCCGGCACCGATCTCCAGCGCGTGATGGCGCGGGCCGGCGATGCGCCGGATTTCTCCTCGCTGGAGGCGCGGGTGAAGGAGACGCAGAGCGAGGTGCGGCGCGTCTTCAGGGCGCTGCTGGAAGGGACGTCGTCTGCTTCAGCGCGGTGAGGGCCTCGCGGACGTCAGGCGCGAGGTCGGCGTCCCGTGCTGCGGCCGTGAATTCGGATCGATTGGCGGGGGTGATCACGCGATCTGAAAATGACATAATGCGCCATCGAGCCGGGGGATTTCAGGGTGTGGGGCGGAGGCGGGTGTGCTAGCTTGCGCGCCCCGACGGAACACGAGGGGACGACCGGTTGATCGACAAGCTTGAACTATTGCTGGCGCTGGCGAAGGAGCGGCATTTCGGGCGCGCGGCGGAGGCCTGCGGCGTGACGCAGCCGACGATGTCGACCGGGCTCAAGCAGCTCGAGGAGATCCTCGGCGTGATGCTGGTCCAGCGCGGCTCCCGCTTCCAAGGCTTCACGCCCGAAGGCGAGCGTGCGCTCGACTGGGCGCGGCGGATCGTGGGCGATGCCCGCGCGATGCGCGACGAGATCAACGGGCTGAAGCATCAGCTCTCCGGCGAGATCCGCATCGCGGCGATCCCGACCGTGCTCGGTATGGTCGCCGCGCTGACGACGCCGTTCCGCGCCCGGCATCCCGATGTGCGTTTCAGCATCCGCTCGACAACCTCATCGGAGGTGCTCGGGCTGCTCGAAAATCTCGAGGTCGATGCGGGGCTGACCTATATCGAGAACGAGCCGATCGGCAAGGTGCGCACCATCCCGCTCTACAACGAGAGCTACCGCCTGCTGACCGCGCCGGACGGGATGTTCGGCGACCGCGAAACGGTGACCTGGATCGAGGTCGGGCAGGTGCCGCTGTGCCTGCTCACGCCCGACATGCAGAACCGCCGCATCATCGACCGCGCGCTGCGCTCGGTCGGCGCGGAGGCGACACCGACGCTGACCTCGAACTCGCTGCTGGTTCTGTTCACGCACGTCAAGACCGGGCGGTGGGCGAGCGTGATGCCGGCCAAGCTCGCCGAAACGCTCGGCCTGTCAGATACGGTGCGCTCGATCCCGATCGTCGATCCCGAGGTCAATTACAGCATCGGCCTCGTGATCCCGCAGCGCGATCCCATGACGCCGCTGATCGCGGCGCTGGTCAATGTGGCGCGCGAAGTGGCGCCGACGCTGCAGCTGTAGGGACCAGGGCGAAAGCGCCTGAGCAAGCGCCTCGTCCTTCGACACGCCCGCTTCGCGGGCTCCTCGGTTTTCGTTGAAACTGCTGCCGCGTACTCCGCCCTCATCCTGAGGGCCGCCGGAGGCGGGCGTCTCGAAGGATGGTGGCAGGCGAGCCTCCCGCGGTGCGCTAAGCGGCAGCCCACATCTTGGATGCCTTCACGGCGTCGCGCGGCAGCGTCACGCGCACCACCGTGCCGACGTCGATCTTGGAGCGCAGGCGCATCGAGCCGCCGTGGAGCTGCGCCAGCGAGCGCGCGATGGCGAGGCCGAGGCCCGAGCCATGATAGGTCTTGGTGAGCTGGCTCTCGACCTGCTCGAACGGGCGGCCGAGCCGCGCCAGCGAATGCGGCGCGATGCCGATTCCGGTGTCGGCGATCATCAACACGATCTTGTCGTCGAGCTGCCGGCTGCGCACCACGACGCGGCCGCCGTCGGGCGTGAACTTCACCGCGTTGGAGAGCAGGTTCACGATGATCTGCTTGGTGGCGCGGCGGTCGGCGACGACGGAGATGGATTTGGCGATGTCGGCATCCAGCGTCAGGTGCTTGTCCTGCGCCCGGCCGGTGACGACCCGCAGCGATTCCGCCAGCGTCCGGGACAGGTCGAGCTCCTCCATGTCGAGCTTCATGCGGCCGGCCTCGATCTTGGACATGTCGAGGATGTCGTTGATGACCTCGAGCAGGTAGTGGCCGCTGGTCAGGATGTCCTGGCAGTATTCCTGGTACTTCTCGCTGCCGAGCTCGCCGAACATGCCCGAGCCCATGATCTCGGAGAAGCCGATGATCGCGTTGAGCGGCGTGCGCAGCTCGTGGCTCATATTGGCGAGGAACTTCGACTTGGTCTGGTTGGCTTCCTCGGCGCGGGTCTTCTCGCGCTGGTACTTTTCGGCGAGGTCGGCGAGCTCGACCGCCTGGCGCTCCAGCGCGGCCTGCGAGCGCTTGAGGTCGATCACGGTGGCGCGCAGGCGCAGATCGTTGTCGACCAGCTTCTGCTCGTGCTCCTTGATGCGCGTGATGTCGGTGCCGACCGAGACGTAGCCGCCGTCCTTGGTGCGGCGCTCGCTGATGTGCAGCCAGCTGCCGTCGTCGAGCTGCGCCTCGAAGGTGCGCGCGCCGGGGCCTTGGGCGGCGGTCTCGTTGTGGCGGGTGCGCACCTCCGGCATGCGGCCGACTTCGAGCACGGTTTCGTAGGAGGTGCCGGGGATCACGGCGGTGTCCGGCAGCTTATGCAGGCGCTGGAAGTGCGAGTTGCACAGCACCAGGCGGTCGCTGGCGTCCCACAGCACGAAGGCTTCCGGAATGGTCTCGATGGCGTCGCGCAGGCGGAGGTCGGCTTCCACCGTCTTCTCGGCGAGGCTCTTCTGCTCGGTGATGTCGACCGCGATGCCGATCAGGTGCACGCTGGAATCGGTCGCGCCACGCACCTTTTCGCAACGGACGCGGAGCCAGATCCAGTGGCCGTCGACATGCTGCATGCGGAAGGTCTGGTCGATGTGGTCGATCTTCTCGGAGATGAGCTGGTCGGCGATCTCGAACAGATCGATGTCGTCGGATTTCACCAGCGCGTTGACCTCGCCGAAGGTGAGGAGCTCGTTGCGGCCGTCGAGGCCGAGCATCGAGAACATCGACTGCGACCAGAAGATCCGGCCGCGAGACAGGTCCCAGTCCCACAGGCCGCAGCGGCCGCGGTTGAGCGCGGTGTCGATGCGGCCACGCACGGCGTCGTTGATGAGGTCGCCTTCGCGGGCGCGGGTCGACTGCCAGTGGAACGCGAAGCCCAGGATCAGGACGACGAAGCCTGTCGTCGCCGACAAGGTCACCGAGAGCGCGGCGTCCGACCCCCAGATCGGCTCGTTGCGCTCCTGGATCACGGTGATGAAGCCGGGGAGCGACTTGATCTGGCGCGAGGTCGCCATCGCGGCATTTCCGTTCGGCAGCGTCATGTCGGAGACGCTGGCGTCGCGCGGCGGCGCCGCGACCAGTTGCGCCGTGGTAATCGCATCGAGCAGGCGGTCGTTGCCGGCAGGGTCGTTGTCGATCGGGATGCGGGCGAGGATCCGGCGGTCGATGCCGGCCGAGGTGACGATGACGTGGCGGCCCGAGGCGGTGCCCCAGGACGGAATGAGATCAGGCAGCAGCGTCGGCAGGCTCTCGATGGTCTTGAGCCGCTCCTGTCGCACCGAGGTGAGGCGGTCGATGCGTTCGGCGAGCAGGTCGGCGAGCGCCGAGATGTCGTGCCGGATCACCATGCGCTTCTGGCGCGTCTGGTCGACGACCTGCACGAACGCGCCGAGGCAGATCGTGATCAGGAATGCGATGATGAGCGTCGGCACGGCGCGGCGCAGCGCCGGCTCCGCGATCAGCAGCCGGTGATAGGCAGGTTTCGCGATCGATTGCGCCAATCCTTTGATCGAATCGGATTGGACGCACGCGTTCGCGGCGTCTGCACGCGACATGCCTTCGGCCCCCTGAAAACGAGTTTCGAAAGCAGCCCCACGTCGCTTTCGAATCACACCGATTTGAATCCAGTTTTCGCGGGCTGTCGAGAGTCAACGAATCGTTAACGCGAAATTATTCTTATCCAATGCGCAGTTTCTGCAGCGCGCGTCCGCAAACTCACGGGCGTGAGGAGTCCGAAACGAGAACGTGTGACTCCGGGTCGCGCCTAGTCACGCACGCGGCGGCTCGGCGTGGCTGATGACGCGCTTCACGCTCGGGAACGCGCGGCGCAGCGCGCGCTCGATCGCGTCGACTTGCTCGTGCACCCTGATCACGCTCATCGACGGCGCAGCGCGGCAATGGAAATTGACGATCTCGCCGGCGTCGGTATTGCGGACGCGCACATTATGGATGTCGTGGATCTCGCCCTCGCCGGCAAACTCGGCGAGCGCGGCGGCGATGGTCTGCACGCGTTCCGCCGGAGCGTCGATGCCGAACGGCAGTTCCGGTTCCAGCGGCTCGATATGGACGTCGACCTCGACATCCTCGAACTCCTCCTGGATGTTGCGCTCCAGCGTGTTGGCGATGTCGTGGGCCGAATCGAGCCGCATCTCGCCGTCGACCTCGAGGTCGATGCTGACGATCAGCTTGGCGCCGAGATCGTGCACCGTGACGTGGTGGATGGCGAGGCCCGAATTGCGCGCGATCACCATGATGCGGTCGCGCACGGTCTCGTTGTTGCGCGCGACGGGGACGGCTGTGAAGGTGAGGTCGGCGTCGCCGAACGCCTTGCTGACCGCCAGTTCGGCATTGTGCTTGATGTCCTCGACGCGGTCGATCGGATAGGTCCGTGGCACCTTGGCGATGGTATCGATGAACGTGGTCGCCCCGACCATGCGCACGCGCAGTCGCTCGACGTCGATCACCCCGGGCACGCTGCGGATCGCGGCCGTGGCCTTCTCATGGGCGCCCTCCGGCGCGCGGTCGACGAGGGTCTGCACCGTTGAGCCGGCCATGCGCAGGCCGAGAGCCGCGATCATGACTGCGACGGCGGCGGCGGCGGCCGCATCGCCCCACCAGAAGCCGAGCCCCGCGAGGACCAGGCCGACGATCACGGCGCAGGAGCCCATGACGTCGGAGGCGAAATGCAGCGCATCGGCCGCCAGCGCCTGGCTCCGCGTCGCGCGCGCGGCGCGGTGCAGGGCGCGGGCGCGCCAAAGGTTCACCGCGATGTCGATCACCAGCACCACGAAGGGCACGGCCGAGATCGTCGGCGGTGGGCTTCCCTCGCTGAGGCGGCTATAGGCCTCGACCAGGATGCCGCCGGCGAGCACGTAGAGCAGGGCGGTGACGCCGAGCGCGGAGACGCTCTCGAGCTTGCCGTGGCCGTAATGGTGCTCCTCGTCGGCCGGCTTGTCGGACACCCGCACCACGGCCCAGGTGATGATGGTCGCAACCAGGTCGATCGCGGAATGCAGGGCCTCGGAGATCAGCGCCAGCGAGCCGATCGCGATCCCGACCACGAACTTGGCCGCCGCCATGCCGCCGCTGGCGAAGATCGAGATCGCGGCCACCGAGGTCTTGTTGTGCTGGGAGGTCATGGCGGGGATTTAGCAGGGCGTGGCTGAACATCAAGCGACGATCCACAGCTGTAGTCGCAAGTGAGTTGCAGGAGCGAAGCTACTGCGAATGCTTCCGAATTTGAATGGGCACTTGCTCCGTCATGCCCGGGCTTGTCCCGGGCATCCACGTCCTTCGTGCCGATTGGCAAATCGTGGATGGCCGGGTCAAGCCCGGCCATGACGAGCGGAGAGAGCGGGGCCGTACGGCCAGACCAACGCCGCCCCTCGCTCCATGCGCCTCACACCGTCACCACGATCTTCCCCAGATGCTTGTTCGCCTCCATGTGCGCGAACGCCTGATCGATGTCGTTGAACGCGAACACCTTGTCGATCGGCAGCTGCAGTTTTCGCGACTCCACCGCACCCCAGATGTCCTTGCGGACCTCCTCGAAGATCTCGCGGACCTCCTCGATGGTGCGGGTGCGGAAGGTGACGCCGACGTAGTCGATGCGCCGCGCCGCGTGCAGGTCGAAATTGAAGTCGGCATGGGCGCCGCCGAGCCGGCCGACATTGACGATGCGGCCCTTCACCTTGGTCGCGGCGAGATTCTGGCTCGCGACCTTGCCCGAGACCTGGTCGACGATCAGATCGACGCCTTCGCCGTTCGTTGCCTTGAGCACCTCGTCGACCCATTTGGGGTCCGAGCTGTCGACGGCGAGATCGGCGCCGTAGTCCTTCAGCCGGCCGCGACGGGTGGCATCGGTCGACGAGCCGATCACAAGCTTTGCTCCCTTGAGCCTCGCAATCTGCATGGCCATCAGCCCGACGCCGGAGCTGGCGCCCTGGATCAGCACGCTCTGCCCCGCTTCTACGCCGCCGACGGTGACGACGGCATTGTGCATGGTCGCTAGTGCGACGGGCAGGGTGGCGGCCTCCTCGAAATTCATGTTCGAGGGCGCGTGAAACAGCCGGCCGTGATCAGCCAGCGTGTACTCGGCGAAGGCGGCGCCGCCCGAGCCCATGATCCGGTCGCCGACCTTCACGCCCTTTGCGTCAGGCCCAAGCTCGGCGACCTCGCCGGCCCATTCCATGCCGAGCACGGTGCCGACGCCGCCGGCCGCGCCGTGCGCATGGCCTTTGCGCATGCCGGTGTCGGCGCGGTTCAGGCCGCAGGCGCGTACGCGCACCAGCACCTGCGTGCCTTCAGGCTTTGGTTGAGGGACGTCGGAAATACGAGCGCCGTCAGAGCCGTAGACGTAAGCCTTCATGAATTGCTCTCGCTTCTTGCAGTGACTATTCCGCGGCTTCGCGCTGCGGCTGAACGATCATGCCCTCCAGCCGGCCGCGAATGATCGCCTCGGCCTCACGCACGATGCGGGAAATCAGTTCGGCGCAGCTCGGGATGTCCTGGATCAGGCCCTGCACCTGGCCGGCCGACCAGATGCCCTCGTCGGAATTGCCGGTCGCATAGACCATCTTGCCGCGGGCCCCCGCAACGAGCTCACGGATGTCCTCGAACCTGGCACCTTCCTTCTCCATCGCGACCACCTTGGTCGAGATCGCGTTCCTGGCGACGCGCGAGGTGTTGCGCATGGTGCGGAAGATCAGCTCGGTCTCGCGCTCGTCATTGGCGACGATCTTCTCCTTGATGAGCTGGTGGATCGGGCTCTCCCTGGTGGCCATGAAGCGTGTACCCATGTTGATGCCGTCGGCGCCCAGCGCCAGCGCGGCAACGAGACCGCGCGCGTCGGCGAAGCCGCCCGAGGCGATCATCGGGATCTTGACCTTGTTGGCGGCGGCCGGGATCAGGATCAGGCCGGGCGTGTCGTCCTCGCCGGGATGGCCGGCGCATTCGAAGCCGTCGATCGAGATGGCGTCGACGCCCATCCGCTCGGCCGAGAGCGCGTGGCGCACGCTGGTGCATTTGTGCACGACCTTGACGCCGTGCTTCCTGAACTCGTCGACATGTTCCTGCGGCTTGTTGCCGGCGGTCTCGACCACCTTGATGCCGCTCTCGATGATGGCGGCGCGGTATTCGGCATAAGGCGGCGGCTTGATCGCGGGCAGGATGGTGAGGTTGACGCCGAACGGCTTGTCGGTGAGGTCGCGGCAGCGCGCGATCTCCTTGGAGAGGTCCTCCGGCGTCGGCTGGGTCAGCGCGGTGATGAAGCCGAGCGCCCCGGCATTGGCGACCGCCGCGACCAGTTCGGCGCGCCCGACCCATTGCATGCCGCCCTGGACGATCGGGTGCTCGACACCGACGAGCTTGGTGAACCGTGTCTGCAACATGATCTGTTTCCCCCGCGCCTGGATGGCACTCTGTTATCGGTTGATGGCGGCAGGATGCCGCCCGGGTGGGGAAATGTCTATTGCGGGGCCGTGCGCTGAGGGCGGGACCTCATGCAGTGATGAGAGAGATTCCGTGGGGCGGATAATTGGAGGCCTGTGTCCCGGACGCGCTGCAACGCCTCTCGGCGTTGCGGCGCAGAGCCGGGACCCAGAAAGCCGCGCGGCGTGCCGATGCATGGCCCCCGGCTCTGCAGCGCATCACCATAGCGCGTCGAAGACGCGCGTGAACGCGCTTATGGTGCTGCGCAGCGTCCGGGGCACGAGCCTCGGCTTTCAAGCCAAATTGCTTGCGATGACTGCGGAGCTACTCCGCCGACAGCCGCACCATCTGGCGGCCGCCGTTCATTTCCTTGAGGCGGTTGACGAAGTTTTCCGGGCGCTGCCAGCGGTTGGGGACTTGCAAGCCCATGAACTCGGCGATGTCGCCGATGAAGCCGGTGCAGTTGATGGTCTCGGCGTTCCACACTGGCGTGTTCGCCTGCAATTTCTTGATGTAGGCGAACACGCGCTTGGCGTCGGCCTCGTTCAGATAGACCCGATAGCTCGCGGTCAGATATTCCGGATCGAGGTCGCCATAGCTCGCGCCGGTCTCGGCGGGCACGAAGGTGATGTGGCCGAGCACGTAAGCCAGCGTGTCGCCCGCCGGCGTGAGGCCCGCGACCTCGACCGCCTTCTCGCTTGTCTTGCCGTACCAGACGAAGGCGTGGCCCCAACTCGCCGCCGTCCGCGCACGGAAGTCGACGTAATAGGGACCTTTCTCCGCACGCGCCAGTGGACGCCGCGTTGCTTGCGGTGCCGGCCGTGATGCGGTGTCAGCAGTGGCAAGCGCGTTCGCATCGGCAACGCGCTTGTTCGCTTCGTGAGCCGAGGCCGAGGGCATCGTGCAGGCGATCATGGCCGCGAGCGCGAAGCCCGCGAGGATGCAGGATCCCGATCGATCAGGCTTGTACGTCACGCTGTGCCCCCTCTGGCTCGGCCGCTTACGCTGCTTCGTGTTGCGCGTCAGTAGCGCGCTGCGACCGGGCCGGGCGCCTTGCCGATGGGGGCCTTTCCAACCGGGCTCTTGCCAATCGGCATCTTGCCGATCGGTGCCTGGCGGCCGGATAGGCCGGCACGGGCTGACGGCGCGGCAGATCCGCAGCGTTCGCAGCCGTCACGAGAGCAAGCGTGGCACCCAGAGCAATTACAATCTTCTTCACAGTGATACCCCTAGAAGGTTTGGTCAAAACACGACCATGCCGTGCCCCCAGACACGCTCACAGAAGGGCGGTCGAATGCGTCTAAGTTGCGGCACGCGCGGGACATGTTGGCGGCATATGTCTGACGCGCGGAGATGTGATGTCTACGGATGTTTCGGCCGCGCGAGCGCATGCAGCTTTGTAGCCCGCCTGAGCACAGCGATACGGGTTCCTTACGGGTGCATGGGTCCCGGATGTCACTTCGCTCATCCGGAATACAACACAGCCTATTCTCACCGGATCGGTCTATCGTTTTCCGAGGAAGTTCGAGCGCAGCTTCTCGGCGAACCAGACCACGAAAATCGCAACGAACGAGAGAGCGAAGTACAGGACCGTCCACAAGAGTGCATTGCCGGCATTCGACATGGCGTCCTCCCTGGCATCAGAAATTGATGTCTTGCGGGAAGGATAGTCTTGGCCGCGACGGCGCGATTTGCGCTGGATCAATTTTGCTGTGCTGCGGAGCAAATAGCCGGGGAGCCTTCATTCCGGAGGCACGACTTGTCGCGCGCCGAAATGATGGAGAGCACCAGGGCGTGCACTCATGAATGACGATGTCGGCTTCTGATGGCTGAGCGGAAATGGTCTGACTGGTTAGCGCATGACCGCTTGTGGACCCGAGGCGGACAATTGTGATCCGCAGGTCGGCTCAGAAGGTGCTATGACTTACCCCGCTCGGGGCCAAACGCGCGCGGCCTCGCGATCGCGAAATTCTCATATGAGAAGACACGGTGATCGAATGGGCCGCTTTGCCGCTGCGGTACCGGTAATTCTTGTTGTGCTGCTTGCCTTCGCGTCGGCAGCCGCAACGCAACCGGCGTCCAAAGTTGCGCGGATTGGAATGCTCTGCGCCCCCACATGCCACGTCAGTCCCAACGACGCTTTTTTGGACGAGCTTCGTAAGCTCGGCTGGATCGAGGGCACGACCATCGTCATCGAGCGTAAAGACCCGGAGTATCGCCTCGACCGCCTTCCCGAACTCGCCGCCGAACTCGTCCGGTCAAAACCCAATCTCATCGCCGCCTTCACCCCTCCGGCTGTGCGCGCCGCAAAGAACGCAACATCGGAGATACCAATTGTAATGCTCTTCGTCGCCGATCCAGTCGGTCTGGGGCTTGCAGCAAGCCTTGCCCATCCCGGCGGAAACTTGACTGGCGTTTCCACGTTGGTTCCGGGCGGTTTCAATGCGAAGGCGCTCGACCTGCTTCGGGAGCTTTTGCCACAGGCAAAGCGTGTTGCAGTTTTTATCAATCCTGCAAACGAGATCCATCGGCTGACATTTCCGGAGATGCCGCCTGCGGCCGCTAAGCTCGGCTTTCAACTCGACGTTATCGAGATGCGTGAAACGACGGAAATGCCTGGCGCCTTTGCCGAGGCCAAAGCCCGAGGTGCTGAGGCTTTGAACATATTTGGTGACCCCATCTTTTCCTACCCGCCAAACCGGGCGCCCGATCTCGCGGCACAGGCAGGACTACCGTCGCTCTCCTTGATGTCCAGCTTTGCGCAGGCGGGCGGATTGATGTCTTACGGGCCAGACTTTCCCGCCTTGGCTCGGCTTGGGGCTCGCTATGTCGATCGGATTCTGAAAGGCGCAAAGCCGGCCGAACTTCCTATTCAACAACCCACCAAATTCCTGCTCGTCATTAATCTCAAAACGGCGAAATCGCTCGGTCTGGAAATCCCGGCGTCCCTTCTCGCTCGTGCGGACGACTTGATCGAATAAGGCTTGGTACTTCCTTCTCGCCCTTCTGCGACCTCGATGATGTCTGCTTTTGTGCCGCTGTTGAATGATGAGCGGACATCAGGCCAACCAAGATCAAGCGTCTCACTTATAAGTACACGCCCTACAGGCGAAACTCGTTGGTGAGCTCGCCGATGCCGTCGATCGCGACGGTCACCGTGTTGACCGGCTCCTTCATCACGCCGACGCCGACCGAGGTGCCGACGGCGATGAGGTCGCCGGGGAGCAGGGTCATGTCGTGTGAGATCTTGCTGACCAGCTCCTGCGCGCTGAAGATCATGTCCGAGATCGGGTAGTTCTGCCGTTCCGCGCCATTGAGGATCGTGCGGACCGTGAGCCTGGCTGGATCGAGCCCGGTCGTGATGACGGGGCCGAACGGGCTATAATCGTCGATGCCCTTGGCGCGCGCCCATTGTGGGAAGGTGGGGTCGCGGGTCAAGATGTCGTTCGCGGTGATGTCGTTGACGCAGGTGTAGCCGAAGATGAAGTTGTCGGCTTCTCCAGGCGAGACACGCGCACAGGTCTTGCCGATGACGATGCCGAGCTCGCCTTCATAAGTGGTCTTGCCGTCATAGTATGAGGGGCGGCGGATCACGGCGCCGGGCGTCGTGATGCTGGTGGTCGCTTTGAGCAGATAGAGCGGCTCCGGCGGCTCGGGCTGATTCAGCTTGGCGGCGAGCGCGTGGAAGTTGTTCCAGAGCGCGACGATCTTGCTGGGCACGCAGGGCGCGAGCAACTCGATTTCCGACAGTGCCAGTGTCTTGCCCGTGGGTGCGTTGCGGCCGAACAACTCGCCCTCGTGCACGCTGATGCCTGACGAGGTTAGTTTGCCGAAACCGGTCGTGCCGGCGTGGCGAAAGCGCAGCCATTTCTTCATCTCACCCGCCATCACGCCACCGCCAATGCGCGCGGATCCGCCGGCGCCGACACGCCGTCATAGAGGCCGGCGATGCGGGCGCGCTGTGTCACCATCGCCAGCACCGAGTCGAGCGCGGGCGTGGCGATGCCGGTGAGGCGGCCCATCTCCTGCACCACGGTGACGAGCGGATCGATCTCCATCGGACGGCCGCGCTCGAGATCCTGGAGCATCGAGGTCTTGTGCGCGCCGACCTTGCGGGCGCCTTCGATGCGTCGCTCGACGTCGACGCGGAATTTGACGCCGAACGTCTCGGCGATGGCCTGCGTCTCCACCATGATGGCGCGCGACAGCGCCCGCGTTGCGGGATCGGTGCAGATCACGTCGAGCGTTGCGTGGGTGAGGGCGCTGATCGGGTTGAAGCAGACATTGCCCCACAGCTTGAGCCAGATCTCGTCGCGGATGCGGTCGAGCACCGGGGCTTTCAGCCCGGCCGTGACGAACAGGTCGGCGAGCCGCTGCACGTCCGGGGTGATCTCGCCGGAGGGCTCGCCGAGCGGGAAATTGTTGCCGTAGACATGGCGGATCACGCCGGGCGCCTCGATCTCGGTGGCGGGATAGACGATGCAGCCGATAGCGCGCTCGGCCCCGATCTCGCGCCACTGCCGGCCGCCCGGATCGATGCTCTCCAGCGTCGAATTCTCGTATTGGCCGCCATGCTTGTAGAAATACCAATAGGGGATGCCGTTGACGGCGGTGACGATGCGGGTGTGGGGCCCGAGCAGCGGCTGCATCTTCTCGATCACGCCAGTGATCGAATGCGCCTTCAGCGTGACGATGATGAAGTCCTGCACGCCGAGTTCGGTGGCATCGTCGGTGCAGCGCGGATGCACGGTGTGCGTCTCCTCGCCCGCGAGCAGCGTCAGGCCGCGCTCGCGCATCGCGGCAAGGTGCGCGCCGCGTGCGACCAGGCTGACATCGGCGCCCGCGCGGGCGAGCTGAACCCCGAGATATCCGCCGATCGCGCCGGCGCCGTAGATGCAGATCTTCATGAAATCCTCGCGAGCAGAGACCGGATTTTGGGACGAAAGATCCGGTCCGGCTCGGAAGAATCCGAGCCGGGGCCGGTAGTCGCAGGGGAAGTGTGTGTAGCTTTAGGCGGCCGCTTGCGGCGAGCCGTTGATCGCTTCGTCCACGGCCGCGGCGATGTCGCGCATGCTGATGACGGAGACGAGGCTGTAATCGTCGATCACAGGCAGATGGCGAATGTGATGCCGGTTCATCAGGTGCCGGACGTGCTCGATCGTGTCCGAGGAGGTGCAGGAGACGAGCTGCTGCACCGAGACGAGCTGCGAGACCTTCACATTGACCGCGTTGACGCCGTGCTCGGCGACCGCGCGCACCACGTCGCGCTCGGTGAACATGCCGACGGCGGTATTGCCCTCCGAGCGAACCACGTCCTTGACCACCAGCGCGCTGATATTGTTGGCGCGCATCAGCTTGGCGGCGATACCCACCGTTTCGTTCATTCGCAGCGTGACAACGCGCGGGGTCTTCTTGCGCAGAATGTCTCCGACCAGCATTGCAACCTCCCTGGGTGAATGACAGGGCAAGTGTGGTATACATAATGCCAATCGTCAAGCGCTGGATTTGGCTGATCCGAAAAATCTTGCGACAGCGATGCTGACGTTTGCCCTGCGCCAAAAAAGAAGGGGCGCATTGCTGCGCCCCTTCTCGAGCCGGCGCAACGTGTGCTGCTCAAGCCGTTTCGGTCTTGGCGCTGCCGGTCGCGGTGCTGGTGCCCTCGGCTTCCTTGCCGAGGATGAAGGCGCGGCGCAGCGGCTTGATCACGAACAGCGCCATCAGCGCCGCCGTTGCGTTCAGGGCTACAGCGACTACGAACACCGCCTTCCAGCCATAAGCAGTCGAGATCACGCTCGCGAGCGGGACGAGCAGGGATGCGGTGCCCTTGGCGGTGTAGAGCATGCCGTTGTTGGTGGTCGCGAACTTCGAACCGAAGGTGTCGCCGCAGGTGGCGGGAAACAGCGAGTAGATCTCGCCGAACACGCCGAAATAGACCGCGGTCGCGAGCACGAACACGACAGGGATGTGGCCGTACGCCGACAGGGTCAGGAGCATCACCGCCGCCGTGCCGAAGGCGATGAACATGGTGGGCTCGCGGCCGATCGTGTCGGAGACAAAGCCGAAGAAGGGGCGGCCAAAGCCGTCGAAGATGCGGTCGAGCGAGATCGCGAAGGTCAGCGCCGCCATCTGGAAGCCGGCGAGGGTGACCGGCGTATCCGCGATCTTGAAGTCGTGCGCGATCGGAGCGATCTGCGCCGCCGTCATCAGCCCGCCCGAGGCGACCATGACGAAAACGAGATACATCACCCAGAAAACAGGGGTCCGCAGCACTTGGGGTGGAGTGAAGTCGATTCTGGTCTGCGGCAGGTTGAGCTGCTTCTTCTTCGGCGGAATCGAGATCCGCGGCGGCTGGATGAAGAAGGCGAGCACAAACACGATCAGACCTTGGCCGATGCCGAAGGTGAGGAACGCGTGCTGGTAGCCGCTCGACACGATCATGCTCGCGATCGGCACGACGGTGAGCGCAGCGCCCGCGCCGAAGCCGGCCGCGGTCGCGCCCGCCGCGAGGCCGCGGCGGTCGGGAAACCATTTCAGCGCATTGCCGACGCAAGTGCCGTACACCGCGCCCGCGCCCATGCCGCCGATGATCGCGGCCGCGTAGAGCAGGGTGAGGCTGTCGGCATACGAGTTGAGAATCCACGAGAGCGCGATCATCGCGCCGCCGAACATGATGACGATGCGCGGGCCGTATTTGTCGACGAACCACGCCTCGACCGGCACCAGCCAGGTCTCGGTGACGACGAAGATGGTGAAAGCGAGCTGGATCGCGGCGCGTCCCCAATGATGGGCCGCGTCGATCGGATCGACGAACAGCGTCCAGCCGTATTGCAGATTGGCGATCATCGCCATGCAGACGATGCCCATCGCGAGCTGCAGCCAGCGGAAACCTGTGCGAAGCGGCGCGGCGGTGACGGCGCCATCCGGGCTGGAAATCATCAAAACCTCCCAACGCCTGATTTTCAGTGACGCAGGATCGCAAGACGACCTGATGTCGCAAGTATTGTGGCTTATCGTCGCAGGCGTAGGGCGGGAGATTGGTATACGATATTCCAGATTGCAAGCTTTAACTTGACGCCACGCTTACGAAATGCGGCGGGTTCCGCCTGGATGGCGATAGCGGCGATCCTTCGCGCCAAACGAGAACGCCCGGCCGTAAGGCCGGGCGTCTTGTTCAGTGAGCTGAGCGAAGCGGGTCAGACCGTCGAGTTGGCGACCACGACCTTGCGCCAGGGCTTGAGCACCGCGATCGCCAGAACCGAGGCCAGGATGTTGGCGCCGGCTGCGATGATGAACACGGCGTCCCAGGTGCCCGACGATTGCTGCATGTAGTTGGCGATCGGCACCAGCAGCGCGGCGGTGCCCTTCGCGGTGTAGAGCAGGCCGGCATTGGTGGTCGCGAACTTGGCGCCGAACGTGTCGGTGCAGGTCGAGGGGAACAGCGAGTAGATCTCACCCCAGGCGAAGAACACGAAGCCCGAGAGCAGCACGAACCAGATCGGATCGTGGCCCCAGAGGTAGAGCATCCAGATGCCGAACCCTTCCATGCCGAAGGCGATGAACATCGTGTTCTCGCGGCCGATCATGTCGGAGATCCAGCCGAAGAACGGACGCGTCAGGCCGTTGAGCACGCGGTCGATCGTGGCCGCGAAGGTCACCGCCGTCATCGTCACCGCCATCAGCGTGACCGGCACGTTGTCGACCTTCCAGTCGGCCGCGATCGGCTTCAGATTGGCAGTCACCATCAAGCCGCCGGCGCCGACGATCACGAACATGAAGTACATCAGCCAGAAGATCGGCTGGCGCAGCACTTCGGTCGGCTGGTAGTTGCGGCGGGTCTGCAGCAGATGGGCGTTCGCAACCACGTTCGGCACCTGGCCGGCCTTCGGCGACAGCAGGAAGAAGGCGAGGATGCAGATGATGATGCCCTGTCCGAGACCGAAATAGAGGAAGGTGGTCTGGAAGCCGCTGTCCTTGATCATGGCCTGGATCGGCGCGACGGTGAGTGCGGAGCCTGCACCGAAGCCCGCAGCCGTGATGCCCGCGGCGAGACCGCGCTTGTCCGGAAACCACTTCAGCGCGTTGCCGACGCAGGTGCCGTAGACGCCGCCGGCGCCGATGCCCGCGATGATCATGCCGAGATAGTAACCGTTGAGCGTGGTGGCCTGCGCGTTGATCGCCCAGCCGATGGCGCAGAGCACGCCGCCGACCAGCACGACGATGCGCGGGCCGTATTTGTCGACGAACCACCCCTCGACCGGCACGAGCCAGGTCTCGAACAGCACGAACAGCGTGAAGGCCCATTGGATCGAGGCGCGATCCCAGCCGAACGTCTTCTGGATATCAGGGACGAAGAACGTCCAGCCGTATTGGTAGTTGGCGATCATCACCATCGCGCCTACGCCGATGGCCAGCTGCGCCCACCGATAAGCATCGCTCACACGTGCGGTACCAGGGACCGCAGCCGACTGCACCATGTCCGTCATTCAAAACCCTCCCAAACGCGCCGATCATTTTTAAGCATGCGCTGGCGCGCATCCTGGTATGCATTATGCCAAGATTCAAGCGAGGGACTGGAGGGTGCGGCGAAATAGCGCGGGTCTTCCCCATGCGCCATCAGCGGGAAATTGTAAAGCCCCAATCGCCGCCGGTGTGTCGGCGGCGCGTGGAGCTTTTTCCACTCAAAATATTGATTTCAAAGATATTTTCATCCGAGGCGGCAAGGCCGCGCGGATCCCACTGAAGCGGCGAAGTCGGGGATTTTTAGCACCGGCACTGTTCCCGCTGGCCGGCGCGCAAAGGCTTGGTTGAGCCTGCGATTCCTGGAATCCTATATTCCAGAAGTCCGGCCTGCGGCAATTTGGCGTGAGCGACGGCGCGGATTGCGCCGCGCCTCGCGTCTCACGCCGCCGAGGTGCGCAGCCGGCTGTAGCCTTCCTGGATCACGGACCAGAACAGGGCGACGAGGCCGAGCGCCATGATCGTGCTGACGAGGCCGTTGGAGAAGAACACGCCGAGCGAGCCCTGCGATCCCAGCAGCGATTGGCGGAAGGCTTCCTCGGCCTTGTCGCCGAGCACGATGGCCAGCACCAGCGGCGCGAGCGGGTAGTTGCACTTCTTCAGGAGATAGCCGATCACGCCGAACACCAGCATCAGCATCACGTCGAAGGTGCTGTTGTGCACCGAATAGGCGCCAATCGCACAGAGCACCAGGATCAGCGGCGCGATGATGCCGAAGGGCACGCGGAGGATCGCGGCGAAGATCGGCACACAGGTGAGCACGACGATGAGGCCGACGATATTGCCGAGATACATCGAGGCGATCAGGCCCCAGACGAATTCCTTCTGCTCGACGAACAGCATCGGGCCGGGCTGCAAGCCCCAGATCAACAATCCGCCGAGCAGGACGGCGGCGGTCGGCGAGCCGGGCACGCCGAGCGAGAGCATCGGCAGCAGCGCCGAGGTGCCCGCAGCATGCGCGGCCGTCTCCGGCGCGATCACGCCCTCGATCTCGCCCTTGCCGAAATTGTTGCCGCGCCGCGCCAGGCGCTTGGCGATGCCGTAGCTCATGAAGGAGGCCGGCGTCGCGCCGGCGGGCGTCACGCCCATCCAGCATCCGATCAGGCAGGAGCGCAGCGAGGTCATCCAATAGGCGGGCAGCTCCCGCCAGGTCTGCAGCACCACCCGAAGGTTGATGCTGGCCTTGCCGCCGCGGAACGCCAGCCCTTCCTCCATGGTCAGCAGGATCTCGCCGATGCCGAACAGGCCGATCACCGCGATCAGGAAGTCGAATCCGTTGAGCAGCTCGGTGACGCCGAAGGTGAGCCGCAACTGCCCGGTGATCGAATCGAGGCCAACCGCGGCGAGCGCAAATCCAATCATCATCGCCGCGATGGTCTTGAACGGTGGCTCCTTGCTGAGGCCGACGAAGCTGCAGAAGGCGAGGAAGTACACGGCGAACTTCTCCGCCGGCCCAAATCGCAACGCGAAGCCTGCGACGAGCGGCGCGACCAGCGTGATCATGATGACGGCAAACAGCGCGCCGACGAAGGAGGAGGTGAAAGCGGCGGTCAGCGCTTCGCCGGGCTTGCCCTGCTGTGCCATCGGATAGCCGTCGAAGGTGGTCGCCACCGACCAGGGCTCGCCCGGTATGTTGAACAGGATCGAGGTGATGGCGCCGCCGAACAATGCGCCCCAATAGATGCAGGACAGCATGATGATCGCCGACGTCGGCGGCATGCTGAAGGTGAGGGGGAGGAGGATCGCGACGCCATTGGCGCCGCCTAACCCCGGCAGCACGCCGATGATGACCCCGAGCGTGATGCCGATGACCATCAGCATGATGTTGTAGGGCTGCAGGGCGACCGCGAAGCCGTGAAACAGATTGGCCAACTCTTCCATATCGATACGTCCTGCAACAGTAACGGAGATGACGGGTCGGTGTTTACAGACGAAGCTCTCTTACAGACCGAGCCAATCCTCGATCGGCCCCTTGGGCAGCGGGACCAGGAACCAGCGCTCGAAAACGAGATAGGTCACAACCGGCATGCCGACCGCGATTGCAATCGTCGTCAGCCAGCGGTAGCCGCCGAGCCAGCGCATGAACCAGGCGATGAACACCATGGAGGCGACGTAGAGCCCGATGAACGGCATCGAGCCGACATAGATCGCGGTGGGCACGACGACGCTCATGACCTGGCGCAGCTGTCCCCATTCGGCGAACAGCCGGCCGTCGTCGTCGCGTTGCGCGTTCCACAGGTTGATGGCGCTCGAGGCGACGATGGCGGCGCCGATATAGAAGGGGAAGAAGCCGGCACGCGGGCCTTCCGCGCCCCAGTTGATGCCGGCCTTCAGGCTGCCGAAGATCACGACGAGCCCGAAGACGCCGATCAGCAGCGCCATGCCGATTTCGAGCGTCTTGTGCGCCGGGCCGGACGCGGAGCCGGATCGTTGAGTCATAGGACCTCCAGGCAGAATTGCAGTCTTTCAACGGTCGCGGCAGACGGGAGGACGACCAGCGTCCTCGAGCCGTCGCCGATGTCGCCGGTCAATTCCCCGAGGCGAGGAAGCCGGCTTCTTTCATCAAGTCTTGGTGGCGCTTCTCCTCGGTCTCGATCCACTTGGCGTAGTCGGCCCCGGTCAGGAAGGTCGTATTGAAGGCGCCGCTCTTCATGAAGTCCTGCCATTCCGGCGTGGCGCGGACTTTCTTGAACAGCTCGACATAATATTCGATCTGATCCTTGGTGGCCCTGGGCGACATGAAGATGCCGCGCAGCATGAGATACTCCATCGCGAGACCCTGCGACTTGCAGGTCGGAATATCCTTCCAGGCCTTGCCATCTGCGATCGGCTCGTCATAGGCCATCGGCTGGGCGTCGAACACGCAGAGCGGACGGAGCTTGCCGCCCCGCCATTGCGCCACCGCCTCGATCGGATTGTTGACGGTGGAATCGACGTGATTGCCGACGAGCTGGACGGCGACTTCGCCGCCGCCCTTGTAGGGGATGTAGGTGAATTTCGCCTCGATCGCCTTCTCGAGGCCGACCGTGATGATCTGGTCTTCCTGCTTGGAGCCGGTGCCGCCCATCTTGAACGTGCCGGCCGGCGCCTTCTTCGCGGCGTCGACGTAGTCCTTGACGGTGGCGTACGGCTTTTCGGCGTTCACCCAGAGCACGAACTCGTCGAGCGCCAGCATCGCAACCGGCGTCAGATCCTTCCAGTTGAACGGAATTCCCGTCGCCAGCGGCGTCGTGAACAGGTTGGAGAGCGTTATGATGATCTTGTGCGGATTGCCCGACGAGGTCTTCACGTCGAGGAAGCCTTCGCCGCCCGCGCCGCCGGCCTTGTTGATGACGACCAGTGGCTGCTTCATCAGATTGTGCTTGGTGACGATGCCCTGGATGGTGCGCGCCATCTGATCGGCGCCGCCGCCGGTGCCCGCGGGCACGATGAACTCGACCGGACGGACCGGCTCCCAGGCCGCACGGCTTGCGGTGCTGCTGGCGCACGACATCGCGATTGCCGCCAAAGCGACATTCAGAACGAATGGCTTCATCTGTTTCTCTCCCTGTCGAACTCTCGACGCAGCCGCTCTTTGTCGGCTTGCGCTAGCCCATCTCGAGTCACATGCCCCGGAGTTACCCTTGCGGTCTAGTCCTTGTGGCAGGCCCGATCAAAACTCTATGAGCAGGGATAACGCGCGGCATCCGCTTCTTTCGGCTAAGGGCTTCGCCAAGGTGGCATGGCAACGTGCCTGGTGGCCCTTCCGTCCTGCGTCACGTTTCCCGTCCTTTACAATTTTGAATCACGCAATCGCGCTTGTTTGAATGGATGGTATGCGAAATGCCAGTAGACAAACAATCGGAATCGTCGGTTGTCCTTGGCGGACTAATCGTCGCAGTTGCGCTTGCGCGCGAGGGGAGGGCGCTGCCAAACAAAACGGCCCCGACAAGCGGGGCCGTTGGTCCAACAACGTGTTTTTGGCTTTTGCCATCGCCCGTCCGGGGCGGGCAGCGAAGACCTTCTTACAGGCCGACGCGCGGCAAGTCCCCGTTACGATTGGAGATTTCTGCGCTAGCCATCAGCAGGCCGTCGATCGCGGCCATCAGGCGGGCGAACAGCGAGGAAGAGGGCGCGAGAGCGACAGAAGCGGTCTTGGACATCGGAAATCCCTTTCTTGAGAACAGTCAGCCTTGCTGTCTCATTTCGGAGGCAATCTATGTATACCAGATGCCACTGTCTATCCGCGAGTTTGCATAGCAGCATGCAGTCTCTCGCATTGCAGCATAATGCCCCGTTAACGGGCCCGTCTCGGGCATAAAGTTGCCGGCGCCCTCTAGAGAAAGCGGCCCTTTCGCCGCTGGTGGCGTGAAACGCGGGCGAATCGTCCCGGCCACGCGAGCGGGTATCGGTCAGGTCCGCCGCACTGCAACAGTCGGGCCCTTGGCAGGCCCATCCAAAGCGGCTAGTGGTCCGCCCCCAATCCAATCAACCGTCAGAGTGGTTCATGTCGAGCGCCTCGCCCGCCGTCTCGATCGGCATCGATTTTGGGACCAGCAACACGGTCGTCGCGCTCGCGGCGGACGATCGCCGCGTCGAGGCCGTCCGATTCGACCATGGCGGGCAGCGCCACAGCGTCTACGTCTCGGCGCTGTGCTTCTGGGAGGACCGGCCGGGCGCCGGCGCTCAGGCCGAGGGGGGTCCGTGGGCGATCGAGCAGTTTCTCGAAGGCCGGCACGTTTATCGCTTCCTCCAGTCGTTCAAGACCTTCGCGGCGAGCAGCAGCTTCAACACCACGCAAGTGTTCCGGCAGCGCTACAAGTTCGAGGACATTCTGGCCGCGTTCCTGCGGACGCTGGCGCGTCATGGCGGCGACAGGTTCGGCTTCGAGACCTCCAACATCACCGTCGGCCGTCCCGTGCGCTTCGCCGGCGGCAATCCCGACGAGGCGCTGGCCATGCAGCGCTACCGCGCCGCGTTCGAGCGTCTGGGTGCTGGCCACGCCCGCTATGTCTACGAGCCCGTCGGCGCCGCGTTCTCCTTTGCCCGCAGGCTGGAGCGCGATGCCACCGTGCTGGTGGCCGATTTCGGCGGCGGCACCAGCGATTTCTCCGTGATGCGCTTCTCGCGCGCCGGCGGCGTCTTGCGCGCCGACCCGCTCGGCCACGCCGGCATCGGCATTGCCGGCGACACGTTCGACTACCGCATCGTCGATCACATCGTCTCGCCGCGCCTCGGCAAGGGCTCCAGCTTCCGCTCCTTCGACAAGGTGCTGCCGGTCCCCAGCGGCCATTACACCAACCTCGCGCGCTGGCATCAGCTCGCGATGATGAAGAGCAACGGCGATCTGCGCGAGCTCCGTGAGCTGGCGCGTACCGCGCTGAAGCCGCAGCTGCTGGAGGATTTCATCACCATCGTCGACCTCGATCTCGGATTTTCGCTCTACCGCGCGGTGTCCGACGCCAAGGTCGCGTTGTCGGCGCAGGACCAGGTGGATTTCCGCTTCAAAGGCGGCGGCGTCGACATCGGTGCGGCCATCACACGGAAGAATTTCGACTCCTGGATCGCCGATGACATCGCCCGGCTGGGCGCCACCGTCGACAAGGTGCTTGGCCAAGCCGGCATCACCGCGCGCGAGGTCGAGAAGGTATTTTTGACCGGTGGCACGTCATTCGTGCCGGCCGTCCGAAAGCTGTTCGCAGAGCGCTTCGGCAACGAGCGGCTGATGTCGGGCGACCAGTTCGAGTCGATCGCCTATGGTCTCGCGCTGATCGGCCACAGCTCGGATCCGGACCGCTGGACGGCGGATGGCGGGCTCGCGCCGAAGTCGGGCGGGTGACGGTCGTTCCTCATTCTCCGTCATTGCAAGCGCAGCGAAGCAATCCAGAATCTTTCCACGGCGGCAGTCTGGATTGCTTCGTCGCAAGGGCTCCTCGCAATGACGACGTGGGGGAGATCTGTCTATCAAATCGACCAGTGCCGTAGGGTGGGCAAAGGCGCGAAGCGCCGTGCCCACCATCTTTCCAAGCTTGACCGAGCATTGGTGGGCACGCTGCGCTTTGCCCACCCTACTGTACTGACCTCGCCGCTACTGATTGATCTCCGGCTCGACCAGCTTCGCCAGATTCCGCAGCGATTCCTGCCAGCCGAGATAGCAAGCCTCCGGCGGGATGACGTCGGGAATGCCGGCCTGCGTGATGTCGATCTCGGTGCCGACTGAGACTTTCTTCAGGATCACCGTCACCTCGATCAGACCCGGCAAATTCGGATCGTCGAACTTGTCAGTGTAGCGCAGGCGTTCATTTGGTACGAGCTCGAGATATTCGCCGCCGAACGAGTGGCTGTGGCCCGTGGTGAAATTCCGGAACGACATCTTGAACGTGCCCCCGACCTTGGGCTCGAAATGATGCACGGTGCAGGTGAAACCGTTCGGCGGCAGCCATTTCGCCATCGCATCGGCCTCCAGGAAGGCGCGATAGACCTTCTCCGGGCTGGTGGCGAGAACGCGGTGCAGGCGGACAGTGCTGGGCATGGTTGTTATCCTCAGTGTTTGATGGGCCCGGGCTGGCCTCTATGGCCTATTCATGTCACGAGGACGACCGGGGAGCCGCCGATCCGACACGGCCTTGCAGATTTTTTGTCGCAGGGCCGACGTCGCGAGCCCGCCCGCCACTTGCGCCTGACGCGTCTTGTCCGCCCTTGCTGTTCGAGGATCTGGTGCTCGTCCCCCTGCGAAGGCGCCGCAGGGCACAGAAGCTCTGTCCAGATTCAACCGCGGCACGTGAGGAACACGGAGCGTGGTGGCTTGTTGTTCGCCATCACAACAGGAGACAATCAGATGATCAGGAAGCTCATGCTGAGTGCGGTGATCGCGTCGCTGATGGGATCCTCCGGAATGGCGCAGCCCAGCCAGGGTCAGCAAGGCGCGCAAGCCGGAGTGGGTGGAACGAGCGACACCACGAAAAACAGGGGCAAGGCCAAAGACGGCATGACGACCGGCACTTCGTCCGCCGGCACCACGGACGGCTCAGGCAGCAGCGCCCCAGGTGGACAATCTTCCAAGAAGAGCTCGACGCCCAAGTGAGCTAAGGCTCAAGTGAGCTGAGGCTCAAGCGAGCTCTGAATCAAGTGAGTTCAAGATCAAGTGTCAGGTGAGTTCAGGAGGCGCCCATGGTTTGGTCTAGGACCAAACGATGGGCGCAAACTTCAAGCCGCGGCGAAGAAGTTCTTCGCCGAGCAGACCAGCACGCTCCTTCGCTGCAGCTCCGACGAGGCGGTATTTGTGACCCAACGCCTTGTCGGCTTCGACCTGACGTCGAATGCTTTCGTAGAGGCGAACGACACTCTCGTCAGTCAGGTGATCGAAGCTACCGGCGGCCGGGGACGAAATGCCCGCGGCCGATCTGCTCTTTCGCAGAGCCGATACGACGGCATCAAGGGATTTCTCTTCGCTCATTGAAGGTGCCGCCCGACTGCTGATCGACGCACACTATGCAACCGGGCCGGGAGCAGCGGGATAACAAAAGTTAATTAACGGCATGCGGTGACGGACTTGGCCTGTGCCGCCACGTCCTGCCGTGTCATCGTAAACGCCAACCTGTAGCGACCGAGCATCGGATCGTCCCGTGCGCCCGCCGTTTGGAGCGATGAAGGCGAGAGCTGCCCGGCGATCACATTCTCGACCACATCGCTATCGTAACCTGACAACAGAATGATCCAGTCGGCGACACCGTCCTTTCCCCGGATCTGTTGTTCCGTGGTAGGCGAACCTGTACTGGGCGTATCGGTCAGGAGCAGGTGGCCGCCCGTCAGCCCCGGCTTCGAGGCGAGGGCGCCGAGCGTATCGAGAAGGTACGCCCGCAGCTCAGCGGCGCGTTCAGTGTGCGGCGACAGCCTGATGGTGGCGAGCGCGCCTGCGATGCCGCCGCCAAAGCTCGCGGCGATCCGGCATTGGCTGCGTACCATGCCGAGATGATGCGGCATCATCTTTGTCGACCACGGCGTCGGCGCGTTGAGCCGGTCGTGATATCCTTTCGAGGTCAGGACTTCGTATTGCTCGAGCTCGTACAGCACGAAGAAGCTTTCCGCATCCTTCGTGCTGCTCCAGCGCGATCCGCGCCGGAAGCCGGGAATGCTCATCCGTTCCGGAAAATGCTCATGCGAATGCCAGTCGCCGAACTCGCTGCGCTGCTCGGCGCGAACGCGCCACCACATCGCAACGGCCGCCTTGCCCAGCAGTGACATGGTGATCCTCCCTTTTTGGATACATTGCCTCAACGCCAGCGCCGGCCGCAAGGTATTCGAGCCCGACGAGCTGGGCCACAATTCCGCTATGGTTCTCGTTCAACTCGAGCGCGAAATCAGGGAGGCTTCCGTTGCGCAGGACGCTTTGGGCTTTCGCCATCACACTCTGCTGTCTTGGCTCGTCCGCTGACGCCGCCGGCATTCAGCTGCTCCAATCCGATCCGGCGCTGTCGGGCGCGATCTGGTATCCGTGCGCGATGGAGCCCGCGCATGTGGCGCTCGGCAATCTTTCGGTCGGCGCCGACTTCGGCCTCCAAGGCGTCAAGGATTGTCCTGTCGCGGGGGAAAAGTTGCCGCTGGTGATCGTCTCGCACGGCAGGGGCGGGTGGTTCGGCCAACACCATGACACAGTGGAGGCGCTGGCCGACGCCGGCTTTGTCGTCGCTGCCATCAATCATCCGGTGACACATACAGCGACTCCTCGCGCCGTGACACCCTGTCCGTCTGGGAATCGCGTCCGGCCGACTTGGTGCGTCTGCGCTCGATTTCGTCCTGAGGGACTGGAAGGACAGGGCGGTGATCGATCCGGCCAAGGTGGGCTTCTTCGGCTTCTCGCTTGGAGGTGCAACCGGCCTCGTGCTGATGGGGACCAAACCGGACTTTGCGCGAGTCGCCAGCCTTTGCAAGGAAACGACCGGCTCCTGCGCACAGCTCCACAACGGGGAGACGCCGCCTGAGCCAATACAGGATTCGCGCATCCGCGCTGCCGTCTTTGTCGATCCCGCGCCGGGCGTCCTGACGCGGGAGAACCTCACTGTCGTCAAGGTGCCGTTCCAGTTCTGGCGCTCGCAGTTTGGCGGCCCCGGCGTCGGAGATGGTTCAGGCACGGCACGCGTTGCTGAGGGCTTGCCGGGCAAAGCCCGATATCCACGTCGTGCCCGCCGGCCATTACGCGTTCCTCGCACCTTGTTCGGCCGAGCTGGCAGCGGCCGTGCCGCGCATCTGCACCGACGTGCCCGCCGGATTTGACCGGGCAGCGTTTCACCGCGAGTTCAACGCGGCTGTGGTGAGGTATTTTCGTGAGCAACTCGGAGAGCGCTGAACTTCGCGATCGAACGGGTGGTAAAATGTCTGCGAACGCCGAGGGCACCGCCAGCCTCTTCGTCGCTTCAAATCAAATCGCCACACTCCAGTCCGATTCCGCTGACACTTCCATTCGCATTGAATAGGCCCTGCGGCTGGCGCGAGTTCACGATGGCCCGCCGCATTGCGGAGATGTGCGAATGCTCGGCGCGAACGACGGGGGCATCAAGCGAATCCCCCAAGAAGAATCCCAGAAAGTTCACGAAGGGACGCGAACATGGACCAGCCAGGATGCGTGGGCGGTCTACCAGCTTCCCTTCAACGACCTGCTGTTCCGAGCACAATCCGTTCATCGCGCGCATTTCACCCCCAATCGCGTGCAGTTGAGCCGGCTGCTGAACATCAAGACCGGCGGGTGTCCGGAAGACTGCGGCTATTGCAGCCAGTCGTCGCATCATTCGACAGGCGTTGCGGCCTCCAAGCTGATGGACGCCGAGACGATCGTGGCCGAGGCGCGCAAAGCCAAGGCGAGCGGCGCGGCGCGCTATTGCATGGGAGCGGCCTGGCGTAACCCGAAGCCGCGCGACATGGATGCCATCGTCGAAGTCGTCGGTGCCGTGAAGCAGCTGGGGCTCGAAACCTGCATGACGCTCGGCATGCTCGACCGTGGGCAGGCCGGCCGGCTGAGCGCGGCCGGGCTCGATTACTACAATCACAACATCGATACGTCGGAACGCTATTATCCGAGCGTCGTCTCCACCCGCACATTCGCCGATCGTCTCGATACGCTTTCCCATGTCCGCGAGGCCGGCATGAAAGTATGCTGCGGCGGCATCCTCGGCATGGGCGAGAGCGAACAGGACCGCGTCGACATGCTGGTCACGCTCGCCAACCTCCCGGAAGCGCCGGAGAGCGTGCCGATCAACATGCTGATCCCTATACCGGGAACGCCGATGGCGAAAGCACCGCCGATTGGTCCGATCGAGTTCGTGCGCATCGTCGCGCTGGCGCGCATCATGATGCCGGCCTCCTTCGTGCGGCTGTCGGCCGGACGCTCGGCCATGACCGACGAGATGCAGGCGCTGTGCTTCTTTGCCGGCGCAAACTCGATCTTCGTCGGCGACACGCTGCTGACGGCGGGCAATCCGCAGGACGAGGCCGATCGAAAGCTGTTTGGCCGGCTCGGGCTGGAAGCTCTCTGAGGCAAGGGTGCTCCTGGAAAGGCGCTGAGCGCCTTTCCCGGTTGCGCGGGGTGTCCGTTCGAGATCGACGCCCGACGAGAACGAGCGCCGCAACTGGCTTCGCTTCGAGCAGCGTGTGTGTCCGGATGATGCCATACTACCCCTGTTTTGCCCGACGCTTGAAAAAATTTTCGCTAAATCAGAAATATCCTTTTGCATCAACGGGTTCCCTACTGTGCATGGGGTTGTTTTTTCAGTTTCTGATTTGAGCCTGTCGAAAAGCACCCGCCTCAAAGCAAAAGGGCCGCCCGATCGGGCGGCCCTTTCGTCTCGTTCGATGCGGTCGCGCTTACTCCGCGGCCTGCTTCTGCGGCGGATCGAGCGCGCCGGACTTGTGGATCTCGGCGACCTGGTGATCGGAGAAGCCGAGCACCGTGCGCAGGATCTCGTCGGTATGCTCGCCGAGCAGCGGGGAGCGCTCGACGTCGCTCGGGCTATCCGACAGCTTGATCGGGTTGCCGACCGAGAGGTACTTGCCGCGGGTGGGGTGGTCGACCTCGACGACGGTGCCGGTCGCGCGCAGCGACTGGTCTTCGGCGAGCTCCTTCATCGACAGGATCGGGCCGCAGGGGATGTCGTCCTTGTTGAGGATCTCCATCGCCTCGAACTTGGTCTTGGTCATCGTCCACTGCTCGATGCGGGCGAAGATCTCGTTGAGACGCGGCAGGCGGGCGGCCGGCTTGGCGTAGTTCGGATCGGTCTTCCAGGTGGGCTCGCCGATCACGTCGCAGATCTTCTCCCAGACCGGGGCCTGGGTGATGAAGTAGATGTAGGCGTTGGGATCGGTCTCCCAGCCTTTGCACTTCAGGATGCGGCCGGGCTGGCCGCCGCCGGAATCGTTGCCGGCCCGCGGCACGGCATCGCCGAACGGAATGCCTTCGCCGAACTGGCTGTATTCCTTGAGCGGGCCGTGGGCGAGGCGCTGCTGGTCGCGCAGCTTGACGCGGGAGAGGTTGAGCACGCCGTCCTGCATCGCGGCCGTGACGCGCTGGCCCTTGCCCGAATGCGTGCGCTGGTAGAGCGCGGTGACGATGCCGAGCGCGAGGTGCAGGCCGGTGCCGGAATCGCCGATCTGCGCGCCGGTGACGAGCGGCAGGCCGTCGCGGAAGCCGGTGGTGGAGGCGGCGCCGCCGGTGCACTGCGCGACGTTCTCATAGACCTTGCAGTCCTCGTACGGGCCGGGGCCAAAACCCTTGATCGAGGCGACGATCATCTTCGGGTTGATCGCCTGGATCTTCTCCCAGGGGAAGCCCATGCGGTCGAGCACGCCGGGGCCGAAATTCTCGACCAGCACGTCGCACTTCTTGATCAGCTCGGTGAGGACTTCCTTGCCCTTGGGGTTCTTGGTGTCGAGCGTGATCGAGCGCTTGTTGTGGTTGAGCATGGTGAAATACAGGCTGTCCACGTTCGGGATATCCTGCAGCTGGCCGCGGGTGATGTCACCCACGCCCGGACGTTCCACCTTGATCACGTCGGCGCCGAACCAGGCCAAGAGCTGCGTGCAGGTCGGTCCGGACTGCACGTGGGTGAAGTCGAGAATGCGAACGCCCTTGAGCGCTTTGGTCATCATGTTGCTCCGTACTCTGTCTGCCCCTGCGCCCGGCAGGGAATAAGGGTTGAGGGGTGGCTGAAGCGCACTTGGCGCTTCAGCTCTATTGTTTGGGCATGATCTGTCCGGAAAACCGCTGCACGGTTTTCCGGATCATGCCTTACTTCTTCTTCTGCAGAACGCTCTGCGGATTGAGGTTGCCGATGCGGCCGCTCTCCGAGCCCGCGGCCGGATCGATCACCGCGTTGATCAGCGTCGGCTTGCCCGACTTCATGGCTTCGTTGACGGCGCGCTTGAGTTCGTCCGGCGAGGTGGCATTCACGCCGACGCCGCCGAAGGCTTCCATCATCTTGTCGTAGCGCGCGCCCTTGACGAACACGGTCGTCGCGGGATCGGCGTTCGCGCCGTTGACGTCGGTGCCGCGATAGATGCCGTCATTGTTGAAGATGACGACGCAGATCGGCAGGTTGTAGCGGCAGATGGTCTCGACCTCCATGCCGGAGAAGCCGAACGCCGAGTCGCCTTCCACCGCGAGGACGGGATGACCGGTCTCGAGCGCGGCGGCGATCGCCTGGCCCATGCCGATACCCATCACACCCCAGGTGCCGACGTCGAGACGCTTGCGCGGCTTGTACATGTCGATGACGCCGCGGGCGAGATCGAGCGTGTTGGCGCCTTCGTTGACGAGGATCGCCTCGGGATACTCCTTGATGACGTTCTTCAGCACGCCGAGCGCGCCGTGATAGTCCATCGGCGATTTGTTGTTCATCAGCTTCGGCGCCATCTTGGCGACGTTCTCTTCGCGCTTGGACGAGATCGCCTTGGTCCATTCGGCGGGCGGGGCGGTCCAGCCCGTTGCCATCGCCTGGTTGAAGGCGGAGACGACCGAGCCGATGTCGCCGACCACGGGCGCGACGATCTCGACGTTGGAGTCCATCTCACGCGGCTCGATGTCGACCTGGATGAACTTCTTCGGCGCTTCGCCCCAGCTCTTGCCCTTGCCGTGCGAGAGCAGCCAGTTCAGCCGCGCGCCGATCAGCATGACGACGTCGGAGTCCTTCAGCACGGTCGAGCGGGCCGCGCCAGCGCATTGCGGATGGGTGTCGGGGAGGAGACCCTTGGCCATGCTCATCGGGAGGAACGGCACGCCGCTCTTCTCGACGAAGCTCTTGATCTCCTCGTCGGCCTGCGCGTAGGCCGCGCCCTTGCCGAGGATGATGAGCGGACGCTTGGCGCTCTTGAGCACATCGAGCGCGCGCTTGACCGAAGCCGGCGAGGGGATCTGCGCGGGCGCCGCGTCGATCACCTTGACCAGCGACTTCTGGCCGGCCTCGGCGTTCATCACCTGGCCGAACAGCTTGGCCGGCAGGTCGAGATAAACGCCGCCCGGACGGCCCGAGACCGCGGCGCGGATGGCGCGGGCGAAGCCGATGCCGATGTCCTGGGCGTGCAGCACGCGGTAGGCCGCCTTGCACAGCGGCTTGGCGATCGCGAGCTGATCCATCTCCTCGTAGTCGCCCTGCTGGAGATCGACGATCTCGCGCTCGGAGGAGCCCGAGACCAGGATCATCGGATAGCAGTTGGTGGTGGCGTGGGCGAGGGCGGTGAGACCATTGAGGAAACCGGGCGCCGAGACGGTGAGGCACACGCCGGGCTTCTTGGTGAGATAGCCGGCGATGCCCGCGGCATAGCCGGCGTTCTGCTCGTGACGGAAGGAGATCACGCGAATACCGGCGGCCTGTGCCATGCGGCCCAAATCCGTGATCGGGATGCCCGGCACATTATAGATGGTGTTGATGCCGTTCAGCTTGAGCGCGTCGATGA
The DNA here is from genome assembly GCF_021044685.1 of Bradyrhizobium daqingense. Lineage (NCBI taxonomy): Bacteria > Pseudomonadati > Pseudomonadota > Alphaproteobacteria > Hyphomicrobiales > Nitrobacteraceae > Bradyrhizobium > Bradyrhizobium daqingense. The sequence goes on from NZ_CP088014.1 coordinate 3,953,671, forward strand.
CGAGATGAAAGCCATCCGTCAGCTCCTGCTCGGTGCCCGGTGCCTCGGACTTGGTCGCGGTATTCAGCATGGGCCTTGTCTCCCTGGTCTCAAGATGCGGGGCGAATTGTTCGCCCTTCTGGTGAAGTTGCTAGGTAAAGAGTTCCTGGCCATGCGCTTCGACGTAAGCGGCAAGGCCGAGCGTGTGGTCGCGGGCGCGCTTCTCGGCGAGCTCGGTGTCGCGCGCCTCCAGTGCTTCGATCATGGCGAGGTGCTCGGGCAGCGAGGTCGCCGTGCGGTCCTTGCGTCCGATGGTCAGCTGGCGATAGCCGCGCACGTGCAGGAGGAGGTCGTTGGTGAGATCGACCAGCACGGGGGATTCCGACAGCGAGATCAGCGCCTGGTGGAAAGCGATGTTGGCGCGCGAATACTCCTCGACGTGATCCTCGGGCAGGCGGTCCTTGCTGAAATCCTTGAAGTAGTCGCGCAGCGCGGTGATGTCCTTCTTGCGCGCGGTGGTGGTGATGAGCCGCGCGGCCATGCTCTCCAGCGCCGCCCAGGCGCGGATCATGTCGACGATCTCGCTCTTGGTCCTGCGCACCACCATGATGCCGCGGCGGGGAACGGTCTTCACGAAACCGTCCTGCTCGAGCATCGCGATCGCTTCGCGGATCGGCGTGCGGCTGACGCCGAGACGTTCGGACAGCGCGCGCTCGTCGAGCATCACCGGCTCGGGCGTCGAATAGATGTCCATCTTGAGGATGGCTTCCTTCAAGGCATCATACGCCTTGTTCTTGAAGCTGCTCTCCGGGGCAATACGAACGATTGCGATGTCTGCCTCGGCCATGTTCGGCAACGCCTTGGTTGGTTTCCGTAGTGACACGACGAATCTCCTCCAGTGGGGAGTCGTCTTTTACAGGAATATTAACGAGAAAGTTTTTGGCATACCACATGCCAGAATGTCAAGGCGGCTATTTTTTGCGGCGTTCTAAGCTGCACTCTGACTTGACAAGTTGGCTTCTGGCATACCAAATGCCATCGCCAGCCATTTTTGATCCAAGCCGGCGGAGTAGTGTTGGGCTTTATGCCACTCCGTTCCGCGGCATGGAGCACAGCGCGGCGAATGGCAAGCATCACGGGCAGCCGCAAACACGCGCGCGCTTTGAAAAGAACGAACTGAGGTCAAGGGAGAAGCCACATGTCCAATTCCAAAGATGCCGTCCGCAAGGTGCTTGACCAGGTCAAGGCGGACAACCGCACCAGCCTGACGGCCCCGGAAGGCAAGCTGGTCTGCGACGCCTACGGCATTCCGGTGCCGAAGGAAGGCGTGGCGAAGTCGGCCGGCGAGGCCGGCAAGATGGCCTCGTCGATGGGCTTCCCGGTGGTGATGAAGATCGTCTCGCCGGACATTCTCCACAAGACCGAAGCTGGCGGCGTCATCGTCGGCCTCAAGACGGCGGACGAGGCCGAGAAGGCCTACGAGACCATTCTCGGCAACGCCAAGAAATACAAGTCCGATGCCAAGATCGAAGGCGTCCAGGTGCAGCAGATGCTGGCCGGCGGTACCGAAGTCATCGTCGGCTCGATCACCGACGGCTCGTTCGGCAAGCTGGTCGCCTTCGGCCTGGGCGGCGTGCTGGTCGAGGTGCTCAAGGACATCACCTTCCGCCTCGCGCCCGCGACCAAAGAAGATGCGCTCTCGATGCTCGACGGCATCCAGGCCCATGAGATCCTGAAGGGCGTCCGCGGCGGCGAGCCGGTGAACCGCACGGCGCTGGCCGACGTTATCGTCAAGGTCTCGCAGCTCGTCACCGATTTCCCCGAGATCGTCGAGCTCGATCTCAACCCGGTGTTCGCGACGCCGAAGGATGCGACCGCCGCCGACGTCCGCATCGTCGTCGACTTCGCCTATGTTCCGAAGCCCAAGCCGCGCCCGACCGAAGAGATCGTGGCAGCGATGAACCGCATCATGCAGCCGAAGGCCGTCGCCGTGGTCGGTGCGTCCGCCGAGGACGGCAAGATCGGCAATTCCGTGATGAAGAACCTCATCAACGGCGGCTACAAGGGCGATATCTATCCGATCCATCCCAAAGCAGCCGAGATCCTCGGCTACAAGGCCTATAAGAGCGTCAAGGACGTGCCCGGCGTGATCGACGTCGCGGTGTTCGCGATCCCCGCGAAGTTCGTGACGGCGGCGCTGACCGAATGCGGCGAGAAGAAGATTCCCGGCGCGGTGCTGATCCCGTCGGGCTTCGCGGAAGCCGGCGCACCGGAACTTCAAGCCGAGATCGTCGAGGTCGGCAAGAAGTACGACATCCGCCTGATGGGGCCGAACATCTACGGCTTCTATTATACTCCGGCCAATCTCTGCGCGACCTTCTGCACCGCCTACGACGTCAAGGGCCACGCGGCGCTGTCGTCGCAGTCGGGCGGCATCGGCATGGCCATCATCGGCTTCTCGCGCTCCGCCAAGATGGGCGTCTCCGCGATCGTGGGCCTCGGCAACAAGTCCGACATCGACGAGGACGATCTGCTCGCCTTCTTCGAGCAGGATCCGAACACCAATCTGATCGCGCAGCACTGCGAAGACCTCAAGGACGGCCGCGCCTTTGCGGAAGCGGCCAAGCGCGTCTCCAAGAAGAAGCCGGTCGTCGTGCTCAAGGCCGGCCGTACCTCGGCGGGTGCGAAGGCCGCGTCCTCGCACACCGGCGCACTCGCCGGCAACGATCGCATCTATGAGGACGTCTTCAAGCAGTCCGGCGTGATCCGTGCCCGGTCCTTGCGTCAGCTGCTCGAATTCGCCCGCGGCGTGCCGGTACTGCCGACGCCGAAGGGTGAGAACGTGCTGATCATCACCGGGGCCGGCGGCTCGGGCGTGCTGCTCTCGGACTCCTGCGTCGACAACGGCCTGTCGCTGATGTCGATGCCGCCGGATCTCGATGCCGCCTTCCGCAAGTTCATCCCGCCGTTCGGTGCGGCCGGAAATCCCGTGGATATCACCGGCGGCGAGCCGCCGATCACCTACGTCAACACGGTGAAGCTCGGCCTCTCGGACGAGCGTATCCATGCGCTGATCCTCGGCTATTGGCACACCATCGTCACTCCGCCGATGGTGTTCGCCCGCAACATGGTGGAGGTGAAGAAGGAGATGGAGGCCAAGGGCTTCGTGAAGCCCATGGTCGCCTCGCTCGCCGGCGACGTCGAGGTCGAGGAAGCCGCCGAATATCTCTACCAGAACGGCATCCCGGCCTACGCCTATTCGACCGAGCTCCCGGTCGAGGTGTTAGGGGCCAAGTACAAGTGGGCGCGCGGGGCAGGGCTGCTCTGAGCTTGCGTTCGCCTCTCCCCGCTCGCGGGGAGAGGCCGGAATTTGCGTCGCAAATTCCGGGTGAGGGGGCGCGATGAGCAAGAACACGATCCGCCGCAAATCGCTTGAGCCCAGATCGCCCGCAGAGGCCGATCATGAAGGCCGCGACGGCGGCGTGCAGTCCGTCGACCGCGCGCTGTCGATCATCGAAACGCTGGCCGAGGACGACGAAGGTTATCGGCTCAGCGATCTCGCCGTCCGCACCGGCCTGTCCGCCTCGACGGTGCACCGCCTGCTGGCGACGCTGGAAAGCCGCCGCTTCGTGCAGTTCGACCGCGCCGAATCCAAATGGCACGTCGGCGTACGCAGCTTCACGGTCGGCGCGAGCTTTGCGCGGCGGCGCAACTTCTCCACCCAGGCAATCCCCTACTTGCGCAAGCTGCGCGATCTCACCCGCGAGACCGCCAATCTCGCAGTGGTCGACGACGAGTTCATCATCGTGCTGACCCGCATGGAAAGCCGCGAGATCATGCGCTCGCTGACCCAGGTCGGTGGCCGGGTCCCCATGGTGACCTCGGGCGTCGGCAAGGCCGTGCTCGCAACCTATTCCGACGAGGACGTCGGAGCCGTCATCCGCCATCACGGCATGCCGCGGCTGACCGAGAAGTCGATCGTCCGGCCGAGCGACCTGTTCAGGGAGCTCGAAAAGATCCGCAAGCAGGGCTACGCCCTTGACGACGAAGAGGCCTGTATCGGCCTGCGCTGCGTTGCGGCGGTCGTTTACAACGACTGCGCAGAGCCGCTCGCGGCGATTTCGGTCTCCGGGATGACCAGCCGGCTGACCGACCAGAGATTGCCGGAAATCGGGCAAATCGTGCGGGATGTCGCCGCCGAACTGACTGCGGCGCTCGGCGGGGTGGTCCGGACGCCCCGCTGATCACCCCCCGGGGGTCTCCACTGGACAGCATCGGCCGTTTTGGCTGATATGCGACCAAACGACACAATGCGGCAAACGTCCGCATGAGCTTGGAGACGCCCCCATGTTCCGATTTCCCGTGCGCCTTGTCGGCGCCGCCGTCGCGCTGACCCTGGCGGCAGCCAATCCGGCCCTCGCCCAGCAGCTCGAGCTCAAGCTGATGGCGCCGGCCGCGCCCGGCGGGGGTTGGGATCAGACCGCCCGCTCCATGCAGCAGGCCCTGGTGGCTTCGGGCGTTGCGCGCAGCGTACAGGTCACCAACGTTCCCGGCGCCGGCGGCAGCGTCGGCATTGCCCAGTTCGTCAATGGCGCCAAGGGCGACGGCAACCAGATGATGGTCAACGGCTTCGTCATGGTGGGCGCGCTCGCCATGAACAAGTCGCCGGTGACGCTGGAGCAGGTGACGCCGATCGCGCGGCTCACCGAGGAAATTCAGGTGATCGTGGTGCCCGCGAACTCGCCGATCAAGTCGGCCCAGGATCTCGCCGCCGCAGTGAAGGCCGACATCGCCAAAGTAACCTTCGCCGGCGGGTCAGCCGGCGGCGTCGACCATGTGATGGCGGCGTTGTTCGCCGGCGCCGTCGGCGCCGATGCAAAGAAGATCAACTACATCCCGTTCTCCGGCGGCGGCGAGTCGCTGGCGGCGATCCTCGGCGGCAAGGTCACGGCCGGCATTTCGGGGCTCAGCGAATACGAAGGGCAGATCAAGTCCGGCAAGCTCCGCGCGATCGGTGTGACCTCGGAGAAGCGAATCGCAGGCAGCGACATCCCGACCTTCAAGGAGCAGGGCATCGACCTCGTGATCGCCAACTGGCGCTCGGTGGTCGCGCCTCCCGGCATCACGCCCGAGCAGAAGAAGACGCTGAGCGACGCCGTCGAGAAGATGGTGAAGTCCGACGCCTGGAAGGAGGTTCTCAAGCAGAAGGGCTGGGAGGACGCTTATCTTGGCGGCGACGCCTTCGCCGACTTCCTGAAGAAGGAAACGGCGCGCGTCACCGACGTGCTGAAATCGGTTGGCCTGGTCAAGTCATGACCTCAAGCGATCCCGCCCAGCCGCCGAGGCGCGTCGATCGCGCCGGCATCGTCATCGCTGCGTTGCTCGCAGGTCTCGCCGCGGTGCTGGTCTGGGACGCGAGCGGCCTGCCAACCACCGCGATGTATGGCATGGGACCGGAGGCGATGCCGATCGTGGTCGCCAGCGGCCTTGCGCTGCTCGCGATCGGCAATTTCATCGATGCGCTGCGCGGTAATCTGCCGGCGCGCGAGAGCTCCGATCCCGTGCCTGTGGTTCTGATCCTCGTTGGCCTTGCGCTGCTGATCGCCATCATAGGCTTCGGCGGCGGCTTCATCCTGGCGACGGCGGCGCTATTCGTGACGACCTCGGCGGCGTTCGGGCGCCGTGCCGTCCTGGCCGATTCCGTCATCGCTCTCGTGATGTCGACCCTGATCTATCTCGCGTTTGACCGCCTGTTGACGCTGAGCCTCCCGGCTGGCCCGCTGGAGCGACTGCTGTGATGGACACTTTTGCTGCGCTGGCGCATGGCATGGCAGTCGCCGTTCAGCCGATGAACCTGCTCTATGCCTTGATCGGCGTCTTCCTCGGCACGGCCGTGGGCGTGCTGCCCGGCATCGGCCCGGCGCTGACGGTCGCCCTGCTGCTGCCTGTCACCTACAAGCTCGATCCCGGCGGCTCGCTGATCATGTTCGCCGGCATCTATTACGGCGGCATGTATGGCGGATCGACAACGGCGATCCTGATCAACACGCCCGGTGAGAGCGCCTCGATGGCGACCGCGCTCGAAGGCAACAAGATGGCCAAGGCCGGCCGCGGCGGGCCGGCGCTTGCGACTTCCGCGATCGGCTCCTTCGTCGCCGGCACCATCGCCACCATCGGGCTGGCGTTCCTCGCGCCATGGCTGGTCGATTTCGCCGTGCGCTTTGGCCCCGAGGATTACTTCGCGCTGATGTGCGTCGCCTTCGTCACGGTGTCGGCGACCTTCGGGGATTCACCGGTTCGCGGCTTGACCAGCCTGTTCATCGGCCTGACGCTGGGCCTCGTCGGCATCGACAAGCTGACGGGTCAGGCGCGGCTCGCGTTCGGCGTCCCTGAATTGCTCGACGGCGTCGAGGTGACGACGCTTGCGGTCGGCCTGTTCGCAGTCGGCGAGGCGCTCTACGTCGCATCGCGCCGCCACCATACCGAGGAAAAGCTCGAACCGGTGCGCGGCTCGCTGTGGATGACGAAGGAGGATTGGAAGCGCTCGTGGAAGCCGTGGCTGCGCGGCACCATGTTCGGCTTCCCCATCGGCGCGCTGCCGGCGGGTGGCGCGGAAATCCCGACCTTCCTGTCCTATTCCACCGAGAAGCGGCTGACGAAACACCCCGAGGAGTTCGGCAAGGGCGCGATCGAAGGCGTGGCCGGACCTGAGGCCGCCAACAACGCCTCTGCCGCCGGCACGCTGGTGCCGCTGCTGACGCTGGGATTGCCGACTTCGGCGACCGCCGCGATGATGCTGGCCGGCTTCCAGCAATACGGCCTTAACCCTGGGCCGCTGCTGTTCGCCGAGCGTCCGGACCTGGTGTGGGGCCTGATCGCCAGCCTGTTCATCGCCAACATGATGCTGCTGGTGCTCAACCTGCCGCTGGTCGGCCTGTGGGTGCGGCTGCTCGCGATCCCGCAGCCCTGGCTCTATGCCGGCATCCTCGTGTTCGCGACCATGGGCACGATCGCGGCAAAGCCGTCGGTGGTGGAATTGTCGATGCTGGCCGGCTTCGGCGTGCTCGGCTTCCTGATGCGCCGGTTCGATTTCCCGATCGCACCGGTCGTGGTCGGCCTGATCCTCGGCCCGATCGCCGAGAGCCAGCTGCGGCGCGCGCTCGCGATCAGCCTCGGGGATCCCATGACGTTGGTGCAGAGCCCGATCTCCGCGACGCTGCTTGCCATCGCGCTGGTTGCGCTGCTGGCCCCCTTCGTGCTGAAGGGAATGGGGCGGTTCAAGGCGAACGAGGACTAGGCCCCGACGCACCTGTCCTCTCTCGTATCGCGTCCATTCGTGGGGAACTGTCATGCCTTCTGAACTCCGTTCTCCTCGTCTCGCGGTTCTGATCGACGCCGACAACGCCTCCGCGAAGATCGCGGACGGATTGTTCGAGGAGATTGCCAAGATCGGCGAGGCCAGCGTCCGCCGCATCTATGGCGATTTCTCAAATGCGCGATCCAGAGGCTGGGCCGACATCCTGTCGAAACACGCCATCATCCCGCAGCAGCAGTTCGCCTATACGACGGGAAAGAACGCCTCCGACATCACTCTGGTCATCGATGCGATGGACCTGCTTCACAGTGGCCGGTTCGACGGTTTTTGCCTGGTCTCTTCCGACAGCGACTTTACCCGCCTGGCTGCCCGCATCCGGGAGCAGGGCATCGACGTCTTCGGGTTCGGCGAGCAGAAGACGCCGGAAAGCTTCCGGCAGGCCTGCCGCAGATTCGTTTACACGGAGAACCTGCTTGCCGGGACGGTGAATACGCAGGACGCCACCGCGAGGTCGGCGCCGCTTCAGCCCCCCGAAGCGGCCACGCCAATCATCAAGAAGGTCATTACCCAGATGGAGAGCGAGGACGGCTGGGTCGCCCTCGGGGAGGTGGGCAGGCAGCTTGCGAATCTCGCGTCCGATTTCGATCCGAGGACCTTCGGCTTCCGAAAGCTGAGCGATCTCGTGCGGAAGACAAATTCGTTCGAGATTGACGAGCAAAAGGGGCGATCGATGCGGATTCGGGTCAAGCCCGCTGCCGCACCGACTTCGAGACCGCGGAACTCGCGGCGAAGGGCGCTAGGCGGAGCGGCCCCTAAAGCGTAAGCAGGGCGTACTGGTAGATTGAGCTTGCCCGGACTGTGGCGCGGCGCAAACATCGCCCCGCATTGCCACGCGAGGGTTCCGATGACCAAACTTACCCGCTTTGCTGTCGAACCGCTGCACGCGATGACCCGGCGTCTGGCCGATGTCGCCTCAGCGCGCGTCGCGCCCGACCTCGTTGTGACCGGCGCCCGGGTGCTCTCGACCTATTCGGAGCGCATCCACGCGAACCGGGAGGTCTGGATCAGCGGCGGGCGCATCGCCGCGGTGAAGCCAGTGGGCACGGCGAAGAAGGTCTGGAGCGGCGCGCCGCTCTATGACGCCGCCGGCGGCATCATCGCGCCGGGTCTGGTCGATCCGCACATCCACATCGAATCCTCAATGGTGACCGCTTGCGCCTATGCCGAGGCCGCGCTGCTCAACGGCACCACCACGATCTTTTGCGACAGCCACGAGATCGGCAACGTCATGGACGTCGCCGGCGTCGAGGCGATGCTGGAGGACGCGCGCGAGGCTCCGCTTTCTATTTTTCTGACCGTGCCGAGCACGGTGCCGGCAACGTCCGCGGAACTGGAGACCGCCGGCGGCGACCTCACGCCGGACAAGATCGCTGGGCTGTTCGACCGCTGGCCCGAAGCGGTGGCGCTCGGCGAGAAGATGGACTTTGTCCCGGTGACGATGGGCGACGAGCGCAGCCACGCGATCCTCGCCGCAGCCTTGAAGCGGGGACGGCCGGTGTCCGGTCACGTCTATGGCCGCGAATTCGTCGCGGCTTATGCAGCCAGCGGCGTCACCGACACCCATGAGGCAATCGACCGTGACATTGCCGACGATCTGCTCGATGCTGGCGTTTGGGTGTTTTTGCGCGGCGGCCCGCCGACGACGCCCTGGCATTCGCTGCCGCAGGCGATCCGCACCATCACCGAGCTCGGAGCCTCGCACAAGCGCACCGCCGTGTGCACCGACGATCGCGACGCCGATGATCTCCTGCTGTTCGGTCTCGACTGGGTGGTGCGCGAGGCTGTGAAGGCGGGGATGTCGCCCGAGCAGGCCTGGTCGATGGGCTCGCTGCACGGCGCGACGCGCTTCGGCATGGAAGGGGATATCGGCGGCCTCGGCGGCGGGCGCCGCGCCGATCTCGTGCTGATGGACGATCAGCTCAAGCCGCAATGCACCTGGTATGGCGGGGAGCTCGTGGTCGAGCACGGCAAGATCACCCCGCGCCTCGATCAGGCGCTGTCGCAGCGCTATCAATATCCGAGGGCAGCCTACGCGACGGTCAAGCTGCCTGAGAAGATGAAGCTGACGCCGGAACTGCCGGCGAAGGCTTGCACCGTCAATGCGATCAAGACCGCGCTGCCGGGTATCACGTTGATTCACGAAAAGGTCGCGATCGAACCGGCGAAGGACTGGCTGTCGTTGTTCGCGCGCTACGGCCTGTGCTTCGTCACGGTGGTCGAGCGCCACGGCAAATCGACGGGCAATGTCGCCTATGGCCTGCTCAGGGATTTCGGCCTGAAGCGCGGCGCGGTTGCTTCCAGCGTCGGGCATGACAGCCACAACATCATCGTCGCCGGCACGAACGAGGCTGACATGCAGGTCGCGATCGCAGCGATCAGGGAGCAGCAGGGCGGCGTCTGCGTCGTCGCCGACGGCAAGGTGAAGGCGCTGGTTCCCTTGCCGATCGCAGGGCTGCTCTCCGACAAGCGCGTCATTGAGGTGGCCGAAGAGGTCAAGGCGCTGAAGAAGGAATGGGCCGAGGCCGGCTGCACCATTCCCTATATGGGCTTCAATTTGATTCCCCTATCGGTCATTCCGGAAATTCGCATCACCGACAAGGGCCTCGTGCTGGTGCCGCAGATGGAGCTTGCACCGCTGTTCGAGTGATCTGCTTTCACGTGCATCTCGATCTAACCGATTGAGACCACCACGATTTTTTCGCGGCTGCCGCATCGTGGAAAATAAAATCGATCTCGTTGAGATCGCATCACGCAGACCGGATGATCTCGCTCGCTGACGCAACTTGGAGCGAGGTCCGATATGGCGAAGATGCGAGCCGTCGATGCAGCCGTGCGAATTCTGGAGAAGGAAGGCATCTCGACTGCCTTCGGGGTTCCCGGCGCTGCGATCAATCCGCTTTACTCGGCGCTGAAAAAACGGGGCTCGATCCGCCACATCCTGGCGCGGCATGTCGAGGGTGCCTCGCACATGGCCGAGGGCTACACCCGGGCCAAGGCCGGCAATATCGGCGTTTGCATCGGCACCTCGGGGCCGGCCGGCACCGACATGATCACCGGGCTATACTCTGCGATCGCCGATTCCATTCCGATCCTCTGCATCACCGGGCAGGCGCCGCGGGCACGCCTCTACAAGGAAGATTTCCAGGCCGTCGACATCGAGTCGATCGCGAAGCCCGTGACGAAATGGGCGGTGACGGTGCGCGAGCCGGCGCTGGTGCCGCGCGTGTTCAGCCAGGCGTTTCATGTGATGCGCTCGGGCCGGCCGGGACCGGTGCTGATCGACATGCCGCTCGACGTGCAGCTCGCCGAGATCGAGTTCGACGACGATACCTATGAGCCGCTGCCGGTCTACAAGCCGGCCGCGACGCGCAAGCAGGTCGAGAAGGCGCTGGAGATGCTCAACGCCGCCGAGCGTCCGCTGATCGTGGCGGGCGGCGGCATCATCAACGCCGACGCGTCTGATCTGCTAGTGGAATTTGCCGAGATCACCAACGTGCCCGTGGTGCCGACGCTGATGGGGTGGGGCGCGATCCCTGACGACCACGTGTTGATGGCCGGCATGGTGGGCCTGCAGACCAGTCACCGTTACGGCAATGCCACGCTGCTGGAATCCGATTTCGTGCTCGGCATCGGCAATCGCTGGGCCAACCGCCACACCGGCTCGGTCGAGACCTACACCAAGGGCCGCAAATTCGTTCACGTGGACATCGAGCCGACCCAGATCGGGCGCGTGTTCAATCCCGATTTCGGCATCGTCTCGGACGCCAAGGCCGCGCTGGAGCTGTTTGTCACCGTCGCCAGGGAGTGGCGCCGGTCAGGCAGGCTCCGCGAGCGTCAGGCGTGGCCCGCGTCCTGCCGCGACCGCAAGAAGACGATGCTACGCAAGAGCCATTTCGACAATGTGCCGATCAAGCCGCAGCGCGTCTACGAGGAGATGAACAAGGCGTTCGGCCGCGACACGACCTATGTCACGGTGATCGGCCTGTCGCAGATCGCCGGCGCGCAGTTCCTGGGCGTCTACAAGCCGCGCAACTGGATCAATGCCGGGCAGGCGGGGCCGCTCGGCTGGACGCTGCCGGCGGCGCTCGGCGTGCGTGCGGCCTGTCCGGATCGTGAGATCGTCGCGCTGTCGGGCGACTACGACTTCCAGTTCCTGATCGAGGAGCTCGCGGTCGGCGCGCAGTTCAATCTGCCCTACATCCACGTCGTCGTGAACAATTCCTATCTCGGCCTGATCCGCCAGGCCCAGCGCGGCTTCGACATGGACTATCATGTTCAGCTTTCCTTCGAGAACATCAACGCGCCCGAGATCGGAGTGTATGGCGTCGACCATGTGACGGTGGCCGAAGGCCTCGGCTGCAAGGCGATCCGCGTTACCGACCCGAAGGACACGCAGGCGGCGTTCGCGACCGCGCGCGAATTGATGGCGAAGCACCGCGTCCCCGTGGTGGTCGAATTCATCCTCGAACGTGTCACCAACATCGCGATGGGCACCGAGATCGACAACATCGTCGAGTTCGAGGAGGTGCTGGATCTGCCGCTCGACGAGGTCGCAAGCGCGCGGCCCAATGTGTTGCAGCCGGCAGAGTAAGGGGACCGCATCATGCCGAAATTTGCCGCCAATCTCACCATGCTCTTCAACGAGATGCCGTTCCTCGACCGCTTCGCTGCCGCGAAGGCGGCGGGATTTGCCGGGGTCGAGTATCTCTTTCCCTATGATTTCGACAAGGCGCAGCTGCGCGAGCAATTGGAGTCTCACGGGCTGACACAGGTGCTGCACAATCTGCCGGCCGGCAATTGGGCGGCTGGCGAGCGCGGCATCGCCATCCTGCCCGATCGCAGCAGCGAATTCCGCGACGGCGTGTTCCGCGCCATCGACTACGCCAAGGCGCTGGATTGCGAGCAGCTCAACTGCCTCGTCGGCATCGCGCCTGCCGGTGCCGATCCGCGCGAGCTTCAGGAGACGCTGGTCGGAAATCTGCGCTTCGCCGCCGCGACGCTGGCACGGGAAAACATCAAGCTGCTGGTCGAGCCGATCAATACGCTGGACATTCCGGGCTTCTACCTCAACGGCACGGAGCAGGCGATACAGCTCATCTCCGAGGTGCGGTCGAGCAATTTGTTCGTCCAGTACGACATCTATCACATGCAGATCATGGAAGGTGATCTCGCCCGCACCATCCAGGAATATCTGCCGCAGATCGCGCATGTCCAACTCGCCGACAATCCCGGCCGCCATGAACCCGGCACCGGCGAGATCAACTATCCCTTCCTGTTCCGCCATCTCGCCGCGATCGGCTATCGCGGATGGATCGGCTGCGAATACAAGCCGCGCACCACGACCCTGGAAGGTCTTTCATGGCACGCGGCGCAGACGTTCGAGACCTGAATCACGACGGCAGTGCGCTCCCTCTCCCGCTTGCGGGGAGAGGGCTGGGGAGAGGGTGTCTCCGCAATGGGATTTTATCGATGCGGTGAGAATCTCCCCAAGGCGAGAAAGCCCTCACCCGGCACCGTGCGCGCTGAGAAAGTTCGCTAATCCAACTGAAAGAAGGTCAGACCATGATCGATATCGGCTTCATCGGACTTGGCACCATGGGACGGCCGATGGCCGGTCATCTCCTGGCTGCGGGTCATCGTGTTCTCCTGCATGACGTCGCGCCGGTCGCGGCTGAACTGATTGCGGCCGGCGGCATCCCCTGCAAATCGGCCAAGGAAGTCGCGGAGGAATCGGATGCCGTTATCATCATGGTGCCGGATACGCCGCACGTGGAGGCCGTCCTGTTCGGCAAGGACGGTGTCGCGAGCGGCATCTCCAAGGGCAAGATCGTCGTCGACATGAGCTCGATCTCGCCGTTGGCGACGAAGGAGTTTGCGAAGAAGATCGAGGCGCTCGGCGCCGACTATCTCGACGCGCCGGTGTCGGGCGGGGAGGTCGGTGCGAAAGCTGGCAGTCTCACCATCATGGTCGGCGGGCCCGAGCGCGCCTTCGGCACCATGAAGCCGGTGTTCGACAAGATGGGCAAGAACGTCACGCATGTCGGCGCCAATGGCGACGGACAGACGACGAAGGTCGCCAACCAGATCATCGTCGCACTGACTATCGAGGCCGTGAGCGAAGCCTTGTTGTTTGCGTCGAAGGCCGGCGCGAACCCTGCGCTGGTGCGCAAGGCGCTGATGGGCGGGTTTGCCTCGTCACGGATTCTCGAAGTCCATGGCGAACGCATGGTGAAGCGCAATTTCGATCCGGGCTTTCGCATCGAGCTGCATCAGAAGGATCTCAACCTCGCGCTCGAAGGCGCGCGTGCGCTCGGCCTGTCGCTGCCGAGCACGGCGGTGGCGCAGCAATTGTTCTCGTCCTGCGCCGCGCATGGCGGCAAGGCCTGGGATCATTCCGCAATGGTGCGCGCGCTGGAACTGATGGCGGGACATGAGATCGCCGCAGCCTGATCTGTTACCGCGTAACAGTCTCTGGATTTGGCGCGCCTTTGGCCGCAGGGGAACCGGAACAATGCTCCGGCCCCGTGGTTGAAGGCGCATGACAACCACTGGAGACTTAAGGACATGAAAACCCGTCTTGCGATTTCGTTGGCTGCCGCCTCGCTGCTGGCGTCGAGCGCAGCCTTTGCCCAATCGACCACCGAACAGGGCGCCAGGGACGGCGCGCGCGCGGGCGGCGACATCGGCGGCCCGGTCGGCGCGATGGTCGGCGGCACCGTCGGTGCGGCCGTTGGCGCGGGTCTCGAAATTCCGAATGCGATTCTCGGCGGAATCCCGCGCAGCGAATCGGTCGTCGTGGAGGAGCGCGTCGTGGTCGGCGAGCCCCTGCCTCCGACCGTGGTGCTGCGCCCGGTGCCGAACTACACCGAGTATCGGTATGCGGTCGTGAACGACCGCCGCGTGATCGTCGAGCCGCGCACGCGCCGCGTCGTCAAGATCATCGACTGATCTGCGCTAATCTAAGCGCTGAGAAGATGGGCCCTGCGGCGCTACTCCGCGGGGCCTTCGCTCGTCAGGGCCGCGTTGTTGCGAAGCCGGGTCATGGTCCAGTCCGCAGCCGCTGCGATGGCAAAGCCGAAGCAGGCGGTGAGCGCGTCGACCAGAAAGTCCGCAAGTCGCGCATGGCGGCCCGGTGCCCAAAATTGCATCAATTCCAGCACGCCGATCAGGACAACCGAGGCCGCAGCAATCCGCAGGCGCCGCCGCGGATAGGCGAGGCCGAAGGCCAGTCCGACCAGGATGAAGGCGAGCGCATGTTCGCCGTCCTGACCGAGGTCGGAATGGGGCCGCAGGCCCGGTGGGCCGAGGGTTGCGAAAGTGACGGCGGCCGCGAGCAGCCAGGCAATGGAACGAACCAAAATCGACATTCAGCCCGCATAGCACAGATTTGTAACGGGCCGGTACCCTCCCGTCATCAGATCGACGTTTAGTTAATGACGAAACGTTAAAGTGGCTCGCGCACGCCAAGGCCGTGCATGAAACGTTCCCGGATCTGCACGGGGTCGCGGCGGGTGGTGCCGATGCCCGGCTTGTCGTCGATCCGTACGGCGATGAGGTGGGGCTCGGAGGCACCCATTGCAGCCTCGATCAGCCGCTCGAAATCCTCCTCGTCCGCGGCCCAAGCGCTGTTGGCGAGACCCGAGCCGAGAGCGATGGCAACGATGTCGGCGACACCAGCTGCCGGCGTCGGCTGCGCGCCGGTAATTTGGTAGATGCCGTTGTCCATCACGATCATCGTGAGGTTCTTCGGCTTCAGGGCTGCGATCGTCGAGAGCGCACCAAGCTGCATCAGTAGCGAGCCGTCGCCTTCGAGCGCGAAGACGTGGCGGTCGGGCTGCGCCAGCGCCACGCCGAGCGCGATCGGGAAGGCGAGTCCCATGCTGCCCAGCATGTAGAAGTTCTGCGGGCGGTGGCCGGCGGCCCAGAGATCGAAATTGGTGTTGCCGATGCCGCCGATCACCGCTTCCTCGTTTCCGAGCTTCGCGATCAGGCGTGAGGTGACGTCGAAGCGGTTCATCACCTTGGTGTTGCGATTGTCCAAGTCTGTTTTCATTTCGCCAAACTCACTTGTCGAACACCTTGCCGCCCGTGAGCAGCGGGTTGAGGATCAGGGCCACCGGCGCCTGCGTGGTGACGGCCTGCTTGATCGAGCGGTCAGCGATGAATTCGAGCTCGTCGAGCCGGGTGATGGTGTGGTGCTCCAGCGCCAGTGAATCCAGCACCGGGCGCATGGTGCGGCAGACCAGCGACTGGCCGTAGTTGAACTCGCCGAGCGTGCCGCGCTCGGAGACGAACATGATCAGCGGAATCTGGTACGGCACCGCGAGCGAGGCCAGCACGTTGGCGAGCGTCGCAAAGCCTGACGTCTGCATCAGCACCGCGCCGCGCCGGCCGCCCATCCAGGCTCCCGAAACGATGCCGACCGCTTCCTCCTCGCGGGCGGTGGCAAAAGTGGTGAAGAAGGGATCGGCGTGCAGGTTCTTGATCAGCGGCGTCAGCACGCGGTCGGGGACGTAGGGGATCAGGCTGATCTCGTTCCGCTTCAGGGTTTGCAGGACGATGCCGTCCCAACTGCTTTCGCCGGCCCCCTGTGCGGCCTGGGGCGAGGTCTTCTGCTCCGCAATCGCCATTGCGTTCTCCCTTGAGCCGCGCATGCTTCTTGGTATCTGGCCGTCGCGGCAGTCCGCCGAACTTGACGCAGGCAGTGGGATTGTCAACATGTCCCGGCCGGCACCGTGATCTGCGCTGGACGGCCTGCCGTGGCCGGGGCCGCCATGTCATAAAGGCGGCAACGAAAAAGCGGGAGGAAGCATGGAGGAGCGCGCGCAGCGCCGACCTTGCGGATCTCCTCGCGAGCGAGCCGGAAGGGTCCTGATGTCGGTCAACAACAAGCGCGTCGTCTACTCCAATTATCTGGCCAATCCGATCTATATCGACATCCTGAAGGCACGGCCCGACGTCCGGCTCGATCGCATCGAGAACGAAAGCCCCGAGGATTTCTATGCGCCGATCCTGAGCGCAGCCCATGTCTACCAGGTCGGCGCCGCCCGCGACGAACTCGCCCCGCATTTCCATGTCGATGCCGCTTTCCTGAAGCGCACGCCGAATTTGCTGCTCGTCTCCAGCAATGGCGCGGGGTTCGATCCTGTCGACGTCGAGGCCTGCACGGAGGCCGGCGTCGTGGTCGTCAACCAGTCCGGCGGCAACGCCCATTCGGTTGCCGAGCATGCGCTGGCGATGATGCTGACGCTGTCCAAGCGCATCATCCAGTCGGACCGCCGGCTGCGCCGCGAGCGCGACGTCAACCGCAACGAGCTCGTCGGCAACGAGGTCGAGCACAAGACCGTCGGCATCATCGGGCTCGGCAATGTCGGCCGCCGCATCGCCGCTTTGTGCAAGGGCCTGCTGGGCATGAAGGTGCTGGCCTATGATCCGTATCTTTCGGCCGAGGTCATGGCCGAGCGGGGCGGGGAGAAGGTCGAGCTCGACGAGCTTCTGCGCCGCTCCGATTTCGTCTCGATCTCCTGTCCGCTCAACAAGGGCAGCCGCAACATGATCAGCGTGCGCGAATTCGCGCTGATGCAGCCGCACGCCTATTTCATCACGACCGCGCGCGGCTTCATCCACGACGAGGACGCGCTGCTGCAGGCCTTGCGCGACAAGCGCATCGCGGGCGCCGGCCTCGACGTCTGGTCCAAGGAACCGCCGCCGCCGGAGCATCCGCTGCTCCAGTTCGACAACGTGCTGGCGAGCCCGCATACAGCGGGTGTGACGATCGAGGCGCGCCAGAACATGGGCCGCATCGCCGCCGAGCAGGTGCTGGAGACGCTCGACGGCAAGCGTCCGCCGCGCATCATCAATCCCGAGGTCTGGCCGCACTATGCAGAACGCTTCAAGCAGGCGTTCGGCGTGACGCCGGGGTAGGAGCTCGCGCCAAGCGTCCGGAATGGCCGCTGGAAAGCCGCGCCGATCTTGATGCGCGTCAAAAACTCCCTCCCGCATCCGGCCTAAATGGGATTAGAGTGCCGCCGGGGCAGCAGGGAGGTCCCATGTCTACTTATGTCGTCAGGTTCATGAAGGACGTGCTCGGCCAGTACGGCCGGCACATCGAGGTGTGCCAGGGCACGCTCGAGATCGACGCCTGCGATGAGGACGAGGCCAGAGAGCGGGCCAAGGCGAAGTTTTGCCAGGATCAGGCCTTGCATCACTGGTCGCTGCATGCCGATCGCATCCAGGTCAGACCGGCTGACTTTCCGTCCCAAGGCGTTATCGGCCGGGCGCCGTGACAGGCGGGGGCGCCGTCGTCCCCGCGCCGAGCGACCTTTGCACCATCACGGTATCGGACCAGCGGCCGTGGCGATAGGCGACGCCGCAGAGCAGCCCGGCGCGCGCGAAGCCGAACTTCTCGTGCAGCGCCAGCGAGGGCGCGTTGTCGGCATCGATATAGCCGATCATCTGGCGAAAGCCGGCCGCCGCGCAGGCATCGATCAGGTCCTGGAGCAAGAGCCGTCCGACGCCGCGGCCGAGATGCTCGTGATGAACATAGATCGAGTGTTTCGCCGTGTAGCGATAGGCCGGCCGCTTGCGGAATTGCACCGCATAGGCATAGCCCACGACCTCGCCGCGAAAGATCGCGACCAGATGCGGCAGGCGGGTCTGCTTCAGATTCTTGCGCCGGTCGCGCAGATCGTCCGGTTCGGGTGCGCCGGTTCCCTCGACCTCGCGCGGCACGCCATTGCGGACATGATGGCGGTAGATCGCCAGCATCGCTTCGACGTCGCCCTCGCGTGAGGGCCGGACCAGAACCCGTTCTTCGCTCGCTCGCGCGGCTGTTTCGTTCATCGGCACCTACTCGGCAACGACGTAAGTATAGAGCCCGATGCGGCCGTTCGCATCGATCTCCTTGTAG
Source organism: Bradyrhizobium daqingense (assembly GCF_021044685.1). Lineage (NCBI taxonomy): Bacteria > Pseudomonadati > Pseudomonadota > Alphaproteobacteria > Hyphomicrobiales > Nitrobacteraceae > Bradyrhizobium > Bradyrhizobium daqingense. Next base: position 3,971,934 of record NZ_CP088014.1, read on the forward strand.
ACGCCCTGGATTTCCACATCGAAGCCCGGAAACGTATTGAAGCAGGTTTCGAACATCTTGAGATAATCGATCATGGGCTTGGCTCGTTCCGTGAGCCGCTCGCCGGGCACGATCGTGGCGATGCCGGGCGGATAGACCACGAACGGCGTGGTGGCGATGCGGCCTGCGATCGCCTCGATCGGCAGATAGTCGACGTCGTTGCGGAACAGATAGCGCGCGGCATCGCGCGGCGACATCGCGATCTCAGGCATGTGCTCGGGCATGAACTGCCGGGCCTGAAGCGCGCTGACGTCCGCGGCACGGAAGAAGCGGTGCATCTCGCCGCAGAGGTCGCGCAGCCGCGCGCCAGCGTAGCGCGCCTGCCGCCGCACGTAGAACTCGGGGATGACGTCGGCCAGCAGCGCGTTGTCGTCGTGCAGCTTCTTGAACGCGACGAGGCCCGAGATCAGCGTGCCGGCCTTGCTCGCCTCGACGCCAGGCGTGAGCAGGAAGAGCATCGAGTTGAGGTCGTTTTTCTCGGGGACGATGCGGTTTTCGCGTAAGTATTGCGCGACGACCGGCGCGGGGATGCCGTGGTCGGCGTAGGCGCCGGTGGTGCGGTCGAAACCGGGCGTGAGCAGAGTCAGCTTGTTCGGGTCGGTCATGGCAAAGCCCTCGGTGAGGCCGGGGAAGCCATGCCAGGCGCTGTCTGGGGAAAGCTGCCAGAGCGCGGGATTGGTGGCGAGCTCGTCGGTGGAGAGAGTCTCCCAGGCGACGTTGTGCACAGCGCCAGGGCGGCTGACGTCCGGAATGGCGACGCGGTCCGGGACGAACGGCTCGAAGAACCAGCGCCGCTCCGGGTTCTGCTCCTTCTCCTCGAACTCCCGGCGCATCGCCCGAATCTTCTTGCGCAGCTCGATGCCGAGGCGGATCGTATCGTCCCACAACACTTCGCCGGAGCGACCCTTCATCATCTGCGCGCCGACGTCCAGCGAGGCGAACAGCGGATAGAATGGCGACGTGGAGGCGTGCTGCATGAAGCTCTCGTTGAAGCGGCGATGCTCGACGCGCCGCTTCTGGCCGCGGATGTGACGATCCTTGATGTGGATCTGGGAGGCCTGCGAGAAGCTCGCGAGCTGCTTGTGCGTCGACTGGGTCGCGATGATGCCGGGCGCCTCCGGGGGAAGATTGGCCAGACCCATGGCGAAGCGGCCGGCATAGAGCGGATGGAATTTCATGAAGCCGGCCCAGGCCTCGTCGAACAGAATGTACTCGCAGAGATGGCCGACGCGCTTGAGGATCATCTCGGCGCTGTGGATCGTGCCGTCATAGGTGCATTGCTCGACGACGGCGACGCGGAACGGCCGTTCCTTGCGCCAGGCGTCCTTGTCCATGACAAGTGGATGATTGTGGATTGCCTCGCGCAAGGTCTTCTCGTCGAGCATGTCCCAGCGCATCGGGCCGATCAGGCCCCATGCGTTGCGGATGGTCGGCACGTAGATTGGCACGCCGCCATTGATCATCAGCGCGCCATGATGGGCGGCCTTGTGGTTGTTGCGGTCGAACAGCACGAGATCGCCGTCGGTGACGAGCGCGCCGAGCGCGACCTTGTTCGAGGTCGAGGTGCCGTTGAGCACGAAATAAGTCTTCTCCGCACCGAAGATTTGCGCAGCCTCCTTCTGCGCCCTCAGCGCGGGGCCTTCATGCGTGAGGAGGTCGCCGAGATCGAGCACGGAATTGTCGAGGTCGTCGCGGAACACGGACTCGCCGAGATGCTCGACGAAGACCCGGCCGATCGGGCTGCGGTTGTAGAACACGCCGCCATTGTGCCCCGGGCAGGTCCAGAGTTGGTTGCCTTCCTCGGCATAATCGACCAGCGCGCCGAAGAACGGCGTCTTCAGCGTTTCGGCATATTGCTTCAGCCGGCTGATCAGGTTTTTGGCGATGAAGGTCGGGGTCTCCTCGGAGAGAAAGACGTAGCCGTCGATGAAGTCGAGCACCTCGACCGGCAAATCCTCGAACCTCTTGCGGCGGATCAGGAGGATGATCGGGAAGTCGAGGCCGCGCCGCCGCATCAGGTTGATCAGCGCCGAGGTCTTGCCTTCAAGGCCCTTCTTGCCCCAATCCACCACCATGCAGCCGATCGCGGCGTCGGTCTGCACCGCCATCTCGGCATCCTCGAGCTTGCGGGCACGAACCACCTCGAAGCCGGAGCGCTGGATCTCCTCGATGATCTGATTGAAGCGGACGCCTTCGAGATCGTCAGCGTCGAACACAGGTGCGGCGAACAGGAAGTTGAAGCGCTTGAAATAGTCCATGTTGGATTCCGAATGTGCAGGAGATACAGCTCTCGGCACATTCGATGACAGTTAAATGACAGGAGCCCAGTGCCGCGGCGAGTTCGAGTGCCGGAGGCTTCAGTTCAGCAGCTTGTCCAGCGTGATCGGGAAACGCCGGATACGCTTGCCGGTGGCATGATAGACCGCGTTCGCGATCGCCGCGGGCACGCCGACGATGCCGATTTCGCCGAGACCCTTGACGCCCAACCTGTTGATGTGGTCGTCGGGCTCGTCGACGAAAATCACGTCGATGTCGTGGACGTCGGCGTTTACGGGAATGTGGTATTCGGCGATGTTGGCGTTCATGATGCGGCCGAAGCGGTGATCCATCACCGTCTCCTCGTGCAGCGCCATCCCGATCCCCCAGACCACGCCCCCCATGATCTGGCTGTGGCCCGTCTTGGTGTTCAAGATGCGTCCAGCCGCGATGGCGCTCACGATCCGCGTGACGCGGACGACGCCGAGTTCTTCATCCACCTTGACCTCGGCAAAGACGGCAGAATGCGTGTTGCGCGCATGCGACTTGTCCTCGGCAAACTCGTTCAGTTTCTCCTTCTCGATCCGTTCGACTTGGCCATGGCGCATCGCATCAGCGATTGAAACGGCGCGGCTGCGGTCGGCGGCCTTGGCAACCGTCCCGTCGACGAGAATGATGTCCGGGGGATCGACGGCGGCGAGCGGCGAGGCAGGCATCGCCTTGGCGTATCGTGCGAGCTCGCGGCGAATCTCTTCGGCCGCGCCCAGCACGGCGTGCGCGCTCGAGGCGGCCATCCATGAGCCGCCTTCCACGGGTGCCTGCGGCAGGGTCGAGTCCGCGAGCTTGACGCTGATGTTCTCGATCGGTAGGCCGAGGGCATCGGCCGCGACCTGCGCCACGATGGTATAGGTGCCTGTGCCGATATCGGACGCGGCGCAGGAGACCTCGGCATGGCCGTTGGAAGTCAGCACGATGCGGACGGCGACCGGCATCTGCAGCGCCTCCCACACGCCCGTTGCCATACCCCAGCCGACGAGTTCCTTGCCGTCGCGCATCGAGCGGAGTGCGGGATTGCGGCGGCTCCAGCCGAAAGCTACCGCGCCGCGGGCGTAACATTCGCGCAACTGCTTGCTGGTGTAGGGCAGGTCTCCGGTCTGGTCGCGATCCGAGTAGCATCTCAGACGCAGCTCGATCGGGTCGAGCTTGAGCGCGACGGCCAGTTCGTCCATGGCGCATTCGAGCGCGCAGACGCCCGTTGCGGCTCCCGGCGCGCGCATGTCGCAGGGGGTGGAGACGTCGAGGTCGACCAGCTTGTGGGAATGGTGGCTGTTGGGGCTCTTGTAGAGCTGCTCGGCCCAGCCGGTGTCGTTGCGCGAGAAATCCTCGTAGCGGGAGGTCACGGCAATCGCTTCATGAATGATCGCATCGAGCGTGCCATCAGGCTTGGCACCGAGCGCAACGCGCTCGATGGTCATGGGACGAAAGCCCAGGCCGTACATCTGCTGTCGCGTCAGCACGACGCGGACAGATCGCTTCAGTGCGAGAGCGGCAAGCGTTGCCAGCACCACCTGGTGCTGCGGCCGCAGGCCCGACCCGAAGGCGCCGCCGACATAGGGCGAGATCACGCGGATGTCGTCCGGCTTCTTGCCGAGAACGCTGCAAAGAAACTTCTGCACGTTCTGAACGCCCTGCGTCTTGTCGTAGACCGTGAGCCTGCCGCCGCCGTCCCAGACCGCCGTCGTCGCATAGAGCTCCATCGGATTGTGATGCTCGCTGGGAATGACGTAGTCCGCCTCGTGGCGAACGGCCGCCCGCGCCAGCGCTGCTGTCGCGTCACCACGCGGCTTGTGCGGCTGGTCCACTTTGGCGGCCTTGCCGCGTTCGGATTCGAGATCGGTCGCAAACGCCTCCTGCTCATATTCAACGCGAACAAGGGTTGCGGCGAACTTGGCGGTCTCCCAATCCTCGGCGACGACGAGTGCGACGGGCTGGCCGTTGAACTTGATCCTGTCGTCGTAGAGCGGCCGGAAGGGCGAGCCCTTCTCCGGCGCCACTTCGTCCTTCCAGGCTTCGTCCTTGTCGGCGAGGGGCGGGCGATGCGCATGGGTGAACACGTCGACCACGCCTTTCACCTTCATCGCCTCGCTCGTGTCGAGGCGAGCAATGCGCCCGCGCGGAATGGTGGCCTCGATCACGAAGCCATGAAGCAGACGATCCGCTGCGAATTCACCGGCATATTTGGCAGCCCCAGTGACCTTGGCCCGGCCGTCGACGCGCGACGTTGGTGTTCCGACATAGGCGTTCATCGGACCCTCATGCGATCTTCTTGTGAGCTTGTGATTGCGGCGTTGCGCTCGTGGCCTGCATCAGCGTACGCACCACGGCGCGGCGCGCCAGCTCGATCTTGAATCCATTTTGGGAACGAGCGGTTGCTCCCTGCAGCAGCAGGTCGGCGGCGCGTCCAAAATGATCTGCAGTTGCGGCCTGGCCCCGCAACGCCGCTTCGGCCTCGAGGCTCCGCCAGGGCTTGTGAGCCACGCCGCCGAGGGCAAGACGCGCTTCGCTGATCGCGTTACCCTCCAGCTCGAGCGCGGCCGCGACCGAGACCAGGGCGAAAGCGTAGGACAGCCGGTCGCGGATCTTCAGATAGCTGTAGTTCCGGGCGAAGCTGTGCGGCGGCAGTTCGATGGCAGTGATGATCTCACCTCTGCCGAGAATCGTATCGAGATGAGGCTTGTCGTCCGGAAGCCGATGGAAATCCGTCAGCGCAACGGTGCGCGCCCCGGTGGGACTTGCGATGTGCACGAGCGCGCCGAGTGCGGCCAGCGCGACGCTCATGTCGGATGGATTGGTCGCGATGCAGGACTTGCTGGTGCCGAGGATGGCGTGGTTACGGTTGAGCCCATCGAGTGCCGAGCAGCCCGTGCCGGGGCTTCGCTTGTTGCACGGCGTCGTGGTGTCATAAAAATAGGCGCAGCGCGTTCGCTGCATCAGATTGCCGCCGACCGAGGCCATGTTGCGCAGCTGGGCGGAGGCGCCGGCCAGGATGGCGCTGGCGAGCAGGGGGTAGCGCTGCTCGATCAGCGGGTGGTAGGCGAGGTCCGAATTCGGCACCAGGGCGCCGATGCGCAGGCCGCCATCGGCGGTCTCCTCGATCTCGCGAAGCGGCAGGCGGGAAATGTCGATCAGCCGAGAGGGCCGTTCGACATTCTCCTTCATGAGGTCGATCAGATTGGTGCCGCCGGCAATCAGCTTCGCGCCGGGATCGGCGGCGAGCAGGCGAATGGCGTCGGCAACGTCGCTCGCGCGGGAATATTGGAAATTGTTCATGATCGGCTCATTGCCTGCTCGATTGCCGCCACGATGTTGGGGTAGGCGCCGCAGCGGCAGAGATTTCCGCTCATGAGCTCCCGGATCTCGTCGGCATCCTTGGCACGGCCTTCTGCCAGAAGGCCCGCCGCCGAGCAGATCTGCCCGGGCGTGCAATAGCCGCACTGGAAGGCGTCGTGGTCGATGAAGGCCTGTTGCAGCGGGTGAAGCGCGCCATTCTTGGCGAGCCCTTCAATGGTGGTGATCTCGGCGCCATCCTTCATGACCGCGAGCGTCAGGCAGGAATTGACCCGCCGGCCGTTGACAAGAACGGTGCAGGCACCGCACTGACCGTGATCGCAGCCCTTCTTGGTGCCCGTCAGCGCAAGATGATCGCGCAATGCGTCCAGCAGCGTGGTCCAGGGTATGAGATCGAGCGTGTGGCCAACGCCATTGACGACGAGATGAACCGGAATGCGTTCGGGAATCTCGTGCGTGACATCGCTCATGTCCTGCTCCCTGCGCCGGCGACCGAGCCGAGACGTCAGCCATGCTGACGCGGAGGCACGTCGCCTCCACCCGCCAAAGGCGTCCAACGGACAACCGGCTGCTTGGTTCCCCGCCGCGAATTATGACGCCCGCGACACGGCGGTCAGCGTTTCGCCTCGCCGAACACCACGGTCGGCACCGCGCGGTTGACGACCTCGCGTAGCGCGAAGCTGGATTGCACCCGGGCGACGCGAGGCAGGCGCGACAGCTCGGTGCGGTGGATGCGCTCGAAATCCTGGATATCGCGGGCGAGCACGATCAGGATGTAGTCGTCGGTCCCCGACATCAGGAAACAGCGGACGACCGAGGGGCATTTCACCACCTCCGCCTCGAACGCCTTCAGCGCATCGTCGCTCTGGCTCTCGAGCGCGATGCGGACCAGCACCGTCGTCGTGAGGCCGAACTGCGCCAGATCGAGCGCGGCATGATAGGCCTGAATATAGCCGTCGTCTTCGAGCGCCTTCTGCCGCCGCGCCATCGCCGTGCTCGACAGGCCAATCTTGTGGGCGAGTTCGGTGTGGCTCGCCCGCGCATTGGTCGTGAGTTCCGCAAGGATGGCGAGATCTTTCCGGTCGAGGGCCAAGGTTTCGTTTCCAGCGTCAAATGACATTTCTGCGCCGGAAACCGGCGCGCGGCCTCCGAGCCTAGCGGATATTTGCACGAAACCAAACCGCCGCGACCGATACGATGATGAACGGAATCAATGTGTTGGGAAGGATCTGAAGATGCGAGTCGGTGTTCCCAAGGAGATCAAGGTGCAGGAATATCGCGTCGGGCTCACCCCGGGCGCGGTCCGTGAATATGTAGCAGCCGGTCACCAGGTGTTGGTCGAGACCGGCGCCGGCAGCGGCATCGGTGCCTCCGACGAGGTCTATCGGCGAGCAGGGGCTGCGATCGCCGAGAGCGCGCGCGATATCTTCACCAAGTCCGAGATGATCGTGAAGGTGAAGGAGCCACAAAAAAGCGAATGGGCCCAACTCGGCGAAAACCAGATCCTGTTCACTTATCTCCATCTCGCGCCGGATCCGGAGCAGGCGAAGGGCCTGCTTGCCTCCGGTTGCACCGCGATCGCCTATGAGACCGTCACCGACGCGAACGGCCACCTCCCGCTGCTCGCGCCGATGAGCGAAGTCGCCGGCCGCCTCGCGATCGAGGCCGCCGGCGCCGCGCTCAGGCGATCGGCGGGCGGCCGAGGGCTGCTGCTCGGCGGCGTGCCGGGCGTGCAGCCGGCGCGCGTAGTCGTGCTCGGCGGCGGCGTGGTGGGAACGCAGGCGGCGCGCATGGCCGCAGGCCTCGGCGCTGAAGTCACGGTGATCGATCGCTCGATTCCACGTCTGCGCCAGCTGGACGATCTCTTTGTCGGACGGGTGCGCACCCGCTTCTCGACGATCGAGTCGGTCGAGGAGGAGGTGTTCGCCGCCGACGTCGTGATCGGCGCTGTGCTGGTGCCGGGAGCGAGCGCCCCGAAGCTGGTCACGCGCGCGATGTTGAAGTCGATGCGGCCGGGCGCGGTGCTGGTCGACGTCGCCATCGACCAGGGCGGCTGCTTCGAGACCTCGCATCCGACCACGCACACCGAGCCGACCTATGAGGTCGACGGCATTGTGCATTATTGCGTCGCCAATATGCCTGGCGCGGTGCCGGTGACGTCGAGCCAGGCGCTGAACAACGCGACGCTGCCGTTCGGCCTGATGCTGGCGAACAAGGGCTTTGCCGCGGTGCTGGAAAATCCTCACTTGCGCAACGGCCTCAACGTGCATCGCGGCCGGATCACGAACAAGGCGGTGGCGGAAAGCCTGGGCCTGGAGTTCGCTCCGGTGGAGAGCGGGCTGGCGGCGTAAGGCCGCCAACCGTCATTGCGAGCGCAGCGAAGCAATCCAGAATCCCTCCACGGAAAGACCCTGGATTGCTTCGCTACGCTCCCAATGACGACGTGGTGAGAGTAGGATGCAATCGCCACGCTATCGTGGCGGCGACGACTCACCCCTTCGTCAACCTGTACTGCCCCAGATCCGGGTCATGCGTCATGCGCCAATAATCCACGAACCGCCAAGGCATCGCCGAAAACACGCGGCCATTGGCATTGCGGTAGTAGGTGCTCATGCCCGGATGGGTCCAGATCATCGCCTCGTGCTCGGCGTCGACCCCGCGGACGTAGTCGTCGAGCACGTCCTGGCGGACGTCAATCGCTGCGACGTCTTGCTCGATCATGTCGACCAGGCAAGCCGAGATGTAGCGGCTTTGGCATTCCGACTGGAAGATGACGCTGCCGCCATGGGCCGGGCCTGAATTCGGACCGAGCATGCAGAAGAAGTTCGGAAATCCCGGCACGGTGAGGCCTAGATATGCGGTCGGATTGTCATTGGCCCAAGCATCACGCAAATCCTTGCCGTCGCGGCCGTTGATGTTCAGGCGCGCGGCCATCTCCGTGACCTTGAACCCCGTCGCGACCACGATGATGTCGGCTGGGCGGTGCTGGCCATCCGCTGTGACGATGCCGGTTTCGTCGAAACGGTCGATCGCCTCGGTGACGAGCTCGACATTGTCCCGCGTGAGCGTCTTGAACCAGTTGTTGTCGAGCAGGATGCGCTTGCCGTAGGGCGGATAGGTCGGCACGCATTTTTCGATCAGATCGGGCCGGTCCTTCAGCTCGGACAGGATGAAGTCGGTCAACTCCTGGCGGTGCCGGTCATTGCCCTTGTTGACGGCGCGCTCCGGATGCGGCCAGGCCGGATCCTTGCGCAGGAAGGGCAAGAGGCCGTCGCCATAGCGCCAAAACATGTTGAAGCGATACCACTGAACATAGAACGGCAGATGCGCCAGCAGCCAGCGCGCGCCCTCGCTGATCGGATCGGCATAGCCCTTCACCGGCCGCGCCCATTGCGCGCTGCGCTGGTAGACGGTGACGGAGGCCACACGGCCGGCGATCGACGGCACCAACTGCATCGAGGTCGCGCCGGTGCCAATTACGGCGACATGCTTGCCGTCGAGCTTGATGTCGTCCGACCACAAGGCCGAGTGCAGGATCGTGCCCTTGAAATTCTCCTCGCCCTTGAAGTTCGCGCGGGAGGGATCGTTGAGCTGGCCGATCGCCGAGACCAGGGCGGTGGATTCGAAAGTCTCCTCGCCATCCTTCGTCTTGAGCGTGGAGATCCAACGCCGCTTGGCTTCGTCCCAACGCGACGAGGTCAGCGCGGTGTTGACCCGCAAATGCTCGCGGATGCCGTATTCCTCCGCGACCTTCTGGAGATAGCCGAGCAGCTCCTCGCGCTGGCAGAAGTAGCGCGTCCACGCGTTGCCGGAGCCGAACGAGTAGGAATAGGAATGGTTCGGCGTGTCGACGCCGCAGCCGGGATAGCGGTTTATCCACCAAGTGCCGCCGAGTTCGGCGTTCTTCTCGACGATGGTGTAGGGGATGCCGAGATGGCCGAGTGCCACGCCGAGCGCGATTGCACAGACGCCGGCGCCGACGATCAGCACATGCTGGTCGGCAAGCTTGTCATCTGATGGACGCTCGGTCCAGCGCGCCTGGCGCGGCACGAAGCCCATTTCCTCGCGCATCAACGGGGCATATTCCGGCGCGACATTCTCGCCGAGGCAGGCACGCATCATCTTCAAGAGTAGCTCATCGCCCGGATCGGTGATGACCGGCTTCGGCGTGCCTTTGGCGAAGAGCTCGACGACTGCGGCGCGGATCTCGTCCTGGATGTCCCTTGGGACGCCGGCCTCGGGATCCGGAATGAGGCGGATGTCGCGCTTGGGCAGGTAGGGTGGCGCGAGCCACTTCTCGTCGCCGGTCATGTGCACCAGCACCATCAGGAGGCAGCGGATGTCGCCTTCGGCGATCGTGGAGGCGAGATCGAGCGGCTGGTGTGGAGATGCGATGTTCATGGCGTGTCCTGATCTCCGGATGCAGTGAAGAGGCCGCGCGTCATCAGCTTGCGATAGGCGGAGATGACGTGGTCAGGCACAGCGGTGACGCCGCCATCCGAATAGGAGTAGCGCCGGCTGAGATAGCCGCGCGAGCCCATCAGCATGTGGACGATCGCCTCAAATTCCTCGTCGCTGTAATCCTCGATCGCGCCTGCAAGGCGAGCCCGGCCCAGGATGCGCACATAGGCGGTCGCGATGTTGTCGAGATGCTTCTGATAGCCGATGGGGGCGAAGAACTCGGCTTCGTTGAGAATACGCAGGAATTCCGGCACCTCGCGGATGAAGTCGAAGAAGGCGGAGAAACGCGCGATCTCCTGGCGGGCCGCATCCGCCGTACCGGTGCGGGCACGGATGAACTCGACCATGTCGAGACCGATCTTGGGCAGCAATTGGTCGAGCAGCTCCTGCCGGTTCTCGAAATGATTGTAGAAAGTGCCTTGCGCGACGCCGGCTTGCTCGGTGATGCGCGCGACCGAGGCTTCGGCATAGCCATGCTTGCCGACTACCTTGGTGGCGGCCTCGAAGATCTTCTGCTTGGTCCAGGCGTTGCGCTCGACACGGTTGAGCTTTGTGACCTTGGCGTTCACTTGCGTCATTCAGAGGTCTCCAGCTCGGCGCGCAACACGCGCTTCAGGATCTTGCCACTGGGATTGCGGGGGAGGGCGTCGCGGATGATCAGCTGCTTCGGCACCTTGAAGCTCGCCAGCCGCGCGCGGCAGTGCTCGGTGAGGGCAGGCAGTTCGAGGCTGGCGCCTTCGGCGAGCACGACGATGGCCACCGGCCGCTCGCCCCAGCGCGGATCGCGCAGACCGATCACGGCGACCTCGCGCACGTCAGGCAAATCGTAGATGACGCGCTCGACCTCGGAGGACGCGATGTTCTCTCCGCCGGAGATGATCATGTCCTTCTTGCGGTCGGTCAAATACAGAAAGCCATCTTCGTCGAGATAGCCGACATCGCCCGTACGGAACCAGTCGCCGAAGTAGGCGGACGCCGTCTTCTCCGGATCCTTCCAATAGCCGCGGGTGATCTTCGGGCCGCGCAGGCAGATCTCGCCGTTGACGTTCGGCGGCAGCTTCTTGCCGTCCTCGTCGCGGATCTCGATCTCGACGTGGGCGATGGCGCGCCCGGTCGAGCCGATCTTCTCGATCTCGCGGCCCTTCTCCATGAAGGTGTCGCCACCGACGGTCTCCGTGAGGCCATAGGCGTCGATGTAGCGGGCATTGCGGAAATATTCCGAGAAGGCGCGGATGCGCAGCTCCGGCGTCTTCTCGCCGCCGCCGATCGCCCATTGAAGGCTCGAGACGTCGTAGCGGTCACGCCTCGGGCAGGTGAGCATCGCGGTGGTCATCACGGGCGCGAACCAGGCGGCATTCAGCTTGTCTTCGGCGATGGCCGCAAGCGCCGTCTCCGGCTCGAAATTGCGCTCGATGCGGATGAAGCCGCCGTGCCAGAGTACGGCGATCCCGGGCAGATCGAGCGCGCCGACGTGATAGAGCGGGCCGACGACGAGAAGGCGCGTGTCGGCACTGATGCCGAGTGCGATGGTCTGGTCAGCCGACTTCCAGTAGAAATTATCGTAAGTGAGCATCACGCCCTTGGGGCGGTCGGTCGTGCCCGAGGTGTACATCAGCCGCATCAGGTCGGATGGCTGGCGGACATGCATGGCCGCGGTCGGTGCGTCGCCAGCAAGATGGGTGATGCTTTGTTGCGCGGCTTCATTCACCACGATGGTCTTCGCGCCCGCTGCATTCGCGGCGAGCTCTTCATCGGCAATCAACAGCCGCGCGCCGGCATTGCCGGCGATGTAGCCGACCTCGTCGTGCGAGAGCCGGAAGTTGACCGGCAGGAACACCGCGCCGAGATGGCTGGTCGCGAACACGAGCTCCAGGAACGCCGCGCTGTTCTTCATCAGCACCGCAACCACGTCGCCTGGGCCGATGCCCTGCGCGGCGAGCCAGCCTGCGACTTGGCGGACGCGCGCATGGAAGACCGCGTAGGAAATCTCCTCGCCGCGATATTTCAGCGCAGCCCGGTCCGGGGTGCGCCGTGCATGAAAGGCGATGAAGCTCGACAGATTGATCATTGCGCTTGTTTTGAGCCGGTTGGCGGCCTCATCCCCTCCCTTGATGAATTCTGACTCGTAATTCATCTTTGGCTTGACGTCACCCCCTTTGCTCTGAAATCCTTGGAGACACGGAGACGAGACGATCTCCGGCAGGGATCAGGAAACGCCGACCCGAAAGAGGGAGGGGAAAATGACGAGAACCCGCACGCCGGGCATCAGCCGCCGTTCGACACTGGCGCTGATGGGCGCCGGTGCGATGACATTTGCCGCGCCCTGGGTGGCGCGTGCCCAAGCCAAGACCATCAAGATCGGCATGCCGACGATTTTGTCGGGCCGCGTCGCACAGCTCGGCACGTCCTCGCGCAATGCCGTGATGCTCGAGGTCGAGAAGGTCAACGCCGCCGGCGGTCTAGCAGGTCGGCAGATCGAGATGGTGATCCGCGACTCCAAGGGCCAACCGCAGGAAGCTGCACGTGTCGCGCGCGAGCTCGTCAACACCGACGGCTGCGAGCTAATGATCGACGCCGAAGCCTCCTCCGGCGCCTTCGCGGTGCACGAGGTCGCGCGCGATCTCGGCGTGTTCTGCATCCACACCAATTCGGAGACCTCGGCGCTGACCGCGGATCCGAAGCAGCATATCCCCAATGCATTCCGCACCGCGCGGCAGGGCGTGCACGACTCCATCGTCGGCGGCAGCTACGCCGCAGCGATCGCCAAGGCGAAAGGCTTGAAGAAATGGGCGACCTGCTCGCCGGATTATGCCTACGGACGCGACACCACCGGGGAGTTCACGCTGTATCTGAAGCGCTTCGCGCCCGACGTCGAGATCATCAGCGAGTCCTGGCCGAAGCTGTTCCAGCCCGACTATACCGAGGTGGTCACGAAGATTTTGCAGGCCAAGCCGCAGGCGCTCTATTCCTGTCTGTGGGGCGGCGATCTCACCTCCTACATCGACCAGGCCAATATCTATGCGATGTTCGGCCAGATGGAGGTGTTCGCGGTCAACATGGCCGACTATACCGCGCTCACTGTGGTGAAAAATCTTCCCAAGGGCATCCACTCCGGCAACCGCTACATCAAAACCTTCCCGGCGACGCCGGAGAATGCCGCCTGGGGCGATGCCTACAAGGCGAAGTACAATGAATATCCAACCAACTGGTCGTGGGAGAACGCCACCGCTATCATGCTGATGGCGGAAGCTGCGAAGAAGGCGAACTCGGCCGACGGCAAGAAGATCGCGGAGGTCTTGAAGGGCCTCACCATCAAGTGCCCGTTCGGGGCCGACGGCACCGTGACGATGCGCGGCGAGGACCACACGCTGGTCGGCTACGCCATCGGTTGGGGCACCACGATCCCGCAAGAGCCGTATGTTCCCGAGATCAAGGCCGGCGACTGGAAGACCATCTTCGAGCTCGAGGCCGAGTGGAAGAAGAGCAAAGGCTACACCTGAGTTAATACGCGGCGGAGCCGGGTGACCGTCTCCGCCGTTTCGTTTGATCTTCCGCGCTGTATCCGGCGCGCTGCAAATGAAAGTGCTCCCGTGGATCTCGATGCGCTTGCCGGCTGCCTCTCCAGCTCTGCCTGCCTGGTGACGCAGACCACCAGCGGCCTCATCATCGGCATGCTTCTGTTTCTCGTCGCGGTCGGGCTGACGCTGATCTTCGGCGTGCTCAAGGTTGTCAATTTCAGTCACGGCGCCTTCTATATGTTCGGCGCCTATTTTGCGATGACGGCCTATCAGCTCACCGGCAGCTTTGCGCTCGCGATGCTTGCGGGCGCGGCGGGCACGGCCGTTCTCGGCCTGATCTTCGAGCGCGTCTTCATGAGCCGCGTCTACGGCGCGGACGTCTTGATGCAGGTCCTCGTCTGTTACGCCTTCGTGCTGATCTTCGACGATGTCGTCCGCATGATCTGGGGACCGGAGTTCAAGGCGATGGGTATGCCGGCGGCCTTCCAGGTGATGCCGCTATTCATCGCCGGCGGTGTGGTGCCGCCTTATTATCTTCTGCTGATCGGCGTCGCGCTTGTTGCGGCCATTGTGCTCGGCCTTGGGCTCTCGCGCAGCCGCATCGGCAAGGTGATCCGCGCCGCCGCGCACAATCCCGGCATGGTCTCCGCCCTCGGCATCAACACCGGTCTGATCTATGGCGGCGTGTTCGCGCTCGGCGGCATGCTGGCCGGCCTTGCCGGCGCGCTGGCCGCGCCCGTGCGCTCGCTCACCCCTGGGATGGGATTCTCGGTGCTGATCGAATCCTTCATCGTGACCGTGATCGGAGGCATGGGCTCGATCCTGGGCGCGCTGATCGGTGCGCTGCTGCTCGGTCTCATCAGGTCGTTTGGCTCGCAGGGCTTTCCCCTGTTCGTGGAAGGGCTGATGTATCTGTTCATGGTGATCGTGCTGGTCTCCAAGCCCACCGGCCTGTTCGGCAAGGAGGCGGCATGACGGAGCTGGAGGCCGGACGCGCGCAGACGCTGGTGCCGGTGCGCAGCGGCCCGGCGCTTGGACGCTACCGCGATCTCCTGATTGCGCTGATCGCCTTCGCCGTGCTGGCAAGCCTGCCGATGTTCACGGGAAGCAAAGCGCTGCTCGATTTCGTCATTCGCTGCTCGGCCTACGGGCTGTTCGCAACCTCGCTCAATTTGCTGGTCGGCTACACCGGCCTGACCTCATTCGGCCACGGCATGTTCTTCGGCCTCGGTGCCTACAGTTACGGCCTGATCATGCAGAAGCTGAACGTGCCAATTCCGGTCGCCTTCATCGCGACGCTGGCGATCACGACGGTGGTCGCCGCCATCATCGGCGCGATCTGCGTGCGGCTGAAGGAGATCTATTTTGCCTTCGTCACGCTGGCCTTCCAGATGCTGATCCATTCGACGATCCTGTCCTGGGCCTCTTTCACCGGTGGCGACCAGGGCCTGCGCGGCGGCATTCCGCGCCCCGCGTTCCTGGGCATCGACCTCGCCAACCACGTCCATCTCTATGTCACCAGTTGTGCGCTGCTGATCCTTGGCCTGCTCGCGATGCGCCAGATCGCGCAATCGCCATTCGGCTACACGCTGCGCATGATCCGCGACAATGCGGCGCGGGCGAGCTTTCTCGGCATCGACGTCTGGCGTGCAAAGCTCACCGTGTTCGTGCTGGCAGCTTTGTTCGCCTCGATGGGCGGCATGGTGATGGCGCTGTTCGTCTCCGGTGCTTATCCGGAATTTGCCTATTGGACGATTTCGGGCGAGGGCATTTTCATCAATATGCTCGGCGGCGTCTCGACCTTCCTGGGGCCGATGGTCGGCACCGTGCTGCTGCTCCTGCTCAACGACACCGTGACACGTTTCACCGAGTATCACGGCATCGTGCTCGGCGTCGTCATCCTGTTCTTCGCCCTGGGCCTGCGCAAGGGCCTCCTGGATTTCGTCGCCGAATGGGTTGCGCATCGGCGCGACGCTGGCGAGGGGCGCTAGCCATGCTGGAGATCCGCAATCTCGCAAAATCCTTTGGTGGTGTGAAGGCGACCAACGATGTCTCGCTCGACTTTCCCGACGGCTCGCTCACCGCGGTGATCGGCCCGAACGGCGCAGGCAAGAGCACCTTCTTCAACCTGATCACCGGCGCGTTGAAGCCGGATTCCGGCCAGGTGCTGCTGGACGGCGTCGATCTCGCCGGCCGCTCGCCACCGGAGATCGTACGCCACGGCATCGGTCGCGCCTTCCAGGTCGCCAGCATCTTCAAGTCGCTGACGGTGCAGGAGACGATGCTCGCTGCCGTCAGCGCCGACCAGCGCACGTCAGCGGTGCTCCACAAGCGCTTTCCATTGCTAGAGACGCGCGAGCGCGCCGAGCACGTGATGGAGCTGCTGGGGCTCGCCGGCAAGCGCAATCGCACCGCCGCGACGCTTTCGCATGGCGACCAGAAGCTGCTCGACATCGCGCTCGCGCTGGTGCTCGAACCAAAAGTGTTGTTGCTGGACGAACCCACCGCCGGAATGGGCCCGGAGGAGCGCTGGCGCATGATCGACAAGGTGCGCGAGCTCTGGGAGACCCAGAAGATCACCGTCGTCTTCATCGAGCACGATATGGATATCGTGTTCAAGATCGCCCCGAAGATCGTCGTGCTCTGCTATGGGCGTATCCTCGCGACCGGCACGCCCGACGAGATCCGCAACAACAGCGCCGTGATCGACGCTTATCTCGGCACTGAACATGCGGGAGCTGCCGCATGAGCGGGGCCGTCATCGAAGTTGCCGATCTCGATGTGTATTACGGCACCAGCCAGATCCTGTTCGGCGTCGGCCTGTCGGTGCGGCAGGGCGAGACCATGGCGCTGCTCGGCCGCAATGGCGCGGGCAAGTCGACGACGATGAAAGCGATCATGGGACTGGCGCCGCCCCGGCGGGGCAGGGTCAGCCTGCGCGGCGCCGTGATCTCCGGCCTGAAGCCGCACGCGATCGCGCGCGCCGGCCTCGGCTTCGTGCCGGAGGATCGTCAGGTCTTTCCGGAGCACACGGTGGAGGACAATCTCGTCATCGGGAAGAAGAAGGGGCCGGAGGGCCAGGACGAATGGCCGATCAAGCGCATATACGAGGTCTTTCCGCTGCTGGAGCCGCTGCGCCAACGCATCGCCGGGCGCCTGTCCGGCGGCGAGCAGCAGATGCTCGCCATCGCGCGCACGCTGATGGGAAACCCCGCATTGCTGCTGCTGGATGAGCCGAGCGAAGGTCTCGCACCGATCATCGTGCAACGGATCGGCGAGCTTTTGCGGCAACTCCGTTCGCTCGGTTCGACCGTGCTGATCGCCGAGCAGAACATGCATTTCTGTCTCGGCTTGGCGAGCCACGCCACCGTCATCGACAAGGGCCAGATCGTCTATGCCGCCGGAATCGACGAGTTGAAGGCCAACGAGGCGATCCGGCGGCGATATCTGGCCCTGTAGCCTACGCTCCGGTGTCCACGTGGCCGGAGGAAGAAAACTGTTGTCCCGAGGTTGCCCGACGGAAGAAGATTTCCCTCCGAGGGGGAAAAACGCCAATCGCTTCCATTGCCGTTTGAGCCGGAAACGACGACATTCGGTCAGGATTTAATGGATTGGCGTAGCCATGGAACGCACCGGATTTGAGCCCTTCGGCGAGCAGCTGGTGTCCGCAACGGACACCCAGCCGAAGTCGCGCGCCTCAAAGCTCCTGCTGCGGACCGGCACGATGCTGTTCTGGTCGCTGGTTGCAGGCATCGTGCTTGCCCGCGCCGCCTTCTTCGAGCCCGGCATCTATGACGGCTTCAGCCGCGTCGCTTCGCTCGCCAAAAGCCTGATCTTCTAAGGCCGATTATTCCGGGCTGAGGATAGAACTTCCCTCGGGCCTGATATGTCGAAAACTTATTTCCCTCTCCGGTCGCGCTGCGTATAAATCTTTCTCCTCTGGGAGAGATTTGTGTCGCAGAATCAAGCATCCAGCCCGGCCGACGACAAGCCGGCCTCAGCCGCGAGCCGAATTGCGGCGCTGATTCCCGGCATTCTCCTTTGCGTTCTGGTCGCCGGTGTCTCGGCCCTGCTGGAGCGGGCCGAACTGGGCATGTTCGAGCATCCCTATGTCGAGGCGCTCGTCATGGCGATCCTGCTCGGCATGGCCTTGCGCAGCTTCTGGAAACCGGCACCACGCTGGCAGGCCGGGATCGCCTTCAGCGCGAAACAGCTCCTCGAAGTCGCCGTCATGCTGCTGGGGGCTTCGATCAGCTTCGCCGCGATCGCAGCCTCGGGCATCGCGCTGCTGGCGTCGATCGCCGCCGTTGTCGTGATCGCGCTCGCTGTCTCCTTCGGCCTCAGCCGGATGCTGGGGTTGTCGACACGGCTGTCGATCCTGATTGCCTGCGGCAATTCGATCTGCGGCAATTCCGCGATTGCAGCCGTAGCTCCGATCATCGGCGCCAACAATGACGAGATCGCGTCCTCGATCTCCTTCACTGCGATCCTCGGCGTGATGATGGTGCTCGGCCTGCCGCTGTTGATCCCGCTGTTGCAGTTATCCGCGACGCAGTACGGGATCCTGGCGGGCCTCACCGTCTACGCCGTGCCGCAGGTGCTGGCCGCGACGGTGCCCGCCGGCCTCGTCTCGACGCAGATCGGCACGCTGGTCAAGCTGATGCGCGTCCTGATGCTCGGTCCCGTCGTCGTCGGCCTGTCGCTGGTTGCCTCGCGCTGGCAGAGCGATGCCAAGAAGACCAATGTCGGATTCTTTCGACTGGTCCCGTGGTTTATCCTCGGCTTCCTCGCGCTCGCGACCCTGCGCTCCCTCGAAATCGTGCCGGCCACGGTGGTCGGGCCGGTCACGAAGATCACGGGTTTTCTCACCGTGGTATCGATGGCCGCGCTGGGCCTCGGTGTCGATGTGCGCGTGCTTGCCCATGTCGGCGGCCGCGTGACGGCCGCCGTGACGCTGTCGCTGATGCTGCTGCTCGGCATCAGCATTGCGTTGGTGCATTGGTTCAAATAGGAAGGCGCCGCTGCTCTGGACATCCGGAGCCAGACGTTTATTGGTCTTCGCCAATGAGACCGGCCATCGTTCAACGTGGACGGTCCGAAAACAGCGAGGACGCCAGCCATGATCACATTGACCGTGAAGGACCTTCTCCCCGAGGACGGAACGCGGGGAACGTTGGCCGGCCGCGTCTGGCTGCCTCAGGTGAACGGTCCGGCCGTCGTTGCTGTGCGAGACGATGGCGTTTTTGACGTCACCGCGAAGCTTCCGACCATCAGCGCGCTCTGCGAGGAAGACAATCCCGCCAAGGCGCTTAGCTCGATCAAGGGCGAGCGCATCGGCGATCTCGAGGCGATCGTCACCAACACGGCGCCCGATGGGCGCGACCCGAAAAAGCCGTGGCTGCTCGCGCCCGTCGACCTCCAGACGCTGAAGGCCGCCGGCGTCACCTTCGCCATCTCGATGCTGGAGCGGGTCATCGAGGAGAGGGCCAAGGGCAATCCGGCGTCGGCCGAGGCGATCCGCAAAGAGGTGACACGGCTGATCGGCGACGATCTGTCGAAGCTCAAGCCGGGCTCGGACCAGGCGATGCACCTGAAGCAGGTGCTGATCGATCAGAACGCCTGGAGCCAGTATCTTGAAGTCGGCATCGGCCCTGATGCCGAGGTCTTCACCAAGGCACCGACCATGTCCTCGGTCGGCACTGGCATGGACGCCGGCCTGCATCCGAAGTCGACCTGGAATAATCCCGAGCCCGAGCTCGTGCTGTTCGTCTCGAGCCGCGGCAAGATCGTCGGCGGCGCGCTCGGCAACGACGTGAACCTGCGCGACTTCGAGGGACGCTCGGCGCTGCTGCTGTCGAAAGCCAAGGACAACAATGCCTCTTGCGCGATCGGCCCGCTGCTGCGCCTGTTCGACGACACATTCACGCTCGACCACGCTCGCAAGCTGGACATCAGCCTCAACGTGAAGGGCGCGGACGGTTTCGTCCTCGACGGCCATTCCTCCATCAGCAAGATCAGCCGCGATCCGACCGATCTCGTGGCGCAGACCATTGGCAAGATCCACCAATACCCTGACGGCTTCGTACTCTTCCTTGGTACCATGTTCGCCCCCGTGAAGGATCGGGACGCGCCGGGGCAGGGCTTCACCCACAAGCGCGACGACATCGTCACGATCTCAGCGCCGCAGCTCGGCAAGCTGATCAACCGCATGCGCACCAGCGACGAGTGCGAGCCCTGGACCTTCGGCATCGGCGCGCTGATGAAGAACCTGGCCCAGCGGAAATTGATCTAGCGCTTCGCCTCTCCCTCATCTACGGCCGTCATGCCCGGGCCTGTCCCGGGCATCCGCGTTCTGTTGGGGCAGCTAAGCAAGCCGTGGATGGCCGGGACAAGCCGGCCAAGACGATCTGTGGCCCGATCGTCGCCGCCGCACAATTTCCTTCATCTCCTCGTTGCATCCCCGGAACAAAATCGCTCTGAGCGTGTCGAAGAACCGCGCGCTGCCGCAGCGCCACGCTGCGCCTCCAAATAGTCAAATAATATGACTAGTCGGAACCGCTCTTCCGTGAAATAGTGCCTCCCGCCGCCTCGAAGGCCGGCCTGTGGGTGCCATGCTACCAATCGACGCCCCGGATAACATCTTGGGAGACACGCCTGATGACCCTCAAAGCCCTCTTTGCGGCCAGCGCCACGGCGGCGTTGTTGCTCGCGCTGCCGGCCAATGCGGCCGAGCTCACCATCGGCTTCTCGCAGATCGGATCGGAATCCGGCTGGCGCGCCGCCGAGACCTCGGTCTCCAAGCAGGTGGCTGCCAAGCGCAAGGTCAACCTCAAGATCGCCGACGCGCAGCAGAAGCAGGAGAACCAGATCAAAGCGATCCGCTCCTTCATCGCGCAGAACGTCGATGCGATCTTCCTTGCGCCAGTCGTTTCGACCGGCTGGGATTCGGTGCTGAAGGAAGCCAAGGAGGCTAAGATTCCGGTCGTGCTGCTCGACCGCGACATCGATCCTTCCGGCAAGGATCTCTATCTCACCGCCGTCACCTCCGACAGCGTGCATGAGGGCGCCGTCGCCGGCGACTGGCTCGCCAAGACCGTCGGGACCAAGGCCTGCAACATCGTCGAACTGCAGGGCACGGTCGGCGCCAGCGTCGCCGCCAATCGCAAGAAGGGCTTCGACACCGCGATCGCCAAGCATCCGAACCTGAAGGTGGTGCGCAGCCAGACCGGCGACTTCACCCGCGCCAAGGGCAAGGAGGTGATGGAAAGCTTCATCAAGGCCGAAGGCGGCGGCAAGTCGATCTGCGCCGTCTACGCCCACAACGACGACATGATGGTCGGCGCGATTCAGGCGATGAAGGAAGCCGGCCTCAAGCCGGGCAAGGAGATTCTCACCGTCTCGATCGACGCTGTGCCCGACATCTTCAAGGCGATGGCCGGCGGCGAGGCCAACGCAACGGTCGAGCTGACGCCGAACATGGCCGGCCCTGCGCTCGATGCTATTGCAGCCTTCAAGAGCAAGGGCACGGTTCCGCCGAAATGGATCCAGACCGAGTCCAAGCTCTACACCGCTGCCGACGATCCGCAGAAGATCTACGACAGCAAGAAGGGCCTCGGTTACTGAGGCGGGGACAGCGCCGGATCGCCCTTGTGGTCCGGTGCACCCTTCGAAACCGTTGCGTTAACGGCTAGGCTGGGTGTCCGCCTCATCGACGGGCACCGGTGGGAGTGACGTTGCCATGGAGAACAGCCTCGATGTTGCTCTGCCGCTGCTGGAGGCGCGAGGGATCAGCAAGAGCTTTGGCGCCGTGCGCGCGTTGCAGGAGATCGACTTCACCCTGCGCGCCGGTGAGATCCATGCGCTGCTCGGCGAGAACGGCGCCGGCAAGTCCACGCTGATCAAGGTTATCACAGGCGTGTTTCCGCGTGACGCCGGCATCGTCAGGATCAGCGGCGAAGAGATTGCGCCGCGTTCGACCAAGGCTGCGCTCCAATCCGGCATCGCCACCGTCTACCAGGAGGTCAATCTGCTGCCGAACCTCTCGGTGGCGCAGAACCTGTTCCTCGACCGCCAGCCGATGCGCTTCGGCATCGTGCGCGAGGGCGAGATGCGGCGTCGCGCCAAGGCGCTGCTTGCCGATTTCGGGCTCGACATCGACGTCGCCGCACCGCTCGGCAACTATTCGGTCGCCATCCAGCACGTCACCGCGATCGCGCGGGCGGTCGATCTTTCCGCGCGCGTGCTGATCCTGGATGAACCCACCTCGAGCCTCGACCGCCACGAGGTCGAGATCCTGTTCGGGATCATGCGCCAGCTCGCAAAGCGAGGTATCGGCATCGTCTTCGTCAGCCATTTCCTCGATCAGGTCTACGGGATTTCCGACCGCATCACCGTGCTGCGCAACGGCCGCCTGGTCGGCGAGCGCGAGACGGCTTCGCTGTCGCGGCTCGAGCTGATCCGGATGATGCTCGGCCGCGAGCTGGCCGAGACCACCAGCGCGCGGGCTGCGGCCACCAAACCCAAGGCGCGCGAGATCTGCGCGAGCTTCGAGGGTTACGGCAAGGCCGGCTATGTCGCGCCGTTCAACCTCGAGCTGCGCCATGGCGAGGTCGTCGGCCTTGCCGGCCTGCTCGGTTCGGGGCGCACCGAGACGGCGCGGCTGGTGTTCGGCGCCGAACGCGCCGATCGCGGGCAGGCGAGGGTGGAGGGCACGGCCGTGCGGCTGCTGTCGCCGCGCGACGGCGTGCGCCACGGTTTCGGCTACTGCCCGGAGGAGCGCAAGACCGACGGGATCGTCGCCGAGCTCAGCGTGCGCGAGAACATCGTGCTCGCGCTCCAGGCCAAGCGCGGTCTGCATCGGCCATTGTCGCGACGCGAGCAGGACGAGATCGCAAGCCGCTACGTCAAGATGCTCGACATCCGCCCGCCCGATCCGGAACGGCCCGTAGGTCTGCTCTCGGGCGGCAATCAGCAGAAAGTGCTGCTGGCGCGCTGGCTTGCGACCTCGCCGCGGCTCCTGGTGCTGGACGAGCCGACCCGCGGCATCGACGTCGGCGCGCATGCCGAGATCATCCGCTTGATCCGGGAGCTCTGCGACGACGGCCTAGCGCTGCTGGTGATCTCTTCCGAGCTCGACGAGATCGTGACCTATTCGGATCGCGTCGTGGTGCTGCGTGACCGCGCCCATGTCGAGGAGCTCGCGGGCGAGGCGATCGACGTCGGCAACATCCTCGCGGCCATCGCCGCCGACGGCGAGGCCATCGCGCATGAGGGGCGGGCATGACAGCGCTGTTGCCGCGCCGCGGCCTTCCCCAGATCCTCGCGCTGATCGTCATCCTCTCAGTCGACCGCGCAGTGTCGCCGCAATTCTTCGACCTTCGCCTCCAGGACGGCCGGTTGTTCGGCAGCCTGATCGACGTGCTCAATCGCGGCACGCCGGTGGCGCTGCTCTCGCTCGGCATGGTGCTGGTCATCGCGACGCGCGGCATCGACCTGTCGGTCGGCGCCGTCATGGCGATCTGCGGGGCGATCGCGGCGAGTCTCGCCGACAGTCACGGCCTGCCGGTGGTGCTGGCGGCTGCGCTTGGTGCCGGACTGGTCTGTGGTCTCTGGAACGGCTTCCTCGTCGCCGTGCTCGGCATGCAACCGATCGTGGCAACGCTGATTCTGATGGTGGCGGGACGCGGCATCGCTCAGCTCATCACCGAAGGGCGGATCGTCACCTTCTCCTCGCCGGATCTGGTCTGGCTGGGCAATGGCGCGGTGCTCGGCCTGCCGGTGCCGGTCGTGATTGCCTTAGGCATGCTGATCCTCACCGGCGCGGTGGTGCGGGGCTCGGCGCTCGGGCTCCTGATCGAGGCGACCGGCGGCAATGCGCGAGCGAGCGAGCTTGCCGGCGTCGGCACCCGTGCCATGATCCTGGCGGTCTATGTCTGGTGCGGGGTCTGCGCCGCGCTCGCGGGGGTCATTGCAGCCGCCGACATCATGGGCGCTGATGCCAACAATGCCGGCCTCTGGCTCGAACTCGACGCCATCCTCGCCGTGGTGATCGGCGGGACTTCGCTGTTCGGGGGCCGCTTCAGCCTCGTTCTGGCCGTACTCGGCGCGTTGATCATCCAGACCATGAACACCGGTATCCTGCTGTCGGGCTATCCGCCCGAGTTCAACCTGCTGGTCAAGGCGGTGGTGGTGCTCGCGGTGCTGCTGCTGCAATCGCCGAAGCTGTCCGGCATTGCCGGAATCGCGGCACGGCTGCGGAGGGCGAAACCATGAAAAGCCTGCCGCCGGTCCTCATCACGGCGATCGTGCTTGTCGCGGGCTTTGCGCTCTGCGCAATGCAATTCCCGAACATGGCCTCGACCCGCGTGATCGGAAATCTCCTCACAGACAATGCCTTTCTCGGCATCGTTGCCACCGGCATGACTTTCGTCATCATTTCAGGCGGCATCGATCTGTCGGTCGGATCGGTGATCGGATTCACCACTGTCTTCGTGGCGCTGGCGATCGAGCGCTGGGGCGTGCCGCCGCTGGCCGCCTTCGCCGCCGTCCTCGTGCTCTCGGCAGGGTTCGGGGCTGCGATGGGCGCCGTGATCCACGTCTTCGACCTGCCGCCCTTCATCGTCACGCTGGCCGGCATGTTCCTGGCACGCGGTGCGAGCTTCCTGCTCTCGACGGAATCGGTGCCGATCACTGCGCCGGTCTACTCCACCGTGTCGGACTTCGCGCTGCGCATGCCCGGCGGCGGGCGGTTGACCGCGATCGCGATCATCATGCTGGTGATCGTGATCGGCGGCGCCCTGCTGCTGCAGCTCACGAGGTTCGGCGCCAATGTCTACGCGCTCGGCGGTAGCCGGGCGACTGCGAGCCTGATGGGCATCGCCGTCGGCAAGATGACGGTGAAGATCTACATGCTATCGAGCCTGCTCGCCGGCATCGCGGGCATTGTCTTTTCCTTCTACACGAGCGCCGGCTATTCGCTCTCCGCCGTCGGCGTCGAGCTCGACACCATCGCGGCCGTCGTGATCGGCGGCACGTTGCTGACGGGCGGACAGGGCTCGGTGATTGGCACCTTCCTCGGCGTGCTGATCCAGGGTCTGATCCAGACCTACATCAATTTCGACGGCACGCTGTCGAGCTGGTGGACCAAGATCGCGACCGGTGTCCTGCTGTTCGCCTTCATCGCCTTGCAGCAGGGGCTAGTCGCGCTCGCCCGCCGGCCGTTGAAGGCGAGTGCAGGAGCAGTCTCATGACCTCGCGCATCGTCGTCATCCCGACGCGGCGGGCCCATTCCAACCATGCGGAGGTGGCCCGCTCGATTGGCGTCGACATCATCGCCGGGCGCTATGCGGAGGGGACGCGGCTGCCGGGCGATGCCGAGATGATCGCGATGTTCGGTGTGTCGCGCCCGGTGCTGCGGGAGAGCGTGAAGACGCTGGTCGCCAAGGGCCTGCTCACCACCAAGGCGCGGGTCGGCACCGTCGTGCGCGAGCGCGGTGCCTGGAACATGTTCGACGCCGACGTGCTGGCCTGGCATCTGGATGCCGGCATCGACAAGCGCTTCCTCAACGACCTCGCCGAGATACGTCTGGCCGTCGAGCCGCGCGCCGCGATGCTTGCGGCGGCGCAGCGATCGGAGGACGACATTGCCGAGCTTCGGCGCTGCATGGATCGGATGCGGCTGGAAGCCTCCGATTCCGTCGGCTTTGCCGACGCCGACCTCGCGCTCCATGTTGCGGTGGCGCGCGCTTCCGGCAATCTGTTCATGCGCTCGATCGGACATGTCATCGAGGCTGCGCTGCGCGCCTCGTTCCTGCTCAGCGCCCCGGTCGAGCCGGAGGACCGTGACACCGTGCTGCTCTGGCATCAGAGGATCGTCGATGCCATTGCGGCGGGCGATGCGGAAGCTGCGTCAGAGGCGATGATCTACGTCATTCACAATGGCATGCGCCGCCACGAGGGCACGGTGATCAAGACCGCGCCGGCCGAGGCGCCGCCATCCGTCGATACTGGAGAATAGCCGTGACAGATCTTCGCATCGCCATCGTCGGCTTCGGCAAGATCGCGCGCGACCAGCATGTCGGCGCGATCGCAGCGACGCCGGGCGCGACCCTCGCGGCGGTCGCCAGCCGTAACGCCTCGCTGCCGGGACTGCCACATTTTGCGACCATCGAGGAATTGCTGGAGAAGGGACCGCCGATCGACGCGGTCTCGCTCTGCACGCCGCCGCAGGTGCGCCGCGCCCAGGCTGCTGCGGCGCTGGCCGCGGGCAAGCATGTCATGCTGGAGAAGCCGCCGGGCACCGGCGTCGCCGAGCTCGATCCGCTGATCGCGATGGCGGCGGGTGCGAAGCGGACGCTGTTCGCGACCTGGCATTCGCGCTACGCGCCAGCGGTCGAGCCGGCGCGGCAATGGCTCGCCGGGCGCCGCATCGCCTCCGTGCATATCAGCTGGAAGGAGGACGTCCGCGTCTGGCATCCCGGGCAGGGCTGGATCTGGGAGCCGGGTGGCCTCGGCGTGTTCGACCCCGGCATCAACGCGCTGTCGATCCTCACCCGTATCCTGCCGCAACCCGTGTTCGTCACCGCGGCCGAGCTGGCCTTTCCCGCCAATTGCCAGGCACCGATCGCCGCGAACCTGACGCTGACAGATATCGGCGGCCTCCCGGTCAGTGCCGAATTCGACTTTCGCCAGACGGGACCTCAGAGCTGGGATATCGTGGTGGGGACCGACCAAGGCCGGATGATCCTGTCGAACGGAGGGGCGCGCATGGCAATCGACGGCAAGGTGCTTGCCGAAGCGCCTGATGAGGAATATCGCGGACTCTATCGGCGTTTCGTCGCGCTCGCAGCGAGCGGCGCGAGCGACGTCGATCTGGCGCCGCTTCGCCTCGTCGCCGACGCCTTCCTGCTCGGCAGGCGCACCGTCGTCGAAACGTTCGTGGACTGACCATGGCCGCATCGAAGATCACAAAAGACGTTTTTGGGACACTGCCCGACGGCCGCAAGGTCGAGCGCATCGTGCTGCGTGGGGACGGCGGCTTCGAGGCGCGCATCATCACCCATGGCGCGGTGCTACAAGCGCTGATCACGCCGGACGCCAAAGGCGGCTATGATGACGTCGTGCTCGGCCATGACGCATTCGCCGGCTACCTCACTGAGCGAAAGTTCTTCGGAGCCACGGTTGGCCGCTATGCCAATCGCATAGCCAAGGGGCGGTTCTCGCTCGATGGCGAGACGGTGCAGCTTGCCGTCAACAACGGCCCCAATGCGCTGCATGGCGGCCTCGATGGTTTCGACCGCAAGCTCTGGGAGATTGCGGAGATCGACGAGGGCGCCGAGCCCGCGGTGACGCTCACCTATGTCAGCCCGCATGGCGAAGAACATTATCCCGGTCGGCTCGGCGTGCGTCTGACCTACCGCATCACGGGACCGACCGAATTGTCGCTCACCATGGAGGCCCGCACGGACCGTCCGACCATCGTTAACCTCACCAACCACAGTTTTTTCAATTTGGAAGGCGCGACCGCCGGCACGCCCATCCTCGATCACAAGCTGACCGTCGCCGCCGAGCATTTCCTTGCGATCGATCCCACCGCCATTCCGTTGCCGGAGCCGCCGCGCAGTGTGGCCGGCACGCCGTTCGATTTTCGCGATGCGAAAGCAGTCGGCGCGCGGATTCGCGAGAGCGATCAGCAATTGCAGAACGGCAGGGGCTATGACCACACCTATTGCCTGGGCCGTGACGGCAAGCTCGCGCTCGCAGCGCGGCTGGAGGCGCCGCGCTCGGGACGCATCATGGAACTGCTCACCGACCACCCCGGCCTTCAGGTCTATTCCGGCAACTATCTCGATGGCACGATTTCAGGGAAGGGAGGCAAGCTCATCCGGCAATCGGATGCGATTTGCCTGGAGCCGCACATTTGGCCTGACGCGCCGAACCGGCCGGACTTCCCAAGCCCTCGGCTCGCACCCGGCGAGGTCTATCGTCATCACACCGTGTATCGCTTTTCGGTGAGGTCACCATGACGGAACAGGTGCCCACGTCTGTCCTCTCGGACCATCCGTGCCATCTCGGCGAGGGGCCGACCTATGACGCGACCACCGACACCGCCTGGTGGTTCGACATCCGTGAAGGGCTGTTGTTCGAGGCGCAACTCGGCAGCGGCGGCATCCGCGTCCATACGCTCGGCCGGATGGCGAGCGCGCTCGGGCGCATCGATGCGGAACGGCACTTGATCGTCGCCGAGGACGGCCTCTATGTCCGCAAGCTCGCCGACGGCGTCATGACGCTGCTCTGTCCGCTCGAAGCCGACAACCCCACGACGCGTTCCAATGACGCGCGGGTGCATCAATCCGGCACGTTCTGGATCGGCACCATGGGCCGCAAGGCGGAGCCCGGGGCAGGCGCGATCTATGCGTTCCATCGCGGCAAGATCTCTCTGCTGTTTCCTCGCATCAGCATTCCGAACTCGATCTGCTTCTCGCCGGACGGTGCGATCGGCTATTTCGCCGATAGTGCGCGCGCCGTGCTCTACAGCGTGCCGCTCAATCCTGCGACCGGCCTGCCGCGTGGCGAGCCCGAGGTGCTGCTACGTCACACTGGCATCGGCGGTCTCGACGGCTCGGTGTGCGATGCCGACGGGCAGATCTGGAACGCGTGCTGGGGTGCGAGCCGCATCGACGTCTACTCGCCACAAGGTGAGCGCCTGCGCTCACTCAGAGTGCCGGCGAAGCAGGCGAGCTGTCCCGCGTTTGTCGGCCCGGACCTGTCGCGCCTCCTCGTCACCTCGGCCTGGCAGGACATGGATGCGGCAGCGCGCGCGGCGGATCCGCAAGCAGGCAAAACGTTTCTGCTGGAGGCTTCCGCGCGCGGTCGCGCGGAGCCCGACGTCAAGCTCGCATAGGAGATCCGGAGCAACCCGACTCTACGTCCCTCGACGAAACGAAGAACAGTCTGACACCCAAAGGGAGTGAAACATGCTGAAATTGAAGACCACATTCCTCGCGCTGGCGCTGGCCGGCGCTGCGACGATGGCCACGAGCGTCGCTGCCTCTGCCCAAAAGGCGACGGTCGGCATCGCCATGCCGACCAAATCTTCGGCGCGCTGGATCGACGACGGCAACAACATGGTCAAGGTGTTGAAGGAGCGCGGTTACAACACCGACCTGCAATATGCCGAGGACGACATTCCGAACCAGCTCTCGCAGGTCGAGAACATGGTGACCAAGGGCGCGAAAGCGCTGGTGATTGCGGCAATCGACGGCACCACGCTCTCCGACGTGCTCAAGCAGGCGAAAGCAAAAGGCATCATCGTGATCGCCTACGACCGCCTGATCCGCGGCACCCCCAATGTCGACTACTACGCAACCTTCGACAATTTCCAGGTCGGCGTGCTCCAGGCGCAATCGATCGAAAAGGGGCTCGGCCTCAAGGAGGGCAAGGGACCCTTCAACATCGAGCTGTTCGGCGGCTCGCCCGACGACAACAACGCCTACTTCTTCTACAACGGCGCCATGAGCGTGCTGAAGCCCTATATCGACAGCGGCAAGCTCGTCGTCGCCTCCGGCCAGATGGGGATGGACAAGGTCGCGACGCTCCGCTGGGACGGCGCCACCGCGCAGGCGCGCATGGACAATCTGCTCAGCGCCTATTACGGCAACAAGAAAATCAATGCCGTGCTGTCGCCCTATGACGGCATCTCGATCGGCATCATTTCCTCGCTGAAGGGCGTCGGCTATGGCAGCGCCGACCAGCCGATGCCGATCATTTCCGGCCAGGACGCCGAAGTGCCGTCGATCAAGGCGATGCTGCGCGGCGACCAGTATTCGACCATCTTCAAGGACACGCGCGACCTCGCCAAGGTCACGGCCGACATGGTCGACGCCGCGCTCGCCGGCAAGCAAGTCACCGTCAACGACACCAAGACCTACGAGAACGGCGTCAAGACGGTGCCGTCCTATCTGCTCAAGCCGGTGGTGGTCTACAAGGACAATTGGGAGAAGGAGCTGGTCGACAGCGGCTACTACAAGAAGTCGCAGTTCCAGTAGGGCTCTCCACTTTTCCTCTCGCTGCGTGCGGGAGAGTGAACGCTTGATGAGGCACGAAAGGCATGTCCACAAACTCGTCATGCCCGGGCTTGTCCCGGGCATCCACGTCCTCGCCGGGCGTGTAGGTGGATGGCCGGGACAAGCTCGGCCATGACGACGCGGAGAAGAACTGGGATATGAAGCAATGACCGCCATGCTGGAGATGCGCAACGTCAGCAAGAGCTTTGCAGGTGTGCAGGCGCTGCGCGACGTCAACTTCTCGGTTCACGCAGGCCAGATCCACGCCCTCGTCGGCGAGAACGGCGCCGGCAAGTCGACGCTGATGAAGGTGTTGAGCGGGGTCTATCCGCACGGCAGCTATGAAGGCACCATCGTCTTCGAGGGCGAGGAGCGTCGCTTCCGCGACATCAACGATTCCGAGGCGCTCGGCATCATCATCATCCATCAGGAGCTGGCGCTGATCCCGCTGATGTCGATCGCCGAGAACATCTTCCTGTCGCATCCGCCGTCGAAGCTCGGCGTCATCGATCGCGACGAGGTGTACCGGCGTACGCGGGACCTGCTCGCGCAGGTCGGCCTGAAGGAATCACCGGATACGTTGATCACCGATCTCGGTGTCGGCAAGCAGCAACTGGTCGAGATCGCCAAGGCCCTGTCCAAGCGGGTGCGCATGCTGATCCTGGACGAGCCGACCGCGAGCCTCAACGAGGCCGACAGCGCCGCGCTGCTCGAACGGCTAATGGCATTTCGCGAGCAGGGCATCGGCTCGATCCTGATCTCGCACAAGCTGAACGAGGTCGCCAAGGTCGCCGACCACATCACGGTGCTGCGCGACGGCCGCACCGTCGACAGCATCGATTGTCGTGCAGAAGCGATCCAGGAGGACCGCATCATCCGGAGCATGGTCAATCGCGATCTCGCTCACCGCTTCCCGGAGCGTAGCGCCAAGATCGGCGAGCCCGTGCTCACCGTCGAGAACTGGTCGGTCTATCACCCCATTCATCCCGAACGGCAGGTGATCAAGAACGTCAATTTCAGCGTCAGGCGAGGCCAGGTCGTAGGCATCGCCGGCCTGATGGGCGCCGGTCGTACCGAATTTGCGATGAGCCTGTTCGGCCGCTCCTGGGGCACCAATATCAGCGGCAGCCTCCGGCTCGAGGGTAGGGAGATGATGCTGCCGAGCGTCGCGGCTGCGATCGACGCCGGCCTTGCCTATGTCACCGAGGACCGCAAGCAGCTCGGCCTGATCCTCGCCGACGACGTCCGCAAGAACATCACGCTGGCAAGCCTCGAACAGGTGGCGCCCAGGAGGGTGATCGACGACATCGCCGAGCTGAAGGTCGCCAGCGACTACCGCAACCGCATGCGCATCCGCTGCTCCGACGTCTATCAGGAGACCGGCCAGCTCTCAGGCGGCAATCAGCAGAAGGTCGTGCTATCGAAATGGCTCATGACCGATCCAAAGGTGCTGATCCTGGACGAGCCGACGCGAGGCATCGATGTGGGTGCCAAGTACGAGATTTACTGTATCATCAACGAGCTGGCGGAGGCAGGCCGCGGCGTCGTGGTCATCTCCTCGGAAATGCCGGAACTGCTGGGCATCTGCGACCGCATCTGCGTCATGAACGAGGGCGCCTTCGTCGGCGAATTCAGGGGATCCGAGGCGACGCAGGAAAAGATCATGCGCGCCATCATGCGCAACGAACGAAGCATTGGGAACGCCGCGCCCGCAGCCGCGGATATGGGAGGAATGCAGCCATGACCGACAAGACGGTGTCGCTGCCCGAGGAGCGCCGCCACGGCAGCTTCATCAAGAACAATTTGCGCAACTACGGCATGCTGATGTCGCTGATCGCGATCATGCTGTTCTTCCAGGTCATGACCGGCGGCACGTTGCTGCAGCCGCTGAATCTCACCAACCTCGTACTGCAGAACAGCTACATCGTCATCATGGCGCTCGGCATGCTGCTGGTGATCGTCACCGGTCACATCGATCTGTCGGTCGGCTCGGTCGCCGGCTTCGTCGGAGCGGTAGCCGCCCTCCTGATGGTGACTTACAAGGTCGACTACACGCTCGCCTTCATCGCCTGCCTGCTGGTCGGTGCCGCCATCGGCGCCGCGCAGGGCTATTGGGTGGCCTATTTCAAGATCCCGTCCTTCATCGTGACGCTGGCGGGCATGCTGGTGTTCAAGGGCCTCGCACTCGCGGTGTTGCAGGGCCAGTCGCTCGGGCCGTTCCCGGCCACCTTCCAGAAACTGTCGTCAGGGTTCATTCCCGAATTGCTGCCCGAGGCCGGCACGCTGCACCCGACCTCCATGCTGATCGGCGCGGTGCTCGCGCTGGGCCTTGTCTACGCCAGCGCCAAGGGCCGTTCGCGCGAGCAGTCGCATGGCATCGAGGTCGAGCCCTATGCGTTCTTCCTGGGCAAGAGCGTTCTGCTCGCCTGTGCCGTACTCTATTTCACCTATCTGATCGCCTCGCATCGGGGCCTGCCGAACGTGCTGGTCATCATGACGGCGCTGATCGCGCTCTACGGTTTCGTCACCCGTCGCACCGTGATCGGCCGGCAGATCTATGCAGTCGGTGGTAACGCCAAGGCGGCGAGCTTGTCGGGCATCAAGACGGAGCGGCTGACCTTCCTCACCTTCGTCAACATGGGCGTGCTCGCCGCGCTCGCTGGCCTCGTCTTCGCCGCGCGCCTCAACACCGCGACCCCGAAGGCCGGTCTCGGCTTCGAGCTCGACGTCATCGCCGCCTGCTTCATCGGCGGCGCCTCGGCCTATGGCGGCGTGGGGCGCGTCGGCGGTGCGGTGGTCGGCGCCATGATCATGGGCGTGATGAACAACGGCATGTCCATCCTCGGCATCGGCATCGACTATCAGCAGGTCATCAAGGGCCTGGTGCTGCTGGGGGCGGTGTGTATCGACGTGTATAACCAGCGTCGGTAGCCGCGACGGCGATGCGGGCAGAGGCGCAACGCGCCGTGCCACCGCGTTTCCGCGATCGATAGTCGACGTCGACAGGGCGCCCGGCAGCTGAGCTATTGCTCATCCAATGGGTATATGATCGAATGGGCGGATGGATCACGGCCGTTCAACGCCCGACCTCATCATCTTCGACTGCGACGGCGTGCTGGTCGACAGCGAGCTGTTGAGCTGCCGCTGCCTGTCCGAAGTGCTGGCCGAATTCGGCTTCGCGCTCAGCGAGGCGCAGGCGCTCGAGCTGTTTCTTGGGCGCAGCACCAAGGCAGTCGAGCAGCATTATCGCGATCTCGGGCAGATCGTGCCCGATGGCTTCCTGCCGCGCTTGAAATGGCGCGTGCTGGAGGCGTTTGCCGACTCGCTCGAACCGATCCCTGGAGTGGGGGCCGTGGTGTCGGAATTGACGGTTCCGTTCTGCTTGGCCTCGTCCAGTGATCTCGATCGAGTCTCGCTCTCCCTCGACGTCACTGGCTTGCGTGCGCATTTCGGCGACCGGCTCTACACGGCCCAAATGGTTGAGCACGGCAAGCCCGCGCCCGATCTCTTCCTTCATGCAGCCGTGCAGATGGGCGCCTCGCCGGCGCGCACGCTGGTGATCGAGGACAGCGTCAGCGGCGTGCAGGCGGGGAAGGCGGCCGGCATGACCGTCTGGGGATTTGTCGGTGGAGGCCATTACGGCGGCCGGGACGGGCAGGCTATATTGTCCGCTGCAGGAGCCGATCGGGTGTTCGGACGCATGAGCGATTTCTGGAAGGGGATGTAAGGCCCGCATGGCCGCCGAGAACGAGAAATCAAGGCTCGACGACGCCGCACGTGCGGGTTGGCTTTATTTCATTGCCGGCCATACCCAGGACGAGATTGCAAGGATGCTTCAGGTCTCGCGCGCCTCGGCGCAGCGGCTGGTGTCGCTCTGCCTCGCCGAGCGGCTGATCACGTTTCGGCTCGAGCATCCCATCGCGGCCTGCATGGAGCTGGCCGCACGCCTGAAGGAGCGCTTCGATCTCGTCCATTGCGAGGTGGTGCCGGCCGACCCTGCGGCCCCGCAGGCCACCGCAGGCATTGCCGAACGATGCGCCAATTTGCTCGATTCCACGCTGCGCTCGGAGACGCCCGTCATCGTCGCGCTCGGCACGGGCCGCGCGGTGCGCGCCGCGGTCGAGCGCGTCACCCCGATCGACCGGCCCAATCACCAGATCGTCTCGCTGGTCGGCAACATCTCCGCCGACGGTTCTGCGAGCTTCTACGACACCGTCGGCCGGCTCGCCGATCGCACCGGCGCCCGGCATTATCCGATGCCGCTGCCGTTCCTGATGTCGTCGGAGGACGAGCGCAACAAGATGGTCCGCATCGAGCCGATCGCCAAGGTGAAGGCGGTCGCGGCCAAGGCGGACTTGCGTCTCGTCGGCATCGGCCAGATGGACCAGAAGGCGCAGGTCCATGTCGACGGCTTCGTCACCCGGGACGAATTGTTCGAGATGATGCGACTGGGCGCAATCGGCGAGATCACCGGCTGGGCCTATGATTCCGAGGGCCGCCTGCTCAAGGCCGGTACCAACAAGCGCCTGACCAGCATCCCGCCGGAAGTCCCGGCCAAGACGATCACGATCGGCGCTGCGGTCGGGGCTGCGAAGGTTGCCGCAATCGCGGCGGCGCTGCGCGGGGGCCTAATCAATGGCCTGATCACCGACGAGACGACGGCGCGGGCGATTTTGGAGCGATAGGCGCAAGTCGGCGGCAATGGCGCTGCGCTCCCTCTCCCGCTTCGCAGGATCTCGTACCACTCCCGCACCGCAGCACTCATAAGTTGCCGAAACGCCCACGCGCCTGCTTGACAAGCGTCGTCCCAATGTTGAACATACGCTCAACGCGTGGGCATATGCTCAAAGACGCGACTTTAGGGAGGTCACCGTGAAGCACGTCCTCGGCGCCGTCTGTGGCGCGTCCGCACTTTTGCTGGCCATCCCCGCGACGGCCGAAACGACCCTGACCATCGCCACCGTCAACAATGGCGACATGATCCGCATGCAGGGGCTCACGAGCGAATTCACCAAGAAGAATCCCGACATCACCGTGAAGTGGGTGACGCTGGAGGAGAACGTGCTGCGCCAGCGCGTCACCACCGATATCGCCACCAAGGGCGGCCAGTTCGACGTACTCACCATCGGCACCTACGAGGTGCCGATCTGGGCCAAGAAGGGCTGGCTGGTGCCGCTTGCCAATCTCGGCGCCGATTACGATGTCGCCGACCTCCTGCCGAAGATCAAGGATGCGGTCTCCACCGACGGCAAGCTCTACGCGGCGCCCTTCTACGGCGAAAGTTCGATGGTGATGTACCGCACCGATCTGTTCGAGAAGGCCGGCCTCAAGATGCCGGAAAAGCCGGCCTGGGACTTCGTGATCGACGCGGCCAAGAAGCTCACCGACAAGAGCGCCGGCACCTACGGCATTTGCCTGCGCGGCAAGGCGGGCTGGGGCGAGAACATGGCGTTCCTGTCGGCCATGGCCAATTCCTACGGTGCGCGCTGGTTCGACGAGAAGTGGCAGCCGCAGTTCAACACGCCGGAATGGAAGGCGACGCTGACGACCTACGTCAATCTCATGAAGGACGCCGGTCCTCCCGGCGCGAGTTCCAACGGCTTCAACGAGAATCTGGCGCTGTTCAATGCCGGCAAATGCGCGATGTGGATCGATGCCACGGTCGCAGCGTCCTTCGTCACCAACCCGAAGGAGTCGAAGGTGGCCGACAAGGTCGGCTTCGCGCTCGCGCCCAACACGGGGCTCGGCAAGAACGCCAACTGGCTGTGGGCCTGGAATCTCGCGATTCCCGCCGGCTCGAAGAAGACCGAGGCGGCCGAGAAGTTCATCGCCTGGGCGACGAGCAAGGACTACACCAAGCTCGTGGCGTCGAAGGAGGGCTGGGCCAACGTGCCGCCGGGCACGCGGACCTCGCTCTACAACAATGAGGACTATCTGAAGGTCGCTCCCTTTGCGAAGCTGACGCTGGCCTCGATCGATGCCGCCGATCCGAACAAGCCCACGGTGAAACCGGTGCCTTATGTCGGCGTGCAATACGCCGCCATTCCCGAATTCCAGGGCATCGGCACCCAGGTGGGCCAGCAATTCTCGGCTGCGCTCGCGGGATCGATGACGGTCGATGCCGCCCTCACGGCCGCGCAATCGGCGACCGAGCGCGAGATGAAGCGCGCTGGCTACATCAAGTGAACCCGGGCTCTTCCTCCTGAGGTCAGACTCGCGGCCATCCGCCATTCCGGATGGGATGGCCGCTTTCTTCCCAAGGTTTCATATTGACGCGTTTTCTTCCCGCGAACCGGTCTGCACTTCGCTCGAAAACGCTCTGAAGGAGAAGTCAGGGATGGCAACCCGGCAGACGCAGATTCTTGCGCGCTCACTCCTGACGCCGGCTGTCGGGCTGCTCTTCATCTGGATGATCGTCCCGCTCGCGCTGACGATCTATTTCTCGACCCTGCATTACAGCCTGCTCGATCCCGGCTCGGAATCCTTCGTCGGCCTGGAGAACTTCCGCTACTTCCTCACCGATCCCGCCTTCCTCGCTTCGCTTCAGAACACCTTGGTGCTGGTCGGCTCGGTCTTGGCGCTCACTATCCTGCTCGGCATTCCCTTGGCGCTTCTGATGGACCAGCCCGTGATCGGACGCAATTTCGTGCGGCTGATGGTGATCGCGCCATTCTTCGTGATGCCGACGGTGAGCGCGCTGGTCTGGAAGAACCTGCTGATGCATCCGGTCTCCGGCCTGTTCGCCTGGCTTGCCTCGCTGTTCGGCCTGACGCCGATCGATTGGTTCAACGACGTGCCGCTGCTCGCGGTCATCCTGATCGTGACCTGGCAATGGCTGCCGTTCGCAACCTTGATCCTGCTCACAGCGCTGCAATCGCTCGACGAGGAACAGAAGGAAGCTGCCGAGATGGATGGCGCCAGCGCGGTTTCGACCTTTATCTACATCACGCTCCCGCACCTTGCGCGCCCCATCACCGTGGTGATCCTGATCGAGACCATCTTCCTGCTCACGGTGTTCGCGGAGATCTTCGTCACCACCGGCGGAGGACCGGGCCTGCAGACCACCAACATCGCCTTCCTGATCTATGCGCAGGCACTGATCCAGTTCGACGTCGGCAGCGCCTCCGCAGGCGGCCTCGTTGCTGTGGTGATCGCCAATATCGTTGCCTTCTTCCTGGTCCGCATCGTCGGCCGCAATTTGGAGGCCTGACATGGCACGGATGGCGACGACGCAGCGGGTGGTGGTCTCGACGATCGGGGCTTGGTTCTTCGGCTTCCTGATCTTCTTCCCGATCCTCTGGATGGTGCTGGCGAGCTTCAAGACCGAGCTCGAGGCATTCGCGATACCGCCATCTTTCCTGTTCTTCCACTGGACCACGGAGAACTATGCGACGGTGCAGGAGCGCAGCGACTATCTGCACCACGCGATGAACTCGATCATCATCGCCGGCGGCTCGACGCTGATTGCGCTCTTGATCGCCATTCCCGCGGCCTGGTCGATGGCGTTCTCGCCGACCAAGCGCACCAAGGACATCCTGCTCTGGATGCTCTCGACCAAGATGATGCCGCCGGTAGGCGTGCTGGTGCCGATCTATCTGATCTACAAGTCTTTCGGCCTGCTCGATTCCCGCATCGGCCTCGTCTTCATCCTGTGCCTCGGGAATTTGCCGATCGTGATCTGGATGCTCTTCACTTACTTCAAGGAAATCCCGCGCGACATCCTGGAGGCCGCGCGCATGGACGGCGCCACCATCGGTCGCGAACTCGTCTATGTCCTGACGCCGATGGCGATCCCAGGACTTGCGTCCACGCTGCTGCTCAATCTGATCCTGGCTTGGAACGAGGCGTTCTGGACGCTCAACCTGTCGACCTCGAACGCCGCGCCGCTCACAACGTTCATCGCGTCCTATTCGAGCCCGGAGGGGCTGTTCTGGGCCAAGCTGTCGGCGGCTTCGACGATGGCGATCGCGCCCATTCTCGTCCTCGGTTGGTTCAGCCAGAAGCAGCTCGTGCGCGGGCTCACCTTTGGCGCAGTGAAGTAGAGGGGCTGCCGGATCATGGGTCAGATCACACTTCAGGGCGTACAGAAATCCTTCGGTCCCGTGCACATCATCAAGGGCGCCGACCTCGACATCGCCGACGGCTCCTTCGTGGTGTTCGTCGGACCCTCCGGCTGCGGCAAGACCACGCTGCTGCGGCTAATCGCTGGGCTCGAAGACGTCTCGGGCGGCAATATCCTGATCGACGGCAAGAACGTCGTCGACACGCCGCCGGCCAAGCGCGGGCTCTCGATGGTGTTCCAGTCTTACGCGCTGTATCCACACATGAGCGTGCGCGGCAATATCGGCTTCGGCCTGAAGATGGCGGGCCTAGCCAAGGACGAGATCAACCGCAAGGTGGAAGCGGCCGCCGCGGCGCTCAACCTCACGCCCTATCTCGATCGTAAGCCGCGCGAGCTTTCCGGCGGCCAGCGCCAGCGGGTCGCGATCGGGCGCGCCATCGTGCGCGAGCCGAAGGCGTTCCTGTTCGACGAGCCGCTCTCCAACCTCGACGCGGCGCTGCGCGTGCAGATGCGCATCGAGGTGACGCGGCTGCAGAAGCAGCTCGGCACCACCGCGATCTACGTCACCCACGACCAGGTCGAGGCCATGACCATGGCCGACAAGATCGTCGTGCTCAATGGCGGCAAGATCGAGCAGTATGGCTCTCCCTTGGAACTCTACGAGAGGCCCGCCAATCTCTTCGTCGCCGGCTTCATCGGCTCACCCAAGATGAACTTCGTCACTGGCGAGCCCGCCTTGCAGAAGGGAGCCGCGACGATCGGCGTCCGTCCGGAGCATCTCAAGATCGAGCGCGACGGCGGCGGGGGCTGGCAGGGCACCATCGCGGTGGCCGAGCATCTCGGCAGCGATACCTTCCTTTACGTCGATGCCGGAGCGCTCGGCATGCTGACGGCGCGCTACATCGGCGAATTGAGCCTGCATGCCGGCGACCGCGTGTCGCTGGCACCGGACCCTGCGCGCATCCATCGCTTCGACGAAAGCGGCAACGCGCTTCGGGGCTGACAAGAAACGGCAAGACAACGGAAAGACGGCCATGTATCTGGAAAAATTCAAGCTTGATGGCAAGACCGCGTTCATCACCGGCGGCGGGCAGGGCATCGGGCTCGCCTGCGCCGAGGCGCTGGCTGAGGCCGGAGCCAGGGTCGTCATCGGCGATCGTGACGGCAAGGTCGCGGACAGTGCAAAGGCCAGCCTGAAGGCCAAAGGCTACGACATCGAGACCGCGATCATGGACGTCACCGATACCAGGCGTGTGGCGGAGGTTGCGGGCGAGCTCGTCGCCCGTCACGGCAAGGTCGACATCCTCGTCAACAATGCCGGCATTGCGCGCAGCGAGACGCCGGCCGAGACCGTCACCGACGAGCATTGGCTCAACGTCATCGACGTCAATCTCAACGGCACCTTCTGGTGCTGCCGCGAGTTCGGCAAGCACATGCTGAAGGCTGGAAGCGGCGCCATCGTCAATGTCGGCTCGATGTCGGGCTTCATCGTCAACAAGCCGCAGGAGCAGTGCTTCTACAACGCCTCCAAGGCCGGCGTGCATCATCTGACCAAGTCGCTCGCGGCCGAATGGGGTGCGCGCGGCATCCGCGTCAACGCGGTGGCGCCGACCTATATCGAAACGCCGCTGAACGCTTTCGTGAAGAGCAATCCCAAGATGTACGACGCCTGGATCGGTGGAACTCCGATGGCGCGGATGGGGCAGGTCGAAGAAATCGCCTCCGTCGTGCTGTTCCTCTCGTCGGAGGCCGCGAGCCTGATGACCGGCAGCATCGTGCTGGTGGATGGCGGCTACACTTGCTGGTAGGCTTGCGTCACAATCGACGAAGCGACCGGGAGCGACAATGCCGCGAGCCTATATCGGCGTCGACGTAGGGACCACGAGCACGCGGGCGGGGGTGTTCGACGAGGCCGGAACGCTGCTCGCGATGGCGCGGCATCCCATCCGGACGTGGCACGAGGCCGGCGACATCGTCGAGCAGTCCTCCCAGGACATCTGGGAGGCCTGCGCGATATCGGTACGCGCGGCGATGACGGAATCCGGCATCGGGCCGGAGAACGTCGCCGGCATCGGCTTCGATGCCACTTGCTCCCTGGTGGTGCTCGACAAGGCCGGCGAGTCGGTCACCGTCAGTGCCTCCGGCGATCCGCAGCGCAACGTCATCGTCTGGATGGACCATCGCGCCACCGCCGAGGCGCGATTGATCAACGAGACCGAGGATCCCGTGCTGCGATATGTCGGCGGCTCGATCTCGCCCGAGATGGAGATGCCGAAGTTGTTGTGGCTGAAGCGGCACCTGCGCGCCAGTTTCGACGCTGCCGGTCATTTCTTCGATTTGGCGGATTACCTGACCTGGCGCGCGACCGGCTCGCTCCAGCGCTCGACTTGCACCGTCACCTGCAAATGGAATTATCTCGCGCATGATGGCAGCTGGAGTGCGCCATTCTTCAAGCGCATCGGGCTGTCGGACTTCGTGAGCGAAAAATATGCCCGCATCGGTACCGAGATCGTCGCCCCCGGCACGCGGCTCGGCGCGGGCCTCACCCACTCGGCCGCGACCGACCTCGGCCTGTCGCCGGCCACGCCGGTCGGGGCCTCCCTGATCGACGCGCATGCCGGCGGCATCGGTGCGATCGGCGGACGCGACGGATCGGGTGGCGCGGCGGATGCCTGCGATCGCCTCGCCTACATCATGGGAACGTCGGCCTGCATCATGGCGACGACGAAGCAGCCATGCTTCGTGCCGGGCGTCTGGGGCCCTTATTATTCCGGCATGGTGCCGGACTTCTGGCTCAATGAGGGCGGCCAGTCGGCCGCGGGCGCCGCAATCGACCATCTGCTCAAATCCCATCCTGGGCATGCCGAGGCCAGCGCGGCAGCGCGCAAGGAGGGCCTCGACCTCATCGACTTCCTCGAACGCCGCATCATCGCGCGCACAGGCGATGCCAGCCGCGCCGCGCTGCTCGCCCGCGATGTCCACGTCATGCCCGAATTCATCGGTAACCGCTCGCCCTACGCTGAT
Source organism: Bradyrhizobium daqingense (assembly GCF_021044685.1). Taxonomy (NCBI): domain Bacteria; kingdom Pseudomonadati; phylum Pseudomonadota; class Alphaproteobacteria; order Hyphomicrobiales; family Nitrobacteraceae; genus Bradyrhizobium; species Bradyrhizobium daqingense. Next base: position 4,012,706 of record NZ_CP088014.1, read on the forward strand.
CCCGACACGCGCGCGGTAATCGCGGGCCTCGATCTCGACACTGATATCGCTTCAATGGAACGTCTGTTCGTCGCTGGCCTGTGCGGGCTGGCCTATGGGCTTGCCGAGGTGATCGAGGCCTTTGCCGCGCATGGCGTGCGTTCCAGCATCATGATCATGGGTGGCGGCGCCAGCCGAAGCCCGCTGGTGCGGCAGATCATGGCCGACACGACCGGCCTGACCGTCGCGCTGCCGCAAACGAAAGAGCCGGTGCTGCTGGGCGCGGCGATGCTGGGCGCGGTCGCCGGCGGCGCCTATGCCTCGATCGGCGAGACTATGGCGAAAATGTCGGCGCTGGGACGGAAGAGCGAGCCGACCGCGCCCGACATGGCCGCCTTTCACGCCCGCAAGCGCGAGGTCTACAAGCTGCTGCGCGAGGTCGATCGCGGCAGCCGCGCGGCGATGCGCGAAAGCGCGAGAGGTTGAACGGATGCTGATAACGAGCGGCGATGCGCTGATCGATTTCGTGCCGACGCGAAACGCCGACGGCCGCGACGCAGTGATGCCTGCGGTCGGCGGTTCCTGCCTCAACGTCGCGATCGGCATGGCGCGGCTGGGCGCGCCGACCGGTTTTGTCGGCGGCATCTCGACCGATCTGTTCGGGCGCATGATCGCCGATCACGCCGCGGCTTCCAAGGTCGACCTCAGTCTCGCCACTCGCGGCGATCATCAGACCACGCTCGCCTTCGTCCGCATCGTTGCGGGCGAATCGCATTATGCTTTCTACGATGCCGAGACTGCGACGCGGGAATGGACCTATCGGCGCGGAACAATTCCGCTCGGCGGGATCGAGGCGCTGCATGTCGGCTCCACCACGCTGGTCAACGACCGGGGCGCGGCGGAGACGACGGCGCTGGTCGCGGATGCAAGGGCGTCGTCGACGATCTCCTTCGATCCGAACTGTCGCCCGATCCTCGTCAAGGACAAGCCGGCCTACCTCGCGCGCATGGCCGCGTTTGCCGCGACGGCCGATCTCATCAAGATGTCCGACGTCGATTTTTCCTATCTGTTCGGCGACGAGCCGTATCAGCAGCGGGCGACCATGCTGCTCGGGCAGGGCGCGAGCCTCGTCGTCATCACCCGCGGCAACGATGGCGCGATGGCCTGGCACGCGGGAGCAGGGGAGATCGAGGTCGCCTCGCCCAAGGTCGAGGTAGCCGACACGATCGGTGCCGGCGACAGCTTTCAGGCCGCACTGCTGTTCGCCCTGCACAAGCAGGGTCGCATCGCCCGGCAAGTCCTGAAGGACATCAGTGCCGACGAACTCCGCCGTGCGCTGTCCTTCGCCGCCAATTGCGCCGGCCTCACATGCACTCGTCCGGGCGCCGATCCGCCCTGGAGTCACGAGGTGACTTGGAGCTTGTAGCGCGACCTCACATCCGCGCAGCGGCCTTCTCGGCGCATTTGAGGAAGGTCCCGATCAGGGGGCTCTGCGAGTCCCGCCGCCAGCAGACGGCGATATCGAGAGAGTCGGTGACGTCCCGCAGAGGCCTGAACACGACGCCGCGCGGCGCGCCGAGCTGCGCGCAGGCCGGCAAGATGGCGAGACCTTCGCCGGCCAGAACCAGGCTCATCGCCGAATGCACTGTCTCCACCCGGCTGGCGATCGGCATCACGACCTGGTGCCGACGCAACAAGGGGACGACGGCGGAGGAGGCGGGCCCATGGTCCGGATGCGGCAGGGCGATCAGCGGACGCCCCTGCAGCCGGGCCATCGGCACGGAGCTCAGCCGCGCAAGCGGGGAGCGGATCGGCATCGCCAGCATGAAAGGCTGCGCACCGATCCGGGCCACCTGGATCTCGGGATGGTTGATTGCCGGCATGCACAGCGCGACCGTGACGCTGCGGTCGAGCACGCGAGCCTCGCGCGTCGAGGCGCTGAGCTCGGCGAAGCCGAGGTCGACGCCGGGGACCGCGCGGCGCAGCTCGGGGATGAGCCGTGGCAGCATCGCATTCGCCAGCACGAACATGTAACCCACCGACAGCCGTCCTCGCCGCCCCGAAGCAACCGCGCGCGCGGCTTCGGCGCCGTCGGCTGCAAGGGCGAGCGCTTCGCTCGCGCGCGCCAACAACGCCTGACCCGCCTCCGTCAGATCGATGCCGCGAGTTCCGCGGAGGAAGAGCGGCGCGCCGATTTCCGCTTCGAGCTTACGGATCTGGACCGAAAGCGGCGGCTGCGCCATCCGGAGCCGCTCAGCAGCCTTGCCGATGCTGCGCGCCTCGGCGACGGCGACGAAATAGCGGAGCCGGCGAAGGTCCATTGGCATACCGAAAGCATATGGGTTGGCATCAAAAATCGTATTGGACGGAGTTAACAAAACTGTCATTCTCGCTGTCAATGCTTGTCAATGCCTGGGCCAACGGCGGCCCGCCTTCGGAGCGTGATTTGACGATGAGCGGCGATCCCTGTCTCTTGTCCGCAACCGAACTGCGCAGGCTCATCGCCGGAAAGCGGATTTCGCCCGTCGAGATCGTCCGCGCCGTGCTCGCGCGCGCCGAGGCGCTCCAGCCCGAACTGAACTGCTTCATCACGCTGTGCGGTGACGAGGCGTTCGCGGCGGCGCGCGAAGCCGAGCGCAAGGTGATGGCCGGCGAGACGCTCGGCCTGCTGCACGGCATCCCCGTCACCGTCAAGGACATCGTCAACACGAAGGGGGTCAAGACCACCTTCGGCGCCGTTCCCTACAAGGACAATGTGCCGAACGAGGATGCCGTCGCGGTGGCGCGGCTGCGCAGCGAGGGTGCGATCCTGATCGGCAAGACCACGACGCCGGAGTTTGGCAGCAAGTGCCTGACGGACTCGCCCTTGTTCGGCCGCACCCGCAATGCGTGGAGCGCGGAGCGTTCCTCCGGCGGCTCCAGCGGCGGTGCGGCGGTTGCCGTTGCGAGCGGCATCGCGCCGCTCGCGATCGCGACCGACGGCGGCGGCTCGACGCGGATTCCTGCCGCCTGCAACGGCGTGGTGGGCTTGAAGCAGAGCAACGGCGTGATCCCGCACAGTCAGGCGCTCGACGCGTTCGGCAACCAGACCTATGTCACGCCGACCACGCGCACCGTCGCCGACACCGCGCTGATGATGCAGGCGATGGCTGGCGAGGACGCTTGCGACCCCTGGTCGATCGGCGTCCCCGTGCCCGACTTCATCGGTACCGCTGCCCCGCGAGGCGATCTGCGCGGGCAGAGGATCCTGTACTGCCTGGCGCCGCCCGGCCGTCCGGTGTCCGCCGACGTCGCAACCGGCTTCAAGGCGAGCCTCGACCTTCTGGCAGGGCTCGGCGCCGAGCTCGAGGAATTCTCCGGCGAGGGCTTCGACATCGAGCCGATCTGGCGCGCCATCAACCACACGGTCTGGCGTACGCGGTTTGCGAAGCTCGCAGCCGAGCACAGGGACGAGCTGAGCGAGGCATTTCTCAAGCAGCTCGCGCTCGCGACCGAGGTCAGCGGCGTCGACTACCAAGAGGCGATGTTCGCGCGCACCGCGCTGTTCCGCCGGGTGCAATCGCTGCTTGCGCGCGGGCACCTGCTGGCGATGCCGACCCTGACGCGCACCGCGCTGCCGATCGAGCAGGATTTGTTCGGCCGGATCGAGATCGACGGCGAGCATTTCGACAGCGTTCGGCCGCATTGGTTTCCCTGGACCATGCCGTTCAATATGACTGGCCATCCCGCGATCAGCCTGCCCTGCGGCTTTGGCCGCGATGGCCTGCCGATCGGGCTCCAGCTCGTCGGCCGTTTCCGCGGCGACGCCGAACTGCTGCGCGTCGGTGCGCTGTTCGAGGCTTCGAGCGACCTTCTGTCCCGCCGGCCGGCTTGAGGGAAACGGACATGCTGCAAAGAGCTTGCCTCCGCCGTCCAGACATGTTGATCGTGCGGCGAGTGAGCCCTGAAGCCGAGCACGCATGAGCGTCTTTGTCCTCCGACGTCTGTTGACCTTGCTGGCGACGCTGGTCGGTGCATCGCTGATCATTTTCCTGGTGCTCGATGCGCTGCCCGGCAACGCCGCGCAGATGCTGATGGGCGCCGACGCCTCGCCGGACGCGGTCCGCGCGCTCACCGTCAAGCTCGGGCTCGACCAGCCGCTGGCGGTTCGCTACCTGCAATGGATCAAGGGACTGCTGTCCGGCGACCTCGGCAACTCCTATGTCTACGGCACGCCGGTCGCGAGCCTGATCGCGGAGCGGCTGGTGCTGACCGTTCCGCTCGCGATCATGGCCATGACCGTCACGGTGACGCTGGCGCTCTCCGCCGGGATTTACACTGCGGCCAACCACAACAAGCTCGGCGATGTCGGCGTGATGTCGCTGACCCAGGTCGGCATCGCGCTGCCGAACTTCTGGTTCGCGATCCTCCTGGTGCTGCTGTTCTCGGTGCGGCTGCAATGGCTCTCGGCGGGCGGCTTTGCCGGCTGGGAAGACGGCATCTGGCCGGGCGTCAAGTCGCTGCTGCTGCCGGCGATCTCGCTCGCGGTGGTGCAGGCCGCCATCCTCGCGCGCGTCACGCGCTCGGCCGTGCTGGAGGTGCTGCGCGAGGACTTCGTCCGCACCGCGCGGGCAAAAGGGCTCGGCAAGCGCGAGGTGCTGTGGCGTCATGTGTTGCGCAACGCCATGATCCCCGTGATGACGGTGATGGGGCTGCAATTCGCCAATCTGCTCGCCGGCACGATCGTGATCGAGAACGTGTTCTACCTGCCGGGCCTCGGCCGCCTGATCTTCCAGTCGATCGCCAACCGCGACCTGATCGTGGTGCGCAACTGCGTGATGCTGCTGGCGACCATGGTGGTCATCGTCAATTTCGTCGTCGACGTGCTCTATGCCTTCATCGATCCCCGCATCAAGGTCCACGATCTGTGAGCGCGCCCATGACCATCGACGCGTCGCTCGCGACGCGGCCGCTGCCGGCCCGAACGTTCTGGCGCCGCGCGCTGCGCCATCGCAGCTTCGTGCTCGGCGCCACGCTGAGCCTGCTGGTGCTCGGCTCGGCGCTGCTGTCGTTGGTGTGGACGCCCTGGTCGCCCTATGAGATTGACATTGCCTCGAAACTCCGGCCGCCGTCCGCCGCGCACTGGCTCGGCACCGATTCCTTCGGTCGCGACATCGTCTCGCTGCTGCTCGCCGGCGCGCGTTCGACCATCATGGTCGGCATCATCGCCGTCAGCATCGGTCTCACTTTCGGCGTCTGCCTCGGTCTGATCGCCTCAGCCAAGCGCGGCTGGACCGAAGAGATCATCATGCGCTTCGCCGATTTCAGCTTCGCCTTTCCGGCCGTGCTGTCAGCGATCATGCTCGCCGCGGTGGCTGGACCGGGCATGGTGACCTCGATCGTCGCGATCGGCATCTTCCAGATCCCGACCTTGACCCGGCTGGCGCGCGGTTCGGCCAACGCGATTTGGGCGCGCGAATTCGTGTTGGCTGCGCGCGCGGCGGGGAAGGGGCGATTCCGCATCACCATCGAGCACGTGCTGCCGAATATCCTGTCGATCCTGATCGTGCAGGTCACCATCCAGTTCGCGCTCGCCATTCTCGCCGAAGCCGCGCTGTCCTATCTCGGTCTCGGCACGCAGCCGCCGCAGCCGTCCTGGGGCCGGATGCTGAATGATGCGCAGACGCTGCTGTTCCAGTCGCCGATGCTCGCGGTCTATCCGGGTGTCGCGATCGCCATCGCCGTGCTCGGCCTCAATCTCCTTGGTGACGGATTGCGCGACCTGCTCGATCCCAGACTGGCGCGGGAGCGGTGACGATGGCTCATTCCGCAACTGCGCCGTTGATCGAGGTCGCCAATCTCGGCGTGCGTCTCAACACCAGCCGCGGGCCGGCGCAGGCCGTGCGCGGCGTCAGCTTCGCGCTCACGCGCGGCGAGACGCTCGGTCTCGTCGGAGAGTCCGGCTGCGGCAAGTCGGTGACAGCCTTGTCGCTGATGGGCCTGCTGCCGGACAGTGCGGTCGTCACCGGCAGCGCCAAGCTGGATGGCGACGAGCTCGTCGGGCTCTCCGATGCTGATTATTGCGGCCTGCGAGGCAACCGCATCAGCATGATCTTCCAGGAGCCGATGACCGCGCTCAATCCGATGCACACGATCGGCAACCAAGTCGCCGAACCGCTGCGGCGTCACAAGAAATATTCGGCGTCGCAGGCGCGGCGCGAGGCCATCGCCTTGCTCGATCGCGTCGGGCTGCCGGACCCGGCGCGGCGGGTCGATGCCTATCCGCACCAGTTTTCCGGCGGCCAGCGCCAGCGCATCACCATCGCCATGGCGCTCGCCTGCGAACCGGACCTGCTGATCGCGGACGAGCCGACCACGGCGCTCGACGTCACCATCCAGGGCCAGATCCTCGACCTCATCGCCGATCTCGTCGAGGAGCGCGGCATGTCGATGATCCTGATCTCGCACGATCTCGGCGTCATCGCCGAAAACGTGCAGCGCATGATGGTGATGTATGGCGGCACCGTCGTCGAAAGCGGTCCGACCGACGAAGTGTTCCGCCGCATGGGACATCCCTACACGCAGGGCCTGTTCCGCGCCCGTCCCAAGCTCGGCGCGCGCAAGGGGACGCGGCTGAAGACGATCTCGGGCACGGTGCCGGAGCTGGCCGATCTGCCGTCCGGCTGCACCTTCTCCGATCGATGCCCGCTCGTGATCGACCAGTGTCGCGCCGCGCTGCCGCCGATTGTGGATGTCGGCCCCGGCCACTTCGTGCGCTGCATCAGAACGGATGTGTCGATGGCCGAACGCGTCGGAGCGCTGACCGCATGACCGCTGCTTCAGCGCCGCTTCTCGACGTGAAGGATGTGGTGCAGCGTTACACGCTGCCGCGCGAAAGCCTGTTCCGGCCGCCGGGGCAGGTGCGTGCACTCAATGGCGTGAGCGTGCAGGTGGCGGCCGGCAAGAGTCTCGGCGTCGTCGGCGAGTCCGGCTCGGGCAAGTCGACCTTCGCGCGGGTCGTGATGGCGCTGGAGCGGCCGACGTCGGGTCAGGTCGCGCTGCTCGGCCGCGACCTCAACCGCATATCTGCCGACGAGCTGCGGCGTGCGCGCCGCGATTTCCAGATGGTCTTTCAGGATCCCTACGGCTCGCTCGATCCGCGCCAGACCATCGCCCGCATCGTCGCCGAGCCGCTGACCGTGCTGGAGGGCGCCGACCGCACCAAGTTCCGCGACCGCGTCGCTGCGGTGCTGCGCCAGGTGGGGTTGCGCGATGCGGACATGGAGAAGTATCCGCACGAATTCTCCGGCGGCCAGCGCCAGCGCATCGCCATTGCACGCGCCCTGATCACCCAGCCCAAGCTGATCGTCGCCGACGAGCCGGTCTCCGCACTGGACGTCTCCGTGCAGGCGCAGGTTTTGAACCTGATGCAGGACCTCCAGGAGCAGTTCGGCCTCAGCTACATCCTGATCAGCCATGACCTCGCCGTCGTCGACTATCTCTGCGACGAGGTCGCGGTGATGTATCTCGGCCGGATCGTCGAGCAGGGGCGGCCGGAGGATCTGTTCGAGCGCTGCGCCCATCCCTATACGCGCGCGCTGCTGGATGCCGTGCCGCGGGCGCGCGCCGGCGGCGGCCGGCGCAGGCGCGGGGCCCAGGCGATCACCTCGCAAGCGGCGGCGACGACCGGATGCCCCTATGTCTCGCGCTGTGCCCTTGCCGACCAGCATTGCCGCGAGGTCCCGCCTGAGTTACGCAAGGTGGGCGAGGGGCACTTTGCCGCCTGCCACAAGTCGGAAGCCGTGATGGCGTTGCCGCAAGCGGCCATGGAAGGTTAGTGTCCAGGGCAGGATTGGCGTACTAGAGATCAGAGATGGCCGGGGAGTTGCGCATGTTCAGGAAATTATCGATCGTCGCCTTTGCCGCCGCGCTGGTCGCGGCGCCTCTGCCGGTGCTGGCGCAGAGCAAGAAGGACAGCGTCGTGATGGCGATGGCGCTGGAGCCGCCGGGGCTCGATCCGACCAATGCCGCCGCCGCCGCGATCGCCGAGGTCACGCTCTACAACATCTACGAGACGCTGACCAAGATCAACGAGGATGGCTCGGTCTCGCCGCTGCTGGCCGAGAGCTGGACCGCCTCGCCCGATTTGAAGACCTACACGTTCAAGCTGCGCAAGGGCGTCAAATTCCACAATGGCGAAGCGTTCAACACCGCCGCAGTGAAGTTCTCGTTCGAGCGCAACGCTGCGCCGACCAGCACCAACAAGGACAAGAGCCTGTACCAGGCCTTCGAGAAGGTCGAGGCGTCCGACGCCGACACTATCGTGATCACCATGAAGTACGGCGAGCCCAACCTGCCGTTTCTGCTCGGGCAGGCGGGCGGCTCGATCGTCGAACCGAAGAGCGCGGCGACGAACATCACGCAGCCGGTCGGCACCGGGCCTTATCAGCTAGGGGTCTGGGCGAAGGGCTCCTCGATCACGCTGACCAAATGGGCCGACTACCGCAACGCCGCCGCGATCAAGCTGTCCAAGGTAACGATCCGCTTCATCTCTGATCCCGCGGCGCAGACCGCCGCGCTGCTCTCGGGCGACGTCGATGCGTTCCCGCGCGTTGCGGCCCAGCGCACCATCGCGCAGTTCAAGGCCGATCCGCGCTTCAACGTCCAGGTCGGCGGCTCGCGGGCCAAGACCATCGTCGCGATCAACCATCGCAAGAAGCCGCTGGACGACGTCCGTGTCCGCCGCGCCATCCTTGCCGCGATCGACCGCAAGGCGATGATCGACGGCGCCGTCGACGGTTTCGGCACGCCGATCGGCAGCTTCTATGTGCCGGGCGCGCTCGGCTACGTCGACACCACCGGCATCAACCCCTACGACCCCGTGAAGGCCAAGAAGCTGCTCGCGGAAGCCGGCGTCACCACCCCGCTCGAATTGTCGCTGAAGCTGCCGCCGCCGTCCTATGCACGGCAGGGCGGCGAGATCGCCGCGGCCCAGCTCGCCAAGGTCGGCATCGTCGCCAAGATCGAGAACGTCGAATGGGCGCAGTGGCTCTCTCAGGTGTTCGCCGGCAACGGACCGCACAATTTCGATCTCACCATCATCAGCCATGTCGAGCCGTTCGATCTCGTCAAGATCACCGAGCCGGACTACTATCTCGGCTACAACAACGCGGCGTTCAACGCACTCTACAAGGAGATCGTGTCGACCCCTGACGAGGCCGCTCGCGCCAAGCTGCTCGGCGACGCCCAGCGCATGCTCGCGACCGACGCCGTCTCCGCCTACCTCTATCAGCCGCAGCTCATCACCATCACCAACAAGAAGCTCAAGGGCGTCTGGAAGGACGTCCCGCAATACGAGAACGATTTCTCGACCTGGTATTGGGAGTAGGGGTGCGGGCGGTTGCTGTGTCCTCTCCGCTCCCGGAGAGAGCAGCTCCAAACAAAAATGAAAAACAACCCCATGCACAGTAGCCGGGCATAGTCATTTCAATGACTTGCGCGTTGCGCAGGTCATGGTCTGCGCAATGCGCTCGGACGTTGACCCGTCGGGCAAAACACCGGCATGATGTCATCGTCGATCAGGGACGCGCCGTCAGGCGAGGCAGCCGTGAACGAGCCGTGCCGCCGCGATACCGGTAGCACCGCGGCGGCCGTTAGGGCCGAGGCGCTGGTGCCACTCGAACTCGACGATGCATCAATGGGCGATCTCGTCCAAGCCGTGGTCAATGGGCACTCAACGCTGTGCGCGCGGTCAACCCTGATGCGCTGGCGACCGCCGGCGAACTCGACGGCACAAAACCATCCGCTTGGCGGAAGCTGGCCGGCCTCCCGATCCTTGCTTATGAGCAGGCCTCCAACAAGCGCAAGCCGCCGCCGGGTTTGCCCTTGCCTTAATGGTAGCGCGGACACGTGGCCGAGCCCGCGGGATGCCCTCATCCGAGGTGGGCATCACGATGTGCGCCGTCAGAAGTGCAGCAAAGACGCCGTTACTTCTACCGGCGCGCGTTTTGTTGAAGGAAGGAAATCGTATCAGCAATGGATTTGTCGCGAATCGCCGCGTCAAATCCCATCGAGTAGCCGGGCGCTGCGGCGAGGCAGGCGCGAAAGGCGGAAGGGTCGAAAGGCTTCGCCTCGCCGTCGATGAGCAAGGCCGGCCGCTTCGGGCTGAGCAGGAAGAACGGACATTTTTTTATGCTGACTAAGTCCGGGTAAAAGCGGGCGGTGGCGAGATCGGGGACTGTCCACGCATGATAGGCGCCTGGATAGACCACCTTCTGGATCGGAGCCGGCACTCCAGCTGCGCTGGCGTAAGCCAGATAGCTCTCGATCTTTGCCGGCGGCAGGTTGTCGTCCTTGTCGCCGAGCAACATCAGGACCGGGGAGCCGGTATAGGCACCGGGTTCGGCGACCGCGCCAAAAGTGCCGCTGGGATAGAATGCGACGTGGGCGGCAAACTGGTCAGGTCCGGGATTGAGCGCCGACCGCAGCGCTTCGAAGGCGGTGAGGTGGGCAACCTCGGCGCCGTATGAGAACCCGATGATCGCAATGTGCTTGGCGTCGACCCGAGGCTCGCGGGAAAGAAGTCGCAGCGCGGCGTATGCGTCCGCAACTCCAATCGCCAGATAACCGGGTGACCCTTGCAGGGCTACGCCCGTAGTTCCGCGCGCGGCAAAGCTGTCATAAGTCAATGTGGCAAAGCCAACCTTGCGCAATTCGGCGGCAACATAGCCTTCGTTCACATCGCGATAGCCGGCGAGTGTGTGAACCACGATTACTGCGGGATAGTGATCCTTCACTTGTTCGGGAAAGCCGAGAGTGGCCTGGACCGTCACCGATGCGGCCATAGCCTCTCGCGCCAGGACCTGGCTCATGTCTCTGTAGGTGGCGGATTGAAAGGTGACCGCGGTGGAGTATGACTGAATCGTCTGACAGTGCCCAGTCGCTGTTGCGTAGGCGATCGTCGCAATCAATACGCATAAGCTCTGGTACATTCGCATGATGGATCAGCGGCAGCACAGTCTCTGTTGTTTGAAGAACATCACTTTGTCCGTTTTTCGTGATCTTTGAGATACGCCCGCCGCATGTCACCGGGTTTTTGAGGAGCTGGAAGACGAGCGACGACCTCCCGAGGGAGCTGTACTCCAACGCCCTCCGATCTTCGTAGGATGTCATGTGCCAAAGCTGGGATAGTGGCGACGCTTAAGATAAACACCGTAAGGGTCAGCCGCATGTTCGCCCCTTTGAGAAGGATCGCTTTGAGGAATAGCATTCCTTCGATACTACCGGAGCGTGTGGCAAAATGAAGGAGTAAGTGGAGGCCGGGCTGAGATAAGCCAGCGAGAGGAAGCTGCGCTCCACAACGCCATTGAACGTTTGGACCCCCCATGCGTTAGTCGGCGGATGACGGCCATGCACCATTCGGCATGACGAGGCCGCCACGGAGTTCGGTGCTTGCTCAAACTATACAGATGGCCGTCCGACGACTGGCGGAATATCGGTGCGGAAATGCCCTCGGAGATCATCTGGGCCGATCTCCTGAATGCGACCGACGAGGAAAAGCAGTTCGTCGAACGGCTGCTCGGGATCCGCATTCCTTCCGAAGAGTCTCTCAGCGAGATCGAGGCGTCGAGCCGCCTGATCCGCGACCACGGCACGCTCTATCTCAGCGCGCCGGCGGTCAGGCTCACCGAGGACAACGAGGCCGAGATCACGCCGGTGGGATTCGTGATCGGCCCGCACGTGCTGGTCACGGTGCGGTTTGCCGAGCTGCCGATCTTCGATGACATCGGCAAGCGCATCGGCTCCGACGACAGCCTGGAGAACGGCATGTGCGTGTTCACCAGCCTGCTCGAAGCCATGATCGATCGTGGCGCCGACGTGCTGGAGCATCTCGGCGCCAGGGTCGACACGCTTTCGCGGGGTGTTTTCAGGGGCGGGCTCGTCCGCACCCAGCGTCCGGTGCGCTCCAGCCGCAGGATGCGCGAGGCGCTGGAGAACATCGGCGAGCTCGCCGATCGATTGGCCAAGGCGCGCGATGTCCTGCTCGGCGTCGGCCGAATCGCGTCATTTGCCGGCGATGTCGGGAGTGAGTGGATCACGGCGGCGTCGAAGACGCGCCTTCATGCCGTGTCGAAGGATGTGGTGTCGCTCAGCGACTACGAGACGCGCCTGTCCGACAAGATCCAGCTGCTGCTCGATGCGGTGCTCGGCTTCATCAACATCCAGCAGAACGAGCTGTTCAAGGTCCTGACCATTGTCTCCGTCGTGGGCGTGCCGCCGACCATCCTCGTCGGCATCTGGGGCATGAACTTCAAGTACATGCCCGAGCTGGAATGGACGTTCGGCTATGCGTTGGCTTGGCTCGCAGTGATTGCCAGTGGCGTGCTGCCGCTGATCTGGTTCAAGCGGCGCGGCTGGTTCGAGTGAGAGGCGGCGCATCGCAAGACGATGCGCCGCCGTTCGTTCATGCGGCCTTGGCATCGACGCTGCCGATCCAGTCGCGGGCCAGCGTGACGTCGGCTTGCGACAATTGGTGGCCCGCCGGCAGGACCTTGTGGGTCACGCGCGCGCCTGCCTGCGCGAGCAGGGCCGCAAGCTTTGCCGAATTGCTGGCCGGCACGATCGGATCAGCCTGCCCGGACAACAGCAGGATGGGCTTGCCCGCAAGGTTCGCCTTCGGCGGATCCGACAGCGGTACCATGGCGCGCAGCAGGATCGCGCCTGCAAGCACGTCCGGCTCCAGCAGCAACAGCGCCGCGGCGATGTTGGCGCCGTTGGAGAACCCGACCGCGACCGGCGCGGCGATGCCGTAGCGCTGCCGCGCCTCCTTGACGAACTCGCCGAGCTCGTGCGCGCGGCGGCGGACGTCGTCCTCGTCGAACACGCCCTCGGCGAGACGGCGGAAAAAACGCGGCATGCCGTGCTCGAGCACGCGGCCGCGCGGCGAGAGCAGGGCGGCGCCGGGCGAGATCATCCGGCCGAGCCCGAGCAGGTCGTTCTCGTCGCCGCCGGTGCCGTGCAGCAGCAGCAGTGGAGGGGAGCCCGCGCTGGTCGCGGGCTCGAAGCGATGGATGAATGCAGTTTCGGTCATGATGCGGTCTCTTCCAGGTTCGGCAGAACGCCTTCGATCTGCTTGCGATGCTGTTCGAGGAAAACGGGCAGCTTCAGGTCGCGCCCGAGGGTCGCGACGGGTTCGTCGACGGCGAAGCCGGGGATGTCGGTTGCGATCTCGAACAGCACGCCGCCGGGCTCGCGGAAGTAGATGGAGCGGAAGTAGTTGCGATCCCTCTGCTCGGTCGGGTGCAGGCCGTGATTGCTCACGAGCTTTTGCGCCATCTTGCCCTGCTCGGCATCATCGGCCGCGCGGAAGGCGATGTGGTGCACCGAGCCGCCACCCTGATGTCCGCGCAGGAAACCCTTGGCCTCGTAGATGTCGACCACGCTGCCTTCGACGTCACCCGGCGCCTTGAAGCGGATCACCGACCCCTCGCGTCCGCTCTCCTTGAAGCCGAACACGTCGGTGAGCACGGCGGCCGTCTTCGCCGCGCTGTCGAGCAGCAGGGTCACACCGTGGAAGCCGCGGATCGCGTGCTCGGCCGGGACGTCGCCATTGCTCCAGCCGGGCTCGTTCTCGGCGCCGGGAATGCCGACCAGCGCGAGCGCCATGCCGTCGGGATCGGTGAACGGCAGCACGGATTCGCCAAAACGCTTCTCCAGCGCCTCGTAACGAATGCCCTTCTCGGTGAAGCGCTGCGTCCAATAGCCGAGCGAGCGTTGCGGCACGCGGAAGGCGGTCTGATGGGTCTCGCCGACGCCGCGGCGCCCGGCCGGAACGCCAGCCCATGGGAAGAAGGTCAGGATGGTGCCGGGGCGGCCGGTCTCATCGCCGTAATAGAAGTGATAGGTGCCGGGATCGTCGAAATTGACCGTCTTCTTGACGAAGCGGAGCCCGAGATCCCGCGTGTAAAAGCCGAAATTGCGGATGGGATCGCCGGCGATCGCGGTGACATGGTGCAGTCCAGACATTGTCGTCCTCCAAATTCGGGGAGCGGTCTTGCTCTGGCGGGAAATATCGTTCCGCTTTAGATTGGAGACAATCCATGCAAATATGACGGCTATGTCTACGATTTGGAAACAATTATCGGAGCCGGCCCTTGGATAAGCTCGGCAGCCTGCGGGCCTTCGTGAAGGTGGTCGAAAGCGGCAGCTTTGCCGAGGCCGGCCGGCAGCTGCGGCTGTCGCGTTCGGCGATCAGCAAATACATCGCCGACCTCGAGGAGAGCCTCGGCGTCCAGCTCCTGAACCGGACCACCCGGCACGCCAGCCCGACCGAGAACGGCCAGCGCTATTTCGAGCGCGCGGTCGTGATCCTCTCGGAGATCGAGGCCGCCGACCAGGCGGTGGCGCAGGCCCAATCGGCGCCGCGCGGCCTGCTGCGCGTCAACGCACCGATGTCGTTCGGCACGATGCGGCTCGGGCCGATCCTCGCCGATTTCATGGCGCGCTATGGCGAGCTCCAGCTCCAGATCGTGCTCAGCGACGACCTGCTCGATCCCGTCCAGGACGGCTTCGACGTGACCTTGCGGATCGCGGAATTGGAATCCTCCAGCCTGATCGCGCGAAAAATCATGCCGGTGGCGCGCATGATCTGCGCCTCGCCGGATTATCTCGCGCGGCACGGCACGCCAAAGCATCCGCAGGATCTGCGCGAGCACGCCTCGCTGACCTACGGTTTCCTGCTCACCGGCAATCAGTGGAAGCTCACAGGCCGCGACGGCGATCACTGGATCCAGCCGGCATGGTCGCTCTGCGTCAACAATGCCGAGGTGCTGCGCGACGTCGCGGTCAAGGGCAGGGGGCTCGCGCTGCTGCCGGAGTTCATTGCGGCCGATGCGTTGAAGAAGGGCGAGCTGCGAACGGTGCTGGATGATTATTCTGCGCCGCCGCTCGCGCTCTATGCGGTGTATCCGCCGACGCGGCATTTGTCGCTGAAGGTGCGGTTGTTCATCGATTTTCTGGTGGAGCGGTTTGGGCGCGAGGATGAGGAACTTAGCGGGCGCAGACGTGTGGAGGCTGGGCCGTGAAGCCACGAATCTGCCGGGGCAACGGCTCGCAGCGATCTGTCACCATAAATCATGAAGGCGAACTACCCGGCGGCCAGTCTAGGGATCTGGCGCTGAAATTGTGAGCGGCATGGGTTCTCCCATTGTCAACGTTGTTGACAGTGATTCCTCGGAATTGCTCTTGCGCGAATGATAAGATGAAGTTCGGCAACCAGCAGAGGCCATGATGATTGTGCCTGTGCTGAGAGTCCCGCGCAGTGGTTAGATACGAATATACCGCAGCGGAAACTTGAACTTTCTTCCCGTGGCTTGGGACTCATATTCGCGTCCCGACTTCGCGCCTCAGGACAGAGAGAGTTCAGCCGCTGTCGGGGCGTTGCCGAGGGCTCTCTTCCATGCCACCGCGAAGAGCCTGGCTCGATGAGCAGCCCGCACTTCTCGACTTGGTTTCAACAAGCGCAGGAGGAAGCTATGCGGAAGTCTCTCACCTTTTTCTTTTCTGGCGTGGTATTGGCCGTCGCGGCGTCAACCGCCGTAGCCGGCGAGCGGGTGCTCGAGTTCAAGCTCGTCACCAAGCCGCTCGACCTCAAGGTCATAGAAGCCGCAAACGTCGAAGGACAGACGGTCGTGTCCGGGAAATTCTTTGGCGTCGCCGTCTTCAGCGATGGGCGTATCGGCGTGAAAGAGTTCGTCAATGCTTCGGACTTGCTCAAAGGGTCGGGCCCCTTCTTCGGCTATAGCACTTACACGTTCGAGGAAGGCTCGATTACGGCGCGCTACACCGGATCGGCCAAAGACGGCAAATCAACGGGCGAATACACGATCCTGTCGGGCACTGGTGCCTATGCGAACGCAACGGGCACCGGAACAATCGAAAGCGCGCCGAACCCATTCAAGGGCGTCAACCTGCTCAATATAAAGCTGGTCGTTAAAACTTCGGGCTCGTGACGGCGAATGCTGACAGGTCCCGCACGAAGCTAGTCGATCCCTTGGGAAGCGCGTTGGCTCGGCCGGCAACGCATTGCCGGCCGAGCGACCTGCTGAAGAATGGGCTGGCGTCGTGGGATTGATCTTTCGCTCGGCCAGCTGGACGCTTGAGAACGCCAACCTGAGCAAATCTAGCTGACCGATCGCTGATCGGCAGGTTCAAGCAGATCATTCAGGCTTGCACCGACGCCTGCTGAAGCTCAGCGACTTCGCGCGCAGCACCTCGAGATCGGCAGGTGACATCGCGGCCGCCGCCAGCTCGACATCGCGGCTGCGCTCGAACAGGCGGACGAGGCCGAGCGCACTCGCCGCGCTGCCGAGCTGGTGCGCTGGATCGTGCCAGCTGCCTGTGATCGCCGGTCGCCGCCGCCCTGGTGATGTCGTCGATCAGCCTTGCGCTTGTCTCGCCCAGCAGATGATGGAGCTTGTCGATTTGCGCGGCGCCGAGCAACTCGCGCTGGTCGTCGAGAAAGGACTGGTCGATCTATTCGTCCGCGGCGAGTGGCCCGAGACTATTGCGCTACTGCTCACGGACTTACGCGGTCGCCCCACTGGCCTTGATCGTAGGCCTGCAGAATGCGGACAAAATCGGCCATGCTGGATTGATCTCGGTGTTCGGCCATAGCCGCAGCCCGAGGATCGGATGCAGGCTGGCTCCCTTGCCAAAACCGCGCGAGGAGATCGGCGATGTTTCTCATGGCGTACTCTCTGCAGCCAAGTGTGACAGTAGATCAAGTACCGGAGCGGCGTCGCGCCGTTCGACGAGAGACAGGCCGGCGGGCGTTACGCCGCCGACTTGTCCTGCAACTGCCGGCTCGCGGGCCCGGTTCCGTTGCTTTTCACTGTGCGTTCATAGGTAGCATGGAGCTTTGGCCGTCGCCATTGTGCGCGGGTATGACGTGACCATACGGACGTAGGGTCAGCTCCGCGAGCGCTGCTCGGCCGGCTGCAGCAGATCGTCAAGCGCGTGCATCGACGCTTCCCGCAGCGCGGCGAGTTCGCGAGCGGCACACAGGCATTCGCCAGGGGTCATCGCGGCCGCCGCCAGCTCGACATCGCGGCTGCGTTCGAACAGGCGGACGAGGCCGAGCGCACTCGCCGCGCTGCCGAGCTGGTGCGCAGATCGCGCGAGCTGCGTGTGATCGCCGTTTGCCGCCGCCTTGGTGATGTCTCCGATCAATTTCGCGCTGGTCTCGCCCAGCAGATGGTGGAGCTTGTCGATCTGGGCAGGACCGAGCAGCTCGCGCTGATCGTCGAGGAAGCGCCGGTCGATCAGTTCGTCGGCAGCGAGTTGCGCGGTTGCGGGCTCAATCTGCGCGTCATCCTCGATCGCCTCCCGCAGCGCGTGAATCAGGATCGGCTTGCTCACGACCTTGGCGATCCCTGCGCCGGCGAGCCGCTCGCGCGCCCTGGTGGACACGTCGGCGGTCACGGCGATGATGCGCGGCATCCTGGCGAGACCGAGCTTGCCGATCTTTGATGCCGCCTCCACGCCGTCCATGTCGGGCATGTGCAGGTCCATCAGGATGACGTCGAACACCTGGTCGCGGGCGAGTTCGATCGCGGACGTACCGTTCCTCGCGATCATGGCCCGATGGCCGAGCCTGTTCAGAATGGCTTCGCCGACCTCGCAATTGACGGGGTCGTCGTCGACCAGTAGCACGTGGAGCTGGCGTGATGGCGGCGGAAGCGGGCCTTGTGCGAGACCACTCGCGGCGAGGCTGAGCGGCACTTGCAGCGTGAAGGTGCTGCCTGCGCCCGGCGCGCTCTCGACCGTGAGCTCGCCGCGCATCAGGCGGGTCAGGCGGCGTGCGATTGCAAGGCCAAGGCCGGTGCCGCCGAAGCGACGCGCGATGCTGTCGTCGGCTTGGACGAAATCCTCGAAGATCCGCTCGTGCAGGTCGGGCGCGATGCCGATGCCGGTGTCGCGAACGCTGATGCGCAGCAGGACCTGATCGTCGTGCCGCTCGGCTGCCGCGCTCAAGCCGATGCCGCCGCTCGGGGTGAACTTGATCGCGTTGCCGACCAGATTGAGCAGGATGCGATTGAGCCTGACGGGGTCGCCATGCACGGCGGTGTTGACCGCGGCATCGCAGGCGAGGTCGAAGGTCAAGCCTTTGGCGACGGCCTGGGGGCGCATCAGGTCGGCGGCGGCCTCGATGAGCTGGTCGAGACGGAAATCCCGCGTTTCCAGCGTTTCGGTGCTGGCCTCGAGGCGGGCGTATTCCAGCACCGCATCGACCAGCGCGATCAGCGTCTCGCCCGATGCGGCGGCGGTGGCGAGATGGCGCCGTTGGGTCTCGCCGAGGCCGCCGTCATTCAGCAATTGCAGCATGCCCATCACGCCGTTCAGCGGCGTGCGCAGCTCGTGGCTGACGACGGCGAGGAAGCGCGACTTGGTCTCGTTGGCCGCGACGGCGGCGCTACGCGCGCGCTCGGCAGCGTCGTGCTCAGCCAGCGCGTGATCCCTGGCCTTCTCGAGCTCGGAGGTGCGTTCCACCACCTTGCGTTCGAGCGTGGCGTAGGACTCGCGCAGATGCGCGGCCATGCGATTGAACTGGTCGCCGAGCGCCTCCAGCTCGTCACCGGTGTTGATCGCGAGCCGCTGGCCGAGATCGCCGCTGCCGATCCGCTTCGCGCCTTGCGTCAGCATCTGGATCGGCACGGTCATGCGCCGGCTGAGAAAGAGCGATACCAGCACCGCGCAGGCCAGCAGGATGACCAGCAGAAACGTCGAGCGCCCGATCGACGCATAGATCGGCGCGTAGGCTTCGGTGAGCGGCAGTTCCACGAACACCAGCCAGCCGAGCGAGGGCACCGTCGCATAGGTCGACAGCACGCGCTGGCCTGACAGATCCTCCTTGACGAGGCCGCCCGAGGGCGGCCCGACGCCGTCGAGTGCGGCGCGGACGTCGGCATGTCCCGAGAGATCGCTGCGCTGGAGCGCCCGCCACAAATCCGGATGCGCGATCAACACGCCCATGCGGTCGACCACATAGGCCTTGCCGGTGTTGCCGACCCTGATCCCGGTGACGAGGTCCCAGATGAAGCGCAGATTGACCTCGGCGACGATCACATCCGGAGCGCGGCCGGTGCCGCGCGTGGCGAGGGTCATGAACGGTTCGGTGTCGCCGAAGAAGTAGGACAGCGAGCGGGACGTCCGGGCTGGAAGGATGCGGCGATCCAGACGTCGAAGCCCGCAATTGGTCGTCTGGCACAGGCATGATGACGGGCTTGGGCATGCGGATTCTGTGGGCAGCATGGGCGGTCGGGCTGGCAGCATCCTGCATCGCCTCTGCGCGGGCCCAATCGATCAATCCGGGCGTGATCCAGAACGACGTCGACCGCCAGCGCCGGCTGCTCGAGCAGCAGAGCGCGCCGCCCAAGCTGACGGGGCCGGCGGTGATCGGCGGCGAGCGGGAAAAGTCGCAGCTCCTGAAGCCGGGCGGGCCGAAATTCCGCCTGCGCAAGGTCAATTTCGACGAGTCCAAGTTCATCGCGCCGGCCGAGCTGGACGAGATCGCGAAGAAATATGTCGGCAAGGACGTCGACATCGCCGCGCTGTTGCAGCTCGTCGCCGACATCAACGCCATCTACGCCGCACGCGGGATCGTCACCGGCATTGCGACGCTGCCGGACCAGGACGCCAAGGGCGGCATCGTACGCGTCAAGCTCACCGAAGGCCGGCTGCAGAAGACGACCGTCGAAGGCAATAAGCAAACCCGCACCGACTACATCCTCGATCGCGTGAAGGAGCCCAAAGGCGAGGTCCTGGACGTTCCCAAGCTCAATCGCGACGTGATCTGGTTCAACCGCACCAACGACGTGCAGATCAAGGCGCTGCTCCAGCCCGGCACGAGCTTCGGCCTGACCGACCTCCAGTTCGCGGTGATCGAGCCGCCGGTCGACACCTGGCAGCTCTTCGTCGACAACCAGGGCGTGGAGAACACCGGCCGCTGGCAAGGCGGCACCTTCTACAAGCGTCACGGTCTGTTCGGCGTCGACGACCGCCTGACCTTCTACGGCGTCCGCTCCGACGGCAATCTCAACGGCAACGCCTCCTACAGCATTCCGGTAAATCCCTGGGGCGGGCGGCTCGGCGTCAGCTACACCGAAGGGAAGATCAAGATCATCCAGGGTCCGTTCGTCGCGCTCGACGTCACCGGGCGCTCGAGCCAGGCCTCGGTCAATTTCAGCCAGCCGGTCTGGGTGACGCAGGACTGGCTGGTGCTGGTCAACGCCGCCCTGACCGAGGGCAAGACGGTGAGCCGCTTCGCCACGGTCGCCGTCACCGACGATCACTACGACAGGTCCACCGCCGGTCTCTCCGTGACCAAGTCCGGCAACGCCTATTCGATCACAGTTTCGCCCGCCGTGAACTACATCGAATGGCAGGATCACGTGCTGGGCGGCAACCGCACGTTCAACACCTATACCGGCTCGCTGCTCGCAACCAGCGCCGCGGGCCCGGCGAATTTCAGCGCCAACGTGCTGGCGAGCTGGCAGTACACCCAGGAAAAGCTGCTGCCCGGCAGCCAGATCTTCTCGATCGGCGGCCCTACCACCGTGCGCGGCTATCCCTCCAATTCGGCCTCCGGCGACAGCGGCTATTATTTCAATGCCGAGCTGCACTACAATTGGTCGCAATGGCTGAGGGGTTTCGACACCTACGTCTTCACGGATTGGGGCGCGGTGTACTCGACATTCCCAGGGGTGACCGAGCTCGCTTCGGTCGGCGTCGGCTTCTCCTGGACCTACGTGCCGGGCATGACCTTCGAGGCGAACTACGCGACGCCGCTGAAGATGGCGGTGTCGACCCAGAACCATTACGAGGCCTATGGCCGCGTCATCTTCCGGCCGTTGCTGATGTTTCAGAAGGAAATCCCCGCGCCCGTGGTGGCGGTGGACGGCAGGAGCAAGTCGTAGCGGCGGGCTACGCCGCACACTCCGCGATCATTGCACGACAGTCTCGATCTCGTGCCCCGGACGCAGCGCAGCGCCTCTTCGGCGGTGCGCTGCAGAGCCGGGGCCCATGCAGCGGCAAGTGCCAGTCTCCTGGGTCCCGGCTCTGCGGAGCGTCACTGCGTGCCGCACCGCGTCCGGGACACGAACACCGTGGCTCGACGACGGATTGTGCGAGCGCTACCGCCGCAACGTGAACTCATCCGCGCCGCGCCGATGCTCCCATTTCGCCTGCTCCAGCTCGGGCCGGTCGCATTCGGCTTCGGGATAACCGATGCAGAGATAGGCGATGAGCTTCCAGGATCGCGGCACGTCGAGGATGGCCTGAATGCGGTCCGGATTGAGGATCGACACCCAGCCGATGCCGATCCCATCGGCACGTGCGGCCAGCCACATCGCGGTGATCGCGGCGACCACCGAATAATCCGTCGTCTCCGGCATCGTGGCACGGCCGAGGCCGTGGCCGATGTCGCTGGCCTTGTCCGCGAACACGGCGAGGTGGCCGGGTGCCTGCTCGAGGCCCGACAGTTTCAGCGTCGCATAGCGCGCCGCGCGCTCGCCGGCATAGGCCTTCAAGGCATCGGCGTTGCACGTCTTGAAGTCCTCGATCACGGCGCGGCGGCGTGCGGCATCGTCGACGATGACGAAGCGCCAGGGCTGGCTGAGGCCGACCGAGGGAGAAAGACAGGCGGTCTCGATCAGGCGATCGATGGCGCCCGCCGGCAAAGGGTCGGTTCGAAAGCGGCGCACGTCGCGGCGCCACACGAACAGCTCGCGCAGATGCTGACGGAAGGTGTCATCGAACTCGACCATCATCGCCCCGACAGGAAGGAAGCCGCGACCAGCAGGATCAGGATCTCGCTTGTCTGCTCGAACGCGCCGAGGATGTCGCCGGTCTGCCCGCCGATCTGGCGGATGGCAAGCCGCGCCAGCAGAAGGCCGGCGAGCGCCAGCAGGATCAGGCCGACCAGCGCCTTGGCCGGCCCGAGCGTGAGCGCGAGAACGAGCGTGCCGACGCCGAAGGCAATCGCGACGCTGCGGCCCGGCGGCGCTCCGGCGCTTGCCGACAATCCATCCGGTCGCGCCGGCGGCACCAGCGACATGAAGGCCGGCACGCCCGCACGGGCAGCGGTGTGCGCGGCGCACAACGCCAGCGTAACGGCCCAGGGATTGGCGATTGCCGCAAGCGCGCTCCAACGCAGGCCGAACGACATGATCAGCGCGCAGACGCCATAAGTGCCGATCCGGCTGTCGCGCATGATCTCCAGCTTGCGCTCGCGCGTGCGCCCGCCGCCGAGCCCGTCGGCGGTGTCGGCAAGCCCGTCCTCGTGTAGCGCGCCGGTGATGAGGGTGGTCGTGGCGAGTGCGAGGAGGGCGGCGAGGTTCGGCGTCAGCCCGACGTGGATGGCGACCTTGTAGACCAACGCGCCGGCGAGGCCGACCAGGAGTCCTGCGACCGGAAGCGCCCATGTCGCGCGCGCGATGGCGCCGTCGCCTGCGGGCTTCGACGATGCGACGGGAAGGATCGTGACGAAGGATGCCGCCAGCCTGAGATCGGCGACGACATTCCGGATCGTCTCGACGCCTGGCATCATTTCAACTTCATCGGCAGGCCGGCGACCACGAACTCGACCTCGTCGGCAACGCCGGCGAACGTCTGGTTCATGACCCCGGCAGCATCGCGATAGGCGCGCGCCAGCGGATTGTCGGGCACGATACCGAGGCCGACCTCATTGGTGACCATGATGACCGGACTCCGCAAGCGAGGGAGAACGTCAGCGAGGCGCGTTACCTCGCGCGACCAGTCGCGCTCGGAATGCAGCAGGTTGGACAGCCACAACGTCAGGCAATCGACCAGTCTCGCGCCGCCGCCCTCGGTTTCGACCAGGGCCTGCACCAGATCGAGCGGAACCTCGCGCTCGATCCAATTGGCTCCGCGTCGCGCGCGATGCGTTGCGATGCGATCCTCCATTTCGGCGTCGAGCGCCTCGGCCGTGGCAATATAAACTGGCCGCCCGGGAAAGGCCTGCGTGCGCGTCTCCGCACGCCGGCTCTTGCCCGATCGCGCTCCGCCCGTGATCAAGATGACGGCCATGAAAGGTCTCCTGCCGGCAGCACTAATCACCAAACGGGACCAAAGACAAAGCCGAAATCAGGCGGGCAGGGGCTTGCGCTCCGCCCTCGCTTTGCGCAACAGGGGCGGGACAGGAGGCAGGTGTGAGCTTTGCGGGCGCGATGGTGGTGGCGATGGCGGTGGATGCCCTTCTGGGCTGGCCGGACCCGCTATTCGCGCGGCTCGGCCATCCCGTGACCTGGCTGGGCCGGCTGATCAATGCGATCGATACTGCCTGGAATCGCGCGTCCGATCCGCCATGGCTTCGCCGCACCGCAGGTATTGCCGGCACGCTCGTGGTGATCGCGCTTGCCGTTGTACTCGGCTGGGTCCTTCAATCAGTGCTTGCCTCGGGCTGGATCGAGATCGTGCTGGTCGGCATCCTCGCCTGGCCGCTGGTCGCGCTACGCTCGCTGCATGATCATGTGGCTGCCGTCGCAAAGCCCTTGAGCGTCGGCGATATGGCTGGCGCACGCGCCGCGGTCTCGCGCATCGTCGGTCGTGATCCCGCAGCGCTCGACGAAGCCGGCATCGCGCGCGCGGCGATCGAGAGCCTCGCGGAAAACGCATCCGACGGCATCGTCGCGCCGGTGTTCTGGGGCGCGCTGTTCGGCCTGCCCGGCATTTTCGGCTACAAGGCGATCAACACGCTGGACTCGATGATTGGCCATCGCAGCGAACGGCACGAAGCCTTCGGCTGGGCCGCGGCGCGCATCGACGATGTCGTCAACTTCATTCCGGCGCGCCTGACCGGATTCCTGTTCGTGCTGCTGGCGCCGCGCCGATCCGAAGCGCTGTCATGCATGACGCGCGATGCGCGACGTCATCGCTCGCCCAACGCCGGCTGGCCCGAAGCAGCCATGGCCGGCGCGCTTCGAGTGCGGCTCAGCGGCCCCCGCATCTATCACGGCAGCATCACGAACGAGCCGTGGCTCAACGAAGGCGCGCGCGATCCGCTCGCCGCCGATATCGACGAGGGGCTGGCGGTGTATCGCCGCGCCATGCTGCTGCTCGCCGGCGTGCTTGCGATCCTGGCCTTCGCGTGAAAGAACGGGGCATGCGCGAGCACGGTGGAAATCTCGATCTGGCCCAGCAGCGTTTTGGCGGCCGCGCGGAAGACTGGATCGACCTGTCGACCGGGATCAACCGGTTGCCTTATCCCGTGGGCGAGGTGAGCGCGCGCGCATGGAGTGCGCTGCCGTCGCACGCCGAGACCGAGACGTTGCATCAGGCGGCACGACACGCCTATCGCACGAACGCGCCGATCGTCGCGATCGGCGGCGCGCAGGCCGCGATTCAAATGCTGCCGCAGCTCGCGCCGCCCGGCCGTGCGCGCATTCTGGCGCCGACCTACAATGAATATGCCGGAGTGCTGTCGGCTGCCGGTTGGGAGGTCGAAGAGGTCAGGGAGCCCGACGCACTGGCTGGCGCGGATTTCGCCATCCTCGTCAATCCCAATAATCCCGATGGCCGGTGCTCTGCGCCACGAGATTTGCTGGCGTTGCTGCCGCGCGTCGGCCGTCTCGTCATCGACGAGAGTTTTGCGGACGCGCTTCCGCAGCTGTCGCTCGCGCCTCAGGCGGATCGGCCGGGATTGCTGATCTTACGCTCGTTCGGAAAGTTTTACGGACTTGCCGGCTTGCGGCTGGGTTTTGCTATCAGCAACGCAGACGATATCGGCAAGCTCGCGGCGCTGTCGGGCCCGTGGCCGGTCTCGGGCGCGGCGATCGCAATCGGCAGCCGCGCCTTGCGTGACGATGCCTGGGCCGAGGCCACGTCAGCGCGACTTGTTCGCGATTGTGGACGTCTCGATGAGATGGCGCGCGGGAAGGGCTGGACGCTCGTTGGTGGTGGGCCGCTATTTCGGCTGTACGAAACGCCCGACGCACTGGTCGCCCAGGAAAAGCTCGCGCGTGGCCAGATCTGGTCCCGCGTTTTCGCGCAGAACCCGACATGGCTACGCCTCGGGCTTCCCGGCAGCGAAGTTGAATGGACGCGTCTTGCCGAAGCTCTAGCGCGCTAGCGCGAGCAGGCCGTCGACGTCGAGGTGTTTCTCGATGTGATCGGCGAAGGCATCGAGCGCGCTCTCGACCCTGGCATGATAAGGCTCGTCCCCTGCGGGAATGTCGAGCTTGGCGAGATACGCCTTGCGGAACTCGTCCGACGTGAAAAGGCCGTGCAGATAGCTGCCCTGCACGCGGCCATCGCGCGAGATCGCCCCTTCCGGCTCACCATTCAGCTTCGCAAACGGCCGCGCACGATCGGGCCCGTCGGTGTGACCGATGTGGATTTCATAGGCCTGGATCGGCTGCTCCGTTGCGGCATGCACGGCGGCGACGCGCGTCAGCGTCTTCTGTGGACTCATCACTGTCTCGACATCCAGCAGCCCGAGGCCCGACGTGTCGCCCGCGGGGCCTTCAATGCCCTCGGGGTCGGCGACGCTGCGCCCAAGCATCTGATAGCCACCGCAGAGGCCGAGCACGTGGCCGCCCCTGCGGTGATGGGCGAGGATATCGATGTCCCAGCCCTGCGCTCGCAGGAAGGCGAGATCTCCGCGGGTGGATTTGGAGCCGGGAATGATGACGAGGCGAACGTCGCCTGGAATGGCTTCCCCCGGACGCACCATCACGAGATCGACGCCCGGCTCGAGTTTGAGCGGATCGAGATCGTCGAAATTGGCGATGCGCGATAGCGCCAGGCACGCGATTTTGCACTGGCCCGGCTTGCGCGCGTCACTCAGGCCCAGCGCATCCTCGGCCGGCAGCTCGCCGGCGCGCGCGAACCAGGGCAGCACGCCGAACCCGCGCCAGGCGGTCTTCGTTTCGATCAGCCGATAGCCGTCGTCGAATAGCGTGGGATCGCCGCGGAACTTGTTGATGACGAAGCCCTGGATCATCGCGGCATCGTCGGGGTCGATCACCGTCTTGATGCCGACGAGCTGGGCGATGACGCCGCCGCGGTCGATGTCGCCGACCAGCACCACCGGCACGTCCGCCTTGCGTGCAAAGCCCATATTGGCGATGTCGGCCTTGCGCAGATTCACTTCGGCCGGACTGCCGGCGCCTTCGACCAGCACGAGATCGGCGCGCGTCTTCAAGCGCTCGAAACTCTCCAGCACCGCGCCCATCAATGACGGCTTCATCGCCGCATAGTCGCGCGCCCGCGCCGTCGCGATGCGCTTGCCATGCACGATCACCTGCGCGCCGACATCCGTCTCCGGCTTGAGCAGCACCGGATTCATGTCGGTGTGCGGCTCGACGCCGGCGGCGAGGGCCTGCAGCGCCTGGGCGCGGCCGATCTCGCCGCCATCGACGGTGACGGCCGCGTTGTTCGACATGTTCTGCGGTTTGAACGGCAGCACGCGCAGGCCGCGCCGCGTGAAGGCGCGCGCCAGGCCCGCGACGATGAGCGATTTGCCCACGTCCGAGCCGGCCCCCTGGATCATCAATGCGCGCGCCATCGTACCTTCAGAACTCGACGCCGGCCTGCGCCTTGATGCCGGAGCGGAACGGATGCTTGACCAGCGTCATCTCGGTGACGAGATCGGCGATCTCGATCAGCTCGTCCTTGGCGTTGCGCCCGGTGAGGACGACATGCGTCATCTCAGGCTTCTGCGTCGTCAGGAATTCGACCACCTCGGCGATGTCGAGGTAGTCGTAGCGCAGCGCGATGTTGATCTCGTCGAGCACGACCATGCGCAGGTTTGCATCGCGGATCAGCTCCTTGGCCTTCTCCCAGCCGGCGCGCGCGGCGGCGATGTCGCGAGCGCGGTCCTGTGTCTCCCAGGTGAAGCCTTCGCCCATCGCATGGAACTGGCAGAGGTCGCCGAAATGGCCGGTGAGCAGCCGACGCTCGCCGGTATCCCATGCGCCCTTGATGAACTGCACCACCGCGCAGGGAAAGCCATGGGCGACGCAGCGGACGATCATGCCGAAGGCCGAGGAGGACTTGCCCTTGCCGGCGCCGGTGTGGACGATGATGAGGCCTTTCTCGCCGCTCTTGGTCGCCATGATCTTGTCGCGGGCGGCCTTCTTCTTCGCCATTTTTTGGGCGTGGCGGGCGTCGGTTTCCTCGCCCGTTTGGGTCTCCGGTTCAGGCGTCATCGGTCCCGGTCCTTCGGCTTGACAAGTGGCGGCCGGCGGCAAATGGTGGGCCGGCGTTGGTTCCTGTCCTATGACAGGCGAAGAGGGAATGCGATAGGGCCCGAATCGACAAGATTTGGGTCCAAAATGCAGCCGCCCCCGCGACCGTGACCGGAGAGATGCCCGAAGCCACTGACTCCCGAGAGGGAATCGGGAAGGCGGGGATCGAAGGGCAAAACCCTGCTCCGCAAGCCGGGAGACCTGCCAGCGCGGACGATTTTGGACCGGCGGACGGGGTGTTCCGCGACGGGGAAACGGGCCTTTCGAATGCGGTCCGTGCGCCTCTTCGCTTCCCGCTGTTTATTCTGGAAGAGGCGATGACGGTTACACTTCACGTCTGCATTACCTGCCGCGCCGGCGAGACGCTCGGCGAGGGCGAGACCACGCCCGGCAAGCGCCTGCATGGCGCGATCCTCGACGCCGGCGTGCCCGACGGCGTCAATGTGGTTCCGGTCGAGTGCCTGTCGGCCTGCAGCCAGGGCTGTTCGGTCGCGCTCAGCGCGCCCGGCCGCTGGTCCTATGTCTATGGCCGCCTGTCGGACGTGAATGCGCGTGACGTGGTCGCGGGCGCTGCGGCCTATGCGGCCGCGCCCGACGGGCTCGTGCCCTGGCGCAGCCGCCCCGAAATCTTCCGCAAGCAATCGCTTGCCCGCATTCCCCCGATTCCCGCCGTGCCGGAGGCCGCCGAATGAACTCGCTCACAAAAGTCCCGGTGACGGTCGTCACGGGTTTCCTCGGCTCCGGCAAGACGACGCTGATCCAGCATCTGCTCGCCAATCCCGGCGGCAAGAAGCTCGCGGTGCTCGTCAACGAGTTCGGCAGCGAGGGCGTCGACGGCGAGATTCTGAAGTCCTGTGCGGACGCGAACTGTCCGGAGGAGAACATCGTCGAGCTCGCCAATGGTTGCATCTGCTGCACCGTCGCCGACGATTTCATTCCGACCATGGAGCAGCTCCTGGCGCGCCCGGTGCGGCCCGATCACATCCTGATCGAGACCTCGGGCCTGGCGCTGCCAAAACCGCTGCTGAAGGCGTTCGACTGGCCGGAGATCCGTTCGCGCATCACGGTCGACGGCGTGATCGCGCTGGCCGATGCCGAAGCCGTCGCTGCCGGCCGTTTCGCGCCGGATCCGGCTGCGGTGGAAGCACAGCGCGCCGCGGACGAGAATCTCGATCACGAGACGCCGCTGTCGGAAGTGTTCGAGGACCAGATCGCCTGCGCCGACATCGTGCTGCTGACCAAGGCCGATCTTGCCGGCAGCGCAGGGATCGAAGCCGCCAAGGCCGCGATCATCGCCGAGATGCCGCGCTCCGTGCCGATGCTGCCCGTCACCGACGGTGCAATCGATGCGCGCGTCATCCTCGGGCTGGGCGCTGCCGCGGAGAACGATCTCGCCGCGCGTCCATCGCATCATGACGGCGAGGAGGAGCACGAGCACGACGACTTTGCGTCCGTCGTGATCGACCTGCCCGAAGTGGCCGACATCGATGCGCTCGTGGCATCCGTCCAGAAGCTGGCGCGCGAGCAGAATGTGCTGCGCACGAAGGGCTATATCGCGGTCGCAGGCAAGCCGATGCGCCTGTTGCTGCAGGCGGTCGGCGAGCGCGTGCGCCATCAGTTCGACAAGCCCTGGGGCGCAGGTGTCAGGCAGTCGAAGCTCGTCGTGATCGGCGAGCACGGCGATATCGACGAGGCCGCGATCAAGGCGGGACTTGGTCTCTTGGGATCTGGTATCTGATGCACGTCGTCTTCCGCGAGAGCCGCGGTCTGGAGGAGACCGCGACGCCACGAGACATCGGCCAGGACCCGGCCGATCTCGTGGTGCTCTCGTATTCGGATTCCGACCTTGCCGCGTTCGCGGCCGGCTGGCGGCGTGGCCGCAGCAGCCTGCCGTCGCTGCGGCTCGCCAATCTGGCGGAGCTGCGTCATCCGCTGTCGGTCGACACATATATCGAGCGCACGCTGTCGCAGGCGCGCGGCATTCTGGTGCGGCTGATCGGCGGTGAGTCCTACTGGCCGTATGGACTAGCAGCGCTCCAGCAACTGGCGAAGGATCGGGGCATCGTGCTCGCCGTGCTGCCGGCGGACGGCCGCGACGACACGCGGCTCGATGCTTACTCCACCTTGCCGGTCTCGACGCTGCGCCGGCTCAAGGTGCTCTGCGACACCGGTGGCCCGGTTGCGGCACAAGCGGCGATCGCGCAGCTCGCGCTGGCCTCAGGCCTCTATGCAGGGCCGGTCGTCGGCGAGATGACCGTGCCGGAGATGGGATTCTATGATCCCGCGCGCGGCGTCATTGCTGCGCCGGGGAGCGGCGAGGGCAAGCCCCGGGCGCTGGTGACCTTCTATCGCTCCTATCTCACCGCTGCCGACACCGGCCCGGTCGACGCCTTGATCGCCGCGCTGCGTGCGAAGGGCTTTGACGCCTATGGCGTGTTCGTCACCTCGCTGAAAGCCCCGGGCGTTGCCGATTGGCTGCGCGCACATCTGGCGCAAAATCCTGCGGCGGCGATCGTCAATGCGACCGCGTTCTCGGCCCTGGGTGATGACGGCACAACGCCATTCGATGGCGCGTCCTGTCCGGTGTTCCAGGTCGCGCTCTCGACGGCGCGGCGGGAGGACTGGGCGGACTCGCTGCGCGGCCTCTCGCCCGGCGATCTCGCGATGCATGTCGTGCTGCCCGAAGTCGACGGCCGTCTGTTCGCGGGCGTCGTGAGCTTCAAATCCGCTGCGGAGCGCGACCCCGATCTGCAATTCTCGCATCTGGCCCATCGGCCCGACGAAGAACGTGTGAACGCAGTTGCCGCGCGCGTTGCCGCCTGGCGGCGTCTTGCTGGGAAGCCCGCGCGTGAGAAGCGGCTGGCGATCGTGCTGTCGAACTATCCGGGGCGCCCGCATCAGATCGCGCATGCGGTGGGTCTCGATGCGCTGGCATCCGTCGAGGCCCTGGTATCCGATCTCGCGGAGGTCGGCTTCGATCTTGTGCCAGTCCACGCGCTCGGCGAGATGCTGCTAAAGCAGCAGCTCACCTGGAGCGTTGCGAATTATCGCGAGGCGCTCTCGCGCATGCCGAAATCCCTGCAGGACGATCTCGCGCAAGCCTGGGGCGCGCCGGAGCATGATCCGAGCTGCCGCGACGGTGCGTTCCACTTCGCAGCTATCGCGTGCGGCAAGTCGATCCTCGCGGTCCAGCCCGAGCGCGGTGACGCGACGACGCGTGATGGCGACTATCACGATCTCAACCGCACGCCGCGCCATGGCTATGTGGCGTTCTATCTCTGGCTTCGGGAGCAGGGCCGCGATGCCTTGGTGCACATGGGCGCGCATGGCACGCTGGAATGGCTCCCCGGAAAATCCGTGGCGCTGTCGTCGGGCTGCTGGCCGGAGGCCCTGATCGGCGATCTCCCAATCATCTATCCCTTCATCGTCAACGATCCCGGCGAGGCCGCGCAGGCCAAGCGGCGCATCGGTGCCGTCAGCATCGGTCACCTGCCGCCGCCGCTTGCAGCGTCCGTCGTGCCGGAAGGCCTGCGCCGGCTCGAACGCCTGCTCGACGAATATTCGACGGCCGATGGTCTCGATCCCGCGCGCCGCCAGCGGCTGATCGCGGCGATCCGTGACGAGGCGCGCGCCGCAGGCCTCGAAGATGATCTCGGCCTCGATGCATCGGCAGCGCCGGCCGAAGCGATTCCGCGGATCGACCGCTTCGTCTGCGACCTCAAGGAAAGCCAGTTCGGCGCTGGCCTGCATGTGTTCGGTCGCGGCGCCTGCGGCGAGGCAGAGCGCGATGCGTTGCGTGCCGCGCTCGCAGGGCAGCGCGTTGCGCCGGGGCCGTCGGGCTCGCCCTATCGCGGGCGCCAGGACGTGCTGCCGACGGGGCGCAATCTCTTCGCCGTCGATCCGCGCGCGGTGCCGACGCCGTCGGCGCACGCGCAGGGCATCAAGCTTGCCGAAGAGCTGCTGCGCCGTCATTTGCAGGATCACGGCGACTGGCCGAAGGGCCTCGTCGTCGATCTCTGGGGCTCGGCGACGATGCGCACCGCGGGGGAGGAGTTCGCGATGGCGCTGCATTTGGCCGGCCTTGCGCCGCGCTGGGATCACGCCTCCGGCCGCGTCACCGGCTACGACATCATCGCGCCGGCCGAGCTCGGGCGTCCCCGCATCGACGTCACGCTACGGGTGTCCGGTCTGTTCCGCGACGTCTTCTCCGGCCTGGCGCAATTGTTCGAAGCCGCCGCCGAGGCACTCGCGAGCCGGGAGGATGAGGGCGACGAAAATCCCTATCGTCACCGCGCATCGCGAGTGTTCGCGCCGCGTCCCGGACAATATGGCGTTGGCCTGTCGGCGATCCCTGATGCCTTCACGCCCGAGACGCGTGATGCCGCCGGCGAAGCCTGGCTGTCGGCATCGTCCTGGGCATTCCAGGCGGATGGCGCGATGCAGCCGGATCGCGCCGGCATCGAGGCGCGGCTCGCCTCCGCCGACGCTTTCGTCCATGTGCAGGACCTGCCCGAAACCGATCTCCTGCTCGCCGCCGATTATGCCGCGCATGAAGCCGGCGTCGCCGCCGCTGCTGCCCATCTCGGTGCGGCAGGACCATCGCTCTATCGCCTCGACACGACGCGGCCCGACCAGCCGCACGCGCGCACGCTGACCGAGGAAATCTCGCGCGTCGTCCGCGCCCGCGCCGCCAATCCGGCCTGGATCGCCGGCATGATGCGCCACGGTTTTCGCGGCGCAGCCGAGATCACGGCAACGCTCGAGCACATGGCCGCGTTTGCGCATCTCGCCGACGCCGTGCCGCCGCATCTGTTCGATCTCTACTACGATGCGACGCTCGGCAATGACGACGTCCGCGCCTTCATGGCGCGCGAGAATCCGGCGGCGCTGGCCGCGATGGAGACGTGCTTCACCCGCCTGCACGAGGCCTCGCTCTGGCGAACGCGCCGCAATTCGATTGCGGCTGCGCTGCGGGAGGCCTCATGAATGCGTCTGCGGTCAAGGGCTGGTGCCCCGGCGCGCTGCGGCCGATGCAATCGGGCGACGGCCTCGTGGTCCGCGTGCGTCCGTTCGGCGGACGGCTGGAGGCAACGCAGATCGCGGGCCTTGCGGAGCTTGCCGAACGGCACGGCAACGGCCTGATCGACGTGACGAGCCGCGCCAATCTGCAGATCAGGGGCGTCAACGATCAGAGCCATCAACCGCTGCTCGACGGTCTCGCGCGCTTGGGATTGCTCGATCCCGACCAGGCGACCGAAGCGCGCCGCAACATCCTGGTGACGCCGTTCTGGAGCAGCGCTGACGACACGCAGGCGCTCGCAGCCGAGCTGGAAGAGGCGCTTGCCGACAGCAAGCTCACACTTCCCACGAAGTTCGGCTTCGCCATCGACGATGGCAGGTCGCGCGTGCTGGCCGGCGATTCCGCCGACGTGCGGATCGAGCGCGATCGCAGCGGCCGGCTCTTGGTCCGCGCCGATGGTGCGAGGCTCGGCCGCTCCGTCGGACGCGGCGCGGCCGTATCGACGGCGCTCGCACTCGCAAGCTGGTTCGTCACGTCAGACGGCATC
This sequence comes from Bradyrhizobium daqingense, assembly GCF_021044685.1. Lineage (NCBI taxonomy): Bacteria > Pseudomonadati > Pseudomonadota > Alphaproteobacteria > Hyphomicrobiales > Nitrobacteraceae > Bradyrhizobium > Bradyrhizobium daqingense. The sequence goes on from NZ_CP088014.1 coordinate 4,045,497, forward strand.
ACGGGCGGGCGAGGGCGCATGGCGGCCCACATCGCGTCCGGTGCGGCATTGCCCGGGACCTTGCGCGGCGAAACCGAGCCGGCGCCCGTGATGGCCGCGCTACGGCCCGGACATTATCCGCAGGGCGCGCTGGTCGGAGTTGCATTCGGACAGATGCTGCATTCGACGCTGCATCAGTTTTCGAGTTGCGGCCATGCCCTGCGCGTGACGCCGTGGCGGATGGTCCTCAGCGAAGGCAAGCGTGAGATGCCGAGCGGGGCTGGTCTCATCACCGCGCCGCACGATCCCGCGCTGCGCGTCATTGCGTGTAGTGGCGCGCCGCGTTGCCGCGAGGCTCACGCCGACACGCGCGCGCTCGCCGCCGCGCTCGCGCCGCGCATTGCGCCCGAGACGCGGCTTCACGTCTCCGGCTGCGCAAAGGGCTGCGCGCATTCCGGCACGGCCGCGGTGACGCTGATTGCGACCGGCACCGGCTTCGATCTCGTCCGCGGCGGCTCGACGCGCGACGAGCCCGCCCTGCGCGGTCTGAACGGCGCCGACATCGTCAGCGATCCCTCCATCCTGGTGGGAGGGCACTGATGCCGCACAGTTACGAGACCGACGGCGCAGCGATCTACCGGCAATCGTTCGCGACCATCCGCGCCGAAGCGGATCTTGCCCGCTTCACGCCGGACGAAGAGCAGGTGGTGGTGCGAATGATCCATGCCGCCGGCATGGTCGGCCTCGAGGCGCATATCCGCTTCACATCGGGCATGGCGACCGCCGCGCGCGTGGCCTTGCAGAAGGGCGCGCCGATCCTGTGCGACGCGCGCATGGTCTCGGAGGGAGTTACCCGCGCGAGATTGCCGGCGGCGAATGCCGTGATCTGCACGCTCGGTGACCCCGCCGTTCCCGCACTGGCACAGTCCATGCGCAACACGCGCTCGGCCGCCGCGCTGGAGCTGTGGAGGCCGCATCTCGATGGCGCCATCGTCGCGATCGGCAACGCGCCGACCGCGCTGTTTCATCTGCTCAACATGCTGGAGGACCGCGACTGCCCGCGGCCGGCGGCGATCATCGGCTGTCCCGTCGGCTTCGTCGGCGCTGCCGAATCCAAGGCCGCGCTGATGGCCGATCCGCCCGTGCCGGCGCTGACGGTCGAAGGCCGCCTCGGCGGCTCCGCGATCACGGTTGCTGCCGTCAACGCACTGGCGAGCCGGAGCGAATAGTCATGGGGCGCATCATCTGCTGCGGTCTCGGCCCCGGCGATCCAGACTTGATGAGCGTGCGCGCCGACCGCACGGTGCGCGGCGCTGGCCACGTTGCTTATTTCCGCAAGAAGGGTCGGCCAGGCCAGGCGCGCCGCATCGTCGAGGGCATGCTGGCGCCTGACGTCGCCGAATATCCCATGGAATATCCGGTCACCACCGAGATCGCTTTCGATAGCGCCGAATACGTCCAGTTGCTCGCCGGCTTCTATGACGAATGGGCCGAGCGCCTGGCGCGGCTTGCACGCGCGGTCGACGTCGTCGTGCTCTGCGAGGGCGATCCCTATTTCTACGGCTCGTTCATGCATCTGCACACGCGCCTGCAAGGCCGCGTTGAGATCGAGGTGATCGCGGGCATTCCCGGCATGGTCGGCTGCTGGAACGGCGTCGGCCAGCCGATCGCGCTCGGCGACGACGTCACGACTGTGCTGATGGGAACGCTCGCCGAAGAGGAACTCGAACGGCGCATGCGCGATTCCGATGCGCTCGTCGTCATGAAGACCGGCCGCAATCTCGCAAAGGTGCGCCGCGCGCTCTCAGCCGCCGGCCGGCTGGACGATGCCTGGCTGGTCGAGCGCGGCACCATGCCGGGCGAGCGTGTCGTGCGGCTCGCCGAGATCGATGCCGGCGATTGTCCATATTTCGCGATCGTGCTCGTGCACGGCAAGGGCCGGCATCCGGGCGCCGCCGAATGACGGGCACGCTGACCATCGCGGGCCTTGGGCCGGGCAGCGACACGCTGGTGACGCCGGAAGTCTCCGCCGCGCTCGCAGCCGCCACCGACATTCTGGGCTATGCGCCCTATGTCGCGCGTGTGCCGCCGCGCGCAGGGCTCACCCTGCATCCGTCGGACAACCGCGAAGAGCTGCAGCGCGCGCATGAAGCCTTGCGGCTCGCGGCCGAAGGCGGGCAGGTCGTGGTCGTCTCCTCGGGCGACCCCGGCGTGTTCGCGATGGCGTCTGCCGTGTTTGAGGCGCTCGAACGGGCGCCGCAATGGCAGGCGCTGTCGATCCGCGTGCTGCCTGGGGTCACCGCGATGCTCGCGGCGGCCGCCCGCGCCGGCGCGCCGCTCGGCCATGATTTCTGCGCGATCAATCTCTCCGACAATCTCAAACCGTGGGCGATGATCGAGAAGCGCTTGCGGCTTGCCGCGGAGGCCGATTTCGCCATCGCGATGTACAATCCGCGCTCGGCGAGCCGGCCGGAAGGATTCGGCCGCGCGCTTGCGGTTTTGAAAGAGGCCGGATGCGGTGAGCGTTTGGTGATTTTCGCTCGGGCGATCAGTGCTGCCGACGAGAAGATCGAGACCGTCACGCTGAACGAAGCGACACCCGACATGGCGGATATGCGCACGTTGGTGATCATCGGAAATTCACAGACGCGCCGCGTCGGCCGCTGGGTCTATGCGCCGAGGCAGGTCCGATGACCAAGCCACTGCATGATCTCGGCCACGCTCTCGACCCGCGACCGCTCGGGCAGTTGCGGCCGCGAGATCATGATCACGGGCAGGCCGAGCATGCGGGCCGCCTCGATCTTGGCGCGCGCGCCGTCACCGCCGGAATTGCGGGCGACGAGCCAGGCGATGCCGCGCGTGCGCATCATCTCCAACTCGCCGTCGAGGGTGAAGGGGCCGCGCGACACGATGACATCGGCCGCGAAGGGCAGTGGCGCTTCGGGCGGGTCGACGAAGCGCAGTGTGTAGATGTGCTGTGGCTTGCTCGCGAACGGCGCGATGTGCTGGCGACCAATGGCGAGGAATACGTTTGCCGACGTCTCGGGCAGTGCGGCGACGGCGGCCTTGACGTCGGCGACTTCGATCCAGTCGTGGCCAGGCGCTTTGGTCCAGAGCGCACGCTCAAGCGCAACCAACGGCGTACCAGTTTCCGCACAGGCCGCGACAGCATTGCGGCTCATCTCAGCCGCGAAGGGATGCGTCGCGTCGATCACATGCGTGATGGCTTCGCGGCGAATATAGTCGGCAAGCCCGCTCGCGCCGCCGAAGCCGCCGATGCGGGTCGGCAGCGGCTGGTCGGCCGGCGCGCGTGTGCGTCCGCCATAGGAATAGACGGCCTCGATGCCCGCGCGCGCGATCTCCGCGGCGAGCAGGCTCGCATCGGCAGTTCCGCCCAGAACGAGGGCGCGAATCATGTCTGATCCCTGGCTGACCATCATCGGTATCGGCGAAGATGGCCTTGCCGGGCTCTCCGAGGCAAGCCGAAAGGCGCTTGCAAGGGCGGAAACGGTGTTCGGCGGCGAGCGTCATCTTGCGCTCGCGGATGTCGGCAGCCGCGGCCGTCCATGGCCGGTGCCTTTCGATGCCGATGTCGTGCTGAGCTGCCGCGGCCGGCCCACGGCTGTGCTCGCCTCCGGCGATCCGTTCTGGCATGGCGCCGGCGCAAGCCTTGCCGAGAAGCTCGGTCGCGACGAGTGGATCGCGCATCCCGCACCGTCGACCTTCTCGCTCGCGGCCGCGCGGCTGGGCTGGCGCCTGGAATCCGTGATTTGTCTCGGCCTGCACGCCGCCCCATTTGAGCGTCTCGTTCCGCATCTCGCGCGTGGCGCGCGGATCATTTGCCTCGTGCGTGATGGCAAGGCCGCCGGCGATCTCGCGAGGTGGCTGACGGAGCGGGGCTGGGGTGCTTCTGCATTCTGGACTCTCGCCGCGCTCGGCGGTCCCCGCGAAAATGTCCGGGAGTATTGCGCGAAGGACTTTGCTGATGATCTCGCTGGAAACCTGCTCGCAATAGCGGTGGAGGCGAGGGGGACGCAGGGCACTCCCCGCAGCTCGGGCCTTTCGGACGATCTCTTCGTCCATGACGGTCAGATCACCAAGCGGCCGGTGCGTGCGCTCGCGCTTTCGGCGCTGGCGCCGCGATCCAGCGAACGGTTGTGGGACATCGGCGCCGGCTCGGGTTCGATCTCGGTCGAGTGGGCGCTGTGCGGCGGGATGGCGATCGCAATCGAGGTGCGCGAACATCGCGCCGCCAACATTCGCAGCAATGCGGCTGCTTTTGGCTTGGCGCATCGCATAGCAATCGTCGCGGGGAGCGCGCCCGAAGCTCTCGCCGCGCTGGATCCGCCGGATGCCGTCTTCATCGGCGGTGGTCTCGATAGCGCGATGTTCGAAGCGATCTGGTCCCGACTGCCTCCGGGCGCTCGGCTGGTTGCACATTCGGTCACGCTGGAGACCGAAGCGCTGCTCGGCGAGCTGCATCAGCGCCACGGCGGCGAGCTGATGCGAGTCGACATTGCACATGCCGCTCCACTCGGGCGCTATCGCTCCTGGGAGGCGGTGCGGCCTGTCGTGCAGTGGAGCGCGATCCGATGAAGGTCGCCGGATTCGGATTCAGGCAGGATGTGACGCTGGCGGCGTTGCGCGATGCACTGCTGGCGGCTGGCGGACCCGAAGGCCTTGCTGCGGTCGCCACCATCAGCGACAAGGCCGACGCGCAGGCGTTGAAGCAGCTCGCGCACGAATGCGGCCTGCCGATCAGGGCCATTCCGGCAGAAACGCTGGCTGGCATCGACACGCCGACGCAGTCCATGCGCATCGCGGAAAAGTTCGGCACCGGATCGGTCGCCGAAGCCGCGGCGCTGGCAGCCGCCGGCCCTCGCGCGCGCCTGATTGCGACGCGAACAATCTCGCAGGATCGCACCGCGACCGCCGCGATCGCCGAAGGAGAGGGCGCATGACGGTGCATTTCATCGGCGCCGGTCCGGGCGCGGCCGATCTCCTGACATTGCGCGGCCGCGATCTGATTGCGGCCTCGCCGGTCTGTCTTTATGCCGGCTCGCTCGTGCCGGAGGGCGTGCTGGCGCATTGCCCGCCAGGTGCGCGCATCGTCAACACCGCGCCGCTGTCGCTCGACGAGATCGTTGCGGAGATCGCCGCGGCGCATGCGGAGGGCAAGGATGTGGCTCGCCTGCATTCCGGCGATCTCTCGGTCTGGTCGGCGATGGGCGAGCAGCTCCGTCGTCTGCGCGCGCTCGGCATTCCCTATACGGTTACGCCGGGCGTGCCGTCCTTCTCCGCCGCTGCCGCGGCGCTGGAAGCCGAACTCACGTTGCCGGGCCTTGCCCAGACTGTCGTGCTGACGCGCACGCCGGGCCGCGCCAGCGCAATGCCGGAAGGCGAGAAGCTCGCCGCCTTCGCTGCCACCGGCGCGGTGCTCGCGGTCCATCTCTCCATCCATCTGCTCGACAAGGTGATCGCCGAGCTGACGCCGCATTACGGCGCGGACTGCCCGGTCGCAATCGTCTGGCGCGCGAGCTGGCCGGATCAGCGGATCGTTCGTGCGACGCTCGGCACGCTCGATGCGGCCGTGGGCACCGAGATGGAGCGCACTGCGTTGATCCTTGTCGGCAAGACGCTGGGCACCGCGGATTTTGACGAGAGCCGCCTCTATGCCGCCGACTACGACCGCCGCTATCGGCCGGTCGGGGCCGAGCCGCGCTTTCCGGAGGTGCCGTGATGGCAACCGGCCTCGTCATCTCCGCCCCCGCATCAGGCGTCGGCAAGACCACGCTGACGCTTGCGCTCGCTCGCGCTTGGCGCAATCGCGGCCTGAACGTGCAGTGCTTCAAGAGCGGCCCCGACTATATCGATCCTGCGTTTCATGCCGCCGCCACGGCACGCGTCTCCGTCAATGTCGACAGCTGGGCGATGGATCGCGGCACCATCGCGCATCTCGTCAGCCGTGGTGCTGACGCCGATGTCGTGCTCGCCGAGGGCTCGATGGGCCTGTTCGACGGTGTCGCCGCACGCGGCGTCTCCGGCACGGGAGCCACCGCAGACATTGCTGAGATGCTGGGCTGGCCCGTTGTATTGGTGATTGATCCTTCCGGTCAGGCGCAGACTGCGGCGGCGATCGCTGCCGGCCTTCGCGACTACCGCAAGGGCGTGCGCCTTGCCGGCGTCGTGCTCAACCGCGTCGCCAGTCCGCGTCACGAGGATCTCGTGCGGCGGGCGCTGAACGATTCAGGCATCGCCGTGTTCGGCGCACTGCCGCGCCATGCCGAGATCAGCCTGCCGAAGCGGCATCTCGGCCTCGTGCAGGCCGAGGAGCAGGCCGAAATCGGCAAGCTGATCGACGAGGCCGCACGCTTCGTCGCCGAGCATGTCGATCTCGATGCGGTGCTGCGAGCCGCAGCGGGTTGGTCACCGCAACCTGCTGCGAACGGCCTGAACGTGACGCCGCCGGGTCAGCGCATTGCGCTCGCCCGCGATGCGGCATTCTCCTTCGTCTATCCGCACATGCTGGAAGCCTGGCGCGCGGCCGGCGCCGAGATCGTGCCGTTCTCGCCGCTAGCCGATGAAGCGCCCGACGCGAGCGCCGACGTCTGCTGGCTGCCCGGCGGCTATCCCGAGCTTCATGCCGGCAGGATCGCAGCCAATGCACGCTTTCGCAGCAGCCTGCGCTCCTTCGCCGAGACGCGGCCGGTGCATGGCGAATGCGGAGGCTATATGGTGCTGGGGGCTGCATTGACCGATGCCGACGGTATCAGCCATGAGATGGCGGGGCTCCTCGGTCTGGAGACCAGCTTTGCCAAGCGCCGCATGCATCTGGGCTATCGTCTTGCCGAACTGGCTGCGCCGATGCCGGGACATCAGGCCGGCGCGCGTTTGCGCGGGCATGAGTTCCACTATTCGACCATCCTGGCACAGCCCGACACGCCACTGGCAGTCGTCCACGATGCAACGGGCGCTGTCATCGCCGAGACCGGCTCGCGGCGAGGCCACGCCACCGGCACGTTCTTCCATCTGATCTCGGAGGACCGGTGAGCGGGTTTGTCTCCTTCGTCTCCGCCGGCCCCGGCGATCCCGAACTGCTCACGGTGAAGGGCGCGGCGCGGCTGCGCGAGGCCGATGTCGTGCTCTATGACGATCTCGCCTCCGGCGCGATCCTCGATCTCGCCCGGCCGGGCGCCAATCTCGTCGCGGTGGGGAAGCGGGCCGGACGGCCCTCGACCAAGCAGCACCACGTCAACCGCCTTTTGGTCGACTATGCCGTAACAGGCGCGCGCGTGGTGCGGCTGAAGTCCGGCGATGCCGGCATTTTCGGCCGGCTCGAGGAGGAGCTGGAGACGTTGCGCGAGGCCGGCATCGGCTACGAGATCATTCCCGGCGTCACATCCGCTTGCGTCGCTGCCGCGCAAGCCGGCATCCCCCTCACCCGGCGCCACACCTCGCGGCGGGTCCAGTTCTTGACTGGAGCGGACGTCACCGGCGAGCTGCCGCCGAACCTGAATTGGGCGGCATTGGCGGATCCGGAGGCGACCACCGTGGTCTATATGGGCCGGCGCACCTTTCCGGCGCTTGCCGCAAGATTGATCGAACACGGCCTCGCTGCGGATACGCCGGCGCTGTTCGCGGAATCGCTTGGCCGTTCCGACGAGCGGCTGGTGCGCACCACCATTGCCGAGCTGGCCGAGCAGCTTGCGCGCGGCGGCGCCGCTTCCACGGCTGCCGTCATCCTGTTCGGGGCGCTCGCGGGGGATGATCGGTCATGATGGCAACCCTTCAGGCCTTGACGCAGGCTCTGCGAAAGGGGCACAGAGGAGGGGCATGGTGCTCGACGCGGCGCAAAGCGCCGGAGCATAATCGGGAATGGGGATGGGCGGACCCAGTTGCGGCGTCCAAAACCCCAGCCGCCCCCGCGACTGTAAGCGGTGAGGGGCTCCGATCAGCCCCTGGGCCGCAAGGCACGGGAAGGCCGGAGAACCCCAGTGAACCGCGAGCCGGGAGACCGGCCGTGCATGTTTTGAGGCCAAGGCCGTCGGGTGTGACGGCAGGAAGGATCTGAGCCATGCATATCGAACCAGGATTGGTGACGGGCGCCAAGCTCGTGCTGAGTTACGCAACCGGCATCGCCGCAGGCGGCGTCGCCTTGAAGCTTGCGGTCGAAACCGTGCGCGAGCAGGGCATTGGCTCGTTCGCCGCGCGCACGCTGGCCACCACGGCCCTCGTGTTCGTCTTCTTCGAGATCCTGCCGCACTTCCCGGTCGGGGTATCGGAAGTGCACTTCATCCTCGGCTCGACCTTGTTTCTTCTGTTCGGCGCGGCGCCTGCCGCCTTCGGTCTCGCCTTCGGACTGCTGCTTCAGGGCCTGCTGTTCGAGCCGGTGGACCTGCCGCAATACGGCATGAACGTCACCACGCTGCTGGTGCCGCTGTTCGCGATCCAGGCCATCGCCTCGCGCATCATTCCGCGCAACACCGCCTATGTCGATTTGAAATACGGTCAGGCGCTGGCGCTTTCGACCACCTATCAAGCGGGTGTTGTCGCCTGGGTGGCGTTCTGGGCGCTCTACGGCTCAGGCTTCGCCATGACCAACCTCGCCAGCATCGCGACCTTCGCGGCCTCCTATGCGCTGGTCATCGTGATCGAGCCGCTGGCCGATCTTGCTGTGCTGGCCCTGGCGAAGTCCGTGCGTGGCGTCACTGCGCCCGGCCTCGTCACGCCGCGCCTGCACAACGCGGCGTAAGAGATCAGCGGAGGGTGGCCGGTGCGGCCGCCCTTTGCGCTCGTCATGCTCGCGCTCTCCCTGATAGGCATCGGTTGCGGCGATCCCGCGCAGCTCACGCGCGCCGCAATCGCTGCCATCAACGCGGCCGATCTCGTCCTGATCCCGCGCAAGGGGACGGCGAAATCCGATCTTGCGGATCTGCGGCGGACGATCTGCGCGGACGTGCTCACCAGCGCGCGCACGCGGATTGCCGAGTTCGATCTTCCCGTGCGCGACGCAAGCGAGGTGGATTATCGCAAAGGCGTGGACGATTGGCACGATGCGGTCGCCGCGACCTGGTCGCAGACGATCGCGGATCATCTCGAAGGCGATGGCAAGGTCGCGTTGCTGATCTGGGGCGATCCTTCTCTCTATGATTCCTCGCTGCGGATTGCGCGCCGGCTCGACCCATTGCCCGATATCGAGGTCGTGCCCGGCATCACCTCGATCCAGGCATTGTGCGCGGCGCATGCGCTGCCGCTCAACGACATCGGCGAGCCGTTCCTGGTGACGACCGGGCGCCGCCTACGCGAAGGCGGTTGGCCGCAAGGCGTCGATACCGTGGTGGTGATGCTCGATGGCGGCACGGCGTTTCAGTCGCTCGATCCGGCCGGTCTTCACATCTGGTGGGGCGCCTATCTCGGCATGCAGGATCAGATCATCTTGTCCGGCGCGCTGGCCGACGCCGGTCCGCGTATCGTCGCGATGCGGCAGGAAGCGCGCGAGCGGCATGGCTGGATCATGGACAGCTACGTTCTCAAGCGCCTGACGTAAGCGAGGCAGCATGCTCCCCGAATGGGTCTACCGGCAGTGCCCCGAAATCTCCGCGGCTCCTCGCGAGGCGGCAGTCGTGCGGCAGGCGCAACTGACGAAGCCGACCGGCGCGCTCGGACGGCTGGAGCAGCTCGCCATCGAGCTTGCGGGCCTGCAGGCAACGGAGCAACCGCGCGCCGCGTGCGTGCCGATCATCGTCTTCGCCGGCGATCACGGCATCGTCGCGCAGGGCGTCTCGGCCTATCCGCAGGAAGTGACCATCGCGATGATGGCGAATTTCGCCTCCGGGGGCGCCGCGATTTCGGTGCTGGCGCGCGAGCTCGGCTCCAGCCTGGAGGTAGTCGACGCCGGCACGCTGGCGCAAGGGGAGATGGCGGGCATCGTCACGGACAAGCCGCGCGCCGGGACGCGCGACTTCAGTGCCGAAGCTGCGCTCGAACCGGCGGAGCTGGCATTCGCGTTCGAGGCAGGCCAGCGCGCCGTTGCGCGCGCAGCCGCCAATCAGCCTGATCTCCTGATCTTCGGCGAGATGGGCATCGGCAACACCACGGCGTCGGCGGCGATTGCCGCGAGCCTGCTCGGCATCAGTGCCGAGGAAATCGCCGGCAGCGGCACCGGCATCGACGCCGCCGGCCGCGCGCACAAGGCACGCGTCATCGACGCCGCGATCGCGCGCCATGGCATTGCGGGGGCGTCGCCCGAAAACATCCTGCGCGCGGTCGGCGGTCTCGAGATCGCGGCGATCTCAGGTGCGATCATTGCGGCTGCGCAAGCCCGCATTCCCGTTTTGATGGATGGCTTCATCGTCTCGGTCGCGGCGCTGGCGGCGGTGCGGCTCAATCCGTCGTGCCGGCCATTCCTGCTGCCGTCGCACCAATCGGCGGAGCAGGGGCATCGGCTGGTGCTGCGCGCGCTCAACGTTCAGCCGCTGATCAGCCTCGATCTCAGGCTCGGCGAAGGCTCCGGCGCCGCAATCGCGCTGCCGCTGGTGCGCCTCGCTTGCAGCCTCCACAACGGCATGGCGACGTTCGCGCAGGCCAACGTGCCTGATAGGCCTAGCTGATCCGCTGATTGACCGACACGACACGCCAGCCGCTGGCGAGCCGGTCGATCCGGGTCAGCGACAGCGGATCGATCACGAAGCGCAGCGCGGCTTCGGGCGTGAGATCCAGCGCGATGGACAGCGCCGCGCGGATCGTGCCGGAATGTACGACGAGCGCCGCTGAGCCCGGGCCGATCCGCGAGAGTCCAAGCCGGACACGCGCGACCTGATCCTCGAAGCTCTCGCCGCCCGGCGGCCGCCCGCGCGCCGGTTCGCGCCAGAACTGCGCATAGGCCGCCTCGCCATCCGCGGCGATGTCGTCGTGCCGACGACCGGTCCATTCGCCAAAATCCTGCTCGCTGAATTCGGACATCAGCTTGGGCGCGAACCCCAGCGCTTGCGCGGTTTCCACCGTGCGTCGCGACGGGCTCGCATAGCTCGCAACGTCTTTCGGCAGGCGCTGCCGTAGAGCCTGCAACTGCGCGAGATCGCCGAGGTCGGCCGGCGCGTCGGCCGCATGGATCGTCCCCTTGATGCCGTCGACCGGCGCATGCCGTATCAGCCAGAGGAAGGTCTCGCCTTCCATGCTCGTCTCCAAGGAAGTTGGTCAGTGTGGCCATAGCGCCGCATCTGGCACATTGACTCTGTCTTGGCGGTAATCCTAGATGCTCGCGACGGTTTTCCCGAGAGGGAATGAAAAGGGAATGCGGTGCGGGGAAGATTGTCCCCAATGCCGCTGCTGCCCCCGCAACTGTAAGCGGTGAATCCTTCGTCACGAGCCACTGGGTCCTCGGTCCCGGGAAGGCGACGAAGCGGTCACGACCCGCGAGCCAGGAGACCTGCCGTCAGCCGTGGTCACACGCGAAGATGTCGGTCGGGGAGTACAGACATCGGCTTCATCGAACGGCTGACAAGCCCAGGATGAGGCCTCGTTCGCGGTGACGTGCCACTGACGTCATACCGAGGCCCAACCGTGTCTTCCATCCCCAGTACACGACCGCGCAAATTCATGCTCGCGTCTGCGGCGCTCACGTCCTTCGCCGTCATCGATATGCCGACCGCCCTGGCGCAACAGGTTCGCGAGCCACTGCCGCCGGTCGAAGTGTCTCCCGCTCAACCCCGCAAACAGGCAAGGCCGGTGAGCCGGGAGGCGCAGAGCGCACGCCGTGCGCCTGCGCGCCGGCCAGCGACCGCATCTGCAGCACCAAAGCCCGTCGCGCCGACCGCCGCGGCAACGACGCCGCTCAACAGCAATGCGGTGGCCGAAAGCGCCTCGCGGCTCGGCCTGACCGTACGGCAGACGCCCGCGACCGTCGAAGTCATCTCGGCCGAGACCATGCGCGAGCAGGGCTATCGCACCGTGTCCGAGGTGGCGCAGGGCGCGGTCGGCGTCACTGCCGGCGACAACCCGGCCGAGCCTGCGGCCTTCTCCATGCGCGGCTTCACCAACAGCCAGATCAACACGCTCTACAACGGCATCAAGATCGGTCCGCAGAACATGACCTCGCGGATCGTCGACACTGCCAATCTGGAGGCGGTGGAATTCCTGAAAGGCCCGGCCTCGCTGATCTCGGGCGAGGGCGCCGCCGGCGGCGCGATCAATTTTGTCACAAAGCAGCCGCATACCGGCGCGATCCGCAATGAGGCGGACTTCTCCTGGGACTCGCTGAACTCGTTTCGCACTCATTACGGCTCGGGCGGCAGCACCAATGTGCAAGGCCTCGACTATCGCTTCGACATCAGCCGCTCCACGCTCAACGGCTTTGCCGACGATACCAACGTCAAGACGTTCGGCACGTCCGGCCAGCTCAATTACCGCGTCTCCGATAGTCTCAAGATCTGGGGCGCGATCGAGTACCGCGAGGATCGCTCGAAAGCCTATTGGGGCGCACCGCTGGTGGCGATGGCCTATAGCGGCGCGCACGCGACGAGCGGCATCGTCTCCGGCAATTACGTCTCGAACTACAACGGAACCAATCTCGGCCCTGTCACCATCGACGACCGCACCTTCAACACCAATTACAACGTGCTCGACAATCGCAACGTGGCGCAGGAGGTCTGGCTGCGGGGCGGCTTCGAGCTAAAGCTGGCGCCTGACCTGACGCTGAAGAGCCAGGCCTATGGCTACGGCGCGGAACGGACCTGGTTCAACAACGAGATCGAGGCGTTCAATTCCACCACCAACCTGGTCGACCGCGAGCGCTTCTATGTCGCGCACAGCCAGCGTCTGGTCGGCAACATCACCGACCTGATCTGGGACTCCAATATTGCAGGCTTCGACAATCGCCTCGTCACGACGGTGTCGTCGAGCTATCTCGATTTCGTCAGGCCCGGCGCGGCCAACTTTCCCGGCGATTCCGTTTCGCTGGTCGATCCCAATCGCGGATTTTACGGACTGCTCACGACGCAGCAGCAGACCGCGCGCATCGACAACGAGGCGCTGTCGTTCGAGGACCGGCTGAAGCTGACGCGCAGCTTTGCGCTGATCGGCGGCCTGCGTGTCGAGCACATCGGTCTCGATCGCAATTCAACCAATTCCGCTGGGCTGGTCAGAGCGGGCTTCCCGTTCACGAAAGACTGGGCCCCGGTAACGGGGCGCATCGGCTACACCTGGGAGGCCATTCCCGGGCTGACCTTCTTCAGCCAGTACGCCACCGGCGCCGACGTCGCAGCCAACAACATCTTCCTGCTGAGCCCGGCCCAACCGCTCGATCTGACCACCGCGCGCACCTATGAGACCGGGGTCAAGCACCTGTTCTGGGATAACAGGGCGGAGTGGTCGTTCTCGGCGTACGACATCCTGCGCAAGAATGTCTATGCCGCGGCCGGCGGCATGCAGCTCAACATCGCCGGGCGGCAGGAATCCAAGGGCGTCGAGCTTGCCGCATCGGTGCGGCCGATCGAGCCGCTGCGGCTGTGGGCCAACATCGCCTATGTCGATGCGCGCTATGCCGACTACAATTTCGTCGGCGGCTCGTTCTCCGGCAACACGCCACCGAACGTACCGCGCATCGTCGCGAATGCCGGCGCGTCGTACCGCTTGTTCACGCCCTGGCCGGTGGAGCTGGGCATCATCGGCCGCCATGTCGGCGACCGTTACAACACGGACGCCAACGTCGTGACGATGAAGGCCTACACGGTCGCAGACGTCTATGCCTTCGTCGATATTCCCAAGACCGTGTTTGGCGCGGCCGATCAGGCCCGCCTGGCCTTCCGCGTGCGCAACATCACCGACAAGCGCTACGCGATCTGGGGCGATCCGTTCTATCCCGATCAGATCCTGCTTGGCGCGCCGCGGACCTATGAGCTCTCGGCGGCATTCAAATGGTGAGGTCGTGAGCGCATGATGAGCGCGATCGTCCTGTTGCACCGCTGGCTCGGGATCGCGTTCTGCCTGCTGTTCGCGATGTGGTTCGCGACCGGCATCGTTATGCACTTCGTTCCGTTCCCGTCGCTGACGGAAGCGGAGCGATTTGACGGACTCGCGCCGCTGGATCGCAACGAGACCAGGATCTCGATCGCAGACGCCGTCGCGGCGAGCGGCATCGCGGATGCCACGCGTGTTCGGCTGATCCAGCGGAGCGATGGCGCGGTCTACATCGTGTCGGGACCATCCCGTTCGCGCGCGATCCATGCTTCCGACGGACGGGATGCATCGGTGACATCAGCCGATGTCGCACTCACTATCCTGCAAGCACATGCGCGTCAGCGCGGGCTCGACGGTGCACGCGTCGCGGTCGTCGCGCGATCGGACTACGATCAATGGAGCGTGCCCAACGGCTTCGATCGCCACAGGCCGCTGTTTCGCGCCGCTCTCGGCGATGCCGCGGGAACGGAACTCTACGTCTCGTCGCTGACCGGCGAGGTCGTCCTCGACACGACGCGCAGCGAGCGCGGCTGGAATCTCGTCGGCAGCGTGCTGCACTGGATCTACCCGACGGTTCTGCGCAGCAATTGGGCGCTATGGGACCGCGTGGTCTGGACCTTGTCGCTGCTGGCCCTGATCGCGGCGGTGCTCGGGACGGTGCTCGGGATCGCGCGGATCAAGCTTCGCAAAGGGCGGATCTCCACGCCTTACCGCGGCTGGCATGCGCTGCATCACCTGATGGGTCTCGCAGCGACGGTGTTCGTGCTGTCCTGGATCTTCAGCGGCTGGCTCTCGATGGATCACGGCCGGCTGTTCTCGCGCGGTCAATTGACCGCTGCCGAAGCCCGTGTCGTCAATGCCACACCGGATTGGACGGCCGCATCGCTCAATCGGCAACCGATATCTCCGTCCGCGCGGGAGGCCGAATGGTTTGGGTTCAACGGCGATGTCTATCGGCGTGATCGAGTTTCTCTCGGCGAGCAGACGTTGATCAGATCAGGGGACTCGCCGCGTGATGGAGGTCTGCCATTTCTGGACGTGCGGGAGGTCGCGGAGTTGACGGCAAGTCTGGCCGCCGGCTGCGCCGCACCATCAGTGCTCGCCGACAACGACGCCTATCCGGTCCAATCCATCATCCCAGGTGCACCGGTCTACCGCTCGCATTGCGGCAATCTCTGGTTTGACATCGACGGCTCCGACGGCCGCATGCTGCAAAGACTGGATCCATCCCGGCGGGCCTACCGCTGGCTCTACAGCGCATTGCACACGCTCGATTTCCCGATCCTGCTGACCCATCCGCGGCTGCGCGACGTCCTGATCGTCGGCCTCTGCGCGCTCGGGCTCGTGTTCTCCGTCACCGGCATCGTCATCGGCTGGCGGCGCTTGCGCTGATCCAATCGCAGCCAAATCCCGCTGGCGAAGGCGGAATTAGTGGCATACCATTTGCAAGCCAATGGGCTCTGGTTTCACCCGCCCTTGGCCAATGATGGCCGACATCACGGCAATAATGGGAGGACTTCATGGATCGCAGGACCGTATTGAAGGGACTGGCTGGCGCGGGCGGTCTGGCATTGACGGGCGGCCTCGCAGCGCCTGCGCTCTCGCAAGGTGCCTCCGCGCGCACGCTGCGATTCGTGCCTCAGGCCAACCTTGCCAATTTCGATCCGATCTGGGGCACCCAATATGTCGTGCGCAATGCCGCCGCGATGGTGTGGGACACGCTCTACGGCATCGATGCGCAACTCCAGCCGCAGCGGCAGATGGTCGAGTCCGAGGAGACCTCCGACGACGGCAAGACCTGGACGTTCAAGCTGCGCCCCGGCCTCAAGTTCCACGACGGCGAGCCGGTGCTGGCCAAGGACGTCGTCGCGAGCCTGTCGCGTTGGGCCGCGCGCGATCCGATGGGCCTGATGATCATCCCGATCCAGCAGGAATTGACCGCCGTCGATGACCGCACCTTCAAATGGGTGCTGAAGCAGCCGTTCCCGAAGATGCTCTACGCGCTGGCGAAGAACAACGCGCCGTGCTCCTTCATCATGCCCGAGCGCATCGCCAAGACCGATCCTTTCAAGCAGATCACCGAATATGTCGGCTCGGGTCCGATGAAGTTCGCCAAGGGCGAGTGGGTCCCGGGCGCCAAGGCCGTGTTCGAGAAGTTCGCCGACTACGTCCCGCGGCAGGAGAAGGCATCCTGGCTCGCCGGCGGCAAGCAGATCATGGTCGACCGCGTGGAATGGATCGTGATGCCGGACCCCGCGACCGCCGCGGCCGCATTGCAGAACGGCGAAGTCGACTGGTGGGAGAACCCGATCGCCGACCTCGTGCCCGTGCTGAAGAAGAACAAGAACATCAGTGTCGATATCGGCGATCCTCTCGGCAATATCGGCTCGTTCCGCATGAACCATCTATTCGCGCCGTTCAACGATGTGCGGGCGCGGCGCGCGGTGCTGATGGCGCTCAGCCAGGAAGACTATATGCGCGCCATCGTCGGTGACGACGACGCATTGTGGAAGTCGCTGCCCGGGTTCTTCACGCCGGGCACGCCACTCTACAGCGAGATGGGCGGCGAGATCCTGAAGGGCAAGCGCGACTTCGACGCCGCCAAAAAGCTGCTGGCCGAGAGCGGCTATGCCGGCCAGCCGGTGACGTGTCTGGTGGCGCAGGACCAGCCGATCACGAAGGCACAAGGCGACGTCACCGCCGACCTGCTGAAGAAGCTCGGCATGAACGTCGATTTCGTCGCCACCGATTGGGGCACGGTCGGCTCGCGTCGCGCCGCCAAGACGCCGCCGGGACAGGGCGGCTGGAACATGTTCCACAGCTGGCATGCCGGCGCCGATTGCATCACGCCTGCCTCCTACACCGCCATTCGCGCCAATGGCGACAAGGCATGGTTCGGCTGGCCCACCAGCGCCGGCGCCGAGAAGGAGGTGGTATCCTGGTTCGAGGCCAAGAGCCTCGATGAGGAAAAGGCCGCGGTCGGCCGCCTCAACAAGGCCGCGCTCGACGACGTCGTCTATGCGCCGACCGGTTTCTTCCTGACCTACACGGCCTGGCGCAAGAACGTTTCGGGTATCACCAAGGGGCCGCTGCCGTTCTTCTGGGGAGTGTCGAAGTCCGCATGATCGCGCGCTGAAGCCATATGCTCTCTTACATCCTCCGTCGCATCGTCGCGACCTTGCCGGTGATGGCGATCGTCGCGTTGTTCGTGTTCAGCCTGCTCTACATCGCGCCGGGTGATCCCGCCGTGGTGATCGCGGGCGACCAGGCTAGCCCGGAGGATGTGGAGCGCATCCGCCAGAGCCTCGGCCTCGATCGTCCGTTCCTGGTCCAGTTCGGCAGCTGGGTCTGGCGCATCCTGCACGGCGATCTCGGCACCTCGATCTTCACCAACCTGCCGGTGTCGGCGATGATCGGCCAGCGGCTGGGACCGACGCTGTCGCTGATGATGATCACGCTGCTGCTGACGATCGTGGTCGCGGTGCCGCTCGGCGTGGTGGCGGCGTGGAAGGCCGGCAGCCTGATCGATCGCGTCATCATGGGCTTTGCCGTGTTCGGCTTCTCGCTGCCCGTCTTCGTCGTCGGCTACATGCTCGCCTACATCTTCGCGCTCGAACTGGAATGGCTGCCGGTGCAGGGCTACACGCCGCTTGCGCAAGGCTTCTGGCCGTGGCTGGAGAACCTGATCCTGCCGGCGATCGCGCTCGGCTGTGTCTATATCGCGCTGGTCGCGCGCATCACCCGCGCGGCCATGCTCGAAGTGTTGCAGCAGGATTATATCCGCACCGCGCGTGCCAAGGGCCTGGGGCAGGGTGGCATCCTGTTCATTCACGCGCTCAAGAACGCGGCGGTGCCGATCGTGACCGTGATCGGCATCGGCATTGCGCTCCTGATCGGCGGCGCGGTGGTCACCGAAAGCGTGTTCGCGATCCCCGGCCTCGGCCGGCTCACGATCGATGCGATCCTGCGCCGCGACTATCCCGTGATCCAGGGCATCGTGCTGCTGTTCAGCTTCGTCTACGTCCTCGTCAATCTGATGATCGACGTCATCTACACGCTTGTTGACCCGAGGATCCGCTATTGACCGATACGACCTTCAATCCGCAATCGCTCCCGGCCGGTCTCGTCGTCGCGCCGCAACTGCCCGAGATCCTCCGGCCGGTCACGATCCGGCGCGGCTTCATCGGGCTCCTGCGTGGCCATCCTACCGTTGCGATCGGTGGCGCGCTGTTGCTGACGTTGGTCCTGATTGCGATCTTCGCGCCTTATCTGGGAACAGTCGATCCGACCGCGCTCGCGCCCGCCAAACGCACGCGGGCGCCGTCGACCGATTTCTGGTTCGGCACCGACGTGCTCGGCCGCGACATCTATTCGCGCGTCCTGTTCGGCGCGCGGGTCTCGCTCACCGTCGGACTGTCAGTTGCCATATTCGCGTCTATCGCGGGCCTCGCCATCGGCATGGTCTCCGGCTTCATCCGCTGGGCCGACGGCATCCTGATGCGTTTCATGGACGGGCTGATGTCGATCCCGCCGATCCTGCTCGCGATCGCGCTGATGGCGTTGACGCGCGGCAGCGTGGGCAACGTCATCCTCGCCATCACCATCGCGGAGATCCCGCGCGTCTCGCGCCTCGTGCGCAGCGTCGTGCTGTCGCTGCGCGAGCAGCCCTATGTGGACGCGGCGGTGGCCTGCGGCACGCGCACGCCCATGATCATCCTGCGCCACATCCTGCCCAACACGGTGGCGCCGATGCTGGTGCAGGCGACCTATATCTGCGCCAGCGCCATGATCACGGAGGCGATCCTGTCCTTCATCGGCGCCGGCACGCCGCCGACCATTCCGTCCTGGGGCAACATCATGGCCGAGGGCCGCGCGCTGTGGCAGGTCAAGCCCTACATCGTGTTCTTCCCGGCGGCGTTCCTGTCAGTCACCGTGCTCGCCGTGAATCTGCTTGGCGACGGCCTACGCGACGCGCTTGATCCGCGCATGGCCAAGAGTCTGTGATGTCGCGAGGCTGACCACGATGGCGCTGCTCGAAGTCGATAACCTCCAGACCCATTTCCGCACTCCCGGCGGCATCAACCGCGCGGTTGACGGCGTGTCCTTCCACGTCAACGAGGGTGAGACGCTGGCCATCGTCGGCGAGTCCGGTTGCGGCAAGTCGGTGACCTCGATGTCGCTGATGCGGCTGATCCCGGAACCGCCGGGCAGGATCGCGGGGACCATCCGCTTTGCGGGCAGGGACCTCCTGCAGCTTTCCGACCGCGAGATGCGCGCCATCCGCGGCAACGATATCTCGATGATCTTTCAGGAGCCGATGACGAGCCTGAATCCGGTCCTCACCGTGGGCCGCCAGATCCGCGAGACCCTGATGATCCATCAGGGCCTCGACAAGCAGGCCGCCGAGGCGCACGCAATCGAGATGCTGACGCTGGTCGGCATTCCGGAGCCGAAGCG
Organism: Bradyrhizobium daqingense; assembly: GCF_021044685.1. NCBI lineage: Bacteria > Pseudomonadati > Pseudomonadota > Alphaproteobacteria > Hyphomicrobiales > Nitrobacteraceae > Bradyrhizobium > Bradyrhizobium daqingense. The sequence continues at coordinate 4,064,889 of NZ_CP088014.1, forward strand.
GCGGGTGCGAGAATATCCGCATCAGCTCTCCGGCGGCATGCGCCAGCGCGTCATGATCGCCATCGCGCTCGCCTGCAATCCGAAGCTCCTGATCGCGGACGAGCCGACCACCGCGCTCGACGTGACGATCCAGGCGCAGATCCTCAAGCTGATGCTGGACCTCAAGCGCCGGGTCGGCGCGGCCATCATCCTGATCACCCATGATCTCGGTGTCGTCGCCGAGATCGCCGAACGCGTCATGGTGATGTATGCCGGCCGCAAGGTCGAGGAGGCGCCGGTGGCCGAGTTGTTCCGTTCGCCGCGCCATCCCTATACGCAGGGCCTGCTCGGCGCGGTGCCGAAGCTCGGCTCGTCGCTCGCCGGGACGGCGACGCGGCTCGCCGAAATTCCCGGCCAGGTGCCTGACTTGCGCAAGCCCATTATCGGCTGCGTCTTCGCCGGTCGCTGCGCGCTTGCGACCGATCTCTGCCGGCAATATGCGCCAGGGCTGGAGGAGAAGGGGCCCCGTCACATTGCCGCCTGCCACTATGCGGCCAAGGGAGCCGTCGCGGCATGAGTCCTCCGCTGCTCCAGGTCAACGACCTCAAGAAGCATTTTCCGGTCAAGAGCGGCTTGTTCGGTCGCAAGTCCGAATTTGTCTATGCCGTGGACGGGGTTTCGTTCGAGATCGCCCGCGGTGAGACGCTGTCGCTCGTGGGCGAGTCCGGTTGCGGCAAGTCGACGGTCGGCCGCGCCATATTGCGGCTGTTCGACATCACGGCAGGGCAGGTGATCCTCGACGGCCAGCGCATCGACGACGCCGCACCGAGCACGATGCGGCAGATGCGCCGCCGCGTGCAGGTGGTGTTCCAGGATCCGTTCTCGAGCCTCAATCCGCGCATGCGCGTGCGCGACATCCTGGCCGAGCCGATCCGCAATTTCGGCCTCGCCAAATCGGCGGAAGACCTTGAGGTGCGCGTCACCGCGCTGATGGACACCGTCCGTCTGCCGCGCGAGGCGCTGAATCGCCGGCCGCACGAGTTCTCCGGCGGCCAACGCCAGCGCATCGGCATCGCGCGGGCGCTCGCGGCGGAGCCCGAACTGATCGTCTGCGACGAGGCAGTCTCCGCGCTCGACGTCTCGGTCAAGGCGCAGATCGTCAATCTCCTGCAAGATCTCCAGCGCGAGTTCGGCCTCGCGTTGTTGTTCATCAGCCATGATCTTGCGATCGTCGAGCACATGACCCACCGCGTCGCCGTGATGTATCTCGGCAAGATCGTCGAGGTTGCCCCGCGCCGCGAGATCTTTGCGGCGCCGAGGCATCCCTACACCAAGGCGCTGCTCTCCGCAGTGCCGCTCCCCGAGCCCGGTGCCCAGCGCAATCCCATCATCCTCAAGGGCGACGTGCCGAGCCCGATCAATCCGCCGAACGGATGCCGCTTCCACACCCGCTGCCCCTTCGTGTTCGACCGCTGCCGGGTCGAGGAGCCGGTGCTTCGCGCGACCGGAGCCGAGCAGTGGGTGGCCTGTCACCTCGAAGAGGCTGCACCGGCAGCGGCCGGATAGCCGTTGCGCCAGCGCCTGCGGTGACAGGTCTGGAAGCGAGGGACTGACGATCGGGGGATGATGGCATCATGCCCCTGTTTTGCCCGACGTGTCAAAGTCGAGCTGCCCATCTGGCATGCCGCGTGGGCTTTGCACGTGAGAATCTTCACCAGGACGGGGCCGAAAGGCGCGACAGAAATTCCTGAGCAGAAACAACCTCATCCCTACTGTGCATGGGGTTGTTTTCGCCCTCTGATTCGACCGGCCTCAACCCTGCCGGCGCAGGAAGCCCGTGATCGTCACTTTTTCCCAGATTCCCGCTGCGGCAAAGGGATCGGCACGGTTGAAGGTTTCGACCTCATTGCGGCCAGGCGCCTCGATCAGGAACAGGCTGCCGATCATCGTCTGGCCGTCGTCGGAGACGAGCGGGCCCGACATCACGATCTGGACGCCGAAGCGCGAGGTGTCGCTCAGGAAAGCCTTGTGGGCGTCGTAGTTGGCGAGGCGGGTCGGCAGCGCCCCGGCGCGGTCGACGGCGTGAATGGCGAACAGCATGGTGTCTCCGTGTCTTGCTTCAATTGTTGGGACGGCCGCAGGCGCGGCCGTCCGGTTTCGTGATGATCGGTTTATTTCGCGCTGAGCTTGCCAGCGTCCTCGAAGGTCGGGCAGGTGCGCTGCTCCAGCGGCACGTCGAACGGCTGGTAATTGTCCTTGGTGATGACGGTCGGCTTCAACACGATCTCGCTGATGACCGGCTGGTTGCGCAGGGAGCGGATCGCCATCATGGTGCCGAGGCAGCCTTGCGCAAATCCATTGTAGTCGCCGCTCGCGAGCAGCTTGCCGGATTTGATCGCGTCGATCGCCTCCTTGGTACCGTTGATGCCGATCACCTGTGCCTTGCGGTTGGCGCCGTCGAGCGCCTCGATTGCGCCGACTGCCATGGCGTCGTTGGCGGCGAGCACGCCGTCGATCTGCGAATTCGACTGCATCAGGTTCTCCATCACCTGGAGCGCCTGGAGTCGCTGATAGTTGCCGGGCTGCGAGGCCAGCAGCTTGGCGCCGGGAGCCTCCTTCAGGGCGTCGTTGAAGCCGCGGACGCGGTCGACATTGGTCAGCGAGCCCTTGACGCCCTCGATGATGACGATGTTGCCCTTGCCGCCGAGCGTCTTGAGCAGGAAGCGCGCCGTCTCCAGGCCAAGGCTGTAATCGTCGGCGCCGACGAAGGACAGGAACTTGCCGCCGGCCGAACGGTCGGTGATGTTGACCACGGGGATCTTCGCTTCGTTGATCTTCTCGACGCCCGGCACCATCGCCTTGTAGTCGACCGGCGTGAATACGATCGCGCTCGGCTTCTTCACGACGACGTCCTCGATCTGGCTGAGCTGCTCGGGGATCGAGTCCGGCTTGGTCGGGATGTATTGCAGCGTCTTCGCGTTCAGCGTCTTCGCCATGTTGTCGGCACCGACCCGCACCGTCTGGAAGAACGGGTTGGTCTGGTTCTTGGTGAAGACGGCGATGGTCTCGCCGTCGGCACGCGCCTGCGTGGTGAACGCAGCCGCCATCAGCAGCGGCATCGCCATATAGCTCAGTGTCCGTTTCATGTTGCCTCCATCCCTCATTTTGCTTGTTGGATTCGAAGTACTCATTGCGCGCGGCGGCGGGTCTTCATGTCGAGCCAGACCGCGAGAATGACGATGACGCCGGTGACGAGCGGCTGCCAGTTGGCGCTGACCGAAAGCAGGTTCATGCCGTTCAGCACCAGCGTCAGGATCAGCGCGCCGATGAACGTGCCGAACACCGTGCCGACACCACCGAACAGCGAGGTACCGCCGATCAGCACGGCCGCGATTGCTGGCAAGGTCAGGCTCTCGCCGATATCGGCCTCGGCCGAATTGAGCCGCGACAGGAAGATGATCGAGGCCAGTCCCGCCATGGTGCCCGAGACCGCATAGACCAGCAGCAGGCGGCGCGCGACCGGAATGCCGGAAAGCCGCGCCGCGACCGGATTGGCGCCGATCGCATAGATCTCCTGACCCCAAATCGTCCGCTGCGCGAAGAACGTTCCTATGCCGAGGAACACCAGCAGCAGATAGACCGGGATCGGCAGGCCGAACAGATAGCCGCTGCCGATCTGGCGGAAGCCGGCCGGGAAGCCGTGCAGGGTCTCGCCCGCCATGTACCAATAGGTGAGGCCGTTCAGCACCCAGAGCATGCCGTAGGTGGCAATGAAGGAGGGGATGCGGAGCGCCGTGACCATGATGCCGTTGAGCAGGCCAACGATGCCGCCGCAGGCAAGCCCGGTGAGGATGCCGAGGGCGGGCGAGCCGGTCTTGTGGATCACGGTGCCGGCGATGCACGCGGATAGCGCCACGTTGGCGCCGACGGAGAGATCGAGGCCTGCGGTCAGAACCACCAGCGTCAGGCCAGAGGCGATGAAGAAGGTCAGGCTCGCCTGCCGGAGCACGTTGAGGATGTTGCCGAGGCTGAGGAAGGAATCGCTGAGCACGGCAAGCACCGCGCAGATCAGGAGCGCTGCGAGCAGCCGGTAGAACAGCTGGATCGCGTCCTGCGACAGGAAGGAGCGGGGCGGTGCAATGGCGTCCTTGGTGATGTCGGTCATGCGCGGCTCCTGAGGCCGTCGAGGAACAGTGCGAGGATGACGAGCACGCCGACGCTTGCGACCTGCACCGAGGACGGCAGCGAGATCAGGTTCAGTCCGTTGCGCAAGACACCGACGGAGAGGACCCCGAGCAGCGTACCGAGCAGCCAGCCATTGCCGCGCTCGAACGAGGTGCCGCCGACCGCGACGGCCGCGATGGCGTCGAATTCCAGCCCGAGGCCGGCGGTCGGGTGGCCGGAGTTCATCCTCGCGGTCATCAACAGGCCGGCGATGCCGGCCATGGCGCCGCCGATCGCGTAGACGGCGATCAGCAGCTTGTTCGGTGAGAGCCCGGCATAGCGCAGGGCCTCGCGGTTGCCGCCGAGGGCGAAGATGTAGGTGCCGAAGCGGGTGTGATAGAGCAGGCCGTGAAACACCGCATAGGTCACCAGCGCCATCACGATCGGAACGGGGACGCCCAGAAGCGTCGCCGAATAGATGTCACGCACGCTGTGGGGGATGCCGACCACGCTCTGGCCGTCGCTGACGATCAGCGACAGGCCCTGGGCCATGCCGAGTGTGCCGAGCGTCGCGACGAAGGGCGGGATGCCGAGGATGGCGACCAGCCAGCCATTGGCGACTCCGAAGGTCGTGCCGACCAGCAGTCCGACACCCAAGCCCAGCAACATCGAGTTGGTCGCGAGCGACACGATGGCGACGCAAAGGGATGTGAGGGTGAGCACCGCGCCCATCGACAGATCCAGTCCCTCGGTCATGATGATCAGCGTCATCGGCAGCGCAAGCATGGTCAGGATGGTCGACTGCACCAGCACGTTGGAGAGGTTGGCGACCGTAAGGAAGCCGGGTGCTATCACGCCGAACAGCGCGATCAGCAGCACCAGCACCATGGCAACGCCGGGAATGCGTTGCAGCGGATTGGGTTGAGCTACGACCGCGGCTTCACGCATGATGCATCCCCAATCGCACGATGTTCTCCTCGGTCAGTTCGTTGCGTGTCAGGTGTCCGGCGATGCGTCCTTCGCGCATCACATAGGCGCGGTCGCAAACATGGCAGATCTCGACCTGCTCGGACGAGATCATCAAGGCCGCCGCGCCCTCGGCGACGAGGCGGTCGATCAGGGCGAAGATCTCGGACTTGGCGCCGATGTCGATGCCGCGCGTCGGCTCGTCGAAAATGAAGAGCTTCGAGCCGGCCGCCAGCCATTTGCCGATCACGATCTTCTGCTGGTTGCCGCCCGAGAGCAGGCCGACGGTCTGGCGTGCGCTCGGGGTTGCAATGCGCAGTTGCCGGATCAGGCCGTCGGATGTGCGTAGCGCAGCGCGCTGATCGAACAGGCCGCTCGGGAACAGCTTTCGCAGCGCGGACACCACGAGATTGTCGCTGACCGAGCGCAGCAGCGCGAGGCCTTCGCTCTTGCGGTTTTCCGGGATCAGCGCGATGCCGCGGCGGGCGGCGAGATCAGGCTCGCCGGAAATGGCCTTGCCGTCGAAGATGATCTCGCCTGATGTCATGGGATCGGCGCCGAAGATGGCGCGGGCGACCTCGCTGCGGCCGGAGCCGACCAGGCCGCACAGGCCGACGATCTCGCCCCGGCGCACCTCGATGTTGATGTCGGAGATGCCGGTCGATGCGCTCAGGCCCTTGACCTCCAGCAGCACCTCGCCGGGCTTATCGGCAAAACTGCGCGGATAGGTCATGTCGACGTTGCGGCCGACCATCATGCGCACGAGCTGGTCCGGCGTGACGTCGGCGGGGCGGACGCCGTCGATGCGGCGGCCGTCGCGCAGCACGGTGATGCGGTCGCCGAGGGCGAACACCTCGGCCATGCGGTGCGAGATGTAGACGATCGAGACACCGTCCGCCTTCAGCCGCCCGATCAGTGCAAACAGCAGCTCGGTCTCGCGATCGGACAGCGCTGCGGTCGGCTCGTCCATCACCAGGATGCGGGCGTTCTGGCTGATCGCCTTCGCGATCTCGACCATCTGCTGCTGCGCCACGCCGAGCTTGTCGACGGTGGTGGAGGGATCGATCTCGAAGCCGATGGTGTCGAGCACGCGTTTGGCGTCGGCCAATATTTTGCGGCGGTCGATGGTGCCGGGGATGCGGCCCTTCGGCTCGCGCCCTAGGAAAATGTTCTGGGCGATGTCAAGATGCGGGACCAGCGAAAATTCCTGGAAGATCACGGCGATGCCGAGCTTCTGCGCATCCGCGGTGGAGGAGATCGCGACCTTCTCGCCCTTGTGGTAGAACTCGCCGGCGTCGGCGCGGTAGGCGCCGCACAGCACCTTCATCAGGCTCGACTTGCCGGCACCGTTCTCGCCGAGCAGCATGTGGACCTCGCCGGGGTAGACGGCAAAGGATACGTCGTCGAGCGCCTTGACGCCGGGAAACTCCTTGCTGATGCCGCGCAGCTCCAGCAGCGGTGTGGGCGAGGTGACCTCGATCGGAAGCGCGTCGCTCATGACTTGTTGCTCATGTCTTGGCTCCGCTCGCAAAGATCTTGCCGGGGTTCATCAGTCCATTCGGATCGAGCGCGGACTTGATGGACCGCATCACGTCGACGGCCTCGCCGAGTTCGTCAGTGAGATAACCGATCTTGCCGAGACCGATGCCGTGCTCGCCGGTGCAGGTGCCGTCCATGGCAATGGCGCGGGCGACCATGCGGGCCTGCAGCGCCTTGGCGCCTTCGGGCTCCTCGGGCTTTGCCGGATCGATCAGGATCAGCATGTGGAAATTGCCGTCGCCGACATGGCCCACGATCGGTGCCGTAAAGCCGTGATCGTCCGCATCGCGGCGCGTCTCGGTCAGGCATTCCGCGAGCCGCGAGATCGGCACGCAGACATCGGTGATCACGGCGCGCGCGCCGGGCCGTAGGCCAAGGCCCGCATAGAGCGTGTTGTCGCGGGCGTGCCAGAGCCGGCTGCGGTCTTCCGGCGCCTTGGCCCAGGCAAAGCCGTGGCCGTCATGATCGGCGGCGATCGCCTGCGCGGCCTCGGCCTGCTCGGCGACCGAGCTTTCGGAGCCGTGGAATTCGAAGAACAGAGTGGGGGCCTCGCGATAGCCGAGCTTTGCGTAGGCATTGATGCCGCGCATCATGACGTCGTCGAGCAGCTCGATGCGCGCGACGGGGATTGCGGACTGGATCACGGAGATGGCGGTGTCCACGGCGTCGTGCAGCGTGTCGAAGCTGCAGACTGCAGCCGAGATCGCCTGCGGCACGGGGTGGACCTTCAGCGTGATCTCGGTGATGACCCCTAACGTCCCCTCGGCGCCGACGAACATGCGTGTCAGGTCGTAGCCGGCCGCCGACTTGCGCGCGCGCTTCGCGGTCCGGATCACGCGGCCGTCGGCGAGTACCACCTCGAGCGCCATGACGTTGTCCTTCATGGTGCCGTACCGCACCGCCATGGTGCCGGAGGCGCGCGTCGACGTCATGCCGCCGATCGAGGCGTCGGCGCCAGGGTCGATCGGGAAGAACAGGCCGGTGTTGCGCAGCTCCGCATTGAGCTGCTTGCGCGTGATGCCGGGCTGCACCACCACGTCCATGTCGCTGTCGTGCACAGCGAGCACCTTGTTCATGCGCGCGAAGTCGAAGCAGACGCCGCCCGCGACTGCGGCCGCATTGCCTTCGAGCGAGGTGCCGGCGCCGAACGGGACGATCGGCATGCCGGCGCCGGCACACAGCTTCACGATCTCGGCGACCTCCTGCGTGGTCTCAGGGAAAACCACGATATCCGGCGGCAGGTTCTGATAATGCGACTCGCTCTGCCCATGCTGATCCAGCACACCGCGCGCGACGCTCGCGCGCGAACCGATCATGCCGGTGAGGCGCTCGGCCAATATGCCCGTGCTGACCCGCGGTCCCATCCTCAGCTCCCGTCTGCTCCCTGTCGCCGGACTCTTGTTTGGTCCGTCGTTCAGCTTAAGCGGCTCTCGCGTTGCTCGCGAGCTGCTTCAGGCCGAAATCGTAGTTGAGATGAAAATACGCGCTGTCCACCATGCGACCATCCGGCGCACGGCCGGCGGGATGACGGACGAACTCGCGGATCAGGCTGTCCTTGACGCCGAACACCACGTCGCTGTCGAGATATTGGTCGCCCGCAACGAACACGTGCGTCACGAGCTGCTCGAAACCGGGCGCTGAAATCATGAAGTGCACATGGGCCGGGCGCCAGGGATGGCGGCCCTGGGCCTCTAGCATCTCGCCGACCGGGCCGTCATGCGGAATGGGGTAGGCCGCGGGCTTGATCGACCAGAAATGGAAACGGCCATTGGCGTCGGTGTGGAAGCGGGCACGCATCGCGAGATCGCCGATGGCGTCGAGCTGCTGCACGTCGTAATAGCCGTCGTCGTCGGAATGCCAGACGTCGACGATGGCGCCTGCCAGCGGCTTGCCGTCGACGGTCGAGACCGAGCCGGTGACCAGCATTGGATCGCCCTCCATCGGGGCGGAGATGTCAGCGCCGCTGTCCTTCTCCGGTGCCGCCTGGACGAAGAACGGGCCAAGCACCGTGGTCTCGGTCGCCCCTTCCGGCACCGGGTGATTGATTGCGTCGACCAGCATGGAGACGCCAAGCGTGTCCGACAGCAGGATGAACTCCTGGCGCTTGTCGTTGCACATGTGGCCGGTGCGGGTGAGGAAGTCGATGCCGCATTCCCATTCCTTCTGGGTCGGCCGCACCTCGCGGACGAAGGCATGAAGGTGACGCACCAACGCCTCGCTGACCTCTTTGATCCGCGGATCGGTTGCGCCCGCGATCCGCTCCAGCACGGCATCCGTGATCGTGTTCTCATTGAAGTTTCGCATGGAGGCCTCCGTTGATCACAGCTTCGGTTCGCCGAGGCCGGACAGCCGTTCGAGATGCTTGACGGTCGCGATGAAGTCGGTTTCGCCGTCCCCCTGCGCCACCAGCGAGCCATAGGTCTCGCGCACTTGAGCGGCGAGCTGCAGAGGCACGCCGACGGCGTGGCCGGCACCCAGGATCAGGTCGAGATCCTTCGCCATCTGCTTGCAGGAGAAGGTGGACTCGAAATCACGGTTTCGCAGCGGTGCGGTCTTGTACTTCACCATCGGGGACGCCACCGCGCTGTCGTCGAGCACCTTCAAGATGTCCTGCCACGCAATGCCGCCCTTGCGCGCCAGCGCCAGGCTTTCGGCCATCATCGCGGCCGACACCGCGATCATCAAATTGACCGAGAGCTTTGCGTAGCGCGCTTCCTCGGCCGGTCCGAGATAGGTCTGGGCGCGGGTGAAAGCGGCGAACAACGGCTTTGCCTTTTCAAAGGCGTCCTTCGGCCCCGACACGAAGCAGGTCAGCGCCCCCGTATGCACGATGCTGGCATTGCCGGAGACCGGTGAACGTAGATAGGCAATGCCGCGCGCCTGCGCGGCGGCTGCGACCTCGGTGGAAGCGTCGACGCTCACGGTGCTGGTCTCGATGAGGGCAGCACCTGGCGTTATCGCGGCGATGATGCCGGTCGGACCGAGCAGCGCGCCGAGCAAGGCGGCGTCGTCTGGCAAGGAAGTCACGACAGCGGCGTTGCCGCTCACGGCTTCGGCCGGGGACGCGGCAATCGCAATGCCTTGCGCACGTGCCTCGCTGATCCGCGCCGCGCTCTGGTCGAACGCCGTGACGGAAAAACCGGCCTTTGCGACGAGCACTGACATCGGCAGGCCCATCTTGCCAATCCCAATGAAAGCAACCTTCTCTAGAGCGTCAGTCATTGTTGTTGTCCATCGGCGCCGTCAGACAGCGCGTCCTTGTTGTTCGATGTCTTGCACCAGCCGCCGGCCGGATTGCGCCAGCGACTGCTTCTTCGCCTCCAGTCCGTCAACCAGCAGCCGTCCGTTGCGCTTTTTCCAGACGCCGCCGATGATGACAGACTCGATATTGGCAAGGCTCGTCTGCATCACCAGGGTTGCGACCGGATCGTGCACCGGGACAAGGTTGAGATCGGAGGCGTTGATGATGACGAGGTCGGCGAGCTTGCCCGGTGTCAGCGATCCGATCTGGTGCTCGCGGCCGAGCATGCGCGCGCCTTCCGTGGTGATCCAGCGCAGCGCTTCGCGGACGGGGATCGTGGTCGTTGCCGGGATGGTGCCGCTGGTCTTGCGCGACTCCGCATTGTCGAGCGCCCGCTGCATCGAGAGCGCGACGCGGGCGGCGGAGAAGAGGTCGCCCGCCAGCACGGATTCCAGATCAATCCCGATCGTCGGCCGCACGCCGCGCTTCAGGAGGCGACCGGTGATCGGGAAGCCGTGGCCCTGGATCATCTCGTTCTCGGGCGTCACCGAGAAGGACACGCCGAGATCGACCATCCGGTCCAGGAGATCGTCGGGCAGATCGTTGCCGTGAACGATGTTGATGCCGGCGCCGACGAGCCCGGCCTCAATCAGCTTCTCCCAGCCACCTGATGTCTTGGCCGGACCGCCGCCCTGATGCATCGATGCGATCAGCTTGAGCTCGCCCGCCAGGCGGAAATCGTGCATGGCGACGTCGAGCGTCGAATAATGCGGGCCGAGGATGGCAAGCCCCAGCGTGACGAGACCGTCGCGGTCGGCGAGGGGACCTGCGAGCAGCCGTTCGACCTCGCGACGCGGATGCGGCACTTCCGAGAAATGTGGCTCGCCGGGTTTCGGCTCGGGCTTCGGCGAGCCGTGGAAGAAGGCGGCACGGATCCCGCTCTCGATCAGGCCTCGTACGGCGGCGTCGGTATGATCGGGCGTCGGGTTGTTGTGGCACCAGTCAACCAAGGTGGTGGTGCCGCAATTGATCTGGTTCAGCGCGCCGACCAGCGTCGCGATATGGATGTCCTCGGGCCGGAACACGGTCGCAAGCCCGGCATGCATGCGGCGGAAATATTCCAGCAGCGTCCAGTTCGCGGCAAAGCCGCGCAAGCCCGTCTGCCACGTATGCATATGCGCGTTGATGAGGCCGGGGATGACGATGCGTCCCGTGCCATCGATGATCTCGGTGTCGGCTGCGACGTCTATCGATGGGCGCACATCGACGATGCGATTGCCCTCGACCAGCACGTCGCCGGTGTTGAGATCGCCGATCGCGTCATCCATGCTGATGACGGTCGCGGATTTGATCAGCGTGCGCCGCATCGCTTTAAGCCGCAGCTTTGATGGTGACAGGCGGTTCGCCGGCCCAGGCGCGTGCGATCAAGTCGCGAATGGCGTTCCGGTCGAGCGGGCGCGGATTCCAATAGGCTTTGGTAACGGCAAGATCAGCCGCCTTGTCGATGCCGCTCTCGGGCATGCCGACGTCGCGCAGCGCGAGTTTGGCGCCCAGCCGCTTGGCAAGGTCAAAGAGTCCCTGAGATGCATCGGCCGCGCCGATCGCGCGCGAGATGCGCGCCGTCGCTTCGGGCACGGCCGGTGCGTTGTAGGCGAGCGCATGAGGCAGAACGATGGTGTGCGTCTCGGCGTGGGGAAGGTCGAAGGTGCCGCCGAGCGTGTGGCAGAGCTTGTGATGCAGCGCCATGCCGACCGTGCCGAGGCAGACGCCGCACAGCCACGCGCCATAGAGCGCTTCGGTGCGGGCCTCGCGGTCGTCGGCCTTCGCGGCGATCGCGGGCAGGGCCCTTGCGAGCGAGCGGATGCCTTCTTCCGCCATCAGCGAGGTCACGGGATTGTTGTCGCGTGCGTAGAGCGCTTCCACGGCATGGGCGATCGCGTTGATGCCTGACGTCGCGGCCAGACTCGGCGGCAGCGTCAGGGTGAGATCGACATCATAGATCACGGTCTCCGGCAGCACGGCGGCATCGCGCACCGTGGTCTTCAGGCCGTTCTCGGTCTGGCCGACGATCGGGGTCATCTCCGAGCCGGCATAGGTGGTGGGGATGCAGAGCTGGTTGATTCCGGTGCGCAAGGCCAGCGCCTTGCCGAGGCCGGTGGTCGATCCGCCGCCGAGCGAGACGACGCAGTCGGCATCGCACGTTTTCATCGCGGCGAGCGCGCGTTCCGTGACCTCGACCGGCGTGTGCATGGTGGCGCCCGGAAAGATGCCGGCATAGAGCGGGCCGAGCGCTCCGCCCAGGCTCTTCCCCTGCGCCTCCTGTTGCGGTGTCGTCAGCACCAGCGCGCGCTTGCCGCCGAGCCGCTCGACTTCGGCCCTGGCGGAGGCCAGCGTTCCGCTGCCGAACACGACGCGGCAGGGCAGGTTTTCATAGGTGAACGAACCGATCATGCGCCGGTCTCTTTGATGGGATAATCGACCTGGAAGCGTCCGATCCGCAAGTCGCCCAGCGCCTCGCGCACGCGCAGGTGTTCGGGGTGGTTGGCGTAGGCGCTGAGAGCGGCTTGGTCGGTGAATTCGGAGAACAGGACCACGTCGCAGGCGTAGTCGACCGCGCTGACGTCCATGCCGACCTCGATATGGGTGAGGCCGTCGATCCGGCCCTTGAGGCCCTCGAACAGGGTCTTGACCTTGACCCGGGCGGCGGAGCGCTCCTCGGGGGTCTCCCCGCGCAGCCGCCACATCACGATGTGCCTGATCGGGCCCGACATTTCCTGATTTCCTCGCCTGCAATCGTGCTTTGTTGGCGCCATTTTGCCTTGCAGAAATCGGAAATAAAGGCCAAAATTTGTAAGTCTCTTTTCCTAAATTCGCAAAAATGGACCGACTGCTCCAACTCGAGGTCTTCTCCAAAACCGCTGAGCTCGGCAGCCTTTCCAAAGCTGCCGAAATACTGCGGATGTCGAACGCGGCTGCGAGCCGTCATCTCAGTGCGCTGGAGGAGCGACTTGCGGTGCGGCTGATCGAGCGCAACACGCGCCGGCAATGGCTGACCGAAGCGGGGCAGGAGCTGCTGCAGCGGTGCAGCACACTCCTGAACGAGCTCGCGGAGGCCGAGGATGCGGTCTCCGATCGCGCGCTGTCGCCGAAGGGCATGCTGCGCGTGACGAGTTCGCTGTCCTTTGCGATGATCTATCTCGCGCCGATGCTGCCCGCCTTCCGCGCGCTCTATCCTGATCTCAGCGTGCAGATCATCAGCGCGAACCGCTATCTGGACTTCATCGAGGCCGGCATCGACGTCGCGATCCGCACAAGGGAGCACGAGCCGGATTCAAACATCGTCGTCCGCCGCATCGGCCAGATGCACCGCGTGCTCGCGGCGGCTCCGTCATATCTGGAGAAGCACGGCCGACCGGAGCACCCGGCCGATCTCGCCCGTCACAACATGCTGATCTACAACCTCGCCAACGATCCTTATTCCTTGCGGCTGAGCAAGGGCAGTACGACCCAGACCATTCGGATCGCGCCGACGCTCGACAGCAATGACGGCCAGATCATCTGTGGTGCGGCGCGCGCGGGGCTCGGCATTTTGATCCAGCCGCTCTACATCGTGCAGAGTGATATCGCGGCCGGCCGGCTGGTGCCCGTCCTGAACGGCTGGGAGCTGCCGCTGCTCACCATGAACATCGCCTATCAGAACCGCGTCAGGCTGCCCGCCAAGATCAGGGTGTTCTCCGACTTCCTGGTCAGTCACATCCGCGAGCATTCGCAGCCCGGAATCTGGATCGACGCGGCGAAGTGAGCGGGAGCATCCATGTATCTCGGCATCGATCTCGGCACCTCGGCGGTCAAGACCATTCTCGTCGACGATGCCCAGCGCCTCATTGCAAGCGAAAGCCGGCCGGTCGCGACCGCCTCGCCGCAATCGGGCCATTATGAGCAGGACCCTGCGCAGTGGATCGATGCGGCCTTTGCCACGCTGGATGCACTGAAGGCGTCGCGTGCCGGCGCGCTGGCGGCGGTCAAAGGCATCGGGCTGTCCGGCCAGATGCATGGCGCCACGCTGCTCGATGCAAGCTTGCGACCCTTGCGACCCTGCATCCTCTGGAACGACGGACGCTCGGCCGCCGAGTGCCGTGTGCTGGAGCAACGCTGGCCCGCCTTGCGGGCGACGACGGGCAACAAGGCGATGCCGGGATTCACCGCGCCGAAGCTGCTGTGGATCGCAGCGCACGAGCCTGAGATCTTTGCGGCGACGAAACTCGTTCTGTTGCCGAAGGCCTATTTGCGCCTGGCGCTGTCAGGCGAAGCCATCGAGGACGTTTCCGATGCGTCGGGCACGCTGTGGCTCGACGCCGCGCGCCGGGACTGGTCGGAAGCGGCACTGGCGGCGACCGGCCTGTCGCGTGAGCACATGCCGCGTCTGGTCGAGGGATGCGCACCCGCAACGACGCTGCGCAGCGAGCTCGCGCGGCGTTGGGGCATGACGGGAGAGCCGGTGATCGCGGGCGGCGCCGGCGATAATCCGGCGGGCGCCGTCGGCATCGGTGCGATCCGGCCGGGAGCTGCATTCGTGTCGCTGGGAACCTCAGGCGCCATCATGGCTCCGACCGACGCGATCGCCGCCAACCCGGACCGCGCGGTGCACACCTTCTGCCATGCCATTCCCGGCATGTGGATTCAGGCGGGCGCGATCCTCTCGGCGGCCTCGTGCCTCGCCTGGGCCGGGCGTCTGTTCGGCATCAGCGAGGCCGAACTGCTGGCGCCGCTTGGATCGCGTCCGCACGCACCGTCGCCCGTAAGCTTCCTGCCTTATCTCGCCGGTGAGCGCACCCCGCACGACGATCCCGACGTGCGCGGCATGCTCGATGGCTTGAGCCATGGCAGCGATCGCGCGGCGATCGTGCAGGCGGTGCTCGAGGGGGTCGCCTTCGCGCTGGCCGATTGCCGCGATGCGCTCGCGGATGTCGGCATCGCGATCACGGAAGCCGACGTCATCGGGGGTGGTTCGCGATCTTCATTCTGGCTCGCGGTGCTGGCCAATGTGCTGAATGTTCCGGTCCATCGCTTTGCCGGTGGTGAATCCGGCGCCGCTTTCGGTGCGGCGAGATTGGGGCGGCTTGCTGTCACCGGTGAGGCAATCGCGGCCGTGTGCACACGACCGCAACGCATCGAGACGTTCGAACCTGACACCGGGCTGACCGATGCTTATGGGGAACGCCTTCGCGCATGGCGCGAACTGTATCGGCCGCGCCACTAGCCTCGCCCCGACGTTGCATTCCCGTGTATTCGGTATTGCCCTATCTTGCGACGTTTTGTTTAATGCGTGAGCCGCGCTGACACGAAGATCGAGACGCGGGTGGGAAACGCATTGTGCGCCGGGAGGCACGATGAACGATCCGATCCTCGAGATGCGTGGGGTCTCAAAGTCCTTCTTCGGCATCAAGGCGCTGCGCTCGGTCGATCTCACCGTCTATGCGGGCGAAATCCATGCCTTGATGGGTGAGAACGGCGCCGGCAAGTCGACGCTGATGAAGATCCTGTCCGGCGCCTACAGGCCCGATCCCGGCGGCGAGATCCGCATCGAGGGCAGGGCAGTGCGGATCGAAGGTCCGCTCGGCGGCCGCGCCGCCGGCATCTCCATCATCTACCAGGAACTCTCACTGGCTCCCAATCTCAGCGTTGCCGAAAACATCTATCTGGGTCGGGAAATATCGCGATCGGGTTTGCTCGCGCGCGGCATGATGCGCGACGGTGTCGGCCCGATCCTGAAGCGGCTGGGCGCAGACTTCCTGCCATCGACGCTGGTGGCGCATCTTTCCATGGGCCAGCGGCAACTGGTCGAGATCGCGCGTGCGCTCCACGCGAGATCGAAGATCCTGATCATGGATGAGCCGACCACGTCGTTGTCGGCCGCGGAAAGCGAGCGGCTGTTCACGCTGATCCGCCAGCTCCGCTCCGAGGGACTTGCCATCATCTACATCTCGCATCGCATGGACGAGGTCTATGCGCTCGGCGACCGCGTTACCGTGCTACGCGACGGCCGGCTGGTCGGATCGCTCGACAAGCCCGACATCCGCGCCGACACCATCGTGCGGCTGATGGTCGGGCGTGATGTCTCCTCGTTCTACAAGAAGGATCACGATCCGGAGGCGGGGCGGGGGCATCCCGTGCTCGCGGCGATCGACATGGCCGATGGCCAGCGCGTCAAGGGTTGCTCGCTCACCGTGCATGCGGGCGAGGTGGTGGGCCTCGCCGGCCTGATCGGCGCCGGTCGCACCGAGCTTGCACATCTCATCATCGGCGCTGCATCGCGTATATCGGGACGTCTCGAACTCGAGGGACGTCCGATCGACATCCGTAGCCCCGGCGCGGCACTCGAGGCCGGCATCGCCTATCTGACCGAGGACAGGAAGGCACTCGGCCTGTTTCTGGATATGTCATGTCTGGACAACATCAATCTGGCCGTGCTCGCGCACGATGCCAAGCTCGGCTGGTTCCTGGATCGCGACAAGGCGCGCGAGCGGGCCGACCGGGCGTTCGCGGGGCTCAGCATCCGCGCTGCCAATGTCGGCGTCCCCGCCGGTGGACTGTCCGGCGGCAACCAGCAGAAGGTGCTGTTGTCGCGGCTCCTCGCCATCGGGCCGAAGGTCCTGATCCTCGACGAGCCGACGCGCGGCGTCGACGTCGGCGCCAAGTCCGAGATCTATTCGATCATCGACAATCTGGCCAAGGCCGGCACCGCGATCCTCGTCATCTCATCCGATTTGCCCGAGATCATCGGCATCTGCGACCGCGTCCTCGTGATGCGTGCCGGGCACATCGCCGGTGAGGTCAGGCGCGAAGCCGCAGTCGCCCTCAACCAGGAAGACATCATGGCGCTTGCTACGGGGATGGAGCATCTCGATGCCTGACAACGGTGCTTCACGAGCCGCGCCGGCGACGACCAACGATTCAGCCGCGGAGTCAAACCGACAGCGGCTGAGAATGCTGATCAGCGCGCTCGGCATGCTGCCGGTGCTGCTGATCCTCTGCATTGGCTTTCATTTCCTGTCCGAGGGGCGCTTCTTCACCGGGCAAAATCTCGGCATCGTGCTGCAGCAGGCCGCGGTGAACACCGTGCTCGCCGCAGGCATGACCTTCGTCATCCTCACCGGCGGCATCGACCTTTCGGTCGGCTCGATCCTGGCGGCTTCCGCGATGGCGGGCTTGACGCTTTCCAAGATGCCGGAGCTCGGGATGCTGTGGCTGCCGGCCGCGCTGCTGACGGGCCTCGGTTTCGGGATCGTCAATGGCGCGCTGATTGCGCTGCTCCGCCTGCCGCCTTTCATCGTCACGCTCGGCTCTCTCACCGCGGTTCGCGGCCTGGCGCGGCTGCTCGGGGCCGACACCACCGTGTTCAATCCATCCATTCCCTATGCTTTCATCGGTAACGGCTCGCTGACGCTCATCCCCGGCGTTGCTTCGATCCCGTGGCTCTCGGTGATCGCCTTGCTCGTCATCCTGGTCTCGTGGCTGGTGCTGCGCCGGACCGTGCTCGGTGTGCATATCTATGCAGTGGGCGGCAATGAAAGCGCGGCGCGTCTTGCCGGCATCAAGGTCTGGGCGGTGCTGATCTTCGTCTACGGTATCTCTGGACTTTTCGCCGGGCTCGGCGGCGCCATGCAGGCGGCGCGGCTCTACGCGGCCAACGGCCTCCAGCTCGGTCAGTCCTACGAGCTCGATGCGATCACCGCCGTGATCCTCGGCGGCACTTCGTTCGTCGGCGGCATCGGCTCGATCTGGGGCACACTGGTCGGCGCGCTGATCATCGCCGTGCTCTCGAACGGCCTCATCCTCATCGGTGTCTCCGACATCTGGCAATATGTGATCAAGGGCTTGGTGATCATCGGTGCCGTGGCGCTGGACCGCTACCGGCTGCAAGGCTCCGCCAGAACCTGAGGCTCCGCCAGAACCTGAGGCTCCGCCAGAACCTGATGCGAAGTTCCGTTGCGGCAACTGGTCTGCCGCGCCGGGGACGAAAGACAGACCAGGGAGGAAATCCATGTTGAAGACGATCATGCTCGCCGGTGCCGCCATGGCGCTCGCCCTAAGCACCGCGCCAGCCTTTGCCAAGGAGCTCAAATCGATCGGCGTCTCGCTGGGATCGATGGGCAACCCGTTCTTCGTCGCGCTGTCGAAGGGCGCCGAGTTCGAGGCCAAGAAGACCAATCCCAATGTGAAGATCACGACCGTCGGCTTCGAATACGATCTCGGCAAGCAGGTCACCCAGATCGACAATTTCATCGCTGCCGGCGTTGACCTGATCCTGCTCAATCCGGGTGATCCCAAGGCGATCGGGCCGGCGATCAAGAAGGCGCAGGCGGCGGGCATCGTCGTCGTCGCTGTCGATACCGCGGCCGAAGGCGCCGACGCCACGGTGACCACGAACAACGTGCAGGCCGGCGAGATCTCCTGCCAGTACATCGTCGACAAACTGGGAGGGAAGGGCGACGTGATCATCGAGAACGGACCCCAGGTCTCCGCCGTGATCGACCGGGTTGTCGGCTGCAAGAATGTGCTCTCGAAGAATCCCGGCATCAAGGTGCTGTCCAGCGATCAGGACGGCAAGGGCTCGCGCGAGGGCGGTCTCACGGTTGCGCAGGGCTATCTGACCCGCTTCCCCAAAATCGACGCCATCTTCGCCATCAACGATCCGCAGGCGATCGGCACCGATCTTGCGGCGCGCCAGCAGAACCGCACCGGTATCGTCATCACGGCGGTCGACGGCGCGCCCGATATCGAGGCTGCGCTAAAGGATCCGCAATCGCCGCAAATCCAGGCCTCGGCGTCACAGGATCCGTTCTTCATGGCGCGGCGGGCCGTCCAGGTCGGTGTCGGCATTCTCAATGGCCAGAAGCCGGCCTCCCCCCTCGAGCTCCTGCCGTCCAAGCTGGTGACCAGGGACAACGTCGCCGCCTACAAGGGCTGGACGTCGGATCGTTCTCAGTAGATCGCCGCTACGTAGCGGTAAGCGCAGACACGCGATGACGGGCGGCGTCTTGATCGACGCCGTCCGCCGACTCATGTGCAATGATCGGCCATGCGAGCGTCGCCGGGCTGCCTCTTGTGTTAGCTTGGCACGATCTCGATCGCTCGATTCGGAAACATAGCTCGTGAAGGCAAGGACATCCGGGACCGCGTGGCGGCACGCCAATATCGGCCGCCTGCTCAACAATGCGGTACGGCGGTTCGAGGGCCGCGTGCTCGAACTAATGAGCGAGCGCGGCCACGACGAGACACGCATCGCGCATATCGGCCTTACGCGCAATCTCGACGTGGAGGGGACGCGGCTCACCGAGCTCGCCCGCCGTGCCTCCATGAGCAAGCAGGCGATGGGCGAACTGGTCGATCAATGCGCCGAGCTCGGCCTCGTCGATCGCATCGCCGATCCGACCGACCGGCGCGCGCGCATCGTCATGTTCACCCCGGCCGGGCGCAAATGGCTCGATGCATTCCGCGATGCCGTCGACGTCGCCGAGCGGGAGATGCGCGCCGAGCTCGGCAAGACCACGATGGACGCGATCCTGAAAGGGCTCGCGGTCTACGGTGCGGAGTTCGACACGTTGGGTGATGCCGATTAGTCAGGCAACTTGACGAAATAGTCAGGCGCCCTTACCATGCGGGATGATGCTGGTAGGGAGGGCGTATTGGAAGCACGTCTGACGGCCGCGGTGCTCATCGTGGGCGGGGGCCCATGCGGGCTGATGCTGGCCAACGAGCTCGGCCGGCGCGGCGTGTCCGCGATCCTGGTCGATGAAAAACCCGGCACGGCGTTCAATCCGCAGGCCAATGCGACGCAGGCGCGCTCGATGGAGCATTACCGCCGGCTGGGCTTTGCCGACGAGATCAGGCGGGAGGGCTTGCCTGCGGACTATCCGACCGACGTTGCCTATTTCACGCGTTACGCAGGTTATGAGCTGGCGCGGTTTGCGCTGCCGTCATCGTCGCGGGCAGGTGAGCTGATCAAGGGTATGTCGGGCTCCTGGAGCGCCGCGGAGCTGCCGCATCGGGTCTCGCAGAAATATGTCGAAGCGGTGCTACTCCGCCATGCCGAACGGCTGCCCGGCATCAAGCTGAATTATGGCCATAGGCTCATCGGTTACGTCGAGAGCGACGACGGCATTGCCGGCGAGGTCGAACGTCTCGATGATGGCAGCCGCTTCCAGGTCCAAGCCGACTTCCTGGTTGGCGCCGACGGGCCGCGCTCGATGGTTCGTCAATCGCTCGGCATCGTTTATGGCGGCGAGACCGGGATGCAGCGCGATTTCATGGGCGGCCGCATGCTGGCGGTCTATCTCCGCTCGCCCGATTTCTACGCGAGCATCCCACATGCCAAGGCGTGGATGTACAATTGCTTCAACGGCGATCGCCGCACCTTCATGGCATCGGTGAATGGGCGCGACGAATTCGCGTTCCACACCCAGCTCCGGCCGGGCGAAGACGCAGGCGCGATCACGGTCACTGAGGCCAAGACAGCGTTTCAGCGCGCTTGCGGTGTGCCGATCGCGTGCGAGGTGCTGTCGTTCCTGACCTGGACTGCCGGCCACGCGCTGGTCGCAAACGGAATGCAGCGGGGAAGGGTCTTCCTCGGCGGCGATGCGGCACATCTGTTCACGCCGACCGGAGGGCTCGGTTACAACACCGCGATCGAGGACGCGGTCAATCTCGGCTGGAAGCTCGCAAGCGTCGTCAAGGGCGTCAGCCCGGTCGCGCTGCTCGACAGCTACGAGATCGAGCGGCGACCCGTGGCGCTTCGCAACACCGATTATGCGCGGCGCTTTGCCGACTCCCTCGGCCTGTTCGCGCCCGCGCCGGAGATCGAGCACGCGACGGATCAGGGAGACGAGGCGCGGCGGATCGCGGGTGCGTATCTCGAACGGCACGCGCGCGCCGAATTCAACATTCCCGGCGTCACGTTCGGCGGACGTTATGACGGCTCGCCGATCATCATCTCCGATGGCAGCCAGCCGCCGCCCGACGCTGCGAACGTCTATGTCCCGAGTGCTTGCCCCGGCGGCCGCGCACCGCACGCATGGCTGGAAGGCGGCGTGTCCCTGTACGACCTGTTCGGGTTCGAATGGACCCTGCTCCAGTTCGGGGAGGTCGAGACAGCTCACGCGGCAGTCGCTGACGCCGTCCGCATGCTCGGGGTCGATGTGAAGCTGGTTACGCTGCCAGCATCCCTGCGCGATCTCTATGAGGCGGACCTCGCTCTGATACGTCCCGACCAGATCGTGGCCTGGCGCGGCGGCGCGTCACAAGCCGGCACGATCGGACGCGTCCTTGGCCACGCTAAAGGACAGTAGAAGGATTGGCTCGTGCAGGTAAGACGGCCGATGGAGGTCTGCTCGCGAAGGCACGGGTCTTGGGTTGCACACGCGATCCGTCGATCACCTCGAGCCGGCCGCAGCGGTTCAATGTGTGCAGCTTCCGGCCGGGCCATACCGATCCGGGCTTGATGGCGTTGCGGACGATCTGCCTGAATGTCGTCGGCGACAGCTCGACGATTTCGGCCAGCGCAAGCGCTGCGCCGTAGCCGTCGGCACAATCCTGAACGGGGCGCCACAATTTGCCATCGATGGTGACGAAATTTCCTGCCGGCCGCGTGCTCGCACGATCGATCAGGACCGGATTGCTGGCGTGGGGCAACCAGGGGCCGAGGAGGTGGTCGGCGTAATAGATCGCCAGCGAATCCGAATAGCCGCCCGTTCCGTCGCGCCAGGCGCCAAACAGATAGTGCAGGCCGTTGTGCCGTGTGATCGTCGCATCGGCGAGCTCGAGGCCGGACAGGAGCGTGGCGTGCCGCTCCCACTTGTCCGGAAAGCGAACGCATTTGTAGAGCGCGACGTCGTCATGGGTCGAACTCTCCGGGATCATCCACAACGCGCCATCGTCCTCGATCAGGAACGGATAGGAGAGATGCCAGGGCTCCTCCAGCACCGGCACGACGTCGCCCACCGGGCCCGCGTCGTTGAACTCGATCGCAGAAATGGTGCCCTTGCCGACGCGGTGATCGAGATCCTCGAAGAAGACGAAAGTTCGCCCCTGCCATGTGATGGGAAACGGATCGGCGTAGAAGCGATGGCCGGGATCGCCGAGGACATTCCAGCCCGGTCCCGACAGATTTCCGCTTTGCCAGACGCCTGGGCCGTCATTGAAGCGCCATCCAACATGCCAATGCGGGGCATAGCAGCAGAGCCGATAGATCTCCTTGGCAATCGATACGGCGAGGCCGCGCGCGACATGCGCCGCCGGGTGGCGGCCAGTGCCGTCTCCGGCTGGACGCGCCAGTTGCGGCACGATGCGCGGGCGCCCCGACAGGATGGCCGCCACCATGGTGAGGGTTCGCGCCATGACGGTTTCGAGCGCGCCGCTGAGGCCGGCTGCGATCTCTCCGGAAGGGTGGCCGCGATCGAGGACTGCACCATCGACGTCGTTGACGATCTCGATCATTGGAAGATCACCGGCGAGAATGGCGGCGAGCGCAGCGTTTTCACCTGCGGTTCCATTGAACAATGGGCGCAGATAGAGCCGGGCAGGACATTTGGGATCCCGGGCGCCGCCGGTGAAATCGACGACCACGTCGGCCGTGCCGGCGTGAGCCTGCGTGCGGTCCGGGATGACGTTCAGCCTGCCGACGCCGTTGCGTTTGCCCTTGTGCAATACCAGGCGTTCGAGTTCGAACAGTGCCTCCAGGCCGCCGGGGCGTGGCTGCGCCGTTACCGTCCAAGCAATCTGAACAGGGACATCCTTGCCGTCGACCGACAGCGTCTCGCGGTCCATCCATCGCCGCGCATGCTCACGTTCACAGCGAAACTCGATGATCATGTCGAGCCAATCTATTCCAAGGTGCCCCGTCAAGTGACTTGGCTGAGAAGCCGAACGTATTCCTCCACCATGGCATCTACCGAATAGCGCAGCCGCAGGCCTTTGGCGTTTTGTCGCAGTTCGTCGCGCAGTTGTTGATCCGTCAAAAGGCTGGAGACGGCTGCCGACAGCTTCGTATGGTCGGACGCATCGACGAACAGGGCCGTCGGTTTTCCTTCGAACGATAGCACCTCGCGCAGCACGGGAAGGTCGGTGACGACGGAGGGAACACCGGCGTTTGCGGCCTCGACCGCCGCCAGGCCGAAGGTTTCGGCCTGCGTCGGAAACACGAACACGTCCAGGCAGGCGAGAAAGCCCGCCATCCGGCGCGGCGGGATTTCGCCGAGCAGATACAGCCGGTCCGACACCTTCAGATCGTCAGCCAGCTGCTTCAGCCGGGCTTCATCGGCGCCCTGTCCGGCCAGTGCGAGGTGCCAGGTCGGTTCATCCGGCAACAGACGTATCGCCGCATCCAGTCGCTTGTGCGGGTGCAGGCGTGCCGCGCAGCCGAGCAGGATACGATCCCGCGGCAGGTTGAATTCCTGGCGTGCTGCGTCCTTCGACAGGGTGAGCGCTTTGTCGTCGAAGCCGTGCGGGACGTGGACCATGCGCGAGCGATAGGCCGCGGGATAACGCGAATATTCGCGTTCCATGTCCTTCGAATTGAGCGTGATGCGGTCGAAGAAGCCGAGGCTGCCCATGACGATGTCGGCGGTGCGGACCGGCCAGCTCATCGACAGCGCGGACGAAACCTGGTTGGCGATGACGGGCGCGCGGCACACAAGACGTGACACGCCGGCGCCGATGACGTTGCCGAAATGCTGGAACGTGAGAACGGCGTCGGGCCTGGTTGTCCTGATATGGTGGCCGAGCGTCGACAGCATTCGCAGCAGGGCCAGCGGATGCCCCGGCCGGCTCGCGGCGCAGTAGAGCGTATTGGGCGGCTCGTCGAATGAATCCGACTTGCGGAAGAAGAACAGATTGGTGACGCGGTGACCGCGCGCGGAGAGACCGGCGCCGAGCAGCCTGGTGATCTCCTGAGCGCCGGCGTTTTCGGCCTGCGTTTGTACGAGAAGGACGTGCAGCTTCCGTCCGCTGCCGCCGGACGGGTTGAGTGCTGTCGCGGTCGTCTCGCCCAACTCCTTGTTCGGCTGGTAATGGAGCACGGATCCCGACCCGCTGAAGAAACGAAATTTTCACCTTGCTTGATCCCGTACCTACCATGCGGACATCGCGCGGACATCGACTAGCAATAAACGGAGTTAATGCATCGGAGGGCGGAACAGTGTTGTCGCCGGAGAATCCTGGTGGTTTCCAAAGCCAGCGAAGCGAGCGCGTTAACCAATTGATCATCGTCGCGCGAGGGATGGGTAACCCCGGATTAACCATAGATATTTACGGTGGAGCAGGCCACTGAACAGTGTTCGCCAGTTGAATCCGAGTAAAGTCCATGACGTTCGGTCGCCGCGCAGACCCGACAAGTTCCGGATCGACCGGCCTCGCCGCGTCGTGGGACCGGAATTCGTCGAACGGTGCGGCCGGCAGGACAGCCGCCCGCGCTCGCGGCGTGCTTACTGTGAGCGCTTCGCTCGCCTTCCTTCGCGAAAATGCCCGGCGGATATTGACGCTCGCTCTCGCGATCTTCGCATTCGGTGCGGTCGTTCTGCTGGTGATCCCCACTCGCTATGCCGCGACGGCACTGGTCGTCGTCGATCCGCGCGAGCAGCGCATAACGACGGAGCAGGACGTCCTGCCGGGCATCGGACAGGACAGCGCCGCGCTGCAGAGCCTGGTCGAAGTGGCGAAGTCCGACGGATTTCTCAAGCCGCTGATCGAAGAGCTCAAGGTCCGCGATGATCCGGACCTTTCCGGCGGATACACCGATCCTGCGCGCCTGCTCGAGCGCTTCCGCAACCGCCTCGACATTTCCCGTCGTGGGCTGACCTATGTCATCGCCTTCCGGTTCACCTCGAACCGGTCGGAGCGGGCCGCTTACTACGCCAACGCCATTGCCGAGGCGTTCGTCGCCAGACAGAGCCGTATTCGCAGCGAAGCGACCGACGAGGCCGCGGACTGGCTCGGCGGCCGGCTCAAGACCTTGAGCGACCGGCTGAAGGCGTCGGAGGACGCCGTCGCCGCGTTCAAGCTCGAGCACAGGATCGTCAACGCCGGCAAGGATGCCACGACCCAGCAATTGCGGGTGACCGAGCTGTCGCAGCAGGTGGCCGCTGCGCGCGCCCGAACCGAAGAGGCGAAGGCCCGCTACGAGCAGGCACAGCGCGACGTGAAGGCGAATGTCGAGAGTCCCGTCAAGCAGGATCTGCTCAGCGCGCTGCGGGCCCAGCGATCGGCGCTCAACGACCAGATCGCGCAGAAGCGGGCGGTGCTCGGCGATCGCCATCCCGATCTCGTGATGTCGTACGGGCAGCTGAACGACCTCAACAGACAGATCGAGGTCGAGCGGAAGAAGGGCATCGACACCGCAAAATCGGAATACGAGGCCCAGCGCGATCAGCAGAAGGCGCTCGAAAGCCAGATGAAGGCGGCTGAATCGCAGCTCCTCGTCGATGGTCAGGCCCTGGTGAAGCTCCAGGAGCTGCAGCGCGACGCCGAGGCCAACAGGAACATCTACGAGCAATTCCTGTCGCGGTCCAAGACGACGAACGAGCAGCGCCTGCTGCAGAGCTCTCAGACCAAGGTCGCCTCGCCGGCTATTCCGCCGCTTCGCTCGACTCTTCCGCCGCTGCCTCTGCTGCTGGCCGCGCTCGCGATGGGTTCGCTGTTGGCATCGACCGCGGTCGTCGCCGCAACGGGACGCGGGCCGGACAAATCGGCTCCTGATGCGCGCGATCCCGAGCCGGCTCCGCGCCAAGCAGGAGCCTGGTCGCGTCCGCCCGTGTGGGCGCGCATTCCTGACCTCGTGCCCGCCGAAGCGCCGCGAAACATCTGGCAAGGTCCGGTGTCCGCGATGGAGCTCGATCTCGGCCCCCACCTCCTGCCGCTGTTCGACAGGCTGGAGAAATTGCCGGGCTCTCTGGGCAAGGTCGTTCTCGTGATGTCGGTCGGAAAGCGTGCCGGCGGCAACACGGTCGCGCGGTCGCTGAACCGGTGGGCGGTGAATAGCGGCAAGCTGAGCGTCCTGATCCGTGTCGAGCCGGACCTCGGCGGTGCCAAGATCGCAACGGCCATGGCTCCGGCAGACGGCACGACCACGGCCGATTTCCGCAGCGTCGATGAGCTTCTGAGCGCGGGCAGGCTGCCCCAGCCGTCGCCCGCGGACGATATTCGTTCGGAGTTCGATCTGATCATCGTGCACGCAACGTCGCTTGCCTTGCAGCCGGAGGTGGCGGCGCTGGCTGCTCATGCCGATCTGGTCGTCCTGGTCGGTCGCGAAGACGCGATCGATTCAGCCGCCATGCGCAGGGCGACGGCGGCACTCTCCCGGTTCGGCAACGTGCCGACCGGGATCGTCGTCAATCACGTGCCCGCAGATCTGTCGTCGGCTCAACGGCGCGGTGAAGCGCTCGGCCTGACCGGTTGATGGTCACCCGGCTGCGCCGCTCCTGCGGCGTTTGAGCTCGATCCTAATCGCCCGTGTCGGCGCCGCGGACTGCAAAGGTGCCGCGTTTCGATCCGCCAAAGCGCAACAGCGCGAGAATTGAGGGATCGACTCCGGACCGCCGGCGGCACAGCACGTTGAGCGCGATGGTCGCAAGCGCCAGCGACACCGTGGCGGAGATCGCTGCGCCAAGCACGCCGAGCCAGGGGATCAGCACGACAAATCCGACCAGCCGCAACGCCACATTGGCGGCGACGACGGGAACATAGATGCGCTCGTGGCCGGTGAGCTGCAATATCGCCGCAGAAGGACCACCAGCTGCCTGAATCGCCGTTCCGATCGCGAGCACGATCAGGACCCAGTGCTGCGCGGCGAAATGAGGCCCGAACAGGTTGAGAAGATAGGGGCCGCCAATCCAGATCAGGAAGAGGCCGCTGATCACGCAAAGCCCGGTCACCTCGGCCATCAGCTTGAGCGTCCGCTCGAACTCCTGATGGTTGTTGCTGAAATACAGCGAAGGAAGCCGGCGCGCACCGAAGCTGTACAGCGCTGCCGACAGCATGGCGAAGATGTTGGCAAGGCGTGAGGCGGCGAAATAGACGCCGGCCGTCGCCGGATCCAGCATCCAGTAAACCAGAATGACGTCGAAATACTGGTTCGCGGCCTCAAGGGCGGACGCGATCCAGAAGTGCAGCGCGCTCGATCTCCAGCGCGACGGCTCGGACCGTGCCGTCGTGCCGCGGAGATCCGGCAGAGCTTTCGCGACTGAAACGATCTGTGCGCCGAGGCTGACCGACATGGCGATCGTCATGACGGCGAACAATGCGGCGGGTTCGAGCCGGCCATGGCCTAACAGGATTGCGAGCAGGAACAGGACGACGCCGACCCGCCAGAAGAACTCCCTGTTTCCTTCCCCCATCAGGATGCTGACCAGCGAGCGCGCAACCTGGCTGCCCAGCATCAGCCCTGCATTCACCGCAGTATAAGCGGACACGGCGAGGATCAGCAGCCATCCGTTGCCCTTGATGTTCGCCACGATCGCGATCGCGCCGATCACGATCAGCATTGCGATAGAGGAAATCTTCAGACTCGACCGCAAGACACCCTTGGTGAGATCGAGCCGATTTCCCACCTGATACTCGTTCAGAAAGCGCACCAGGAGGGCTTCCTGGCCGACCAGGCCCACGACCGAGGCGATCTGTGCGACCGAAAGCCAGGTTGCAAAGATGCCGAACCCATCCGGCGACATCGTCCGCGCCGCAAGCGAGAACAACGCAAACGCAAATGCGCCGCTGCCAACCTTGAGAAGGATGGTCCCGGCGACACCGCGCGTTACGTCGCGCCGCATGAACTGAATGATGGATTGGATCATGGGGATTGAGGGGTGAGTCTCCCCTGAAGAGATAGGCTCCGATACCGGCGCCAGCCTAGCATGCCGAATGACCGCGAGTGTTAATGCGCGGTCGAGGATGCAGCTGGCCGAAGCGGGGCCGCGGCCAAGTCGATTGCTTCACGGTGGTACATCGCCGTCTCCATTGTCCCAGATCAAGCAAAGCCCGGTTTGACTGAACGGCGGCACGCATCGGCCACTGAAGCAGGCGCGATCAGCCGCTTGAATGCGGAACGGCTCGCCGGAATGGCCGCCGATCTGCCAAAGCCTGAACTTTGCAAAGCCTCCCGAGCAAAGTCCGTGCCGGGATTTCGTGTCCAGATCAATCTACTGGTTCATTAACCTCGATCTGCGGAAGTGATCGCGTTCGGGCCTTCCATGCGACATCAGGCGAGGAAATTGCACATGGGGCCAGATTAACCGGGGGAGCCTGCACCATGACGATGGGGAGAACCGTGACTGCCTCGATCGACCCTGTCGGGAGCGCGACGATAGCGACGGACATCGCGATCGTCGGCGGTGGCCTCGCAGGATCGCTGGCGGCGGCCGTTCTTGCGCGGGCGGGGCATCGCGTCGCCTTGGTGGACAAGCGCGCCGTCTATCCGGACGAGTTCCGGGTCGAGAAGATCGGAGGCCCGCAGCTGGACGCGTTCCGCAGGCTGGGCTTCATTCGTGGGCTCGCGAGCGTTGCCTGTCCTTACGATCGTGTGCTCAACATCAGGGAGGGCAAGGTGGTCGATGTCAGCGTCGGTCAAGCCTACGGGCTTCCGTACGCCGATCTCGTCGCCATGGCGCGCAGCCAATTGTCCGATCCATCCAGCCTGATCGTCGACGAAGTCACTGCGATCAGCTCGAGCGACGACATCCAGCATCTCGAACTTGCTTCCGGGCGGCATGTCACCGCGCGCCTCGTGGTTCTCGCCACGGGCATGGCGGGAGCTCTCGGCTACAAGCTCGGCATCAGGCGGCGCCTGCTGGCCGCGGGCCATTCGGTCTCGTTCGGCTTCACGATTGCCCGCAGCGACGGTGCGCCGTTCGATTTCGAGGCGCTGACCTGCTACGGCGAGCGCACGGCGGACGGCGTCGACTATCTCAGCCTGTTTCCCGTGCGCTCAGGCATGAGAGCGAATCTGTTCATGTTCCGCGATCCGACCGACCCGATCATGCGCGAGCTGCGCCGCGACACGGAAGCGACGGTTCTACGCCTGCTGCCGGGACTACACACCTATCTCGGCGATTTCCGCGTGATCGACCGCATCCAGAACTGGGTGATGGACCTCTCGGTCGTGGAGGGACATCTTCAGCCCGGCATCGTGCTGATCGGCGATGCCTTCCAGACCAATTGTCCCGCCGCCGGAACCGGCGTCGCGCGCCTGCTGGTGGACGTCGAGCGTCTTTGCACCGAACATGCGCCGCGGTGGCTCTCAACTCCTGGCATGAGCCGGCAGAAGATCTCCGAGTTCTACGCCGATCGCGACAAGCTCGCGGCAGACCAGCAATCGCTGAAGATGGCGCGATTCCGCCAGGCCCTGACCTCACGTGACGATATCGGCTGGGACGTGCGGCGGCGGCTGCACTTCCTGCGGCGTAGTCTCACCCATCGGGTCGATCAGATGCGCCCAGGCTGGCTCGCACAGGTCCGCAGCGCACTTCGGGCCTGAGCGTTGCTGTCGTCGGCGCCTCGCGCTCGTCAGCGCGTCGGGGTCGAGGTGCGGGGCGGCAGGGGCCTGAATTCCGACATGCGCTTGGCGGCGAGCTTGAGCCAGGGAGCCTGCTTCAGGGCGAACAGCGCAACGGTGCCCACAGTGCTGCCGGCCTGCGTGACCGCCCACATCGGCGACGGCTGCGCGCCGAACAGCTTCTTGTAGGGTTCGTCACCTATGGTGAAATCGAGCATCTGATCTCCGCGCTCGATGCAATCCCTCGCCACCTGCTCGAACATCAGCGCGCCCAGGGATTGGCTCTTGTATCCGTCGATGTCGAAGGCGCTCATGATGACGTGGAAGCTGCCCTGATGCGACAATCCGAGCACCGCGGCGATCACGTCGCCGTCCATTTTCATGGCGTAGAGCCGCACGAAGTGGCCGACGCCGCGGAGCGCCACGTCGGAATAGAAATCGAAATATTCGGGGCGCTGGAGCAGGTCTCCATCGCCCTGTGACTGAAATCGCGGCCCGCGGAATCTCTTCATCACCTCCAACGCGTCGCGTGTGGAGGCGCCGTCATTGCAGCAGGAGAAGCTCAACGCGCCCTTCCTCTGGAGCTGCCGATATTTCTTCGCGAGCTCCTTCTGATAGGAGCGATCCATCGCACTCGCCCGCCATTGCTCGAACGGCGTGACGAGGACGGTCGCGTAGGCATTGGTGTCCATCGAGATGCGACGGGGCGCGGCAAGGAGGGTCTCGATCGGAAGCCGCCCGTTGGGCAGCTTGGTCATGCGGAGCAGATCGAAAGGGCGGAGGAGGCGCCGAAGCGCCGCGCACGCGCTCTTGTCGTCGAGCAGCTGGGAAAACACCTCCGGGCTGCAAACCGGCGCCAGATAGTCGGAGACGCGGAGGTCGGCGAACTCGACGGTCCGTATCGGACCTCGCCGGATCCGCAGCAGAGGCAGCACCATCGCAAGCGCATGGGTCTTGCGATGGCGGACTACGACAATGAGAGGCGTTGCGCCAGCATGAGGCGCCAGCCTGGTGTACAGGCTGTGCAGCCAGAGCGGATGCTGGAACGCGGTGGCGGCGGAGTCGTCGAACAGCTCTGCATATTCCGGGGACGCAAAGTCGAACGCCTGCTCGATGGCGATATCGAACGTGCTGCTAGGTCTGTTCATGGGTCGCCAAGGAAACCGGACAATTCGTGAAATTCGATCGAGCTCGATCCGCGCTTTATAGCAGGGTCGTTACGAGCGACATACCGTCGCGGTGCGATCTGCATGAATGCATCCCGCCGGATCTCCTATGGTTACCAAACTCTTAAACTCCGGTCATGGATGGCCGGGTATTGCCGAAGATCGGCCCGCGCTAGCGAATTATTAACTGCACCTCAGGAAGGTCGGTTCATGGCCAGCCTGCAGACCGAGGTGGATTCCGGGGCACTCGAGAGCGCGTTCTGGGAGACGCGCAGCGTAGGCGTTGAGAAGATCGCCAGAATCGCAATCAGCTGCTCCATCACCGTCAACGTGGTGGCGTCGATGGGCATCTTCAACGCCAAGCTTGTGCCGCCGGAGCTGACCTTCGTGCAACAAGCCGTGGCGCTGCTGATGTGGGGCGTCCTGATCTATGCAAGCGCGTTCGTGCGACCGCGCCTGCGGTTGCAGTTCAATCCCGATTTGATCGCGCTGCTCGCATTCTACACCTTCGCGGTCGTATCCGTATTCTGGTCGAGCCTGAACGCGGCCGCGCTCATGAAGAGCGCGGCGCTGGCGATGACGACCTTCGGGGCATTCTGCCTCGCCACGCGCATCGGCATCGACGACATCGTGAGGGCCACGTCCCATGGGCTCTTCATACTGGTCGCCGCGTCGACCTTCTGTGCGCTTGCCGTCCCCGATATCGGGATCGACCAGACCTGGATGCACAGCGGGCAATGGCAGGGTGTTTACGAATCGAAGCAGACGCTCGGATTCGTCGGCGCGTATTTGATGTTCTTTTCCTGCTATCGCAAGATGACCGGGCAGGGCTGGCCCGCCTTTCTCGTCGTCTTCCTCCTGGCCTCGACGTGCGTCCTCGCGTCGGAATCGCGCGGGGCCGGCGCCGTCGCCCTGGCAGCCTGTGCACTGCTCGTGACGTCGATGTGGTCGGTCGGCTGCATGAGGGTCTATGCAACCCTGCCGTTCGTCATGTGCATTCTGGCCGGCATCTTGTTCTTGTATTTCTACGTCACCGGATATGACTCGATCCATGTCGGCGACGCGAAGATCGATTTCACCGAGCGGACCTTCATCTGGCACTACGCCATCAGCCATTTCAATGATGCGCCGCTGCTCGGCTTCGGCATCAACGGCTTCTGGACTGTGCCGTCGATCTACGACTATTTCGAGCAGAACCACGGCTGGGTGCTGGACAATTATCACAGCGGCTACATCACGATCCTGATGGAAACCGGGTTCCTGGGATATGCGCTGTTCGCCGCGAGCGTCCTTCTGTTCTCGAACAAGATCCTGTACCTGATCTCGACGAGATCGATCGAGCGATCGCACTGCGCGCTCATCACCGGATTCGTCGTCCTCAGCTTTCAGACCAATTTCACGGAAACGACGTTTCTTCGCTCGACGATGTTCACCTCGGTCCTCCTGGTCGCGTTCCTCCTTGCCACATGCAGGCCCGTGCCCGAGCCGGAATTCGAATCTGCGGAGATGGACGCGAGATGACCGCCATCCGGGCTGCCTTGCTGCGAGGCCTCAATCTCGCCGCGGCATTTTTCCTTGCATCAACGGTCTGTGCCCATGGCGCCGAGCAGGCTGCCTCACGTGGCGTCCCGAAACTGGGACGCGGCATCAACATTCTCGGCTATGACGGAATCTGGGAGGGCGGTCGGAACGCGCCATTCCGCCTCGACAATTTGACGACGATCAAGAAGGCCGGGTTCGCGCACGTCAGGATCAATTTCTTTGGGTTCAAGTTCATGGGCCCGGAGAACGTGCTGGACGAGATCGTTCTCAGGCGGCTCGACACCGTCATCGATGAAGTCCTTGCGCGGGGCCTCATTCCCATTCTCGACGAGCACGATACTCACATTTGCCAGCGCGACATTGCCGAATGCGCACCGAAGCTCAAGGCGTTCTGGCGGCAGATCGCCGAGCGTTATGCCGGAAGATATCCGGCGCTGGTCTTCGAGGTGCTGAACGAGCCCGGCGGACAAATGACGTCGTCCAGCTGGAATACGCTCCTCAATGAATGTCTTGAGATCATCCGCCGCACCAATCCCGATCGGCCGGTCATCGCCGGCGTTCTCAATGTCGATGAGATCCCCATCGACCAACTGGCCCTGCCGGCCGACGATCGCAACCTGATCGTGACGTTTCACTACTACGCCCCGATACAGTTCACGCATCAGGGCGCGCCGTGGTCGCAGACATTTTCGCGGATCGGGCCGCTGGATTGGGGCAGCCGGGACGACGAAGCGAAGGCCGCCTCGGACTTCAACAAGGTCAGGCTGTGGGCGGACAAGGAGAAGCGGCCGATCTATCTCGGCGAATTCGGGGTGTATGAACGCGCGCCATCCGACAGTCGCTTGAGGTACCTGTCATTCGTGGCGCGGAGCGCCGACAGGCTCGGCTGGTCGTGGGCCTATTGGCAGTTCGACCACGACTTCGCCGCTTTCGACAGCGCTCGTCAGGCCTGGAAGCCCCATATTCTGCGTGCGCTGGTTCCGCCGCGGCGCTGAGCGGGTGCTTTTGTTTCCGTACGACCCTATCGTACCGCTGGCGTCGCGATGTCTGCGATGTGCTGACAGAAATCGATTCAGGAACATTCGTGCGGAGGACGGCCAACCTGTTCGTCTGGATCGCAAATTCAGCACGAAACGACGGGAGCGTCGCAGAGATGCAGCAGGCGAATCGATGATTAGAACAATTTGAATTGGAAGCCTTCGAACATCGAGCAACATCATTCGATATCGATATCGTTTGTCCCCGTCGCGGCGGTTTGTCTTACAACCTTAGATAACTTCTAGTTCCCAATCCCTTCTCGCAGCACCCTCGTATGTTAGGAAGCGCGGGGATGCTTGCGAGTGGGAATTGGGGTGCTGGAATGACGCGTGAACTCTCAATCAGAAAAATCGTGCGGACGCTATCGCTGGGAGCGGTGAGTTATCTTGCGCTGTCTCTGGAATCGTCAGGTGACTTTCAGCAGGCCTACGCACAAACGAATCTGCCGCCCGTGACCGTGGACGCTCCCAGGCCGAGAGTTCGTCAGCCGATCCAGAGATCACAGTCGACGCGCGCCTCGCGCGGACAGCGATCGGTCGCCGCGGCGGCTCCGCGGCAGGCGGCACCCATTCCCTATGTAGTACCTTCGACCGGTACGGTCGGCACAGTGCCGCCCGCCTATGCAGGCGGCCAGGTCGCGACCGGCGGCAGCCTCGGCCTTCTCGGCAATCGCGGCGTGATGAACACGCCGTTCAACCAGACGAGCTACACGGCTGAGTTGATACAGAACCAACAAGCGAGAACGATCCGTGATGTCCTGGCGAATGATCCCTCGGTTCGCGTTGTCCAGGCGGCAGGCGGTGGTGCCGACAGTCTCTTCATCCGCGGATTCTATTTCGACAGCGGCGACTTTGCGCTGAATGGCCTTCCGGGGATAGCGCCCTACTACTCCACTGGTGCGAACTTCATCGAGCGAGTAGAGGTTCTCAAAGGCCCCAGCGCGGTGCTCAACGGCATGACGATAGGCGGCACGGGCGCCTCGAGTGGCGGCGCGGTTGGCGGCACAATCAATCTCATCACTAAGCACGCGCCCGATGTCGATATCACCAGAATTACCGGGACATATTCGTCGAAATCGCAGTTCGGGGAGCATATCGATATCAGTCGACGCTATGGCGAGCACAAGGAGTGGGGTGTCAGGCTAAACAGCACCTATTCGAACGGCAATACGCCCTGGAATCGCCAGAGGGACGAATTCGGCAATGCTGTGCTGGGGCTCGACTATCGGGGCGAGAACGCACGATTCGAAGCTGACATTGGGTATCAGGCCGACGTTCTCAAGCCGCCATTGCGCTTCTTCAGTTTGGCTTCTCCAATCCTTCCGCCGCCCCCGAAGTCTGGAACCAATTTCCAGGTGCCGTGGGCTTACTACGAACCGACGGATTTCTTCACGACTGCGCGTGGAGAGGTTGACGTCTTTGATTGGCTGACTGCCTACGGCGCCTTCGGCTATCACGACAGTAACATCAACTATAAGTACCCCTCGCCGATCATCAGCAATGCTGTGCCAGGGGCTAACACGGGTCCCTTCCAGCTCGGCGGCCTGAGATCGAATCCACTTGCCGGCAGCGAGCGATTCGAGACATACGCGGGGGAAGCAGGTCTTCGGGCGAATGTCGACGCTGGTCCTATCAATCATGCGGTCAGCATGAATTATGCGATCAATGATCGAACCTATCAGCAGCGAGTCGTGACCCCGCCCAATCCGTTGCCGGCGGCGCAGAGTGTGCTCTACTGGAATCTGTACAACGAGCCGACCAATCTCGCTCAGCCGGTTTTCAATGTTCTGGCGGCAAATCAGAGAACCACTGCGCAGGTTGAAAGCTTCGGCATCGCTGATACGATGTCTATGTTGAATAATCGCATTCAGTTTACCATCGGTGCGCGCCACCAGACGGCAGGCACCGGAGTTACGAATTTTATCGCCCCGGGCACAGGTACTAGGCCTTATCAAGAAGCGTCCGTGATAACACCTGCCTACGCCCTTGTTGTGAAGCCGGTCGAGAACATTTCGCTGTACGCCAATTACGTCGAAGGCCTTCAGACGCCTCATGTTGTAACAGGCGCGATGTTTCAGAACCGCAACGACATCTTCCCACCAAACAAGACCATGCAGGTCGAAGGCGGCGTGAAGTTTGACACGGGTCGTTTTACGACGACTGTGAGCTTCTTCAAAATCGAGCAGCGCAGCATCATCTCGACCTTCATAGGCGGGCTGCAGTACCAGTTGCCTAACGGCAAGCAGCGCAATGTCGGCGCCGAGCTCAACGTGTTCGGCGAAATCACCCCTGAGATTCGACTGCTCGGTGGTGTGACATTGATCGATGGTCGGCAGATCGATACGCCCAGAGCAGCCAACGGCAGCAACACCGACGGCAGGGTGGCGATCGGCGTTCCGACCGTTAGCGCGAATATCGGTGCGGAATGGGATACGTGGTTCGTTCCTGGACTGACGCTTACGGGACGCGTGATCTATACCGGATCGCAGTATTACGATGCGGCCAACTTGGTCTCGTTGCCAGATTGGACGCGTGTCGATATAGGCGCCCGCTACACCTTCTTGTCTCCCTGGAACGGAAAGCCAATCGTGGTGCGCGCGAACATCGAGAACGTTGCCAACAAGGCGTACTGGGCGGCGGCCTACAACAGCGTGCTCACACTCGGTGCCCCGCGCACTTACCTTCTGTCGACGACGTTCAACTTCTGAACACAGCGTCTCTGGGCTTTTGCGATACATGCCGCCGCGGATCTCATCCGCGGCGGCTCGTCTTTGATCGACGGTCGGCAAAGCTGCATTTGTCGCGATTGATGACAGCACAATGAAACACCGCTCGTGCCAAAACGCGCGATCAAGTCGCATCGTAAAAGTTCCTCCGTGCGCAGTTAGAATTGCAGCAACCTGCGTCGTGTTCTGAAATCGCAATATTTTCCTGCGTGTTGGTGCGCAAGCGCGGAGGTTGCATTGTTTCCCTCCGTCGCCAGTTTTGAGGTCTTAAAAAGAGTCGCGTCGATATTGCTTTGACCCTCGTCGGCTTCTGACCTAGTCAAACGTCTCCTTTCGCTTTCCGAAGAGGGACCGAGCCATGATGGTGTTCGACAGGGACGACGTCACCTTCACCGTCGTCGTCAATCACGAAGAGCAATATTCCATCTGGCCGACGTTCAAGGAGATCCCGGCCGGCTGGATGGCAGTGGGGAAGACCGGCAGCAAGAAGGAATGTCTCGACCACATCGAACAGGTGTGGACCGACATGCGTCCGCTCAGCTTGCGCAAATTCATGGACGGCGCGTCGCCTCGGCAGTCGACGTAGTCAGCGGAGTCTGGTCGTCCGATGCGGCTTCTTTGTCTGCCTTACTCCGGCGGCAGTGCCATGTTCTATGCGCGGTGGCGCAGGCTCCTACCGTCGTGGATCGACGTTCGGCCGGTGGAGTGGCCCGGGCGCGGCGTGCGCATGGATGAGCCGCTGGCGACCGATCCGTGCGTACTGGCAGGGCAGCTTGCCGGCGAGCTCGCTGCGCAGTTCGATGGGCCTTACGCATTGTTCGGGCACAGCCTCGGTGCCGTGGTCGCGTTCGAGCTTGCGCACGGCCTGCTCGATCGCGGGACGGCCGCGCCAGTCATGCTCTTCGCCTCCGGCGCGGAAGCGCCGGCGGTGCGGGATGGTAGCAGGTGGCGCGAACCCCTGAGCGACGAAGCGTTGATGCAGGAGTTGCGCCATCTTCAGGGCACGCCCGACGAGGCGCTTGCGAATGCAGAGCTGATGCGAGCCGCGCTGCCGGTGTTGCGCGCCGATTTCCTGATGTGCGGAGCCTATGTCTACCGACCGCGACGTCCGCTGCCGTGCCCCGTGCACGTCTTTGGCGGGGCCGACGACGAGACCAGCCGCGAGGCACTCGAGGCCTGGCGGCAGGAGACCTCGGCCTCGTTCGCGCTCGACATCCTGGCGGGGCATCACTTCTTCATTCACACGCAGCAGGCCGAGCTGATCGACCGGATCGGTGCGGCGCTGGCCCGGCAATCGGGGCGATCGATCGGTTTGCATCGGAGCGAGGATCATGAGCGCGTTCTCCGTCCAGCCACTCATTGAGGGCAAAACTCTTCCCATGCTGTTCAAGGCGGGTGCGGCCGGCGAGCCGCTGGGCAAGGCACTTCCCATGCTGCGCGAGACGATCGACCGCTATCTGACCGACAGCGGCGGCATCGTGTTTCGCGATTTCTCGCTCGATGGTCCCGATGCGTTTCGCGCCTTCGCGGCCGATTTCGGTCACCCATTGCTCACCTACGAATTCGGATCGACGCCGCGCTCGCAGGTGACCTCCGGGGTCTACACGTCCACGGAATATCCGCCGCACCAGCATATCCCACTGCACAACGAGCAGGCCTATACGCGCGACTGGCCGATGAAGATCTGGTTCTATTGTATGCAGCCGGCGCTGGAAGGCGGGGAGACGCCGATCGCCGACAGCCGCGCCATCTATCGCGACATGCCGACGGCCATTCGCGAACGGTTTGCCGACAAGGGCGTGATGTATGTGCGGAACTACGGCAACGGCCTCGACGTCGACTGGCAGCAGGTGTTCGGCACGGATTCCAAATCGGAGGTGGAGGCCTATTGCGCTCGCCACGACATCGAGTGCGAGTGGAAGGACGACGGCGAGCTTCGCACGCGCCAGATCTGTCAGGGCACGGCGCGACACCCGGTGACGGGTGACTGGGTCTGGTTCAACCAGGCACATCTGTTCCACGTCTCCAATCTCGAGCCGGAGGTGCGAGAGAGCCTGCTCGACGTGGTCGATGACGAGGCCGATCTGCCGCGCAACGTGTTCTATGGCGACGGCTCGACGATCGAGGACGAGACGCTGGCAACGGTCCGGACCGTTCTCGAGACGCACAAGATCAGCTTTCCCTGGCAGGCCGGCGACGTCGTCATGCTCGACAACATGCTCACCGCGCACGCGCGCGCCCCATTCAAGGGACCGCGCAAGGTGATCGTCGCCATGGCGGAAGCTCATCGGCAGCGGTGATCGGTGAGAATTTTCGGCTCGCGGCCGGACAGGAATTCGAGAACATGGACAGATCCGACCACCTCGTCGAACGCTTGCGAGAGCACGCTGCCTTGCGACCGGAGAGGGCGGCATTGCGGTTCCTCGAAGGCGAGGACGTCGCCGGTGAGCTGACGTTCGCAGCGCTCGACGCGCGGATCAGGGCACTTGCGGCCTGGTTGCAGCAGGTGGGCGGCGCAGGCGAGCGAGCCGTGATCCTGTTGCCGAGCGGGACCAACTATGCCGTCGCATTCTATGCCTGCCTCTACTCGGGCGTGATCGCCGTTCCCGCCTATCCGCCGGAGGGGGGCCCCGAGCGTTATGCAGGACGTCTCGACGGCATCCTGCGGGATGCAACACCGCGCTTCATCCTGATGGAGACGGCTCTGCGCGGTCTCATCGAAGCGGCGCTGCCCGAATTGGGCAACGCGGAGATCGTTGCGGTCGATACCATCCCGCCCGACCTCGCGGCTGACTGGCGCGAGACGAGGCCTGCGGCCGATGCGATCGCGTTTCTCCAATACACATCCGGCTCGACCTCGCAGCCGAAGGGCGTTTGCGTCTCTCATGGCAATCTGGCGGCCAACGAGCGCGCGATCGAAGCGGCCGCCGGCGGAACGCCGGACGACGTTTTTGTGAGCTGGCTGCCGCTCTACCACGACATGGGACTGATCGGCGGCCTCCTGAACCCGCTGTTCACGGGCTTTACCGGCATCCTGATGTCGCCGCGGAATTTTCTCGAGCGGCCGCGACGCTGGCTCGAGGCCATCGACCGTCACGGCGGCACGCTGAGCGGCGGCCCCGACTTTGCGTATGCGCTGTGCGCTGACCGCATCTCGGATGAGACCATCAGTCGACTGGACCTGAGCCGGTGGAAATTCGCGTTCTCGGGCTCGGAGTTCGTCCGCCGGACCACTCTCGAGAAGTTCGGTGGCCGGTTCGCGAGGGCCGGGTTCGATCGGCGAGCGTTGACGGCTTGCTATGGCCTCGCCGAAGCGACGCTGCTGGTGACTGCGGGCGACATCACAGCCGAGACCGTGAGCTATACGCTCGATACTGCGCAGCTCGCCGCAGGCCGCATTGCGACTGCGAGCGACGGCACCGACCTCGTGGCGTGCGGTCGAGCCGCTGCAGGCCACGACACACGCATCATGCGCGTCGATGGATCGGCCGTAGCCGGGGCGAATGAGGTCGGCGAGATCTGGGTGAGCGGCCCCAGTGTTGCATTGGGGTACTGGAATAACTCGGAGGCCACGCGTCAGGCCTTTGTCGAGCGGGACGGTGCGCGCTGGCTGCGGACCGGCGATATCGGGTTCATTCGCGATGATGCGCTGGTCGTGGCCGGTCGCCTCAAGGATCTGCTGATCGTTCGCGGCCAGAATGTCTACCCGACCGACGTCGAGCAGGCGGTCGAAGCCGAGGTCGAATCCGTCCGCAGCGGGCGGGTTGCCGCCTTTCCGGTCGATATAGACGGACGTGAAGCCATTGGCGTCGCAGCGGAGTTCAGCCGCACCGTGCTCAAGCGCAGCGATCCGGAGGCACTCGCGCACGCCATTGGCGAGGCGGTGCTGCGGCAGGCGCAGGAATATCCAGCCGTGATCGTCTTGCTCAACCCGCAGGCCATGCCGCTGACCACGAGCGGCAAGTTGCAGCGATCGGCTTGCGCGGCGCGCCTTGCCGACAATACGCTCGACAGTTTCATGGTATTCGAGAGGGGACGTCGCCGCGGCAACGGATCTTCGACTGTGCCTGCCACCGCTACCGAGCGTACTGTCGCCTCGATCTGGTGCGATGCGCTTGGCGTGGCGGAGGTGCATCGCGAGGACGATTTCTTCGTGCTGGGCGGAAATTCGATCGCGGCCGGCCAGGCCGCCGCTGCGATCCGCGACCGCATGAACGTAGAGGTCGAGCTGCGCGTCTTCTTCGACGCGCCGACGCTGGCCGCCTTCGCCGATCGGATCGATGCTCTGGGGGCGACCGGCGCCGGCCGGACGCTGCCGCCGATCCCGTGGGCGGCCGCGGCCGATCGCGCGGTGATGTCGCACGCACAGGAGCGACTCTGGTTCCTCTGGAACATGGATCTGGCTGGAACGGCCTATACCGTTGCTAGCACGATCCGCCTGAAGGGGCGGCTCGATCATGCCGTGCTGTCGCGCGCGCTAGGTGAGATCGTCCGTCGGCACGAGATTTTGCGGACCTCATTCATCGCCAGGGACGGCCGCGGAACGCAGGTCATCCACGATGTCACGAACATCGGCATCCGGCACGAGGATCTCCGGACACATTTTGTGCGGGAACGTGCCGAGTGCGTGGAGACACTCAAGCGATCCGAGCTCGGCAAGCCGTTCGATCTCGTGAACGGGCCGCTGCTGCGCGCGATGCTGCTTCAGCTCGCGGATGATGCGCATGAGTTGCTGCTGCTGGCTCATCACATCATCGTCGATGGCTGGTCGCTCGACGTGCTGCTCGAACAGCTGGCCGGCCTCTATCGCAGCGGCGTCGGCCAAAGTGCGGACGCGCCGCCCGTTCCGACGGTTCAATATGCGGATTTCGCGGCCTGGCAGCGAAACTGGCTCGCAGGCGGCGAGGGCGATCGGCAGCTGGCGTATTGGCGCACCAAGCTCGGCGACGTTCATCCGGTCCTGGCGTTGCCGCATGATCGGCCGCGCCCGGCGGTCCAGAGCCATGCCGGCGACACGATCGGTCTCGCCATCGACGGCGCGCTCGCCGCCCGGCTCCGAGAGATGGCCGGAAAGCAGCGCGTCAGCGTCTTCATGCTGCTGCTCGGCGCATATCAGGTGCTGCTCCATCGCTATACGGGCCAGAACGACCTGCGCGTCGGCGTGCCGATCGCGGGGCGCCGGCACACGCAGCTCGAACGGCTGATCGGATGTTTCGTCAATACGCTGGTGCTGCGGGCCGAGATCGCTGGTGAAGCGAGCTTCCCGAGCCTGTTGCAACAGGTCAAGGAAGCGGTGGTCGAGGCGCTGTCGCACCAGGATCTTCCGTTCGAGATGTTGGTGGATGGCCTCAAGCCCGAACGCAGCGGTGGCCACAATCCGCTGTTCCAGTCGAAGTTCAATTACATGTCGGCGCCGCGCGGTTTCGCTGGCGCCGAGGGGCTCAGCGCCGACATCGACATCATCGATCTCGCGGGCTCGCATTTCGATCTCGCGCTCGACGTCATTGACGGCGCTGCCGGGATGAAGGTGACGTTCAATTACGCCATCGACCTGTTCGATCGTCCGACCATCGCGCGACTGGCGGCACAATTCGTGTCGATGCTGCGCCAGATTGCTGAGAATGCCGAGCGGCGGATATCGGATTTCGTCATTGACGAGGAGCACCGGCAGGCCGTGCCGAGTGAGGTCGCGACATTCCGCGTCACGGATGTTCTCAGCCTGCACCGTGCATCAACCGCCGATCGGCAGGCCGCCATCGCCATCCGATGTGGCCGGGAGCAATTGACCTTTGAAGATATCGAGCAGCGGTCGAACCGTATCGCGCATGCCCTCATCGCCAAGGGCGTGGCACGCGAGACACCGGTCGCGCTGTGGATCGAGCGCTCGCCGGCCTTTGTCGTCGCCTTGCTAGCTGTGCTCAAGGCCGGCGGCGCGTACGTCCCGCTGGATCCGAAATGGCCGGTGGAGCGCATCCGGCGCATCCTGACCGACGGCGGCATCGAGATCGTGCTGGCAGCGGGTGAGAAACTGGCGGACGCCTGCGGGCTCGATTGCCTGGTGCTCGATGCGGCGGCGGAAGCCGAGCGCGAGGAGCTATCGAGCCTGCCGGTCGGCGTGACGAATCATCCGGAGCAGACTGCTTACGTCATCTACACGTCGGGATCGACCGGCGTACCAAAGGGGGTGAGCGTCTCGCATGGCGCCTTGGCCAATTACGCGCAGGCTCTGCTGCAACGTCTGAAGCCCCGCCCGTCAGCGAGCATGGCGATGGTCTCCACGGTGGCTGCGGACCTCGGCCACACCGTCCTGTTCGGCGCGCTCGCATCCGGCGTGACGCTGAATCTGCTGCCGCCGGAGGCCGTGTTCGACGCCGATGCGTTTGCGCAGGCGATGCGCGAGGGCGAGGTCGACATTCTCAAGATCGTGCCGAGCCATCTGCGAGGGCTGCTTCAGGCCTCGCGCTCGGCCGATCTTCTCCCCCGCGATGTCCTCGTCCTCGGTGGCGAGGCGTGCGATGGCGCACTGCTGGACGAAGTGCGGCGCTTGCGGCCGGGCTGCCGGATTCTGAATCATTACGGGCCCACGGAAACCACGGTCGGTGCGGTGACGCATGAATGCGCCGCGGAACGCGAGGACGGCCCGGTTCCGATCGGCCTGCCTCTCGCCAATCTGCGCGCTCACGTCCTGGATGACGCGCTGAACGAAGTGCCGATCGGCGTCACCGGCGAACTCTATATCGGCGGTGCCGGGTTGGCGCGCGGCTATCGCGGCGCGGCGGGCCTGACTGCGGAACGTTTCGTGCCGGATCCGTTCGGCATACCGGGCGAGCGTCTCTACCGAACCGGGGATCGTGTCCGCTGCGACGACGCGGGCCGGCTGATATTCCTTGGCCGTTCCGATGACCAGATCAAGTTGCGCGGCTATCGCATCGAACTGGGCGAGATCGCACGCGTCATCAAGTCGCTGCCGGGGATCGACGATGCGGTGGTCGTTCCGCGCACGGTCGGGGCGGATGCCAACCGGCAGGAGTTGATCGCCTATTGTGTGCCTGAGAACCCGGCCGGTTCACAGGCGGACACGATCAAGCAGCAACTCGCTGCGATCGTGCCGGACTACATGGTGCCCTCGCATGTCCTCGTGTTGGCGCGATTGCCGCTGACGGCGAATGGAAAAGTCGATCGTCGCGCCTTGCCCGGGCCGGCTGAAGAGGGGGCGCCGGTCGGCTATGCCACGCCTGCAGGGGATGTTGAAGTTGCGATCGCTTCGGTCTGGTGCGTGGTGCTCGGCCGCGAACGCGTCGGCCGCCATGACAATTTCTTTGAACTCGGCGGTGATTCGATTCTGAGCCTGCAGATCATCGCCCGCCTGCGTAAGCGCGGCATCCGGCTGACGCCGAAGCAGATCTTCAGCCAGCAGACGGTTGCCGGATTGGCGACGGTCGCCGTCATATCGGCAGGGACGACGAAGGAGGAAAAACCGGCAGCGAGGACGACAGCCGACGGCGATGCGGCGTCCGGCATGCGCCATCTGATGCCGATCCAGGCGCGCTTCTTCGCCGAGGACATCGACAATCGAGATCACTGGAACCAGGCGGTTCTGCTGCTGCCCCGGATGCAGGTCGATTGGGAGACACTGCGACGCGCGCTCGCCGCCATCGTGGAGCATCACGACGCGTTGCGCTTGCGGTTCAGGCAAATGGATGGTGCCTGGCGGGC
This sequence comes from Bradyrhizobium daqingense, assembly GCF_021044685.1. Taxonomy (NCBI): domain Bacteria; kingdom Pseudomonadati; phylum Pseudomonadota; class Alphaproteobacteria; order Hyphomicrobiales; family Nitrobacteraceae; genus Bradyrhizobium; species Bradyrhizobium daqingense. Next base: position 4,108,502 of record NZ_CP088014.1, read on the forward strand.
GGAGCAGGGGCTGTCGCCGGGGTCGTCCGAACTGTTATGGATGCATGCTGATGTCGGCGGCGCGGCGGAAATCACGGCGCTCGCCCGCGCCGGGCAGGAAAGCCTCTCGCTCTCTTCGGGACCGCTGCTGCGGGCGGTCGGCATGGACTTGGCGGACGGTAGCCAACGGTTGTTGCTTACGATCCATCATCTCGTCGTCGATGGCGTGTCCTGGCGTATCCTGCTGGAAGACCTGGCGTCGGCCTATGACCAGCTGCAACTTGGCAGCTCCGTCGCGCTGCCGCCGAAGAGCGACTCCTATGCCTCGTGGAGTGAGCGGTTGCATGCCTACGCAGGGTCCGCGGAGCTCGCGGCCGAATTGCCCCATTGGCTGGATTGTGATGCCGGCGTGTGCCTGCCATGCGACGACGACCATGGCGATGTCGACCGCGTCGGTGACGGCGGCGAGGTGTCATTGGTGTTCGATGCCGACCTGACGTCGCAGCTGCTTGAACATGCGCCAGCAGCGTATCGGACCCAGGTCAACGACCTCCTGTTGGCAGGGCTCGTGCGCGCGGTGTCGCGTTGGAGCCGGCACGACGAGATCACCATCGAGCTCGAGGGCCACGGCCGCGAGGATATTTTCTCGGATGCGGATATATCCCGCACCGTCGGATGGTTCACGACGGCATTCCCGGTCCGGCTGAAGGATACAGCCGCGGACGAGGCGTCACTGATCAAAGCGGTGAAGGAGAGGCTCCGCGCGATCCCGAATCGCGGGCTCGGTTATGGTGTGCTGCGCTATCTCGGCTCCGAGCAGCAGCGCCATGTCCTGGCGCAACTGGCGGCGCCGCAGATCGTCTTCAACTATCTCGGCCAGTTCGACGCAAGCGTCGGCGCGGCCCGGCAATTCACCTTCGCACCGGAGACCGCAGGTCCCTCACGCAGCGCAACGGCGCCCATGCGTGGCTGGCTGAACATCACTGGCCTCGTGCGTGAAGGTCGGTTGGAGCTGTCTTTCGCCTATGGACGCAAGCGCTACCGGCAAGCCACAGTCGAGCGGCTCGCCGCCCAGTACAAGGCTGCATTGCGCGAACTGGTCGCGCATTGCTGCAAGGGAGCGTCCGGTCTCACGCCATCGGACGTTCCGTTGTCCGGACTCGGCCAGGCTGATCTCGATCGATTGGCTGCGACCCTGGATCTTCGCCGCATCGAGGACATCTATCCGCTCTCACCGATGCAGCAGGGCATGCTGTTCCACGCGCTGCGCGACGGAGCCAATGATGCCTATGTGAACCAGCTCGGGCTCGAACTTTTCGGCGTCGATGCCGGCCAGCTGAAAGCCGCGTGGCAGGTGGTTAGCGACCGGCACGCCGCCTTACGGACGGGGTTTGCCTGGCAGAATCTGTCGGGCGCAGCGCAGCAGGTAGTGTATCGCCAGGTGACAGTGCCGTTTGTCGAAGAGGACTGGCGGGACGGATCACGTGTGGATCTGGAAGCCGCGCTGGCCGAGACATCGCGGCGCGAGCGCGAGATGGGCTTCGACGTTTCACAGCCGCCTCTCCAGCGCATTCGCCTGATCCGCCTCGACGACAACCGTTACTGGCTGATCTGGACCCATCACCACATCTTCGTCGATGGCTGGAGCTCGGCACGGCTGGTTGCGGATGTGTTGCAGCTGGTGAGCGGCGGCACGCTACCGGCCGTCCAAGGCAGCTATCGCGACTACATCGCATGGTTGCAGGGCCGCGATCGCGAGAGCGCCGAGAGGTTCTGGCGTGAGGCCTTGGCGGGGCTCGAGACTCCCACGTTGCTTGCGAACACACTGGCGGCCCGCAAGTCATCCGAGGGCGAAGGCCACGCCAGTGTTGGACTTGCGGTCGACGCGGCGCTGACCGAACGCCTGAAGTCGTTCGCAAAGCAGGAACGGGTGACACTCAACACGCTCCTACAGGCCGCATGGGCACAGCTGTTGCGGCGTCATTCAGGGCACTCCGCGGTCTCTTTCGGCGTGACCATCTCGGGCCGTCCGGCCGAATTGCCTGGCTCGGAGGAGACGGTAGGCCTCTTCATCAACACGCTTCCCATCGTTGATGCGCCGAACCCGCAAGGAAAGGTGGGCGATTGGCTGCGCCGGTTGCAGGAGCAGAACCTGGCGCTGCGCGAGCATGGCTGGACGCCGCTCTACGACATTCAGCGCCTCGCCGGCCACGCTGGACAGCCGCTGTTCGACAGCATCCTGGTGTTCGAGAACTATCCCATCGACGAGGGATTGCTGCGGGGCGGGGAAGGCGGCCCGCGGCTGGGACGTGTCGCGTATGTAACGCCGACGAATTATGCGCTGGCAGTTGCGGTCTTTGCTGCGAGCGACAGGCTGAATATCGAATTCAATTATGACCCGTGCCGGTTCGACGAGGCGACCATCATGCGCCTTCGCGACGTCCTGCACGGATTGCTGGAACAGATCGCAGCGAACGCGGAGTGTGTGGTCGGTGGTCTCAGGGCGGCGGCCGATCAGGATGCGCGGCGAACTCTCGAATGGAGCGGCGCAGCGCAGCTGACCTCGGCGTCATCCTGCGCCGATGTCGTGAAGCATATCGAAGCGCAGGCCGCGCAGGCGCCGTCCGCCGTTGCCATCATATGGGGCGACCAACGCCTCTCTTATCGCGAGTTGAACGTGCGTGCCAACGCGCTGGCACGGCGGCTTCGGCTCTGGAATCTCGGCCCCGACCTGCTGGTCGGCATTGCCTTGAGCCGAAACCCGGACATGATCATCGCGCTGCTCGCGGTCCTGAAGGCCGGCGGCGCCTATCTTCCGCTCGATCCGGATTATCCGGCTGAGCGGCTCGGCTACATGTTGCGCGACAGCGGCGCGGCGCTCGTCCTGACGCAAGGCGCGCTACTCGAATCGCTTGCGCCGGTACTGCGGGAAGCTGAGGTCGAAGCGCTCTGTATCGAGGAGCCGACGCCGTCCGCCGGTGACATTGGTGGAAACCTCAACATCGAAATCCATCCGGATAGTCTTGCCTACGTCATCTACACATCGGGATCGACGGGGATGCCGAAGGGCGTGGCCGTTGCGCGTGGGCCGCTGGCGATGCATTGCGAAGCGATCGGCCGGCTGTACCGCATGACCTCGCGCGACCGCGAGTTCCAGACCGCATCGATCAATTTCGATATCGCCCACGAGCGATGGCTGGTGCCGCTGATGACAGGCGGCTCGCTCGTCCTGCCTTCGAGACCCGGCCTCTTGGTCGACGACCTCATCAGCGAGATCACTCGCAGTTCGGTGACCTCGATCTTCCTGCCGCCGGCCTATGCCGATCAATTGAGCGCGGCGTTGCGGCATGGCGGGCGACGGCTTGCGCTCAGGGTCTGTATCGTCGGCGGCGAGGCCTGGTCGGATACCGGCATCAAGGCATTTCGCGCAGCTGCCGATGTCGATCTTCTGGTCAACGCTTACGGTCCGACCGAGACGGTGATCGCGCCGACGGCGTGGATCGTCGACGATGCGAAGCTGACACCTCACCAGCCTGCACCAATCGGGCGGCCCGTCGGTGCGCGATCCGCGCACATCCTCGATTCCGATCTCAACATCGTTCCCGTCGGTGTCACGGGCGAGCTGTTCATCGGCGGCATTGGTCAGGCCCGCGGCTATCTGAACCGCCGTGCGTTGACTGCGGAGCGGTTCGTCCCCGATCCGTTCAGCGACAGCGGCGCGCGCCTCTATCGCACCGGCGATCTCGCGCGCTGGCGCGACGACGGCGTGATCGAGTATGTCGGCCGCGCCGACCAGCAGGTGAAGATCCGCGGCTTCCGCGTCGAACTCGGAGAGATCGAGGCGCGCCTCATCGAGCAGCGCGGCGTGCGTGCGGCGGCCGTTGTGGCGGGTGAGGGCAGGACAGGACGTCAATTGTTCGCCTATGCGAGTGGTGAGCCGTCGCTCAACGGCCGCGCCTTGCGGGACACGCTGTCCGCCATTCTGCCCGACTACATGGTGCCGTCGTCGGTGACGGTGCTGGAGCAGCTACCGCTCACCCCCAATGGGAAGATCGATCGTCGGGCGCTGCCGGTGCCGGGCGACGATGTGGTGGCGCGCCGCACCTACGAGGCGCCCGAGGACGAGATCGAGCTCGCGCTGGCCGGGATCTGGGCGGAGCTGCTCGATGTCGATCAGGTCGGACGCATCGATCACTTCTTCGAGCTCGGCGGACATTCCCTGCTTGCCGTGAGGGTGCTCAGCCGGGTGTCACAGGAGATCGGCGTGTCGATTGCGATCTCGGATCTGTTCGCTCATCCCGATCTCGCGTCATTTTCCCGCGTCGTGTCGATCAGGCTGATCGAACAGGAATTCGACGCCGAAGAGCTCCAGGAACTGGTGGGAGCGGAGCAGTGAGCATGGCTGACACGGCAAAGCCTAGCTTGCGAGACCTGGATCCCCAGCAGATGAGAAAGCTCGTCGCGCTGGCGAGGGATCGCGGCCGAAGTGCCGATCGGAATGACGCTAGCGCCATTCCGGTGGTGGCGCGGGGCGGATCATTTGAGATGTCCTTTGCGCAGCAGCGGCTTTGGCTGTTGGCGCAACTGGATGGCGTCAATTCCAGCTATCACATACGTGGCGCATTGCGATTTTCGGGCGAGCTCGATGTCGAAGCGTTGCGTCGGAGCATCGACCGCGTGTTCGCGCGCCACGAAGCGTTGCGTAGCGTCTTCCGCGTGGTGGACGAACAGCCGCGCGTGGTGCTGCTGCCGACGGATGAACGTGTGCCGCTGCTCGACCATGATCTGCGCGGCCGGGACGATCGCGAGCAGGAGCTGGCACGCCTCCGCCGCGAGGAGGCTGCGACGCCGTTCGATCTCGCCGCCGGGCCGTTGATCCGCAGCCGACTGATCCGGATGGCGGAGCATGACTATTTCTTCCTGCTTACGCAGCATCACATCGTCTCGGATGGCTGGTCGATCGGCGTGCTCATGCGTGAGCTCGGTGCTCTCTACCAGGCTTTCACCGCCGGCAAGGACGATCCCCTGCCGCCATTGGCAATCCAGTATCCGGACTATGCCGCTTGGCAGCGACAATGGCTGTCCGGCGAGCGATTGCAGCGGCAAGTCAACTATTGGCGAGAGGCGCTGGCGGAGGCCCCCGCCGTGCTCGAACTGCCGACGGACCGGCCGCATCCGCCGGTCAGATCGCTCGCCGGCGCTTCCCTGCCGATCGAGATCGATGCGGCGCTCGCATCCGGCATCCGGCGACTGAGCCAGTCGCATGGTGCCAGCGTTTTCATGACGCTGCTGGCGGCCTGGGCAGCGGTGTTGTCGAGACTCTCCGGGCAGACGGATGTCGTGATCGGGACGCCGACGGCGAACCGAAACAGGCCGGAGATCGAGGGCCTGATCGGATTCTTCGTCAACATGCTTGCAATCCGCATCGATCTCTCGACCGACCCCAGCGTCGCCGAACTGCTCCGCCGCGTCCGCGCGGCGACGCTCGCGGCGCAGGATCATCAGGATCTGCCGTTCGAGCAGGTCGTCGACATCGTCCGACCGCTGCGAGGGCTGGATCAGACGCCGGTTTTCCAGGTCGTGTTCGCCTGGCAGAGCAACGAGATCGGGACCCTCGAGCTGCCTGGTCTCAAGGCCGAGGTCGTCGATATTCCGCTGCAACAGGTCAGGTTCGATCTCGAGCTGAATCTCGGCGAAATGGATGGGCGTATCGTCGGCTCCCTGAATTATGCGACGTCGCTGTTCGACGAGGCGACGATCGCGCGCTACCGGGACTACTTGTTGGCCTTGCTGCGGGCCATGGTTGCCGATGCGGACCAGGTGATCGATCGGATCGACATCATTGGCGCCGAGGAGCGCAGGCGCGTCCTCGACACGTGGAATGAGACGAAAACGCCGTTTCCCGTGGAAGCCTGCATTTACGAGTTGTTTGCGGAGCAGGTGAGAAGGGCGCCGAACGCCATTGCGCTTGTTTACGAGGATGTTCGTCTGAGCTATGGCGAACTCGACGCCAGAGCGAACTGGCTCGCACGGCGTTTGATCGCCTTGAGCGTCGTGCCGGACCAGCCCGTCGCGATCTGCCTGCCGCGCGGCATCGCCATGGTCGTGAGCCTTTTGGCCGTGCTGAAGGCGGGCGGCGCCTATCTGCCGCTCGATCCCGCGTATCCTGCGGAGCGGCTGCGTCAGATTGTCGACGACGCCAGGCCGCGCCTGCTGATCGCGGATGAAGCGGGACGCGCGATAGTGCCGGATGGGACCTACGCGATCGTCGATCCCGACGGGGATGCAGCGGCCAGCGTAGGGCAGGCAACGTCAGATCCGACCGACCTCGTCGACGGACTGACCTCCCGAGGCCTCGCCTACATCATCTACACGTCCGGCTCGACCGGCCGGCCGAAGGGCGTGATGGTCGAGCATCGTGGCCTGGTGAATTTGGCGTTGGCGCAGCGGACCATGTTCGATATCAATTCGAGCAGCCGCGTCGTGCAGTTTGCCTCGTCCAGCTTCGATGCCAGCGTCTGGGAAATCGTCATGGCGCTGTGCTCGGGCGCCGCGCTGTTTCTGGCCGGCTCGCGCGAGCATCGGGATGCATCGGCACTGCTCGACTTCCTCGCGGACAACGCGATCACGCATGCGACCTTGCCGCCGGCGATGCTGCACGGGCGGACCGATCTTGACCGCCTGACCTCGTTGCGGGTCCTCGTTCTTGCCGGTGAATTGCCCAGGGCCGAACTGGTCAAGGGATTGCCTCCTGGCATCGCCGTCTTCAACGGTTATGGTCCAACGGAGGCGACGGTCTGCGCCACGAGCTGGTTGCGGCCACCGGGCTTTGACGGCGACGCTGCTCCGATCGGTCGGCCGCTGCCGAATGTGCGGATCTATCTTCTGGACCGGTTCGGTGCGCCCGTTCCGCTCGGCGCGGTCGGTGAGATCTACATCGGTGGGATCGGAGTGGCGCGCGGTTATCTCAATCGCGCTGATCTGACGGCCGAGCGCTTCGTGCGCGATCCCTTCTGCGGCGATGCGGATGCGCGCATGTATCGCACCGGCGATCTCGGCCGTTATCTGCCGGATGGCAGTATCTTGTTTCTCGGCCGCAATGATCACCAGGTCAAGATCCGCGGCTTCCGCATCGAGCTCGGCGAGATCGAATTCCGGCTCAATGAGCACGCCGACGTGATCGATTCAATCGTGCTGGTGCAGCGCGATCATGGCGGCGATATGCAATTGGTTGCCTATGTGGCCACTGGGGGCGGCGTTGGACGCGATAGCGGGGAATTTGCCGGCGCGCTGCGCGAGCATCTGTGTGCGCGCCTGCCGGACTACATGGTGCCGTCAGCCTGCGTGCGCCTCGATGCACTCCCGCTCACGCCGAACGGCAAGGTGGACCGCAAGGCGCTGCCGGCGCCGGAGGACGGTGCATTCGCGCGGCGGCGTTTCGAGGCGCCGCGATGCGAGAACGAGCAGATCGTCGCGAATGTCTGGGCGGAGTTCCTCGGCGTGGATCGGATCGGCCGCAGCGACCACTTCTTCGAGCTCGGTGGCCATTCCCTGCTCGCCGTCCGGATGCTGGAGCGGTTGCAGCGGCATGGGTTGAGAGCGGACGCGCGCACGCTGTTCGCAAAGCCGGTGCTGGCGGATTTTGCCGCAAGCCTCGATGGCGGCGAGGAGGTCGACGTTCCGGCCAACCGGATTACCAGGCAGACGGCGGCGATCACGCCGGAATTGTTGCCGCTGATCGCGTTGACGCAATCCGACATCGACAGCATCGTGGCCGGCGTTCCCGGGGGCGTTGCCAACATCCAGGACATTTACGGCCTTTCGCCGCTTCAGGATGGTATCCTGTTTCACCATCTGCTGTCGCAGGAGGGCGATCCGTATCTGCTGGTCGGCCAGATGGCATTTGCCAGCCGCGGCCTGCTCGATCGCTATCTCGACGCGGTGCGGCAGGTGGTCGACCGCCACGACATTCTGCGAACGTCCATCGTATGGAACGGCCTGTCCACACCGGCGCAGGTGGTTTGGCGGCAGGCGCCGTTGGTTGTCAGCGAGATCGTGCTGGACGGCGAGGGCCCTGGGGATGAGCAGCTCGCGCGGCGATTCGATCCGCGTTTTCATCGGATCGATCTCGGCCAGCCACCGCTGCTGCGATTCGCAATCGCTGCCGATCCCAGGGGAGGGCGCTGGCTGCTCCTGGTCCTGCTGCATCACTTGATCGGCGACCACTCCACGCTGGAGGTGATGCACGACGAGGTCGGGAAGATCTTGTCCGGGCGAAGTTACGACTTGCCGCCGCCATATCCGTTTCGGAATCTGGTGGCGCAGGCGCGCGGATCGGCTGCGACCGCCGATCACGAGCGCTTCTTCCGCGAAATGCTCGCCGACATCGACGAGCCGACCACGCCGTTGGGGCTAGATCGGGTGCACGGAGACGGCGGTGGCGTCGTGGAAGCCCGCCGGATGCTGCCTGAAAGCTTGAACGCAAGACTTCGTGCGCAGGCGCGGCGACTGGGGGTCAGCCTCGCCAGTCTTTGCCACCTCGCCTGGGGGCAGGTGGTGGCGCGAACCAGCGGGCGCGAGAGCGTCGTGTTCGGGACGGTCCTGTTCGGTCGCATGCAGGCCGGCGCCGGCGGCGATCGCACCATGGGCCTGTTCATCAATACTTTGCCGCTGCGGCTCGATCTCGATGACACGGCGGTCGAGGACAGTGTTCGCGCTGCACATCGCCGGCTGAGCGAACTGATGGCGCACGAGCACGCCTCGCTGGCGCTCGCGCAGCGATGCAGCGGCGTCGCGGCGCCCGCGCCGCTGTTCAGCGCAATCCTGAACTATCGACACAATGCGATGCCGGCTGATTTGGCAACCGGCAGGGAGCACTCCGGAATCGAATGGCTCGGCGGCGAGGAGCGCACCAATTACCCGCTGATGCTGGCCGTCGAGGATTATGGTCAAGCTCTTGGCCTGACCGCTCAGATCGTCCGTCCATTCTCGGCCGATCACATCTGCGCCTTGATGCAGCAGGCGCTCGATCAGTTGGCCGAGATGCTGGAGCACGCGCCACGCGCACCGGTCCGGCAACTCGACATTCTGCCGCCCGAGCAGCGGCAGCTTTTGCTGGACGATTGGAATCAGACGCGGGCGGATTATCCGCGAGAGTCCTTCATTGCGCAGTTCGAGGCGCAGGTCCGGACGTCACCCGAAGCAATTGTACTGGTGTTCGGCGAGGTAGAGCTGAGCTATGCCGCGCTGAATGCGCGCGCCAACGGGCTGGCGCTGCGATTGCGCGATCGCGGCGTCGGGACCGACGTGGTAGTCGGGCTAGCGCTCGAGCGTGGCGTCGAGATGCTGGTCGCGCTGCTGGCCGTGCTGAAAGCCGGCGGAGCCTATCTGCCGCTCGATCCGGATTACCCGCCGGAGCGGCTGACGCACATGCTGCGCGACAGCGGCGCGGCGCTGGTGCTGACGCAAGAGAGATTGCACGATCAGTTCGCAGGTGTGCTGGCGGAGACCGGAGCAGAAGCCTGGCTGCTCGACGAACCGGACGCCGAAAGCGGCGATGCCGGCAATCTCGATGTCATCGTTCACGGCGAGAGCCTCGCCTATGTGATCTACACCTCGGGCTCGACAGGCCTGCCCAAGGGCGTGATGGTCCGCCATGACGCCGTGACCAATTTCCTGGCGACCATGGCGGAGCAGCCCGGCATGACGGCCGGCGATCGCATGCTCGGGCTGACCTCGTTGTCCTTCGACATTGCAGTGCTGGAGCTATGGCTGCCGTTGATGATCGGTGCCTGCGTGGTGCTGGCGGATCGCGCGGCCGCGCATGATCCTGCGCGATTGAAGGCGATGGTAGAGCGGCATCGCGTCTCCCTGATCCAGGCGACGCCCTCGACCTGGCGGATGCTGCTTGATCATGACGGTCCTTCGCTGCCCGCGAACTGCCGCGTGCTGTGCGGCGGTGAGGCGCTGCCGCCGGACCTGGCGCGACGGCTGGTGGCGCAGGCCGGCGAGGTCTGGAACCTGTACGGCCCGACCGAGACGACGGTGTGGTCGGCCCGCCATCGGCTCGATGCCACGGACGATCGTCCGCTGCTGGGCGGCCCGATCGGCAACACCACGCTGTACGTTCTCGGTGGCGACCTCAACCTGGCCCCGGTCGGCGTTGCCGGCGAGCTCTATATCGGCGGTAGCGGGCTGGCACGTGGCTATTGGCAGCGCGGCGGCCTAACCGCGGAGCGCTTCATCCCCGATCCGTTCGGTCTACCTGGCGCGCGGCTGTACCGCACCGGCGACGTGGCGCGGTGGCGGCCTGACGGTGTCCTCGACTATGTCGGCCGTGCCGACCATCAGGTGAAGATCCGCGGCTTCCGCATCGAGCTCGGCGAGATCGAGGCGCGGCTGCAGGCACAGGACGGTGTCCGTGCAGCGGTCGTGGTGGCACGTGAGCCCGGCGCCAGTCGCCAGCTGGTCGGCTATGTCAGCGGCGACGCGCTGGATGGGGCCGCGCTCAAGATGGCGCTGTCCTCGGTGCTGCCGGACTACATGGTCCCGGCGCGCATCATGGTGCTGGAGCGACTGCCGCTGACGCCGAACGGCAAGATCGACCGCAAGGCGCTGCCGGCGCCGGATCAGCTCGCAGCCCCCGCCCAGCACGTTGCGCCGCGCACGCCAACAGAGGCGGCGCTGGCTGCGATCTGGGCCGATCTGCTGCGCCAGCCCGTCATCGGCGTCACCGACAATTTCTTCGAGCTTGGTGGCGATTCCCTGATCGCCGTCCAGCTCGTCAGCCGCATCAAGCGCGATCTCGGCCACGACCTGCCGCTCAATCGTCTGTTCGAAATGACGACCGTTGAGACCATGGCGGCTGCGCTGGCCCTCGAGGGCGAAACCGACAAGCGAAGCGACGACATCGCCGCGATGCTCGACATGTTGAAGGAAGTCGAACTGTCCGATGAGTGACACGGCAACCACGCAAAAGCAGCAGCTGCGCGACATCTCACGGCGGCTGATGCGCCTCGATGCCGGCAAGCAGCACGCGTTCCTGTCGCAGCTCGCGGCCAAGGGCGTCAATCTCGCCATGCTGCCGATCGTGCGCCAGGGGCGGAAGCGGGCACCGTTGTCCTTTGCACAGTCGCGCCTCTGGTTCCTGTGGCGGATGGACCCGGGCAGTGCCGCCTACAACATCTCGGCGACCGTGCGCGTGCGCGGCCAGCTGCAGCCACGCGCATTGCAGCAGGCCTTCGATGCGCTCCTCGTCCGCCACAGCGCGCTTCGCACCGTCTTTCGGCAAGAAGGAGAGCAGGCCGAACAAATCGTCCAAGCTCCGCAGCCGGCCGCATTCCGACAACTGATCCTCGACGGCGACGATCGCGAAGGGCAGGCGCGCGCGCTGGCGCGACAGGAAGCCTCTCTGCCGTTCGATCTCGAAGTGGGTCCACTCATACGCGCGGCGTTGCTGACGCTGGACCAGAGCGATCACGTCCTCGTCGTCAGCCTGCACCATATCGTGGCCGACGGCTGGTCGATCGGCGTGCTGGTCGACGAGTTCTGGAAGCTGTACGCGGCCTTTGCATGCGGTGAAGCACCCGCCTTGCCGGAGCCGGAAATCGACTATGCGGACTATGCCGATTGGCAGCGGCTCTGGATGAGTGCGGTCGATGGCGAGCGGCAGGTCGATTACTGGACCAGGCGTCTCGCCGATCCTGCCGTGCTCCAGCTGCCGATCGATCGGCCGCGGCCGGCGGTCCCGGACCTGGCGGGATCGGCGTGCCGCATTCCGCTCGATCCGGCGCTGGCCGATGGTTTGCGTGCTCTGGCGCGGCGCCACCGCACGACACTTTTCGCCGTCATGCTGGCGAGCTTCAAGCTGCTGCTCTATCGTTACACGGGTCAATCCGACATCAACATCGGCGTGCCCGTCGCCAACCGGCACCGCGACGAAGCGCGCAGCGTGATCGGTCTGTTCGTCAACACTCAGGTGCTGCGCACGCAGATCGACGGCCGCGCGAAGATCGCGGATTTCATTGCGGCGGTTCATTCCACCACGGTCGAGGCACAGGAGAACCAGGATCTTCCGTTCGAGCGATTGCTGGAGATCCTGCAGCCCACGCGCAGCCTGAGCCAGAATCCGCTCTTTCAGGTGCTCTACAATCACCAGCGTCGTCGCACCTCCAGCAATCCGCCCGATCGGACCGGTCTCCAAATCGAGACGATCGATGCAGAAGTCGATACCGTCAAGTTCGATCTTGCGCTCGATACCGACGAGGGGCCGTCCGGCGAAATCCGCGCCATCTTCACCTATGCGACGGCGCTGTTCGAGGCGGCGACGATCGATCGTCTTGCCAGGCACTGGATCACGATCCTGAAGGCGATGGTCGCCGACGACGCGCAGTCCATCGCCGATGTCGCGCTGCTCTCGGAGCGGGAGCTGGAGCGGCTCCGTCAATGGAATCCTGTCGGCGAAACGACGGACTCATCGTTCGCGTCGGTGCACCGAACGGTTGCACGGCTGGCGGCCGAAACGCCCGATGCGCCGGCGCTGATCTTCGGCGACGACGAAATCACCTATGACCAGCTCAACCGCCAGGCCAATCGCCTCGCGCATCACCTGGTTCGCCTCGGCGTCGGCCGCGACGACCTTGTGGGCGTGTCGGCACTGCGTTCGCCGCATCTCGTCGTAGCTCTGCTTGCGATCTTGAAGACGGGCGCAGCCTATCTGCCGCTCGATCCCGAACATCCGGCCAGGCGACAGGTCGGCACTCTCCGGGATGCCGGCGCGCGGGTCGTATTAACCGATGCGGATGGTTCGGCGCTGACGCCGCCTCCGGCTGACGTCGAGGTCGTTCCGCTCGGTGCGATCGATCTCGCGAAGGAGAGCGAAAGCGATCCGGAGATCGCGGTGGCGCCAACCAGCCTTGCCTATGTGATCTACACCTCCGGCTCAACCGGTATCCCCAAGGGCGTCGCGGTCGAGCACGGTCCGTTCGCAATGCATTGCGAGGTGACGGCCGGGCTCTACGACATGGACCGGCATTCGCGCGAGCTGCACTTCCTGTCCTTCACCTTCGATGGCGCCCATGAGCGGCTCTGGACCGCGCTGACCTGCGGCGCAGCGCTCGTGATGCGCGATGCCGATCTGTGGTCGGCCGAACAGACCATCGAGGTCCTGCAACGACAGCGCGTCACCAACGCCGGCTTTCCACCTGCCTACCTGCAACAGCTCGCCGACTTCGCGATGTGGCGCGGCGATCCACCGCCAGTGGAGCTGTACTCGTTCGGCGGCGAGGCGATGCCCAAGGCCGGCTTCGACAAGGTCAAGCGCGCGCTCAAGCCGCGCACCTTGATCAACGGCTACGGGCCGACCGAAACCGTGGTCACGCCGCTGGTCTGGAAGGTCGATGCCGGCGAGGAGATCGAGGGCAACTATGCCCCGATCGGTCGACCCGTGGGCCGCCGCTCGGCCTACATCCTGGACAATGATCTCAACGTCGTTCCGGTCGGCGTGACCGGCGAGCTGTTCATTGGCGGCGAGGGGCTGGCGCGCGGATACTGGCGGCGTGCCGAACTGACAGCTGAACGTTTCGTCCCCGATCCGTTCGGTACGCCGGGCGCGCGGCTCTATCGGACCGGCGATCTGGCGCGGTGGCGCGCCGATGGCGTGATCGAATATGTCGGCCGCTCCGATCACCAGGTGAAGATCCGCGGCTTCCGGATCGAGCTCGGCGAGATCGAGGCATGGTTGAGACGGCAGCCCGGTGTACAGTCGGCTGTGGTCCTGGCCCGTGAAGCCGGCGTCAGCCGTCAGCTGGTCGGCTATGTCGCCGGCGATGGACCGTTCGACGAAGCGACGATGCGCGCGGCGCTCTCGGACGAGCTGCCCGACTACATGGTGCCAGCCCGCATCGTGCGGCTGGAGCAGTTGCCGCTCACCGCACACGGCAAGGTCGATCGCGACGCCCTGCCGGCTCCAGAGATGCCAGCCGCGACCGCCGCCCCCATCGCGCCACGCTCCGCGGCCGAGACGGTGCTCGCCGCGATCTGGGCCGAGCTGCTCGGCCAACCCGCCATCGGTGTCGAGGACAATTTCTTCGAGCTTGGCGGCGATTCCATCATCTCGCTGCAACTTGTCGGTCGTGCCCGCCAGGCGGGCCTGCTGATCGAGCCGCGCGACGTCTTCCGCCATCAGACCTTGCAGGATTTGGCGCGGGTCGCGCGAAGTCAGAGCAGGGTGGGCCATGTCGCTCCTAAAGTCGAGATCGAAGGCCACGAGCATCCGCTCCTGCCGATCCAGTTGCGCTTCTTCGGCGAGGACGCGGGGGACCGCCATCACTGGAATCAGGCCGTTCTGCTGACGCCGAAATCGCGGCTGGACTGGAAACGTGTCGAGCGCGCGCTCGCCGCTCTCGTCGCTCATCATGCGGCCTTGCGCTTGCGCTTCGAGGACGTCGATGGGGTGTGGTGTGCCACCTATGGCGCAACGCCGCCTGCGTCGGAGCTGCTGTGGATTCGCCGCGGCGTTCGCGATGCCACTGAGGTCACGGGGATTGCCTCGTCGGCGCAGGCCAGCCTGTCGCTGGCCGGGGCGTTGCTGCGCGTGGTCGGCATGGATCTCGCGGATGGCAGCCAGCGCCTTTTGGTCGTGGTGCATCATCTCGTCATTGACGGTGTGTCATGGCGCGTGCTGCTCGAGGATCTTGCGACGGCGCACGATCAGCTCGGCAAGGCGGCGGCGTCGGTCGCGCTGGCCAGGAGCGAGTCCTATGCATCCTGGGGCGCGCGATTGCAGGCCTATGCTGGGACCGACGAGCTGGCAGCCGAGTTCGATTATTGGCTCGACCGACGAGCGCATGCCGCGTTTCCCTGCGACGATGATCATGGCGGGGTTGACCGGGTTGCCGACGGCGAGGAAGTCCTGCTGGCGTTCGACGCAGGGTTGACGACGCGACTGCTGAAGGAAGCCCCGTCCGCCTACCGCACGCAGGTCAATGATCTCCTGCTGGCGGCGCTCGCGCGAGCGGTGTCGCGCTGGAGTGGGATCGAGGACGTCATCGTCGAGCTCGAAGGCCATGGCCGCGAGGACGTCTTCGATGGCGCGGACATATCCCGCACCATTGGCTGGTTCACCACGGCCTTTCCTGTGCGGCTGCCGGGCGGCTCCGGTGACGATGCCGCGCTGATAAAAGCCGTCAAGGAGGAGCTTCGCGCCGTTCCGAACCGCGGGCTGGGGTACGGCGTTCTGCGTCATCTCGGCACCGAGGCGCAGCGACGCGCGCTGGCGGCACGTCCTGAACCGCGTATCGTCTTCAACTATCTCGGCCAGTTCGATTCCAGCATGGGGGAGAGCGCACCGTTCCGCCTCGCGCCCGAAAGCGCGGGCCCGATGCGTAGCGACAGCGCGCCGCTCGGCCGCTGGGTCAGCATCAACGGCCAGGTCGGTGAAGGACAATTGCGCCTGTCGTTCAGCTATGGTCGCAGGCGTTACCGGCGCGCAACGATCGAACGTCTCGCGGAGCATTATGCTGCAGCGCTGCGCGAACTCGTCGCGCATTGCACGGGTGACGCCCGCGGCGTGACGCCGTCGGACTTCGCCTTGTCGAACCTGAAGCAGGTTGATCTCGACGCGCTGGTCGCGACGACTGATTGCCGTGAGATCGAGGATATCTATCCGCTGTCGCCGATGCAGCAGGGCATGCTGTTCCATGCTCTGCGTGATGGCGAGAGTGGCAATTACGTCAACCAGATCGGCCTGGAGATCCGCGGCCTCGATGCCGGCAGGCTGCGCGCGGCCTGGAAGGAGGTCAGCGCGCGGCACGCCGTGCTGCGAACCGGATTTGCGTGGCGCGATTTGTCGGGAGTGGCGCAGCAGGTGGTCTATCGCTCTGCGCGTTTGCCATTCGAGGAAGAAGACTGGCGCACGCGGGCGGCCGCGATGGACGACGTGGAACTCCGGACCGCGCTGGCGGGCGCCGCGCAAGCCGAGCGCGCCCGAGCATTCGACCTGTCACAAGCGCCATTGCAGCGCGTCCGGCTCATCCGGCTCGATGAGGCACGCCACTGGCTGATCTGGACCCACCACCATATCCTGCTCGACGGCTGGAGCGCCGCGCGTCTGATGGCGGAGATCCTGCAGCACGAACGCGGCCACCGGCTGCCGGCGGTGAGGGGCCGCTATCGCGACTACATTGCGTGGCTGCAAAGGCAGGACCGTGAGGCGTCGGCCTCGTTCTGGCGATCGGCCTTGGCCGAATTGGATGAGCCCAGCTTTCTCGCGGACACGCTGGGAGGCCCGGCAACCAAAGGCGCACCCGGCCACGGCTCGCTGGACCTGCTGCTCACGGCCGACCTGACGGCAGGTCTGCAGGCGTTTGCCAGGCGCGAGCGCGTCACGCTGAACACGCTGGTGCAGGGTGCCTGGGCGCAGCTGTTGCGTCGTCACACCGGCCAGCGCGCGGTCTGTTTCGGCGCGACGGTCTCGGGCCGGCCGGCCGAGATCAGCGGGTCCGAGGACATGGTCGGCCTGTTCATCAACACGCTCCCCGTCGTCGATCACCCGAGCCCGCAAACTGAAGTGGGCGCGTGGCTGCGCGACCTCCAGGTGCGCAATACGGACCTGCGCGATCACGGCTGGATGCCGCTCCATGACGTCCAGCGCCTTGCCGGCCGCTCTGGTCGCGCGCTGTTCGACAATATTCTCGTGTTCGAGAACTATCCGATCGATGAGGCACTGCGCGGCGAGAGCGAAAGCGGGCGCCGCTTCGGTCGGGTCGAGCAGGTCTCGATCACCAATTATGCGCTGACGGTGGCGGTGTTCGCCAAGTCCGACGGCATCAATTTGGGCTTTCGCTACGGCCGCAGCCGCTTCGATGACGACCAGATCAGATATCTGCAGGCCTCGCTGTCGCGGCTGCTGGCCAGGATGGTGGAGGACGCGGCGCGGCCGCTTGGTGCGCTTTACGGCCTCGATACCGACGAGAAGCAGAAAGTGCTCGGCTGGAGCGGCAACGTCGAGCGGGCCCCGAAGTTCAGCGATAGCATCGTCGCGCAGATCGAAGCGTGGGCGGCGGCGACGCCATCGGCGATCGCGTTGGTTTTCGGCGAACAACAGATCAGTTATGGCGAGCTGAACGTGCGTGCCAATCGCCTGGCGCAGCGCTTGCGGGAGCATCGAATTGGTCGCGACCGGCTTGTCGGCTTGGCGCTCGAGCGCAGCGTCGAGTTGATCGTTTGGGTCCTGGCCGTGCTCAAGGCGGGCGGTGCCTATCTGCCGCTCGATCCCGACTATCCGTCCGATCGCTTGCTTCACATGCTGCGCGATAGCGGAACAGAATTGGTGCTGACCCAGGAACGGCTACTTCCGCATCTGGCCCCGGTGATCGCGGACGCGGGTGCCGAGGCCTGGACCATGGACGGTGAGGCTCACCTCGATGAGCCTGCCGACAATCCCGATGTGGCGCTTCATCCGGATAGCCTGGCTTATGTGATGTACACGTCGGGGTCGACCGGCGTGCCCAAGGGCGTGGCCTGTTCGCATCGCGCTCTCACGGCGCGTCTCGGCTGGATGCAGGCGGAGTATGGTCTCGGTGCCGGTGAGACCTTGCTGCACAAGACGCCGTTCAGCTTCGACGTCTCGGTCTGGGAGATCTTGTGGCCGCTCGCGACCGGCGCGCGGCTTGTGATCGCAGCTCCCGGCGCGCATCGCGAGCCGCGGCTTCTGGTGGACGCCGTCATCGCCCATGACGTGACGACGCTGCATTTCGTGCCGCAGATGCTCGAGCATTTCGTGACCGAGCCCGGCGCGACCCGCTGCACCTCGCTCAAGCGGCTGTTTGCGGGTGGCGAGGCGCTGTCGCTCGACCTGATGTCGCACGTCCTCGCGGCGTTTCCTGATGTGCGGTTCGACAATCGCTACGGTCCAACCGAAGCCCTGATCAACGCGACCTATTGGACCTGTCGTGAGGAGGGTGCAGCGCGCGTGCCGATCGGGCGGCCCATTCCCGGCGTCACGATTCGCATTCTCGACAGCGATCTGAACATGGTCCCGGCGGGCGTGACCGGTGAGCTGTTCATCGGCGGGGCAGGTCTGGCGCGGGGCTATTGGCGGCGCGAAAAACTGACGGCGGAGCGTTTCATTCCCGATCCCTTCGGCGGAGAGGGCGAGCGGCTCTATCGATCGGGCGATCGGGCGCGCTGGCGCGCCGATGGCGCGATCGACTATATCGGGCGCGCGGACCATCAGATCAAGATCCGCGGCTTCCGCATCGAGCTCGGTGAGATCGAGGCGCGGCTGCTCGAGCAGCCCGGCGTTCGCTCCGCTGTCGTGGTGGCGCGCGACGTCGGCACCGGCCGCCAGCTTGTCGGATACGTCAGCGGCAGCGGCGAGTTGGACGAGGCAGCCTTACGGACCGCGCTGTCGGCCGTATTGCCCAACTATATGGTGCCACCGAGGATCGTGGTGCTGGAGCGGGTGCCTTTGATGCCGAGCGGCAAGGTGGATCGCCACGCGCTGCCGGCGCCCGACATGGCCCATGGACATGCGGAGCAACAGGCACCACGCACGCCGGTCGAGATGGCCCTTGCGGCGATCTGGGCCGAACTGCTCGGCCGTCCCGCCGTCGGCATCACCGACAATTTCTTCGAGCTCGGCGGCGATTCCATCATCTCCCTCCAGATGGTCAGCCGCGCCCGGCGCGCCGGATACCTCATCGAGCCGCGCGACGTATTCCAGCATCAGACGCTGGAAGCCTTGGCGCTCGCGGCGCGGACCGAGCAGCGCACGGGGACGCCCGCCGATCAAGGGCAGGTCACCGGCCCGCATCCGCTACTTCCGATTCAGTCCCGCTTCTTTGCGGAAGACATGGAAAACCGGAACCATTGGAACCAGGCGGTGCTGTTGCAGCCGAAAGAGCGCCTCGACTGGGACGTGATGCGGCGTGTGCTCGCTACCGTGGTCGATCATCATGACGCGCTGCGTCTGCGCTTCGAGGAGAGGCAAGGGAATTGGTGCGCCGAGCACGGTGCCGCTCCGTCCGCGGAGGAGCTGCTCTGGGTCCGGCAGGCGGTTGGCCGCGACGCCGTGACGGCACTGGCGTCGTCGGCGCAGGCAAGCCTTTCGATCTCGGGCAGGCAGCTGTTGCGGGCTGTCGGGATCGATGTCGACAATGGCAGCCAGCGTTTTCTGATCGTAATCCATCATCTGCTGGTCGACGGCGTGTCATGGCGCGTTCTGCTGGAGGACATCTCCGCGGCGTACACGCAGCTGGTGAAGGCCGACGTCGCGGTCGCGCTTCCGCCCAAGACCCACGCTTACGCATTGTGGGGACAGCGCCTGCGGACCTACGCAACGTCGTCTGAACTTGTGGCGGAGCTGCCCTACTGGATCAGCCGCCGCGCAAAAGCGGACATCCGATGCGACGACGATCATGCTGGCATCGATCGCGTCGCGGATGCCGACGAGGTGCTACTGTCATTTGAAAGCGAATGGACAGACCGCCTGCTGACGGAGGCGCCGTCGGCCTATCGCACGCAGATCAATGATCTGCTCTTGGCCGGCCTTGCACGCGCCGTCTGGCAGTGGAGCGGGCAGCGGGACGTTCTCCTCGAGCTGGAGGGGCATGGCCGCGAGCCCCTCGATAGCGATCTCGACCTCTCGCGCACGGTCGGTTGGTTCACGACGGCCTTTCCCGTGCGGCTGGCCGGTGGCTCGCAAGATGCCTCGCTCTTGATCAAGACCGTGAAGGAGGAGCTTCGCGGCATTCCTGGCCGCGGACTGGGTTACGGCGTCTTGCGGTACCTTGGCTCCGATGAGCAGCGCATGGCGCTGTCGACCCTTAGTGAGCCGAAGATTGCCTTCAACTATCTCGGCCAGATCGACAGCAGTGTCGCTGAGGCAGGGCTGTTCAAGATGGCAGCGGAAACCGCCGGCCCGTCGCGCGATGCATCGAGTTCACTGCGGCGCTGGCTCAGCGTGAACGGAACGGTACGCGATGGCCGGTTGCTTCTGTCGTTCGGATTCGGCCGCAAGCGCTATCGGCGCGAGACCGTCGAGCGGCTGGCGGCGTTGTACGAGGCTGCGCTGCGGGAGCTGGTCGATCACTGCACTGGCGGCGCCTGCGGCCTTACGCCATCAGATGTGCCATTGTCAGGGCTCGGTCAGGCCGAGCTCGACAGGCTTGCGCTGGATTGGTGCGAGATCGAGGACATCTATCCATTGTCGCCGATGCAGCAGGGCATGTTGTTCCATGCGATGCATGACGGCGAGAGCGGGCTCTACGTCAACCAGGTTGCGGCGGAGATCCGCGGCTTGGATGCCGGGAAGCTGCGCCGTGCCTGGCAGGCGGCCAGCGATCGTCATGCTGTGATGCGCACCGGATTCGTCTGGCGTGACCTGTCGGGCGCGCCGCAACAGATCGTTTATCGACGGGCCGAAGTGCCCTTTGTCGAGGATGACTGGCGGGCGCGGAGTGCAGCATGGGGCCAGACGCAATTGGACGCAGCGCTGGCCGACGTCTCGCGGCAGGAGCGGGACGCCGGGTTCGACCTGTCGCGACCGCCCTTGCAGCGGGTCCGCCTGATCCGGCTCGGCGACGACAGGCATTGGCTGATCTGGACGCACCATCATATCCTGCTCGACGGATGGAGCTCGGCACGGTTCATTGCCGAGGTGATGCAGCATAACGGCGAGGGACGCCTGCCGGCATTGCAGCACCGTTATCGTGACTACATCGCGTGGCTGAAGGGGCGCGATGGCGACGCATCGGCAGCGTTCTGGCGTAATGCGACGGCCGGGCTGGACGAGCCGAGTTTCCTGGCAGACAGCCTGGCCGAACGCGCGGGCGCAGGAATGTCCGGCCACGGCATGCTGGCGCTCGAGCTGAGCCCTGACCTGACCGCACGGTTGCAGGAATTCGCGGCGCGTGAGCGGATCACGATGAACACGCTGGTGCAGGCGGCATGGGCGCAGCTGCTGCGGCAGCATACCGGGCAAGGAACGATTTGCTTCGGTGTCACCGTGTCAGGCAGGCCGCCTGAACTCGCCGGCGCCGAAGAGATGGTCGGCCTGTTCATCAACACCTTGCCGGTCATCGATGGTGTCAGCCCGCAGCAGACCGTCGGGGCATGGCTGCGCGAGTTGCAGGACCGTAATCTGGCTTTGCGCGAGTTCGGCGCAACGCCGCTCTATGAGATCCAGCGGCTGGCAGGGCGTCCCGGGCGGCCACTGTTCGACAGCATCCTGGTGTTCGAGAATTATCCCGTCGACCGAGCGCTGATCGGACAAAACCGGCAGATCCAGGTCGGCGAAACCCGAATCGTCGAGACTAGCAATTATCCCTTGTTCGCCAGCATCGGCGTCGATGAGCGCCTGCGCCTCGTCTTCAACTATCAGCGCAGGCATTTCGACGAGGCGCAGATCGCGCGGTTGCAGCGAGCTTTTGTGCGGCTGATCGAGGCGCTGAGCGTCGACGCCGATCGACCGGTCGGCATGGTCGCGGCCCGGGATCGCGCGGATGACCTTCTGCTTGCGCGGGCGAACGACACGCGCCGGGATGCGCTGCGCGAGGGAATCATTGCGCAGTTCGAGGCGCAGGTCCGGACGTCGCCCGAGGCGATTGCGCTGGTGTTCGGCGAGGCCGAGCTGAGTTATGCCGCGCTGAATGCGCGGGCCAACGGGCTGGCGCTGCGATTGCGCGATCGCGGCGTCGGGACCGACGTCGTGGTCGGGCTGGCGCTCGACCGCGGTGTCGAGATGCTGGTCGCGCTGCTGGCCGTGCTGAAAGCCGGCGGAGCCTATCTGCCGCTCGATCCGGATTACCCGCCGGAGAGGCTGGCCCACATGCTGCGCGACAGCGGCGCGGCATTGGTGCTGACGCAGCAGGACTTGCACGATCAGTTCGCTGCCGTGCTGGCGGAGACCGGAGCAGAGGCTTGGCTCCTTGATGGCCAGGACGGCGAGGGCGGCGATGCCGGAAATCTCGATGTCGCCGTTCACGGCGAGAGCTTGGCCTATGTGATCTACACCTCGGGCTCGACCGGCCTGCCGAAGGGCGTGATGGTCCGCCACGATGGCGTCACCAACTTCCTGGCGACCATGGCGGAGCAGCCCGGCATGACGGCCGGCGACCGCGTGCTCGGGCTGACCTCGCTGTCCTTCGACATCGCCGTGCTGGAGCTGTGGCTGCCGCTGACGATCGGCGCCTGCGTGGTGCTCGCGGATCGCGCGGCCGCGCATGATCCTGCCAAGCTCAAGGCCATCGTGCAGCGGCACGGTGTGTCGCTGATCCAGGCGACGCCATCGACCTGGCGGACGCTGCTTGATCATGACGGTCCTTCGCTGCCCGGGAGCTGCCGCGTGCTGTGCGGCGGCGAGGCGCTGCCGCCGGATCTGGCGCGACGGCTGGTGGCGCAGGCCGGCGAGGTCTGGAACCTGTACGGCCCGACCGAGACGACGGTGTGGTCGGCCCGCCATCGGCTCGATGCCACGGACGATCGTCCGCTGCTGGGCGGCCCGATCGGCAACACCACGCTTCATATCCTCGATGGTGACCTCAACCTTGCGCCGGTCGGCGTTGCCGGTGAGCTCTATATCGGCGGTGCGGGGCTGGCCCGCGGCTATTGGCGGCGCGGCGGCCTGACGGCGGAACGCTTCATCCCCGATCCGTTCGGTGCACCCGGCGCGCGGCTGTACCGCACCGGCGACGTGGCGCGGTGGCGGTCTGACGGTGTGCTCGACTATGTCGGCCGTGCCGATCATCAGGTGAAGATCCGCGGCTTCCGCATCGAGCTCGGCGAGATCGAGGCGCGGCTGCAGGCACAGCAAGGCGTTCGCGCGGCTGTGGTGGTGGCGCGCGAGGCTGGCGCGGGCCGCCAACTGGTCGGCTATGTCAGCGGCGAAGCGCTGGATGGGGCCGCGCTCAAGATGGCGCTGTCCTCGGTGCTGCCGGACTACATGGTCCCGACGCGCATCATGGTGCTGGAGCGTCTGCCGCTGACGCCGAACGGCAAGATCGACCGCAAGGCGCTGCCGGCGCCGGATCAACTCGCAGCCTCCGCCCACCACGTTGCGCCGCACACGCCGGCCGAGGCAACGCTGGCGGCGATCTGGGCCGATCTGCTGCGCCAGCCGAACATCGGCGTCACCGACAATTTCTTCGAACTCGGTGGTGACTCCATCATCTCGCTGCAAATGGTGAGCCGCGCGCGGCGCGAAGGCGTGCTCATCGAGCCACGCGATGTGTTTCGGCATCAGACCATCGAGGCGCTGATTGCAGCGTCCCCCACCGTTGGCCCCGCCAAAGAAGATCCGGCATTGGAGCGTGCCTCGCTGACCGGGCTGTCAAGCGAACAGCTCGAACGGCTTGGTCTCGACTGGAGCCGCATCGAGGACGTCTATCCGTTGTCGCCGATGCAGCAGGGCATGCTGTTTCATAGCCTGCGCGATGCCGGCAGCGGCGTCTACGTCAACCAGGTCAGTGTCGAAGTCCGGGGCCTCGATCCAGGACGACTGGGCACGGCATGGCGCGAGGTGAGCGCGCGTCATCAAATGCTACGGACCGGCTTCCTCTGGCGCGAGCTCTCCGGCTCTCCGCTGCAGGTGGTCTATCGCGACGCAATCGTGCCGTTCGAGCATGAGGATTGGCGAGGGCAGGCCGTCCGTGATGAAAAGATTGCGGCCGCCCTTGCCGATGAGCGCGCAGCCGAGTTCGATCTCCAGGCGCCGCCGCTCCAGCGGGTGCGGCTGCTGCGGCTCCAGGACGACCTGTATCGGCTGATCTGGACCTATCATCATATCCTGATGGACGGTTGGAGCTCGGCAAGGTTCGTCGGAGACGTCCTGGAGTGCTATTACGGCGGCACGCCCGCTGCGAATGCGACGCGCTATCGCGACTATATCGCTTGGCTTCTGACGCAGGATGCCAAAACCGCCGAGGCCTTCTGGCGCGAGCAGCTCAGGAGATTCGATCAGCCGACGCAGCTCGCCGATGCCTTCGGCGCGCGCCGCCATCAGGCATCCGGCCACGAACGTTGTTACACGCGTCTCGGAGAGGTCGCGACCGCGGAGCTGAAGGCGTTCGCCCGGCGCGAGCGCATCACGTTGAACACGATCGTTCAAGGCGTGTGGGCGCTGCTGCTGCAGCGCTATACCGGCCAGAGCACCGTGACGTTCGGCGTGACGATGGCCGGTCGCCCAGCCAGTCTCGACGGATCGCAGCAGGTGCTCGGGCTCTTCATCAACACGCTGCCCTTGATCGAGGCGCTTTCGCCGGAAAGCCCGGTCGGAGAATGGCTGCGCGCGCTGCAGGATCGCAATTCGGCGATCCGGGACTACGAGCACACGCCGCTCTACGACATCCAGGGCTGGGCCGGCCGCGCCGGTCAGACCATGTTCGACAGCATCATCGTGTTCGAGAATTATCCGATCGCACGCAGCATGCACCGCGGAGCCGGCGCGTTGCAGTTCAGCGGCCTGAAGAATGTCGACGTGACGAACTATCCGATGGACCTGTCGGTGCTGGTCGAAGACACGCTGCAAGTCGAATACACGTATATGCCGAGCCATTTCACCGCAGCGCAGGCGGCGCAAATCACGGCGCAGTTCGAGCATTTGCTGGTGGCGCTGACGCGGGACGCCACGGTTCCGCTCGGCAGCATCGATCCGGTCACCGAGCTCGACGCCGCTCTTGCGGATCGCTGCAATCGGCACGCGACGTCAAGCATCCCGCTGCCGCCGGTGCATGAGGCTATCAGCGGCCACGCGCGGCGTCATCCGGAGCGGACCGCGCTGACGATTGGCAGCACGGTGCTCTCGTTCGGAGACCTGGAGCGCAGAGCCAACAACCTGGCGCATCACCTGATCGCCCGCGGGCTCAAGCCCGAGCATCGCGTCGGCGTGGTGGTCGAGCGAACCGCAGTCACGATGATTGCGCTGCTGGCCGTCATCAAGGCAGGCGGCGCCTACGTTCCGCTCGATCCGGAATTGCCATCCGAACGGCGTGCCTTCGTCATGCGCGATGCGGCGATCGCATTCCTGCTGACGGGAGCGCTCGAAATCGAGGGCAGTCCGGATGGTGTCGAAACAATCCCGATGCCCACCTTCGATTTCGAGGCTGGGCCCGACCATCCGCCGCAACCTGAACTGCATCCCGAAAACCTTGCCTATCTGATCTACACCTCGGGCTCGACGGGAACGCCGAAGGGCGTCGCCGTCGCCCATGGGCCGCTGGCGATGCACTGTCACGTCACGGGCAGTCTCTACGAGATCGACGAAAGCTCCTGCGAGCTGCATTTCCTGTCGCTGGCCTTCGATGGCGCCCATGAGCGCTGGCTCACGGTTCTGTCGCACGGCGCGCGGCTGCTGATGCGTGATGCCGAATTGTGGACGCCGGAGCAGACGGTCGAGAACCTGCACGCCCATCGCGTCAGCCATATCGGATTGCCGCCGGCCTATCTCCAGCAGGTCGCCGATTGCGTCGAGAAGAACGGCAACCCGCCGCCGGTCAAGCTCTACTCCTTCGGCGGCGAGGCGATGCCGAAGGCCGGCTTCGACAAGGTCAGGTGCGTTCTCAAGCCGCGCATCCTGATCAATGGTTACGGACCGACCGAAACGGTGGTCACGCCGTTGGTCTGGAAAGTCGAGGGGGCGGGCGAATGCGACACGCCCTATGCGCCGATCGGCGTGCCGGTCGGTGACCGCCGCGCCTACATCCTGGATGCCACGCTCGACATCATTCCGGCCGGGGTCGCCGGCGAACTCTATCTCGGCGGCTTCGGACTGGCGCGCGGTTATCACGGCAAGGCGGGCATGACCGCTGAGCGCTTCGTGCCTGACCCGTTCTCGTCCATGCCGGGCGCGCGGCTGTACCGCACCGGTGATCTGGCCCGGTGGCGCGAGGACGGTACCGTCGAATATCTCGGCCGCAGTGATGACCAGGTGAAGGTCAACGGCTTCCGCATCGAGCTCGGGGAGATCCAGACCTCGCTGCTCCGTCACGAGGCGATCGCGCAGGCGGCGGTGGTGGCAGTGCCGAGCGCAGCTGGAAATCAGCTCATCGCCTATGTCGCACCGAAGGCGGCAGATGACGCCGCGCCGGATGCGGTCGAGGCACTGGTCGAGCGCCTGACCGGTTTCCTGAAGCTGACCCTGCCGGCCTATATGGTGCCGGCGCGGATCATGGTGCTGGAGCGGCTGCCGACACTGTCGAGCGGCAAGGTCGACCGGCGTGCACTGCCGGCGCCCGACGCACTGATGCGGAGCTTCGTCGCCCCGCAAGGCCCGGCAGAGTCCGCGATGGCGCGCTTGTGGTCCGAGATCCTGGACGTGCCGCAGGTCGGCGCCACCGACAATTTCTTCGAGCTCGGCGGCAATTCGATTCTGTGCCTGAAGGTCGTGGCGCGGGTGCGTCAGGACAAGGCGTTCGGGATCGAGATCAAGTTGCGTGATCTGCTCCAGAAGCCGACGATCCGCGCCTTGCTCGCCGACAGCGCCACCGCGGCGCCCGCCGTCGCGCCATCGGCGTTGCTGCCGTTGAATGCCGCGGTTCGCGGCGTGAACCCAGTATTCGCCGTGCATGGCGGCTTCGGCACGGTCTTCGACTATGGTCCGCTGGCACGCCGCCTCGAAGGGCGCCGGCAGGTGATCGGCCTGCAATCGAGAATGCTGGTCGATCCGACGTGGACCGACAGCTCACTCGAAGCGATGGCCGTCGACTACGTGGCCGAGATCCGGCGGATGCAGCCTCGCGGTCCTTACAGCCTGGTCGGTTGGTCCTTGGGAGGGTTGTTGGCCAGTTTGGTCGCGGCCGAGCTCGAACGCGGCGGTGAGCGCGTCGATCGTCTCGTCATGGTCGACAGCTTCGTGCCGCGGCAGCCGGACGGATCGGGCCGACCGGAGGCGATCGCCCACTGGGCCGATGATCTCGCCGGATTGCTGTCGGCCGTTCTCCCGAATACCGCGGCCTCTCGCATCAAGGCGCAGGTCGAGGCAGCGAAACGCGCTGGCCTGCCGGAGACGCCGGAGTGTATCCGCGAACTGGTCGCCTCTGTTGTGGAGCAGGGCAGGAGCGTAAGGGCAGATGACGCCTCGTTCGGCGCGGACGATTTGTCCGCCGCCTTCGCAGTCGGACGGCACCTCAACCGGCTGGCGCAGAACACCGCGTTGCCGCGGGGCCTGGAGGCCACGCCGCTCTGCTGGTGGACGTCGACCCGTCTGGCGCAGCGTGATCGGCTGGAGACGCAGTTGCCCGAGGCGGTCGATCGCGGCCTCGTCGGTGACAACCATTTCACGATCCTGAAGGATGCCGGCCTGCTCGATCAGCTCTGCGGCCTGCTCGTGGCAGAGGCGACGTCGACGATCGCGCAGGATACGGTCCCGGAACCGGCGGAGTGAGCCTTTGAATCTTGATCCAGACATCGCAGCATTGCTTGAGATGGTGCAGGCCGGCACCGAAAGTGGCGCGCGCATTCCGTTTCCGCAACTGACCGCCGCGCAGGCACGGGCCGATTTCGATGCGTCCTCGCCGC
Source organism: Bradyrhizobium daqingense (assembly GCF_021044685.1). Lineage (NCBI taxonomy): Bacteria > Pseudomonadati > Pseudomonadota > Alphaproteobacteria > Hyphomicrobiales > Nitrobacteraceae > Bradyrhizobium > Bradyrhizobium daqingense. The sequence continues at coordinate 4,135,994 of NZ_CP088014.1, forward strand.
TGCTCGATGTCGATCCGCCGGCGCTCGGCTACGAGCGGCATCTGTCGCTGCCGACGCGGGATGGCGCGATGATCGAGGCGCGGCTCTACGCAAGGGACGCGCCGAGCGCTCGCAATCCGGTCCCGATCCTTCTTTATATGCACGGTGGCGGCTTCGTCGTCGGCAGCCTCGATTCGCATCAGCCATTGTGCCGCGGTCTTGCCGAGGACAGCGGTGCAGCCGTGCTGTCGATCGGCTACAGGCTCGCACCGGAGCACAAGTTTCCGACGGCTTTCGAGGATGCGGTCGATGCGTTGGCCTGGATTGGCCGCGAAGGCCGGGCGATCGGGCTTGATCCGCGCCGCGTTGCCGTCGGCGGCGATAGCGCCGGCGGGACGCTTGCCGCCGCACTCGCGATCGAGGCGAAGACAAACGCGAGCCTTCCACAGCCGGTGCTCCAGGTTCTCGCCTATCCCGGCCTCAGCTCGCGGCAGACCTCCGCATCCTACGAACGATACGGCACCGGCCATCTCCTGGAGCGCAGCACCGTCGATTGGTTCTTCCGGCAATATCTGCGCGGTGACGCAGATCGGGACGATTGGCGCTTCGCACCGCTCGCAGCGGACGATTTGTCGGGCCTGGCTCCCGCATTCATCGTGCTCGCCGAGTTCGATCCCCTGGTCGATGAGGGACGCGACTATGCGGCGCGCCTCAGCGCGGCCGGTGTGCCCGTCGATCTGCAGGTTTATCCCGGCATGATCCATGAATTCCTGCGCATGGGGAATGTGGTGGCTGATGCCTTGCAGGCGAGGGCGGCGATCGGACTGGCGCTGGCCAAGGCCTTTCTTGCCGCTGGCGAAAAGGCGGCCTGATATGGAAATGCGGCGCGAACGAGGGTATGTCATGACTGTCGTCTCTCGCGGCCTCTCTACGAGGGGCTCCTGAACCAGATCCCATGAGCACGCTTGTCCCCGACCACAGGCCGTCTCGTCGTGCGCTTCTCAGCGCGGGCGCGACGATCGCAGGCACGGCCCTTGCGGGCACATGGCCGATGGCATTTGCCCAAACCGGTGGATCCCAATCCGGCCCCCGGATTGCCGCGCTCGGCTGGGCCTGTGCCCAGACGATACTGGCGCTCGGCGTCGTGCCGCTGGTGATTCCGGAGATCGAGCGCTATGCCCGGCTCGTGGTCGAGCCGGCTGTCCCGTCCAGCGTCCAGGAGATCGGCCTGCGGTCGGAGCCAAATCTGGAACTGCTGCAGAGCTTCGCGCCTGACATCATCATCATCGATCCCAGCATCGCGGCCGCCGTCCCCCGCCTCAAGCTGATCGCGCCGGTCGAGATGTTCACGATCTTCAGACCCGGCGGGCATCCTTTGGACACGGCGCGCCGTTCGACGATGGAGCTTGCTAAGCGCCTCGGGGTGCAGTCGGCGTGCGAAGCCTATTTCGCGCGCTTCGATGTCGCCATGGCCGGCTATCGTGAGCGGCTTCGAGACCGCGGCGGCAAGCCGCTTTACCTCGTCAGTGAGATCGCGCGCAACCGCGCGCTCGTGTTCGGTCCGAACAGCCTCTATCAGGAGGTGCTCGACCAGTTCGGGTTGAAGAATGCCTGGACCGGGCAGAGCGGCCCGTGGGGATATACCAGCGTGGGATTGGAGGTGCTCGCCGCGGTGCCGGACGCGCGGCTGGTGCTGATGACCTCGCGTGTCGCCGACGTCGAGGCCTTGCTGAAGGCAAGCCCGGTGCTCCGGACCCTGCCATCGCTTCGGTCGCATCGGCTGACGGTTCTGGACAATCAGTTCTTCTATGGCGGCGTGCCGGCGGCCGAACGTTTCGCCCGTCTCCTCGCCGAACGTCTGCCGCGGGAAAGTCATGAGCAAGGTTGAGGCGCTGCCGGCCCGGTCCGGCTTCGACATGCATCCGGCGGTGCTGATCGGCCTGTTGGTGGCCGCCGCGGCCGCGCTTACCTGGCGCAATCTGTCCGGATACCTGCCGGCCGGCGCATGGTTGCCGGTGTTATGGCAGCCCGAGGTCACCGATCCCCAGCAGATGCTGGTGCACTACACCGTGTTTCCGCGCATCGCGGTGGCGCTGCTGGCCGGCGCCGCCCTCGGTCTTGCCGGCACTGTATCTCAGCAGGTGCTGCGCAATCCGCTCGCCGAGCCGAGCACCATCGGTGTCCTGAACGGCGCCTATCTCGCATTGGCCGTGACGACCCTGTGGGCGCCGTCGCTACTGGTTTTCGGCCGCGAGTGGATCGCGTTGGTCGGCGGGTTCGCTGCGTTCCTGTGCGTGTTCGGGCTGACCTGGAAGCGCGCGTTATCACCCGTTGTCCTCGTGCTCGCCGGGCTGATCGTCAGTTATTATTGCGCGGTGACCACCCAGGCGTTGGTGCTGCTCAACCACGAATATCTGATCGGTCTGTTCATCTGGGGCGCCGGTTTCCTCAATCAGCAGGATTGGAGCAACGTCACGTTCCTGGCGCCGCGGCTCCTGATCTCGATCGTCTTGATCGCGGCGATGGTTCGCCCTTTGACCCTGCTCGGCTTCGATGACGAGACCGCGCGCAATCTGGGGCTCGGATTGACGAGAGCCCGGGTTTTCGCGCTCGTCATCGCCATCGCGCTTAGTGCGTCGGTCGTCAGCGTGGTCGGCGTCATGGGATTTATCGGTCTGTCTGCGCCGGCTATCGCCATGCTGTCAGGCGCGCGCCGTTTTCGCGACCGGCTGATCTGGGCACCACTTTGCGGCGCCGTGCTGCTGTGGCTGACGGATCAACTCGTGCTGTTGATCCCGCCCGGATATCGCGAAATGCCGGCGGGCGCGGTGACAGCCCTGATCGGTGCGCCGATGCTGCTCGTGCTGCTGCCACGATTGCGGGCGGCCATGCCTATGGGAAATCTCACGCCATCCGCGCCGCCGCGTCTCGATCACCCCTGGCGCGTGATCCTGTGCGCTGTCGTCTTGTTGCTGCTCGTCGTCTGGATCGCACTTGCCCTCGGTGTCGGCGCTGACGGCTGGCGCTGGAGCGGTCTGTCGGGCTTGCAGGAATTCTGGCCCTGGCGCTGGCCGCGCGTGGTGTCGGCGCTCGCCGCAGGCGCCACGCTGGCGGTCGCCGGCACGCTGCTGCAACGGATGACCGGAAACCCGATGGCCGCGCCGGAAGTCATGGGTATCAGCTATGGCGCTGCGATGGGCGTGATCGTTCTGCTCTACCTCTTTCCCGCCCACACCCGGCTGGCGCAGATTGCGGCGGCCGGGATTGGCGCCTTCATCGTGCTGGCGCTGGTGCTGCTGTTCAGCCGGCGGTCCGAGTTCAGTCCTGAGCGCGTGCTGCTCGCCGGCGTCGCCATGAGCGCGGCGTTCGGCGCGATCATTGCCATGGCGCTGGCGACCGGTGATCCCCGCATCGGCACACTGCTGTCGCTGCTGACTGGGTCGCTCTACCAGATCGGTCCGGCCGAGGCCGGAATTCTTGCCGTGGCCGCGCTCCTTCTGCTGATCATGGTGCCGATGCTCTCCCGCTGGCTCGACATCCTGCCGCTGGGACCTTCGACCTCGCGTTCGATCGGCATCTCGCTGGCGCGTAGCCGCATCATCATCATGCTGCTGACGGCATTGCTGACGGCCACGGCGACGCTGCTGGTGGGTCTTTTGAGCTTGGTCGGCTTCATCGCGCCGCACATGGCGCGGATGATGGGCGCGCAGCGCGCGCTGCATCAGGCGGCACTGGCCGCGTTGATCGGGGCGATCCTGATGGTCATCGCGGATTGGGCCGGACGTATGGTGATCTTTCCGTTCCAGATGCCCGCCGGCATCTTCGCCATGATGCTTGCCGGACCCTATCTCATCTGGCTGCTGCGGCCGCAACGCGGCTGACGGCGCTCACCGCGCGAAGCTGATGAGATGGCCGTGGTCCGGCGACGGCATCACGCCCATCGGGATGCCATAGATGGTTTCAAGCTCGGCCGGCGTCATGATCTTGTCCGGCGTGCCGCGCGCGATCAGCTTTCCGGAATGGAGCGCGATGATCTCGTCGCAGAAGCGAGCGGCCATGTTGACGTCGTGGAGCACGACGACCACGCCGAGGTTGCGCTCGCGGGCAAGCCGCTTGACCAGCGACAGCACCTCGATCTGATGAGCGATGTCGAGTGCCGAGGTCGGCTCGTCGAGCAGCAGGCATTCGGCATCCTGCGCCACCAGCATGGCGATCCAGACCCGCTGGCGTTCGCCTCCGGACAGCGTATCGACCAGGCGATCCGCGAACGGCTCGATATGGGTCAATGCCATGGCGCTTTCGACCTTCTCGCGGTCGATGTCGCCGAACCGGCCGAGCGCGCCGTGCCAGGGATAGCGGCCGAGTGCAACCAGCTCCTTGACCAGCATGCCCGCGGCGGGCGGCGTCTGCTGCGGCAAATAGGCGACCTTGCGGGCATAGTCCCGATCGCTCCATGCGCGCAGCGCGCGGCCCTCGAAACGAATTGTTCCCGACGAAGATGGCTGCTGGCGCGCCAACAATTTCAGCAGGGTCGATTTGCCCGAGCCGTTATGGCCGATCAGCCCGACGACCCTGCGCGCGGGAAGCGAGAGGGTGAGCGGTTCGAGCAGCGCGCGCGCGGCGACCGCGAAGCCGACTTGGTCGAGCTCGAACAAGGTAGCGGGCGCTTCCAGCGACGTCTGTGGAATGTCGGCCGGCAAGGCGAGCGTTGTTTCGCCCGTCTGCGCGTGTTGGAACGTCATGGTTGGCGCAGGCTCCAATAGGCGACGGCCAGATGCTGGTCGCGCGCGAGCTTTCGCTCGTCGCGCAGATGATCGCGCAACGCCTTCAGCGCCTGCGCTTCACACGCGACCCAGGCGAAGACCTCCCGATGGCCCGGCCATTGCACCGCCTTCACGGCGTCGACCAGGAGCTGTGTCGTCCCGGCCGGACGGCCGTCGCGATGCAGCCAGCGGACCGCTACGCCTTGCGGCGCGACCAGCGGAATCTCCTCGTCCCGATCTGCGACCTCGATGAAGGCTTCGCCCGTTGTCGTGGCCGGCAGCGTCTCCAGAATTCGCGCGATGGCGGGCAGGGCGGTTTCGTCGCCCGCGAGCAGCAACCAGCGCGCCGGACGAATGCCCCGGCCGAGCGGGCCGGCCATGCCGCAGATGGCACCGGCCTTCGCGTTGACGGCGAAGGCCGAGCCTGGTCCGGCGTGATCATGGACGACGAAGTCGATATCGATCTCGGGGCTCGGCAAGTCGATGCGACGGATCGTGTAATAGCGGGTGACGGGCCTGCGGTCGGGCTCAGGCCACAGGATACGCCCGTCCGGAGCGGGCCACGGCCATTCGGGCTTGGCGAGGCCCTCGGGCGGGAAATACAGCCGCACGTGCAGGTCGTCATCGTTGACGAAACGGGCGATATCGTCCCCCGTGAAGGTCAGCCGGCGCATATGCGGCGTCAGGCTGATCGCGGACTTCAGCCGCACCTCGCGGAAATTGGCCAGGGTGCCGCCGTTGGATTCATGGCCGGACCAAACGATGGTGGGGGCGATGTCGCCCGCGAACTCGATCACATGCGAGGCGACGACCGAGCGCAGCATTTCCAGATTGCCCTTGTCGTCGGCCTCGACGCGGATCTTGAGCACTTCGGCTTCAACGGCGAGGGAACTGGTGCCGAACGGCAGTTTCGCCACCCTGAGGCCGCCGCGATCCTCGAAGGCAATGTCATGCTCCACTAGATGATCGATCATCCGCGCGGCGAGGCCGGCGGCGTCGGGAAGCGCGATGCGGGTTTCGGAGATAAGCAAGTCCAAAGTCAGTCTCCACCGGGCCTGTCCGATGCCGGCTTGTCAGCGCTTCGATGTCCGGATGTCGCGGTCTGGCACGGCGCTGGATCGATATCCTATTCGCGCGCCGGCTGCGATGCCAAAGCGGTACTACCGACATCATATTAAAGGCATCGTCGATCCCAAATTAGAATCCATCGAAAGAGCGGAGAAAATAAGCGCTGGAGTTGCGGTGCCGCCATCATGTATTCGCATCACATCAGCACGGCTTGTCCGGCCATACAGGTTCGCTTCAGGTCTCCTCCAGCACGGCGCTCATCATGAACTCACGAAGCGGCCTGACGGCGCAGATCCTACATCTCCTGCGGCCTTACTGGCCGCTCGTGCTCGGCGGCATCGTTCTCGGCATCGTTGGTGGCGCCAGCGTCGCGGCGTTGCTCGCGGTGGTCAATCGCGGGCTCTATGCCACGCAGGCCGACGTCGTCACGCTGCTTCTCGCGTTCGCAGGCCTGTGCCTCCTGATCCTGATCGGTTCCATCGGCGCCGATATCAGCGCCAACTACGTCGGACAGCGGATCATCGCCGAGCTTCGCAAGTCGCTGGCCGCCAGGATCCTGGCCGCGCCCATCGATCAGCTCGAGATCTATCGCACGCATCGCCTGATCCCCGTTCTCACGCAGGACGTGGACACGATCAGCGATTTCGCGTTCTTCTTTTCGTCCTTTTTCGTGTCGGTCGTGATCGCGCTCGGCTGCATGGTTTACCTGGCGGTGCTGTCTTGGCCGCTTTTCCTGATCACGGGAGCCGTCATCGTCCTGGGGTCGCTGGCGCATGGATATGCAAGGACACGAGGCGTCCGCGGCTTCAACCTCGCGCGAGATTCTGAGGACCAGCTGCACAAGCAGTATCGCGCGATCGCCGAGGGCGCCAAGGAGCTGCGTCTCAATCGCGTCCGCCGCCGGCGCCTCTATGTCGACCAACTTCAAGAGACCGTCGACCGGATCAGCTCGGTCCAGATCAGCTCGATCAATCTGTTCGTGACGGCGCGGGCGTTCGGCACGATGCTGTTCTTCGTCGTGATCGGCGTGGCGCTGACCTTGCGTCCGTTCCTGTGGCCCGACAGTCCCGCCGCCGTGTCCAGCGGATTCGTGCTGGTGCTGCTCTATATGCGCGGCCCCATCGATCAGGTCATCGGTATTTTGCCGGCGCTCGGTCGCGCACAGGTCGCGATGCGCCGCATTACGGAGCTCTCGGAGCAGTTCTCGACCCCCGAGCACGATCTGCTGGCCAGTGCTCCCGCCATGCCGGCCAAGACCAGCATCGAAACCATCGAGCTCCGTGGCGTCACCTATGCTTTTCGCGCCGTGCCGGGCAGTGATCCTTTTGTACTTGGTCCGATCGATCTGCGTGTTCGACAGGGCGACATCGTCTTCATCGTCGGGCAGAATGGAAGCGGAAAGACGACGCTGATCAAGCTGCTGCTCGGTCTCTATGCTCCGCATGACGGCACCGTGCTGCGCAACGGCCTGCCGGTCGTGACGGAGACGCGGGATGATTACCGCCAGCTCTTTACGACCATCTTCTCCGACTATTATCTGTTCGAGGATCTCATACGCGGAGAAGGCGTCGTGCCTGATGTCGCGGAACGCTATCTTCAGCGGTTGGAGGTCGCGCACAAGGTCTCGGTCGAGAACGGCGTGTTCACGACGACGGACCTGTCCACCGGGCAGCGCAAGCGATTGGCCCTGATGAATGCCTGGCTCGAGGAAAGACCCGTCCTCGTATTCGACGAATGGGCCGCCGATCAGGATCCGGCGTTCCGGCACATCTTTTACACGGAGCTGTTGCCCGATCTGAAGCGGCTCGGAAAGACCATCATCGTGATTTCACACGATGATCGCTATTTCGGGATAGCGGATCATCTGGTGCGGCTGCGCGACGGCAAGATCGTCGCAAGCGAGGCGAGAGCCGACAACGCCGCGAACAATTCCGCGGTTCCAACGGACGCGTCGCTTTAGACATATTATAGCGAACCGTTGGAGCTTTTGTCGGATGCAAACGACAGCATGAAGATCCGCTTTGCGGGAGGCCATCGGATTTGTAGAGAATCTAATCTGCGTGTGCGCGCATTCCTTGTCAGCCTGTAGGCGAGTGATCTACACCACGCGTCAAGGATGATCGAGATGCGAGGGCCGGATGAACAAGGCTTCGGATTCCGGGACCGGACCTCGTGCGTTTCCGGTCGGCCCATATTCCGATCTGACCGTTTTCCAGGAGGGCGACCGGCTTCGCGTCGTTGCCGACGACTCCACGGCATTGGAACTGCGTCTGCGGGAGCGAGTCGATCACCTCGAGGTCCTGAATGCGTCGGATGACCGTGAGCTGGCCGCGCGGGCCGTATCGGCATCTGCCGAGGCGCTATTCGCCTGGAGACCGGGTACCGATCGACTCGTTCTGGACTTCGCTGGTAGAGCGCCGCTTGCACGGGAGCTGTCGGAGAGTGGTCTTGCCATCATGTCCGAGGGACAGCTGGTTCTGCTTCCAGAGCTGGTCATGCAGCGGCGGGACAATTGGCTGGTGAACCCCGGACGACCGCCATTGCCGCAACTCCACGTTATGACGGATGGCAGGCGCCATCCGCGCCGCGCGGCAAAGCCGACGGGAAAAGTGTATGGCCGGTTCATCCCCTGGCTGTCGGAGGTCATCTCGTTCCGCGTGGCCGACCTCGAGAATGATCTCCATTTGCTGCATCGCTGGATGAATGACCCCCGGGTCGATGCGTTCTGGAACGAGGCGGGCGATCTCGACAAGCATCGGCGCTATCTGGCCGGTATCCTGGCCGATCCGCACATGCTGCCGCTGATCGGCTGCTTTGGCGGGGAACCGTTCGGTTATTTCGAGCTCTATTGGGCCAAGGAAAATCGCATCGCGCCGTTCTATGATGCCGACGATTACGACCGGGGATGGCACGTGGTCGTGGGCGAGGACGCGTTTCGCGGCAGTCGATACATCAGCGCGTGGCTACCTTCGCTGATGCACTACATGTTCCTAGACGATTGCCGCACGCAGCGGATCGTCGGAGAGCCGGCGGCGGCGCATTCGCAGCAGCTTCGCAATCTCGAACGTTCGGGTTTCGCCAAGATCAAGAACTTCGACTTTCCCCACAAGCGCGCGACCCTGGTGATGCTGTTGCGCGAGCGCTTCTTCGGCGATCGGCTCTGGCTTCCGGCAACGGCCGGCCCAGCGAGCTCATCTTAAAGCGCAAGCGGAGCGCGGCTTCATGTCTCATCAACTCGCGATCGAGCACGACGTCATCGGCGTCGGATTCGGACCTTCCAACCTCGCGCTCGCCATCGCATTGGACGAATGCGCCAAGCGGTCGCGGCAAAAATGCACGCCGCTGTTCGTGGAGAAGCAGCCGCACTTCACCTGGCATGGCGGCATGCTGCTTCCAGGCAGCGACATGCAGATATCGTTTCTCAAGGATCTGGTCTCGTTGCGCGATCCGACCAGTCCCTTCACCTTCGTCAACTACCTGCACAAGCGCGGCCGTCTGCTGGACTTCATCAATTGCCGCACGTTCTATCCGAGCCGGGTCGAGTTCAACGATTACCTGCAATGGGTGGCGGGACATTTCAAATCGCAGGCCGCCTATGGCGAGACCATCGTCGCCGTCGAGCCGGTGACGGCCGGTCAGACGGTGACGTCGTTGCGGGTGCATTCACGCTCGCTCGCCGGTGGAGAGACCGTGCGCCTTGCGCGCAATCTCGTGGTCGCCGTGGGAGGCCGGCCCTTTGTCCCTCCGGTGTTTGCCAAGGCAGCTGACGACCGCAGGCTGCTGCATTCCAGCCGCTATCTCGACCTGATCGAGCGCGTCGTCCCGCGCGGTCGGTCAGCGCGCGTGGCCATCGTCGGTGGCGGGCAGAGCGCAACCGAGGTGACGGTCGATCTCCATGGCCGATGTCCCGAGGCGCAGATCCACCTGATCTTCCGCGGCCATGCGCTCAAGCCGTCCGACAGCAGCCCCTTCGTCAACGAGATCTTCAACCCAGACTATACCGACTTCGTCTACGCGCAGCCCGTCGAGCGGCGGGATGCGATCGTCCGAAACTTCCGCAACACGAACTATGCCGTCGTCGATGCCGATCTGCTGGATCAGCTGTACCGGCTGCTCTACCAGCAGCGCGTCGGTCGAGAAGAGAGGATCGTGTTGCGGCCCCGCAGCGAGATCACGAATGTGGATGCTGGGCCGGACGGCATCGAGATCGGCGTGGTCGACAAGTTCCGTGGCGAAAATCGTCGTTCGACCTATGACGTCGTCATTCTGGCGACGGGATACGACAGGGAAACGGCGCACCGGTTCCTCGAACCGATCCGCCGCTACATTCGCGATGCGGCGCTGGACCGCAACTATCGGCTCGTGACCAACCCCGCGTTCCGGCCGCAGATCCACCTCCAGGGATATTCGGAATCCTCCCACGGCTTGAGCGATACGCTGCTCTCAGTCATCGCCGTGCGAGCGCAGGAGATTGCGGAGTCACTGCTCTCGACCATTTCGCGCCGGGAACTCATCGCCTAAGGCGCGATGAGAGTCGCGATGTCCGATCGACTGAATTTGGCGCGTTCCGATATCGTTTCGGGCCTCACCGATCTAGAACTTGTCTAATCCAGATCAACCGGGGCGTGTACGGCTGGCACAACGCCTGACAGCTCTGCTAGAGGTGTTCTTAGAACGATCTTTGGAATGTTTGCAGGTTCGGGTGGAACTGATCGTGAGGAAGGCCTTCGAGCAAAGCCACAGCCATTTGCCGGAGCGGATTGCAGTCATATTGGTTCATAGCCCGCTTGCGGCGCTGATCGGCAAAGAGCCCCTGACCCGCATGAACTATCTGCTCGAGATCGCGTCCCTTCATACCAGGGCCGAACTGCTTGCGCAGCCGGGGCTGGGACGCACGGGCGTTCGACGTATCGAAAAGTGGATGACCTCTCACGGGCATCGCATGCGTGATGCGAACGAAAGCCTCGATAGCGTCATCTGCCAGTTTGCGTTCCGACACTCTTCGGTTCGGAAGGGCCATCGCCGTTCCCCGTCCTTCATCAGAAATGCGCAGCCATTGCAGCGAGGCGTCTAGAGGCCCGATCTCGCGCGGCTTCGATCGATTGCCGGGGTCCGCTGGTCGGTCCAATCGCGACGAAGCGAATGTCGCTGATGCCGATGAAGCGTAGGATCTCCCGCAAGTAGGGCGTCGCCATATCAATGCGGCCACGGTTCATGCCGGTGGAAAAATCGCTGCCGCTAGCGATGATCACCAGCGTCGGCCGGTCCTTCAGCAAAGGCACGTACCCTTGCGACGGATCGAGCCGAAAGGTAAGCCCGGGCTGGACGATGATGTCGAAGAACTGCTTCAGCTTGTAGGGAATGCCGAAGTTCCACATCGGCGTCGAGATCAACACGCGGTCGGCGAGCGACAAGCGCAGCGCCATGCGCTCGGCCTCGGCAAAACCGGCGCGTTGAGCATCATCGAAGCCCTGGCCGTTCATGCGGGCATATTTGGCGTCCAGGATCGGACCGGCGAATTCGGGCATTCGCTCGCGCCAGAGATCCATGAGGTCGATGTCCCAATCGGGATGGGTCTGACGGAAGCCGTCAATGAAGATCCGTGCGCCGGCAATCGACTCCGAGTCGGGGCGGGGCGAGCAGGAGAGGTGCAGGAGCTTCGGCACCGCGCATCATCCCAGCGCGCGGATGACCGTATCCGCCCTGGTCACGACGGCGACGTTCTGCATGGCAAAGTTGATCGAGGCGTTGTGCCAGTCGGCATTCATGGTCGAGCAGCAATCCTCGGGCACGATCATGAAATAGCCCTTGTCGGCGCCGGTCCGTGCGGTGTGCTCGACCGACATGTTGGTCCATGCACCGGTATTGATGATCATGTCGCGCCCCGTCGCTTTCAGGATCGTCTCCAGCCGCGTCCCTTCCCATGCACTCATGCGCATCTTCTCGACGACGAAATCGCCGGGCCGCGGCTCCAGGCCGGACACGGGCGCCGCACCCCAGCTTCCGCGCACCATCGCCTTGCTGTCGACGAGGCCCTCGAACAGCGGCGCGTTCAGCGTGACGCCGGGCGCGCCGGGCTCGACGATGAACCAGACATGGATGATGGCGACGCCCCGGGCGCGCGCGGTTTCGGCAAGGCGCCGGACGTTCTCGATCACATGCTGCTGGCGCGCATGAGCCGGTGCCCCGGACTCGGCAAAGGCACCGCCATCCATGACGACGTCGTTCTGGAGGTCCTGGATGATCATCGCGCAGCGCTGCGGATCGAGCCGCATCTCGCCCTCGGCCAGGATGGGGGCGGCCGGCGCGGAGCCTGGCGACGCGCCACTGCCGCTGCGCCGGCCGCTCATATAGGGCTCATGCCGCGGGCCGACCTTCGTCGGGATCGCGTACACCGAATGGGTCGAGGTCAGATACAGCGTGCGGAAATCCGCACCGCCCCAGGCGAGGTTGGCGACGAGTTCGGGCGCCCGCACCTTGCCGAGCAACTCACCGCGCGGCGAATAGACCCAGATGCCGCCGGGCGCGGTGACCCAGACATTGCCCTGCTGGTCGCACTTCATGCCGTCGGGCAGGCCGGGCTCGAGCTCGGAGCGGATGCCGCTCGCGAACACGCGCGCGTTCGACAGGGAACCGTCACCATCGACGTCGAAGACGCGGATCAGCGCCTGCACGGTGTCGTTGACGTAGAGCAGCTTCTCGTCCGGCGAGAAGCACAGCCCGTTCGGCTGGTCGAACAGGTTGCGGTCGACGACGAGCTTCGGCTCGCTGCCCGGCACGAGCCGATAGACGCCCTGAAAGCCGAGCTGGCGCGGCCGCTCGACGCCATAGACCGGCATGCGGCCATACCAGGGGTCGGAGAAATAGATCGCGCCGGACGAATGAACGCAGACGTCGTTCGGGCTGTTGAGCTCCTGTCCCGCAAAGTGCGATGCGAGCACCTCGCGCCGGCCGTCCGCACGTTCGCGGATCAGCGACGACGTCGCGTGCTCGCAAACGATCAGGTTGAGCTCGGCATCGTAGGTCATGCCGTTGGATTTGTTGGAAGGGCGCTTGACCTCGACGACGCCGCGCCGCGCGTCCCAGCGCCGCCGCACGTCGGCCGGCATGTCCGAGAACAGCAGGTAATGATCGACCGGATGCCAGATTGGCCCCTCCGTGAAGTCGAAGCCGGTCCCGATTTGCGCGACCGGCGCGTAGGGGTCGATCAGGGTCTCGAATTCGGCGCGCAAGGTGACGTGCGTCATCGGTCGATCTCAGGCTGGGAACCAGTTGCGCTGGGGCAGGGACTGCACGATCGGTCCGGGCACCTGGTCATGCAGCCGGCCGACCACGTTGCCGCCTTCGATCTTGGCCGGACGATCGTGCACGGGAAGGAGATAGCGCGAGCTGCTCAGCAGCTTCTTGATGGCGGCCTTCTCCGCGCGCTTGCTCGTGCCGTGATTGCCGGTGGTGCGCGGCTCCCAGTCGTGGATTTCATTGAAGGGCGTCACGATCTGGTCGTTGAAATCGTAGATCACGTCGCCGCAAATGGTGGCGATGCCGTCGGCGGTCTCGACGATGATGTTCATGGAGCCCTCGGTGTGGGCATTGGCCGCGTCGCAATAGACGCCGGGCATCAGCTCGATCGGACCGGTGATCTCCAGGTCCAGGAAGCGCAGCGCGCTCTTGGTGTGCAGGCGGTCGATCAGGTGCTTGATATCAGGCGCGGGATATTGCGGATGCATCAGCCCGGAGACGGAATATTCGAGCTCCTTGCGATTCAGGACGACGGTCGTGTTCATCGGGAATAGATCGTCCTTGCCGGCGTGGTCGATGTGCAGATGGGTATGGCAGACGAAGCGGACGTCGCCCATGCGCACGCCGTGGCGTGCGAGCTGGTTCTCGATCATGTGCTCGTGATACTGCAGCCCCCGCATGCCCAGCGTTTCCATGATCTGGTTGGAGCGATAGCCGGTGTCGACCACGACCGGATATTTGCCGCCGAGGATCAGGAAGCCCAGGGTGAGGACGCGGCGGGTGCGGCCGCAATCGCGACCGAGCACCAGGAAGCTCGATTCCAGCTCGATGTCGCCATAGTCCAGGATCTTGATCTCCAGCGCCATTCGTTGCCCTCCCTCATCTCATTCTTGTCTGTCAAAGCCGATAGACGCGCGTCGCGGTGGCCCTGAAGATCGCGTCCTGTTGTTCGGTGCTCAGCGGTGCGGCCGCCGCGCAAAACGCATCGACCAGCTCGCGATAACTGGTCCACAATTTCTCGATCGGGAAATTGGAGCCGAACAGGCAGCGCTCGGCGCCGAAGATCGCAACTGTGTCGGTGAGTACGGCCGCGATGTGCGCGGGATCGTTACGATGGATGAAGGTGCCGAGCCCGGAAAGCTTCGACACTACGTTCGGGCAGGCCGCAAGCCGCGCCATCCCGGCGCGCCAGGTGGCGCGGCCTGCAGGCGAGAGGTCCTCCAGCATGCCGGCATGCTGGAGGATGAAGGTCACATCAGGACAAGCGTCGGCCAGCTCGGCTGCCTCCTGCATCTGCGGGGTGAACACCTGCAAATCGAAGCTCCAGCCATAGTCGGCCAGACGCGCGACGTTGCGGCGGATCGTCGGGTCGGCGCAGAGATCGGGGCGGGACGCAAAACGATAGAGCGGATTCTCGTGCCAATGCAGCTGCATGCGCACGCCGCGCAGGAGCGGATAGCGCTTGAGGCGATCGAGCTGCGGCCTGACATCCTCGACGGCGAAATTGGCATAGGCGACGATCGCGTGTGGCCAGCCGCGTTCGTCTGCGGTCTGCTGGACCCAGGCGGCCTCGTCCTCGAAACGGTCGTTGGCCCAGTTGGTCTGCACATAGACCGAGCGCGTGACGCCGGTGCCCTTGAGGTCGTCGAGATATTCCGCGATCGGATAGTCGCGCCGGATCGGCTCATAGGGGCCGAAGATGCGGGGCTGCATGGGGCCGATCAGCCAGGGCAGGTCGGCCTGCCGCCAGATATGATGATGGCCGTCGACAATATCGGTCACGCCGCTCTCCTTCGTCCCAATGCCAGAATGTGCGCGACGATCGACGCGCTGGAGCCGCCATCCACGAGGTCGTCGACGAAGCGCTCGATGGCGACGAGCGCCTCCGTCTGCGGGCGGAACGCCAGGCTCGTGGCGAGCGGGGTCAGCCAGCTCACGCGCCAGGCCCGCCGCGACAGTTTCGCGACGGCATCGCGAAGCGCGTCCGGTTCGCCGCGCTCGAGCCCGTCGGAGACGACGATCACAGCGGCACCGCGTGCGTAGCCGCCGAAGCGGGGAACGGCGAGAAATGCCTGCAACGCGTCGCCGATGCGGGTGCCGCCGTCCCAATCGCTGACGAGGTGCGCGGCCGCGTTCAATGCCTGCTCGCGGCGCTTCATCCGCAACGGGCGGGTGACGCGCGTCAGCCGCGTGCCGAAGGTGAACACCTCGACATTGGGCGCTGCCTGCACCAGCGCATGCGCGAGCTTCATGTTCTCCTCGGTGCGGCTCTTCATCGAGCCGGAGACGTCGATCAGCAGCAATATCTTGCGTGGCCGCTGCCGCCGCTTGAGGTGACCGAGCCGCAGGATCTCGCCGTCGCTGCGGACGGTGTCGCGCAAAGTGCGGCGGAGATCGGCAAACGGGCCGCGGCGGGCGCGCATGCGCCGGTGGCCGCGCCGTCGCGGCAGACGCCGTGGCGCCTCGCGCGCCAGGCGGCGCAGCGCGTCCATGGTCGACGTCGCCGCAAAGCGGCGCTCGACCAGGACCTCGGTTCGGGTCGCGGTGAGGCCGGACTCGCTGGCCTCGTCGGATCGCAGGGGCTCCTCGTCGCCGCGGCCCTCTTCCTGGAGCCGAACCGTCTCGTCGTCCTCGCCCTCGTCGTCGCGGGCAACCGCCTCGCTGCCGCGGAAGTGGAGATCGAACAGCCGGTCGAAGGTGGCGTGGCGTTCGGGCGGCGGAGCCAGCGTCGCCAGCGCGGCCTGTCGGATGTGCTCGATGTCGCGCGGGCCGAGCAGCCCGATCGCCGCCAGGAACGTCGTGGTCTGCTCCGGCGCCACGGCAAAGCCGTTGGCGCGCAGCAGCGGGACGAAGGCGACGAAGACGCGCGCGGCGCGCGGGAGCTGCGGCTCGGTGCTCATGCGGTTGCCTCCGCGAGCATCGCGTCCAGCCGCGGCGAGATGAAATGCAGATCCTCCTCGTCCTTCAGGGCCACGCCGATCGAACGCTTGAAGGCATCCGGCCAGCGCGCGCCGCCCTTGTGCAGCAGTGTCGCCGCTTCGGCCCAGTCGACCGCTTCGGCGATCCCCGGCGCCTTGCTCAGCGGCTCGCGGCGCAGCCTTTCGACCGCCGCGACAACCGCGCGGGCCGTGGCTTCAGCCACGCTGGAGGCACGCATCATGATGATGCGCGCTTCGCGCTCGGCCGTGGGATAGTCGATCCAGTGATAGACGCAGCGGCGGCGCAGGGCTTCGTGCAGGTCGCGCGTCCTGTTCGAGGTCAGCACGACCACGGGGCGCTCCGCCGCGCGCACGGTGCCGCGCTCGGGAATCGAGATCTGGAAGTCGGAGAGGAATTCCAGCAGGAACGCCTCGAACTCCTGGTCGGCGCGGTCGATCTCGTCGATCAGCAGCACGGTGGAATCAGGCGCACGGAGCGCCGCCAGCATCGGCCGCTCGATCAGGAACGTCTCGCCATAGATGTCGATGCTCTCGTCGCCGGCCTGGCGGATCGCCAGCATCTGGCGCGGGTAGTTCCATTCGTAGAGTGCGGCAGACGCGTCGATCCCCTCATAGCATTGCAGGCGGATGAGGCGGCGGCCGAGCACGGCGGCGATCGCCTTGGCGGCTTCCGTCTTGCCGACGCCCGGCGCGCCCTCCAGCAGCAGTGGCTTGCCCAGGGCAAGTCCGAGATAGGCAGCGGTCGCAAGGCCCTCGTCGGCGAGGTAATAGGCCGCGCGCAGCGCCTTCTCCAGCGCTTCCGGGCTGTCGATACCGACGATGTTGCTGCGAACCGTCACGACCGATCCTCTAGCGCCGTGCCTGCGGCCGCGCGCCGCCTTGGGCCTTGATCGCGCGCAACACCTTTTCGGGCGTGATCGGCAGATCGTCGATGCGCACGCCGACCGCGTTGAAGATCGCATTCGCAACGGCCGGGAGGACGGGGTTGGCGCACATCTCGCCAGGGCCTTTTCCCCCGAACGGGCCATCAGGGGCAGGACGCTCCAACACGGCGATATCGTGCGGGCAGATGTCGCCGGGACCGGGCATCAGATATTCGACGAAGTCGCGGGGCCCGTGAACAGGATCGGGATAGTATGGCTCCGGCGTCTCGTAGAGGGCGTGACTGACGCCCATCCAGGCGCCGCCGACCAGCTGCTGCTCGACGAGCCGCGGGTTGAGCGCGCGGCCGAGCTCATAGGCGGAATCCATCCGGACCATCGCAACCTCGCCGGTCTCGTCGTCGACCTCGACCTCGGCGACGAGGCAGGCATGGGCATAGCAGGTCGCCGGTGACATCTCGCCGGTTTCCGGATCGACGTTGGAGAGCGGGACCAGGAAGATGCCACGCCCGGAGATGGTCTTGCCCTGCTTGAATTGCGCGGCGATGGCGACGTCCTTGGTCGAGATCGAGCGGTGCGGCGCGCCCTTGACATGGATGTTGCCGCGGCCATCGGTTTCGAGATCGGCCGCATTGACCTCCAGCTCCTCGGCCGCCGCCTCCATCATCACGCCGCGCGCCTCGCGGGCGGCGGCCATCACGGCGTTGCCGACGCGATGGGTGCCGCGCGAGGCGAACGAGCCCATGCAATGCGGGCCGGTGTCGGAGTCCGCCGTGTCGACATAGACGTCTTCGACGGGCACACCGAGCGTCTCGGCGCAGATCTGCCGCGTCACCGATTTCATGCCCTGGCCGAGATCGATCGACGACAACGCCACCGTGAACTTGCCGCTGGGGTTGGAATGAACCAGCGCCTGGCTGGGATCGCCGCCGAGATTCATGCCGATGGGATAGTTGATCGACGCCATGCCGCGTCCGCGATGCCTGGTCATCTCAGCGCCTCCTGGTGCCGAACACGGACGAGAACCGCGTTGCGCCGTGCGATGGTGCGGCCGGTCGCGGCGGAGGAGGTGGCGGTGCGGGCGGGGGCGGCTCGCGCGGCGGCTCCCGCGTCGCATTCACCGGGGCGCGATCATAGGTCGTGCGCTGCTGCGCAGGCGCGGCCGGCCGGCTGCGCGAATCCGTCGGGGTCGGCGGTATCGCGGCGCGGCTGCCTCCGCCGTCCTTGCGTGAGGAGGCGCGCCTGAACTCGTCGCGGATCGGCCATTTGGCCTTTTCGGCGGCGACCTGAACGCACTCGATCAGCGCGGTGTTTTTGGCCTCGCGGCGATGCGCCTTCATGTCACCATCGCGATAGGCGTTGAGGATGCGGAACTCCATCGGGTCCATGCCGACGAGGTTTGCTAGCTTGTCCATCTGGCATTCGATGGCAAAGTCCATCGCGGTCACGCCGAAGCCGCGCATCGCGGTCGCGGGCGTGCGGTTGGTGAAGACGCAATAGACGTCGCCATAGACGTTCGGGATCGTGTACGGGCCCGGCAGATGCGCGGCGCATTTCACCGCAGCGTAGCTGGAGAGACGAGTATACGCGCCGCTGTCGAAATAGGCGCGGATCTTGCGCGCCACGATGCGACCGTCGCGCATGACGCCGTCCTTGATGTAGATGCGCTCGGCTCCGCGCGGCGGGCCATACTGCATCTCCTCCTCGCGCCCGAACACGTAACGGACGGGACGCCCGGTCAGCATGGCGCCGAGGATGGCAAGCGGCTCGGTCAGCGTATCCACCTTGCCGCCAAAGCCGCCGCCGACGGTGCCGCCGATGAAATGGAAGGTATTGGACGGCACGTCCAGGATCTTGGCGCAGGTGTCGACCGAGAAGAACAGCGCCTGGGTCGAGGTGTACACGATGTAGCGGCCATTGGTATCGGGCGCGGCAATCGCGCCGTTGGTCTCGGTCGGCGCGTGTTCGATCGGCGACATCTGGTAGCGCTGTTCCAGCACGTGGTCGGCGCTGGCGAGCGCGGCGTCGGCATCGCCGAACCGCAAGCGCTGGTGATCGTAGACGTCGTGATAGATGAAGGCGTTCTTCGGATAGGTCTCGTTGACCACGGGGGTGCCGGGCTTGAGCGCGTCCTCGACGTCGAACACGGTCGGCAGCGGCTCGTAATCGACCTTGACCTTTGCAATGGCCTCGAACGCCTCGCGCTCGCTGTCTGCGACGATGGCGAGGATCGGCTCGCCCTTGTAGCGGACCTTGTCGACGGCGAGCGACGGCTCGTCGTCCTTGCCGAAATTGATCAGGCTGAGCAGCGTGTTGAGATTGACCGGCACGTCCGCGCCGCGAATGATCCGGCGCACCCCGGCGGAGCGTTCGGCGTCGGTGGTGTCGATGCGGCGCAGCCTTGCATGGGCCTGGGTCGAGCGCAGCACCTTCAGGTGTAGCATCCCCTGCAGCTTGTGGTCGTTGAAATAGCTCGACGTGCCCGTGATGTGGCCGAGCATGTCCTGGCGCTGCGTGCCCTTGCCGATCTCCTTGAGATTGTCGTCGCGCTCGTCGGCGAAGATGTCCTTGCGTAATTCCAGCATGGTGTGACCTCAAGCGCTGGCCCGGCCGCCCGCGGCGCCGAGGATGGCATTGATGATCGGCTCGTAGCCGGTGCAGCGGCAGATGTTGCCGGAGATTGCCTCAATCACGTCGGCTCGGCTCGGGGAGGGATTGCGGTCAAGCAGCGCCTTTGCGGCCATCAGCATGCCCGGCGTGCAATAGCCGCACTGGGCGGCGAAATTGTCGGCGAAGGCGCGCTGCAGCGGATGCAGGTTCGGGCCTTGCTTCATGCCGTCGAGTGTTTCGATCGAGCGGCCGGCAATCGTCTCGGCGAGCGTCAAGCAGGAGAGGTGGGTCTCTCCGTCGATCAGCACGCTGCAGGTGCCGCAGCCACCCTGGCCGCAACCGAATTTCGGCGTCATGTCGCCGATCAATTCGCGTAGCGCGACCAGCAGATTGGTGCCGCCATCGACGAAGATCGCGACGTCGCGGCCGTTGTGACGAAATTGCAGAGGCGTCTTGGACATGGCGGTCCCTGTCTATTCCTGGCCGGAGAGCAGACGGCGCAGATGTACGCCGACAATCTCGCGGCGGTACCAGGCGCTGCCGAGCGCGTTGTCGGATGGCGATGTTCCCTCAGACGCTGCCGATGCGGCCGCCGCAATGGTCGCGGCATCCAGCGAGCGGCCTTCGAGCGCACGTTCCGCCCCCTTGGCGCGGATCTGGGTTGGCGCCATCGAACCGAGCGCAATGCGTGCGCCGGCAATGCGCCCGCCGCTGACCGGCAGATGTGCGGCCAGCGTGATGACAGAGCCGCCCTTCGGCTTGATGCGGGCGATTTTGCGATAACGAAACGCTTCGGCGCTCGCCGGCCGGGTGCAGGAGACCGAGAGCACCAGCGCGCCGGACTGCCGCTCGCGCGATTGCAGGAACTCCTCGATGGCGATGTCGCGGGCGCCGAAGCTGCCTTGCACCGCGATCGTGGCGTCGAGCGCCAGCAGCGCCACGGTGAAATCGCCGTAAGGGTTCGGCGCGAAGAGATTGCCGCCGACCGTGCCCATGTTGCGCACGGCAGGTCCTCCGATCGAACGGGCGGGCGCGTGCAGGAAGGCAAGGTCGCGTTCGGCGAGGACGCGCGCGAAGCTGACGCCGGCGCCGAGCGTGACGCGCGGGCCGGACGCATCGATCCGGGTCAGCGCCTGGTCGCGGGCGCGGACGATGGTCGATACCGACACGTCGCCCTCGTTGAGCGCCCGCATCACCAGCGTGCCGCCGCCGAGATAGCGCGCACTGCGGTCCGAGGAGAGTGCCCCGGCCGCTTCGCCGGCACTGGCAAAGGTTTTCACGGTCACAGCCATGGCTAGGCGGCCTCCCTCAGATGGCGGCGGATCGCCTCGAATCCCGCCTGGTAGATGTCTTCAGCGACCATGTGCGTGATGTGGTCCCTGTCCTCGGGTTTCGTCGTGAAGCGCGACTCCCAATGCCAGAAGGTGCGGTCACCATCGGTCACCGGCAGCAGGCGGACATGAGCGACGTAGTTGAACATCGGCACGGGCGTATCGAGCAGGCAGTAACTGAAGGTCTGTTCGAGGTCGGACAGCGCCAGCAATTGCTCGCGCAGCTCGGAGCCGTCCTTGAGCTTGAAGCGCCTGACGCAGCCGATCTTGTCGGCGGATTGCGCGCGCTCGATCGAAGAGGTCGCAACCGCCGGATGCCAGCGGTCGTGGCCGTTGAAATCGCGCAGCACGTTCCACACGGCCTCAGTCGATGCGTCTAAGATCGTGCTTTTGACGATATGCGGCACGGCTAGCCTCCGAACACGCGCTTCAGGGCATCGAAGCCGCCCTGGAAGACGCCGCCGCCGATACTGCTGACGAGCTCGTTTTCCCGCTCGGGCGCGCAGTCGAATTCGGCGGTCCATTCCATGAAGGTCTGGTCGCCGTCGGTGACGGGCGTCAGCCGCAGCGTCGCGACGTAGTTCTCGACACCCATCGGCGATTCCAGGATCGAGTAGGTGCAGAACATGTCGTAGTCGGAGAGGCCGAGGAGCTTCTCGCGGATGCGGTCGCCGTTGCGCAGGCGGAAATCCCTGACGCATCCGATCTTGTCGGAGGGCTCGCCGCCCTCGATGCGGCTTTCGGCGATGGCGGGATGCCAGTTCGGCAGGCCGTTGAAATCGCGTACCCGCGCCCAGACGCGGTCGTTGCGGGCGTTGACGACGGTGGAGACGTAGACGCGGGCCATGGTTCAGCCTCAACCCTTCTTCCGCGGCCCGCGCTCGGCCGGCGGCTCGCCGCCCTCAGTCGCAGGCGGGGCGGCCGCCGGCTTGTCGCCGCCACCGCTCTTGCGCGCGGAATCCTTGATGCCCTGCATGTCTCGAGCCTCGCGGATCAGGCCTGGCATTTTTGACAGGCTTCCGCCCTCGACGCCGATGTCGGACAGGATGGAGTCGATCAGCGGCGCCTGAACGCGGTAGCGCAGCGCCGAGTCGATCACCTCGTCGGTGGCGCTGCGCCCACCATTGCCGTTCCCGTGCCCATTGCCGTTGAGACCGTCGACCTGGAGGATACGGATGCCCTCGATCTTCTCCATCGGCTTGACGCTCTCGCGCACGATGCCCTCGATGCGGTCGAGCAGTTTTCTGCGGAACAGCGAGTAGCGCGCCTGGTCGGTCAGCACGTTCTCGGCCTCGTTGAGCATCCGCTGCGCCTCGGCCTCGACCGCCGCACGGACGCGCTCGGCTTCCGCTGCAATGCGGGTCTCCTCGGCCTGTTTCTCGGCGAGCAACACTTCGACGGTCTTGCGGCGCTTGGCGATTTCGCTTTCACGCGCGGTGACGACGCGCTCGGCCGCTTCAGTCGCTCGTATCCGCGCTTCCTCTGCGGCGGCGCGGGCTGCCGATTCCTCCAGGGACTTCTGATGGATGGCGATGGCCTTCTCCATCAGCACCGTCTCGACGTCCTTCTCGCGATTGACTTCGAGCTTGCGCAGCTCGCGCTCGCGGCCGATGCGGGCTTCGTCGAGGCCGCGGTCCGAGGCGATGCGCGCGCGCTCGACCTCCTCGCGGGAGGCGATCTCGGCTTCCTGCAGCGACTGTACGCGGGCGACTTCGAGCTGCTCGATGGCGCGGCGGCGTTCGATGCGTGCGGCTTCCAGGGCCTGCTCGCGCGAGACGTCGGTGGTCTCGACCTCCTTGCGGGCGACGATCTCGGCCTGCCGGACCTGGCGGTCGGCATCGATCCGCTCGGATTTCTTGGTCGACAGTGCGATGACGCGATCCTCGTCGGCGATCTCGATCGCCTTCTTCTGCTCGATGTTGAGCACCTCGCGCTTTTTGGAGGAATTGATGCGCTCGGCCTCCAGCGCCAGATCCACGGTGATGCGCTGGCGCTCGATCGCGTCGCGCCGTTTCAATTCGGCCGCTTCCAGCACGCCGGTCCGCTCGATTTCGAGCGAACGCGTGTCGCGTTCGGCCTGGATGCGCTCGGCTGCCACCGCCTTCTCCTGGGCGATGCGGGCCGCCTCGATCGCCTCGCGCGAAGCGATATCGGCTTCCTCGACGGCGCGGTTGCGGGCGATCTCCAGTGAGCGCACGCGTTCCTCCTGCGCGATCCGCGTCGCCTCCGTGGTCTCGCGCGCGGCGATGCCGGCGACGTCGAGCGCCTGGTTGCGCTCGATCTCCAGCTGCCGCGTATTCTGCTCGGCGGCGATGCGCTCGGCGGCGAGTGTCCGCTCCCGGGCGATGCGCGCGGCTTCCACCGCACGCTGCGCCTCGATCTCGGCCTCCTGAATGGTTCGCACCTGCTGGATCTCCAGCGCGCGGGTGCGCTCGTCCGAAGAAATGCGCTCGACATTGACAATCAGCGTCTGGGCAATGCGGGCTTTTTCGGTGGCTTCGCGGGCGGCGATTTCGGCCTCGTCCACCGCGCGCGTGCGTTCGATCTCGCGGCGCCGCGTCTCTTCTTCATTGGCGATGCGGGCGTCGGTGACGACGCGGTCCTGCTGGATCCGCGCTTTCTCGATCGCCTCGCGCGCGGCGATCTCGGCTTCCTCGACCGTGCGCATCCGCTCGATCTCGCGCTGGCGGACCTCGCGTTCGGAGGCGATGCGGGTGGTGTCGATCGAACGCTGGTTGGCGATCCGCGTCTTCTCGATCTCCTCGCGCGCCAGCAGCTCCTTCTCCTCGATGGTGCGGGTCCGCTCGATCTCCTTCTGGCGGGTCTCACGCTCGGAGGCGATGCGCGCCTCCGCGATCGCCTGGTCGTTGGCGATGCGTGCCCGTTCGATGGCCTCGCGCGCCGAGATCTGCGCCTGCTCGGCTTCGGTCTCGCGCAGCGCCCGTTCGCGGGCGACTTCCGTGCGCTGGAGCGCACGGCGCATCTCGATGTCGCGTTCCTGCTCCAGGCGCGCTGTCTCGCTCTCGCGCTCAATCTCCAGCGCCTGCCGCTCGGCTTCGAGATTGCGGGTGCGGATCTTGATCATCGAGTCCTGCTCGATGTCGTTGCGCAGCTTCCGTTTCGCCTCGATATCCTCCATCAGCCGGGTCAGACCTTCGGCATCGAACCGGTTCGAGGGGTTGAAGAATTCGAGGTCGGTCTGGTCGAGATCGGTGATCGCGACCGATTCCAGCTCCAGGCCGTTCTGGGCCAGAGCCTCGGCCGCATTGGTCTTGACTCGCGCGACATAATCGCCGCGCCGCTCGTGCATCTCCTCCAGGGTCATCTCGGAGGCGACCGAGCGGATCGCGGAGATGAACTTGCCGGCCAGCAGTGCATGGAGCTGCCCGGGTTCCATAGTGCGGCGGCCGAGCGTCGCCGCGGCGATCGAGACGGCCTCGCGGGTCGGCTGCACCCGGACATAGAAGTCGGCCTCGATGTCGACACGCATGCGGTCGCGGGTGATCACGGCGTCCTGTCTGGAGCGGATGATGCCCATCGGCAGCACGTTCATGTTGACAGGCGTGTAATCGTGGATGAAGGGCAGCACGAAGGCGCCGCCATTGATCACCACGCGCTCACCGAGGAAGCCGGTGCGGACGAACGAGGTCTCCTTGGAGGAGCGGTGGTAGAGCCAGTTGACGATGTAGACGCCGACCACGATCACGACGACCGCGACGATCAGCCAGAGGATCAATTCACCGACCAGATTCCCCGACATCTTTCCCTCCCTCGTACCTTCGGCGTTACCGCGCGCCGATCGCCTTGAATTGACGCACCTGTTCCGTCAGCGCCCGCTCCACGGGCAGCCGCTCCATCGAGGACGCCCCGTAGAAGCCATGGCAATGGCGGGTGTTCTTCATGATGAAATCGGCATCAGTGGGATCCGCGATCGGCCCGCCATGCGCCAGCACCAGGATCTCCGGATTGACGCTGAGCGCAGCGGAAGCCCAGGTGTCGATCTGCAGGGGACAGTCCTTGAGCTTCGGCGCTGTCTGCGCGCCGATGCTGCCGCCGGTTGTCAGCCCCATGTGACACACGATGATGTCGGCGCCGGCGATCGCCATCGCCGCGGCCTCTTTCTCGCTGAAGACGTAGGGCGTGGTCAGCATGTCCTTGTCGTGCGCCTTGGCGATCATGTCGATCTCCAGCGCATAGGACATGCCGGTCTCTTCGAGATTGGCGCGGAACGTGCCGTCGATCAGCCCGACGGTCGGAAAGTTCTGGACGCCGGCAAATCCGAGCGCCTTGAGCTGATCGAGGAACACGTCCATGTCGCGGAAAGGATCGGTGCCGTTGACCCCGGCGAGCACGGGCGTCTTGGTGACGACGGGCAGCACTTCGTTCGCCATTTCCAGCACGATGGCATTGGCATCACCGTACGCCATCAGACCTGCGAGCGAGCCGCGGCCGGCCATGCGATAGCGGCCGGAATTGTAGATCACGATCAGATCAACGCCGCCGGCCTCCTCGCATTTTGCCGATAGGCCAGTGCCGGCGCCGCCGCCGACGATCGGCTCGCCGCGACGCGCCATGTCGCGAAACCTCTTAAGCAGCGCTGCGCGTTCAAACCTCGCCATCGGTCACCTCGCTAGTCTCCGCCGCACACCCGTGCGGCCGAACAGGGTCCGGAACGCGCTGACGATTGCGGCGGCAAAGTCGGGATCGTTGATGTTCTTGGGCACGCGAATGAGCTGGCGGTTGCCGGTCTGCCGTACCGTGCGCTCCAGCGTGCGGAACAGCGCCGCGTCGGCGTCGGGGTCCCAGAACGGCTGGCCCCGCGTATCGAGCGCGGAAACCCCGCCCTCGGGCAGGAGGAAGCGCACCGGGCCATCCATCTGGTTGAGCCGCTCGCCGATCCAGCGGCCCATGCGCTCGTTCTCCTCCACCGTCGTCCGCATCAACGTCACCTGCGGATTGTGCACGTGGAATTTGCGGCCGCGGTAGCGTTCGGGAATGGTCTCCGGTGCGCCGAAATTGACCATATCGAGCGCGCCGACCGAGCCGACATAGGGCAGGCGGCTGCGGATGATCGCACCAAACCGGTCCTCCGTCGCCGGAAACACGCCGCCCATCAGCAGGTCGCAGATCTCGGTCGTGGTCAGGTCGATCACGCCGGCGAGCTGGCCGGACTCGACGAGCTTCTCCATGGAACGGCCGCCGACGCCGGTGGCGTGGAACACCAGGCACTCGAAATCGTCGCGCAGCTCGGCAGCGATCTTCTGCACGGCCGGCGTGGTGACGCCGAACATGGTGATGCCGACCGAAGGCAGCCCATCAGCCTGGCGCGCCGTTGCGCCGCGCGTATCGATCCGCGCCTTGACCATGCCGGCGATCGCATGGGCGCCGTTGGCCAGCACCGCGCGCGAGATCGAGTTCAGCCCCTGCACGTCGGTGACCGAATACATCATCGTGATATCGGCCGGCCCGACATAGGGCCCGACATCGCCGGAGGCGACGGAGGAGATGATCAGCTTGGGCACGCCGACGGGAAGGCTGCGCATGCCCGGGGCGACCAGCGAGGCCGCGCCGGAGCCGCCGGCGGAGATCACGCCCGCGATATTGCCCTGGCGCCGCAGCCAGTTAGCAAACGCATCGGCCATCGCGGTCACCGCGGCCCCGCGATCCGGGCCGAACACGGCGGAGCCGCCGCGGCCATGGTTCAGGGCGATCTCCTGCGCGGAGACATCGCAGGATGAATGTCTGCCGCTGGTCGAAACATCGACCAGCCGCGTGCGCAGCCCGCTTTCCGCGATGATGTCGCGGATGAAGCGCAGCTCCTGGCCCTTGGTGTCGAGCGTGCCGACGACCAGCACGACAGGCGGCCCGGAGGCCTGCGCCGCCGCCGGCTCGCGCTTGCGCCGCGCCGTCTCGTCGAGACGCGCGACCTGGGTCGAGAGCGTGCGCGCAGCGGCCTCGATGCGGGCGATCGGCACCGGCTGCGACCATCTTGTCGGGAGCGTCGGGTTGGAGATGTAGATGCGGATCGGGCCGTCGCGGCGAGGCACTGGCGCCGGTTTGGCTTCGCCCCCCGGCGCGGCGACGTCGATCTCAGGCTCCAGCTCGGCGTGAAGCCCGACGCCGAGCAGGCGCTGCTGGAGCTGGCGGTCGGCGGCGAGGCGCGCGGAGTCGATGATGCGGTTGATGCGGCCGTTGACCATGATCGCGACGTTGCGCGAGATCGCGGTGGCGACGCCGATATTCTGCTCGATGACGAGCACGGACATGTCGCCATCCTCCCCCAAGCGCAGCAGCATCTCCTCGACCTGCGCCACGATGACCGGCGCGAGGCCTTCGGTCGGCTCGTCCATGATCAGGAGCTGCGGATTGGTGAGCAGCGCGCGCGAGATCGCCAGCATCTGCTGCTCGCCGCCGGAGAGCTGGCCGCCACCATGATCTCTGCGCTCGGCCAGACGCGGAAACGTCTCGTAAATGCGCTCGACGGTCCAGGCGCCCGGCCGCAGCCCGCCGGCGAGCCGCAGATGCTCGTCGACGCTGAGCGAACGCCAGAGGCGGCGTCCCTGCGGCACATAGCCGACACCAAGCCGGGCGATCTGGGCCGGCGGCCGCCGCGTGATGTCCTCGCCGCGGACGCGGATCGAGCCGCCGCTCACGGCCACCAGCCCCATGATCGCCTTGCAGAGCGTGGTCTTGCCCATGCCGTTGCGGCCGACCACCGAGAAGACGCCGCTCTCCAGTGTGAGATCGACCCCTTGCAGCGCATGCGAATGGCCATAATAGACGTCGAGGCCGCGAACCTCGAGCGCTGCGCTGGTGCGGCGGGCCTCATTCATGGCCGCCCCCGAGATAGAGCTCCTGCACCTCGGGATCGGACTCGATGTCCTGCGGCAGGCCTTCCTTGAAGACGCGGCCGTTGTGCATCATCGTGACGCTCTCGACGACGCGCAAGGCGACGTCCATGTCGTGCTCGATGATGATGTAGCCGATATGGGCCGGAAGCGAGGTCAGGATCTCGATCAGCTCGGCGCGTTCGGTCGGCGACAGGCCCGCGGCCGGCTCGTCGAACAGGACGAAGCGGGGCGCGCCGGCGAGCGCGAGCGCGATCTCGAGCTGGCGCTGCTGGCCATGCGCGAGTTCGGCCACGCGCTGGTCCTTCACGGCGGAAAGATGCACGGCCTGCACGAGATTGTCCGCCGCATGCATCAGGGCATCGTTCTGCCCCGGGCGCAGGAACGAGAAGCGTCCGCGCGAAACGCCGCGGCAGGCGAGATAGACGTTGTCCTGCACGGTCAGGCCGGGGAACAGCGCCGAGATCTGGTAGGTCCGGCGCAGCCCGCGCCGGATGCGTTCATAGGGCGGAAAGTGCGTGACGTCCTCGCCGAAGAAGCGGATGGTTCCGGAAGACGGCGGGAAGTCGCCGGTAATGCAGTTGAACAGCGTGGTCTTGCCGGCGCCGTTGGAGCCGAGCACGGCGCGCCGCTCGCCGGGACGCACGGTGATGGTGACGTCGGTGAGCGCGGCGAGCGCGCCGAACAAGCGCGTCACGCCGCGCAGCTCCAGCGCGGCGCCGGCACCGACGGCGGAGAGGCGCTGGGCGACGCTATCCATGGCCGCGCCCTCCGCGCGAATGATCGGGGCCGCGGCGCTGACGCTGGCGCCAGCGCTGCCACAGACCGATGACGCCGTCCGAGGACCAGAACACGATGGCGAGGAAGCCGAGCCCGATCAGCAGGCGGAAGCGGTTGCCGTCGAGCCCGAGCCTGACCAGGAAATCAAGAGCGAAGGTGCGCAGCAGCACGAAGATCAGCGCGCCGATGTAGGGGCCGATCGGACGTGTGATGCCGCCGACGACGGCGATGATCAGCACGTCGATGCAGGCGCCGACGCTGACCGAGCCCGGCGAGATCTGGCGGTAGTTCCAGACCTGGAGCACGCCGGCCAGCGCCGCCACGAAGGAGGCGAACGCATAGGCGGCGATACGGTGTGCATTGACGTTGAAACCGAGCGCGGCCATGCGCCTGGGATTGTCGCGCACGCCTTGAAGCGCGAGCCCGAAGGGTGCGCGCGAGACATATTCGACCGCGAAATAGCAGAGCGCGGCGACTGCGAGCACGACGTAGTAGAAGGGAACGTCGGCGCGCCAGTTAACGCCCCAGAAATGCGGCGTGGCCACGGTGTTGATGCCGGTATGGCCGTTGAAGATCGCCCAGTTCTGGTTGGTGAAGTAGTAGAACGCCGCACCAATCGCGAGCGTGATCATGATGGTGTAGATGCCCTCGGTGCGCACCGCAAGGGCGCCGCCGAGCGTGCCGAACGCGGTCGCCAGCGCCAACGCCATCGGGACCGCGAGCCACCACGGCCAGCCCAGGCTGATATTGGCGTTGCCGCTGACCCCGAACACGGCGACCATGTAGGCGGAGAAACCGGCGATGGTGAGCTGCATCAGGCTGACCATGCCGCCATAGCCGGCGAGGAACATCAGGCTCAGCGCCATGGTGCCGAGGATCAGGGTGGAGGCGAAGATCTCGATCAGGAAGAAGCCGCTCGCGATCAGCGGCATGATCAGGAGGATGACCGCGACGATCCACGCCGCGGGATGGTTGATCTCCGGCCAAATCCGCGCCGCGCGCTGCGCCATCGTGGCAGGGCGTACGGCAATGCGGGCGTCGTGGGCGAGCGACATCTCAGCGCCTCGCCAAGAGGCCTTGCGGCCGGATCGCCAGCACCAGCACCATGATCAGGAAGGTCACGACGATGGCGTAGGTCGGGATGTAAACCGAGCCCAGCTGTTCGGCGAGGCCGATGATCAGCGCCCCGAGCGCCGCGCCGGGGATCGACCCCATGCCACCCACGATCACGACGACGAGCGAGGCCAGCAGGAATCGGATGTCTTCGCCCGGCGATAACGACTGGAAGGTGCCGCCGACGACACCGGCGATACCCGCAAGGCCCGCGCCGAAGGCGAACACCAGCACGAAGACGAGCTGGATGCGCACCCCGGTCGCAGCCAGGATATCGCGGTCATCGACGCCGGCGCGGACGATCATGCCGATCCGCGTGCGGTTGAGCGCGAGCCACATCGCGATGCCGATGACCACGGACGCGGCAAAGATCACGAGCCTCACCAGGGGATATCTGAGATAGACCGGCTCGCCCGAGGATTTGATCGCCGTGACCAGCGGCAGTTCGATGGGGCCGATCAGCCAGTTCGGTGTCTGGATCTGATAGAAGTTGCCGCCGCAGGCCCATAGCATGAGGTCGGCGAATACGATCGAAAGGCCGATCGTCACCATGGTCTGCCGAAGATCCTGTCCCTCCATCCGGCGAAACACGATGACCTGAAGCAGGACGCCGACCAGCGCGGTCAGAATGAAGGCGACGATGAAGCTGAGGATCCAGGAGCCGGTCGCAGCGCTGATGGCGTAACCGACATAGCCGCCGAACAGATAGAGCGAGCCGTGCGCGAGATTGACGTTGCGCATCAGACCGAAGATCAGCGTGAAGCCGCTGGCGACGAGGAAGTAGAGGCCTCCGAGCGTGATGCCGTTGAAGACGGCGTTGAGGAAGACGCGCTTGCGGCCGATCGCCTCTTCGAGCCCGGGCGGCCAGACCGCGAAGACCAGCCAGAGCAAGATCGCAACGGCAATGATCGCAATTAGTGCCCAGGCTGGATGGCGTTCGACGAAGCGGCTCATGCGTGCTGCCCGCTCTTGCAGGCGGCCCGCCCGAGGCTTGTTGAATGCAGGTCAGGCAGCCTTGCCGCGGCCACTAGCCTCGCCATGAACGTACGCTCCCGTCGGTCGCGATCATCTCGGGATCGCGTTGCCCACATCCTAGCCGGGCTGCGAGAGCGACGTTTGATCGTGAGTATCTTTTCGCGTGGCGGCTAGGTGCGCAAAACCTTGGCTGCGCGACGATAATCGGTCGGCGCCATGCCGACATTGGCGGCGAAGAAACGGGTGAAGCCGCTTTGCGAGGAGAAGCCGAGATCGAAGCCGATATCGGCGATCGGCGCCTCGCTCGCCACCAATGCCTCGAGCGCCTGTTCCATGATGAGCGTGTTCAGATAGAGGTTCGGCGTGACGCCGGTCTGGACGCGGAACAGCCGGTAGAAATGTGGGCGGGACAGGCCGGATTCCCGCGCGATGGCGTCGAGCTCGATCTCCGCGCCGGGGCTCTCCGACATCATCTTGATGCATTTGCGTACGCGAAAATCGGTGACCGAGCCGTTTGCGCGCGG
Organism: Bradyrhizobium daqingense; assembly: GCF_021044685.1. Lineage (NCBI taxonomy): Bacteria > Pseudomonadati > Pseudomonadota > Alphaproteobacteria > Hyphomicrobiales > Nitrobacteraceae > Bradyrhizobium > Bradyrhizobium daqingense. Next base: position 4,167,044 of record NZ_CP088014.1, read on the forward strand.
ATCGCGCGTGATCTCGGCCTGCTGCCAGCTTTCGTCGTAGCAGATGTCGATCAGCCGCCTCAGCTCGGAATCCAGACTGGAGAGTGACGGTGCGCCGCAAACGAGCGCGGCGGTCCGCCTGATGTGCTTGTCGAGGGCAGGCGTGCGCCTGAATTGGGTGCGGCCGAAACGCAACCGGTCGGAGCCGGAGGCGTCGGGCGCAAACCATTCGGCGTTGACGTAGAGCACGAAGAAGATCGCGCCGCCGTCGACATCGGCCGGCAGGAAATTGTGGGGCTCCCATGGATTCACGGCGACCACGGAGGATTCGGTCAGGTCGTAATGCCCGCTGGAGACATCGATGCATGCGGGCATGCCGCCAACATGGAAGATCAGATGACCTTCACGATGGGCGTGGATATTGAAAGGGCGGTTCAACTGATAAACCGTCGCCCGGCCGAAGCGGCCGTGGAAGACGGCGAGCGCACGGCTCATGCCTTCCCCTCCCAAATGTTCTTGTCTTTTCCGCCAGCGTTCATCAATGCTGGCGATATTGCAAGAGCGGAGAGCGACCGCGTCAGCAAGTCGCTCCCCGGTTGCGTCGCCGATGTGATGCGTCAGTACTTCTTACATTCCGGGACGGTGCGGCTCGGCAGTCCGATCTTGGCGAACACGGCCGGATCGTAGCCGAGCGTCTGGTTCACGTTCGGAATCACCTTCACGACCTTGCTGAACAGCGCGCCCTTGCCGTCGTCGACGACCTCGGTGACGAAGTTGGTGCCGATCGCCTGGCGGTTGGAGTCGAGCTTGATCTTGCCGTTCGGCGCATCGAGCTCGATCTTCGCCAGTGCTTCCTTGAACTTCGCCTGGTTGTTGGAGAGGTCGCCATTGACCTGGCGCAGTGCGAGGATCAGTGCCATGGTTGAATCATAGTAATTGGTCGCGAGCAGCGACGGGCTCGGGAAGCGCTTGTTGGGCGGGAAGGCGTCCTGATAGGCCTTCACGAATTTCTGCCAGCCCGGATCCTCCCAAGTGTCGGCCTGGCCGCTCGCCGCGATGGTGCCGACCAAGGCATTCTTGGCGTTGCCCTTCGACGACAGGATGGTCTGGTCGATCATGATGGAACCGCCCATCAGATGCGCCTTGCCGCCGGCCTGCTGGTACTGGTTGAGGAAGTTGACGGCGTCGGCGCCGCCAAGCCCGAGATAGATGGCGTCGACATCGTCAGGCAGGGCGGCGATGACGGAGGCGAAATCCTTCGTTCCCAGCGGCACCCATTGCCGGTTCGTGACCTGCCCGCCGGCGCCGCAGAACTCGAGCACGAGCCCGAACACCTGGGTGTAAATGAAGGAGTAATCCTCGCCGACGGTTGCGATCTTGCGATACTTCTTTTCCTCATAGGCATATTTGCCGAGGCCCACCTGCCACTGCGCGCCGTCCATGTTGTAGCGGAAGAAGTTCGGCGCAGGATCGACATAGGTGGTTTCCTGCGCGCCCGAGGCCGCGTTGATGAAGGTCAGCCCGGGGTGGGTTTTTGCGAAGTTCTTCACCGCGATGCCCTCGTCGCCGGAGAGCGGCGACAGCAGGATCTGCACCTTGTCCTGCTCGATCAGCTTGCGTACGGCGCGCACGGCTGAGTCGGGCGTCGCGTCGGTCGAGGCGACGATGAATTCGAGTTCCTTGTCGCCGACCTTCTTGCCGAGCACGTTGAGGGCGGTCTGATGGCCGCGCATGCCGTCCTCGCCGAGCACCGTGTAGGTACCTTCGAGCGTTGCGGTCACGCCCACCTTGATCTTTTCCTGAGCGATCGCGGCGGTTGAAAGAAATAGGCTGCTCAGCGCGAGCAGCCCCACACTGCATTTGGACATTGTGCTCCTCCCTGTGTCGTCGATTGTCGCCGCGCCGGATCGGCGCTCCGCCCGCAGCTCGAAGGGCTCGCGGATTTGACGGGGAGGCTAACCGAAGTTGCATGCCGTGCATGCGTGGACGGCTCGCCTGGCTTGACGGGCAGTCTCATTTTGGATGTTGCGACGCAAATGGTTCCGCGGTGCAGCAGGCTGTGGTTGGACTGGCTCTCAACAGGCTTCAATGCACCGGCGACAAGCACCGGGACGTTGTTTGCGCGCCCCGCGGCTTGACAATGTCGCCCTGGAGCGAAATAGTTTAAGCTTAAAACAATTTGGCTTGGCCAGTCGGCGTGTTCGATCACCCGCACGCCAGGACCTTGCCGGCCATCCGGCAGACCCGATCTTGTGGAGCGACAGATGAGCTCACCGGCAAAGGCAATCTCCCGCGACTGGCTGGACTGGCCGTTCTTCGAGCCGCGTCATCGCGCCGTCTGCGAGGCGCTCGACTGTTTCGTCACGCAGGGCGGACTTGATGGGATCGACCACAGCGACGTCGACGGTGCTTGTCGCAAGCTCGTGCGCGCGCTCGGCTCGGCCGGACTGCTGGATTGCGCAGTTGCCGCACCCGATGGTGATGCGGCCAGCATCGATTCCCGCTCGATCTGCCTGTCGCGCGAAACGCTCGCCTATGCCGATGGTCTTGCCGATTTCGCCTTCGCGATGCAAGGGCTCGGGTCCGGCGCCATCGCGCTTGCGGGCACGGCGGAGCTGCGAAATGCCGTGCTGCCCAAAGTCCGCGCCGGCGAATGGCTGGCCGCATTCGCGCTTTCGGAGCGGGACGCGGGCTCGGATGTGGCGGCGATGACGTGCATGGCGCGCGAAGATGGCGGCAGCTATGTTCTGGACGGCGAGAAGACCTGGATATCGAACGGCGGAATCGCCGACGTCTACACGCTGTTCGCGCGAACCGGCGAGGCGCCGGGCGCGCGCGGCATCTCGGCCTTCGCAGTGTTCCCGGATGATCCCGGCTTCAGCGTGGCCGAGCGCATCGACATCGTCGCGCCGCACCCGCTCGCAACCCTGCGCCTGGACAACTGCCGCATTCCGATCGGCCGTCGCCTCGGAGCCGCAGGCGGCGGTTTCAAGATCGCAATGCAGACCCTCGACATCTTCCGGGCCTCGGTCGCCGCAGCGGCGCTGGGTTTTGCCAGACGAGCGCTGGAGGAGGCACGACTGCACGCGCAGGCACGGCGCATGTTCGGGACGACATTGTCCGATCTGCAACTGACCCAGGCCGCGCTCGGCGATATGGCGACTGAAACGGATGCCGCGGCGCTGCTGACCTACCGCGCCGCATGGCGCCGCGACGTCCAGAAGCTTCCCACAACGCGTGAGGCGGCGATGGCAAAGCTGGCCGCCACGGAAACCGCCCAGCGCGTCGTTGATCGCGCGGTGCAGATGTTCGGCGGACGCGGCGTGCGCAAGGGCGAGATTGTCGAGAGCCTGTATCGCGAGGTCCGCGCGCTTCGCATCTACGAAGGGGCGACGGAGGTTCAGAAGCTGATCGTCGCGCGCGAGCTTCTCAAGCCGCGCTGACCCGGGCTGATGCTGAGCTCTGCAAAGCGGCCTCGTCAAACAGAGCCTGAGCCCGTACCGCCGGGGCTGACTGGAAGCCGCCTGCGCCTTGCAGGTTGCCGTGCTCCATGCATCCTGGAAAGCGTAGCGCCATGATCGCGCTTGCGCACGGCCCGCGCACCGGGCGACTTCTCCCGATTCAACAGCCGGCGGAGGGTCGAGGGGTCGGCATAGCCGACCTTCTCCGCGATGTCGTCGAGGCCGAGACGTGTGGTCTCCAGAAGCTCCATCGCCTTGTCGACGCGCAGCTTCTGGAGAAATCTCACCGGCGAAAGCCCGGTGGCGCGCTCGCACCGGCGCGCAAAAGTGCGCACACCCAGGCCCGCGGCCTTTGCGAGTTCCGAGATCGTGAAAGCCCGGTGCAGTCGCGCCCGCGCCCAGCGTTCCGCGCGTGACACGCGATCGTCCGCGGCGGTGAGGAAGGATAGCGCCATGTAACGGGATTGCGATTGCCGCCGCTCGAGCAGGAGGAACCGGGCGCAGCTGTCCGCCAAATCCGGTCCGGCATGGCGGGCAATGATCGAGAGCATCAGGTCGAGCTGAGCCATCGCCGCGCCGGCCGTCGCCATGCGGCGATCGGTCAACACCATCGCGTCCGTGTCGAGCGTCACTCTGGGAAACAGCTGTCGAAACAGCGGCCCGAGCCACCACGTCGTGGTCGCGCGACGGCCGTCCAGCAGCCCGGCGCTCGCAACCAGGAAGACCGCCGAGCAGGAGCTGGCGATCTCAGCTCCGGATTGGAAGGCTGCCCGGAGCGCCTTCCTCGCCGTGTCGGCATCCCGCCGCTGCAATCCATCGCGAACGAGGTGTTCATCCATCCAGGCCAGCCCGGGGACGATCACCACGTCCGCCGGTCTGTTGGCGCTTCCTTTCGATGGCAGCCTTGCAAGCTGCGTTGCCCACCTTGCCCCGGAGCCGGAAACTCTCACGTCGAAGCAGGGCGGCCGTCCGGCCCTTGCACGAATGCGGTTGGCCACATCGATCAGTTCGAAAGTGATGGCGACACTGGCCGCAGAGGCGCCTTCCAGGACCAGAACGTCAATGAGCGGCATGGCAAAATCGACCCGATTAATGTCATTTATGACACTTGTCGAAATCAAATGCCCCGGAAATACCGTTCACGCAACCTTTTCCGGAGGACGACATGAGCGATGCGCTGCTGAAGCCTGATGATCTCTCTGATTTCAATCGGCGGGTCGTCTCGCTGGAGGGCGCGACGAAGCCGGTCTACGTCGCGGGCGAGGGACCCGCGGTCATCGTCATGACGGAAATGCCGGGCATCAGCCCGCATGTTGCGCGCTTCGCCCGCTGGGTTCGCGCCGCCGGCTTCCGCGTCTACATGCCGTCCTTGTTCGGAACGGACGGCGATGTTCCCGATGCGGAAACTGCGGCCGGCGTTCTCAAGCGTGCCTGCGTCAGCGCTGAATTTCGCGCGCTTGGCGGCGGCGCATCGAGCCCAATATCGAACTGGTTGCGTGCGCTCGCCAGGCTCGCCCATGGCGAGAGCGGCGGGCCGGGCGTTGGCGCCATCGGCATGTGCTTCACCGGCAATTTTGCGCTGAACATGATGCTGGATCAGGCGGTACTGGCTCCAGTGGTGTCCCAGCCGTCCCTTCCGCTCGACAATCCCGGCGGCATCGAGAGCTCTGCCGACGAACTTTCGCAAATCCGCTCACGGCTCGAACGAGAAGACCTCTCCGTCCTTGCCTATCGGTTTGCAGGTGATTCATTCTGCCGCGCCGAACGGTTTGCCGCCTATCAGGCCGCGCTGGGCGATCGCTTCATCGGTCGCGTCCTGCCTGACACGGCCGCGAATACCGGACCCAGACCGCCGTTCTTTGCGCAGTTCGTCAAAACGCCCCACAGCGTCGTCACGGTCGATCTCGTCGACGAGGCCGGTCAGCCCACGCTCGCAGCCCGGGACGAGATCATCGCATTCTTCCGGAAGCGTCTGAAGTCGGAATCGGCCTGATGCTCCGCAGCTGCTCGGCGCCGAAAAATCTGCATTCGTCCTGACGCATATCAGATGCGGTCTCGGCCTGTTTCGCTCCGATGTCAATGCGCTGCCACAGAAATATTCCACTTTACCGAAATTCGGATTCGTCGTATGTGATGCGCATCCCGGCTCACCCTTGAGGGGCGGTCATGTTGTCGTATGATCGCAGAGCCGGGCTTGCGGTGGACGCAGCAGCGTCGTGCGCGAGAGCCAAGGGCAGGGCGGATTGCTCTCCGTGAACCCTTCGCATCGCGCGGACGAGCGGCGCTGTCAGGTTCGTCGCGTCATATTCCGGTGGCAAGGTGCACAACGCCGTCGGACCCTGTGGCGCCAACGAACCGTGCGTACGGCAAAACCGTGTGGTCCTGGCCGTCGTTGCTACGGTCAAGCTCTTGCGGAGGCGGCATCTGCGTCAACCGGCGCGGGGCCGGTGAATTCCGTGAGGGCGAGGGAGGCCAGAAGGAACTCGGCTCCCGGGAGAGCACGGCATAAGCCGTCCGACCATCGCGCAGGGAAGGCCGTGTGTTGGGCTTCACCTGTATGCTGCTGTGCGGTTCTTCCTGCGTGTGCTCTATGCGCAGCGGACCGCGGGTGCCGCCGGCACCCGGCCTTCCCTGCACCCTCTTGGCTATGAGGGTGGAGCGATCAAGCAAAGCTCGGGCGAAATGCGCCGCGAGAATGCGAAGCCGTGTCTGTCGCGCGTCTTGTCCCGTCCCGGGAGAGGCGTGGAAGATGGCGCCGACCAACGGGATCTCACGCCATCAAGGTCTGGTCGCCTTAGAGACGTACCCCGGTCGTCGCAAACGCGTGAGCGACGGGCTCCTGGACCCGATTCAAGAGCACCATTCCCGCAGCCGCGATCACCAGCGACGCGACGCAGCCAAGAAGAAACGCTTTCATCCGCAGCCTCCCGCACCAAACATCAAGCTGTTTATACGATATGGCTGGCCGCGCGCCAACGCGTTGATTGATCAGGGCGCCAGCGGTTCTACGGGCTCTTGAAGATGGGGTCGGCGGAGAACGCAGTGCCCATCAGGCCAAGAGACTGAAGCGCGGCATGATTCAGGTCGATCACCAGGATCGCCAAAAGGAGCGCAAGCACGACGGCAACGACAATCAGGAAGGGCGAGGCGCGCCGGGGCTCGGAATCCTCCGAGCTGTCGAGCGCGCGCAAAGCGCGCAGTCGCGCCAGCATCTGCAGAAATGGCCGCGCTCGCCCCTGCACGCCGTCATCCTTGACCACCAGACTAGCCCAAGCGTAGTGCCCCGACCCCCGCCGTTCAAGCCGGATGCAAGGTCAGTCTGTCGCGGCGCACCTGTCGGAACGTAGAACGGGGGCAACTCGTTTGGTACGTGCATCGGAGGATCTGACGTGAAACTGCTAATGACGATTTTGTGCTTTGCAGCACTTGGCCTTTTCGAGAGCGCCGCCGCCCAGACCGCGCAACCCAACTCGTCTGCCGCGCAGACACCTCCGGAGGAGAAGGGCCAACCCCAGCCGCAAGGCTGGACGGGACCCATCAACACCGGTTCAGGCGGTGCGCCCGCCGAAAGCCCTCAGGGGCAGAGTCCGCCGGGAATGCAGCCCGCGCCTGAGGGATCATCCAAGGTCACGACGGCACCGGCGAAATAGATCGGATATTCATCTCCGCCGGTTGTTCTGGCAATCTCGAGGGGGTGAACGTGACCAGGGCCGGTGAGGGGCGATGAGGTTACCTTTCTGCGCAGTTGGCGCCGCAGCCCTGTGGGCCATCGTCGCAGCATCAGCCGTGCGCGCCGACATGGTGGGACATGGCGGCCCCATACGGGCGCTTGCCGTTTCCCCCGGTGGGAACGGCCTCTTGTCCGGCAGCTTCGATACGGCCGCCATTCGCTGGTCTCTGGAGACGGATACCGCGGAGCAAGTGCTGCGGTACCATGCCGATGCCGTCAACGCGGTCGTCTTCCTGAAGGATGGCCGCATGGTGACGGCCGGTGTCGACGCACGGATTGCGGTGTGGACCGCGGGCCGGCAGCAGCCGGAGCGTTTGCTCGAGGGACACCTCGCTCCCATCGTCGCGCTCGCAGTCTCTCCCGACGGCGCCTTTCTCGCATCGGCTTCATGGGATCGGACAGTGCGGCTGTGGTCGCTGTCGGACGGTGCCTCGCGCGTGCTGGAAGGGCATACGCAGAACGTCAACGGCGTCGCGTTCCCGCCGGACGGCAAGTCGCTGGTCAGCGTCGGCTATGATCTGACGTTGCGCATCTGGCGCCTGCCGGACGGCCAGCCCGAGATCGTGACCTTGCCGGCGCCGCTCAACGCCGTGAGCGTGGCGCCGGATGGTGAAATCGTCGTGGGCGCTGTCGATGGCATGCTGCGCATGCTGACCGCAGACGGCAAGGTCAGCGGCGAGGTTGCCGCTGGCCCGACACCGGTGGTGGCCGTGACGATCTCGGCAGACGGCGCGTTGATCGCGGCGGCCGGCATCGGCGGCACGGTGGCCATCATCGACCGCAAGTCCCGCAGCTTGCTCCGCACGTTGATCGGCCCGGGGCTGCCGGTCTGGTCGGTCGCTTTCCTTTCAGATCGCGAGACGCTGATCACGGGCGGTGCGGACGGCAAGATCCGTCGCTGGAATGCGCGAACGGGCGATCCGATCAGCTCTGTTCTATCCGGAAAGTCGGCTGATCCGCTGGCGGTCTATGCCGGCGACCACGGTGCAGAGGTGTTTCGCGCGTGCGTTGCCTGTCACACGCTGTCGGACAAGGAGGTTCAGCGCGCGGGCCCGACGCTTGCGGGACTGTATGGCCGCAAGATCGCATCGCTCCCGGGCTATCGCTTTTCCGAGGCGCTGAAGACCATGGACATCGTCTGGACGCCCGAGACCGTCGCAAAATTGTTCGAAGTCGGACCGAACAGCTACACGCCCGGCACCAAGATGCCGGAGCAACGCATCGGTTCAGCCGAGGACCGCCGCGCATTGACCGACTTCCTCGGCCGCGCGACGTCGCGATAGCTGCCTCTCAGATCGAGTCCCAATTGTCCATCGGAAGATCTCTCATCTCCGGATGCTGCTTGAGGATCTGAATGACGTCGATGGTGGGATGCTCCTTCAGCGCGTCCGCAACGCAGCGGTTGACGTATTTCCGGCGCGACAGCCACGCGATCTTCTGGCCCTTGGCTTCGGCCTTGCAGGCGACGATCGCCTGCTTCACGGCGACCTTCTGCGCCTTGGTGAGGGGAGGCGCGGCGGCTTCGGCCGATCCGCCGGCGACAGCAAACGCGATCATGCACGTCGACAGAGCTGCGATGAAACGAGACATGGTGATGCTTCCTTGGTTCCCGACCCTGCGAAATTATCCGTTATTGTCCTTGACCTCGCGCTGGCGCAGATAGTCGTCCGTGGTGCGCGGCGGCGTTCGTTCGGGAACGCCTTTGAACGGATCGAATTGCTGCTCGCTCATGACGATGACGCGGCAGTCCGCACACATCCTGAGTGCCGCGACCCGTTTGTCGCCGGCCGGATACATCCAGTGCCGACCTTCGAGCTTGGCTGCGATGCGGTCGATCGTGCTCTTGACGCCGAAGGCCGTACCGCAGCGGACGCAGAGCGCGGGCTCCTCTTCCTTGATGACCACGGCGGACGCGCGGGCCGCGCGGAAATCGATCTGCGGCTTGAGGCTGATGACTTTCTCCGGACAAGTGCTCTGGCACAAGCCACATTGCACGCAGGCATCCTCGATGAATTTCAGCACGGGGCGGTCGGGATCGTCACGCAGCGCGCCGGTCGGGCAGACCGAGACGCAGGCGAGGCACAGCGTGCAGCCGTCCGTGTCGACCGTGATCGCGCCGATCGGCGCTCCCGGCGGCAGGGCGATCACGTCGACCTGCTGTGGCGCCAGGCGGTGCAGCTCGCTCAGTCCAAATCGCAAAAGGTCGCGCCGTGTGCCGACGGTCCTGAAGGTCGCCGGCGTTGCGACGGCGGCAAGCGTGCCGATCTCCGTCAGATGCGCGCTGAGCGCATCGGGATCGTCGGTTTCGATAGTGGCGAGACGGCGGCCCGCAAATCCGAGACCGCCAAGGATCGCGTCAGCCATGCCGATCGTCTGCAACAATCCCGTGACATCGTGGCGCGGCTTTGCCCGCAGCAGGAACCGCACCGCCGAGACGCCATAGGCGAAGGCGCCGATGATCGCCTCCAGTCCGACTTGCGTGAGCTCGTTGACGGCAAAGGGAAGCACGTTCGCGGGCAGGCCGTCGCCATGTCGCGCCAGGGCGTCGATCAACGGCGTGCCGTGCGGGCTGTCATGAAAAAGCAGCACCGCATCTGCGCCGCCGGCCGCGTGGTAGGCGAGCAGCATGGCGCGAATTCGATGCAGCTGCGTATCGGCCGGCGGCAGCGTATAGGACGCCGCGCCGGTCGGGCAGGCGGCAGCGCATTGGCCGCAGCCCGCACAGATGTTCGGATCGATTGCGATATGATCGCCGGCAGGCGTGATCGCCCCGTTCGGGCAGAGGTCGAGGCAGCGATGGCATCCCGTGCGCTTCGAGCGCGAATGAGCGCAGAGACTCGGCGTCACGTCGACATATTTCGGCTTGTCGAAGCTGCCGACGAGGTCACGCGCGGTCAGCACGGCGCGCAGCACCGCCGCCGGATCGTTCGGATCGGCGCGCAGATAGCCGTCGCGCAGCTCGTGGGCGGGAAAGAGCGGCATTCCCCCGGAAAGATCGAGCACGATGTCGCAGCGGGAGTTGACCCCGTTTCGTGGCGCGCCCAGCACGAAGCGATCGCGCGAGGAGGGGCGGGGACGCGCATAATCGTCAATCGCAAGCTCGAAGGCGCCAAAATGTCCCTTGGCGGAGCGGATCGTGCCCTTGACGATCGGGAAGACCGTTGCAGCGGGCGGAATCGTCTCGCCGAGCTGCTTCAGCATCACCGTGACGTCGAGGTGATCGGCAAGCAGGCGGCCGGCCTCGATCGCGGCCTCATCGCGCCCGTAGATCAGGACCACGCCCTCGCTCGACAAGGTGACGAGCGGATAGTCCGGCGCCGGGATGGAGGCGGATGCGAGCAGGGCAGCCATTTTGGGACCAGCCCGGGGGCCGTCGCTCGACCATCCCGCGGTTTCGCGGATGTTGACGAAGCTGATCGGATCAGGCCGTTCGCCGGCCTCCTCCGAGAACTGCGTCGCCTGTTGCGTGCAGGCGACCGTCAGCGCGGCGTCTGTCGCAGCGAATTTGCGGAAGTGATCGAGCTCGGTACCGCAGAGATGGCGGAAACCTCTGATCTCGCTGTTGGAACATCCGCGCTTGATCGCGGCCATGTCGAGACGCATCGTGTCTTCGCACGAGCAGATCAAGACGGTCTTCGATGGCTGCTCCAGGTTAAACCCTCCGCCATTTGGACGACGACGACGGACTCGCGCCGGCCCTTCGCCTCGTATAGACATTATCGATCGGGAAGAAAAGGAAAGCGGAGGACGGCCTGCCGTCGACCCCCATCAGCCAAGTGTCCCTGGCGGAACCGATCCAGCTGCCGCCGCCGTTCACATTGGTGCGGCTACGCGAGAGCGGTGACGCTTTTGCCCATGCATGCCGCATTGCACCGGAGAGCGGCGCCGGTACGCTCGTCTATGTCGGCCGCTTCGATCTGGCGGAGTTCGCGGTGGTGCTTGAGCCCGCCGAGCCGTTACGCAGCGCGCGGCGCGCGTTCTACGCCGGCATGGTCGCGCTCACCGACGCCCTGCGCGCCTACGCGCCACCGAGCAAGCCCATCACGATCGGCTGGCCGGACGCCGTCAGGATCGACGGAGGCTTGATTGGCGGCGGTCGCCTGGGATGGCCTCTCGCGGCCAATGAGGAGGAGGTGCCGCCATGGCTGGTGTTCGGCGCGATGATCCGGACGGTCGCCATGGATGACGACGAGCCGGGTGTCCATCCGCTTGCCTCGGCGCTCGACCAGGAGGGCTTTGGCGAGGCCGGCGCGGCGCAGATCACCGAAAGCTTTGCCCGGCACCTGATGCTGGCATTCGACAGTTGGCGGGCGGACGGTTTTGACGGGGTCGCGCGTGAATACCTCTCTCGGATGCCGCGCGAACGGCAGAGCATCCAGCGCATCGACGATGACGGCGATCTCCTCACGCGCCGGATTGGCGCGGGCGCGATCGAACGTCGCGACCTCATGCAGGCGCTCGCGACCCCATCCTGGCTCGATCCGGCACTCGGGGGACCACGGCTGTGAAGCTCCTGCGGACCATCGCGCTCGATCCCTCCGACACATTCGTGTTTGACGTGGCCGCAGAGCCAGGCGAATGGGCCGTCTCCGGTGCCTTCCGCTTCTGGGATTGCGACGCAGCGACGCTCGAGGGCAAGGCGCGCGCGGCGTTTCGCGGCGGTTTCCTCGGGGTGCAATCCTGGGGCTGGTCGACGCTGGCGCAGATCGTTCCGGCGACCGAGGAGGATTACCACGGCATGGTTGATCTCCTGGCGAGGCAACTCGTCGATCGTTTCGGTGCACCGGACGTGACGACCGCGAAGGCGGCCGCCGAAGAGGAGGTGGCGTTCTCCCAGTCGCTCTGCAGCCATCCGATTAGCTCGCTTGTTGCGGTGCACCGGGCGGTGAGCGGCGGTGAGGTCCGGGAGTCCTTCCGCCGACTGCAACTTCGTGAGGGGCAAGGGCACAGCAAGGCGTTCTCGTTCATGGAAATGGAGGAAGACGTCGAGCCTGATGGCAATCTCAGGCTTGCGGATCTCGGCCGAGGACCGTCAGTCAGATGAACGATTTCTGGATCGCCTGCGGCCATCATCTGCTCGATCGGGACGAGGGCGGTGGACTGCGCGTCACCGACGACTTCCTCAAGGCCTATTTTGCCCGCCCCGAGCTGATGCCGCCGGAAGATGCGTGCCAAGTCGAACGCCGGCTGCACCGCGAGCTGCTCGCCGACCCGCGCCAGGCGGTCGGCGCGGACGAGATTGCATCCCTTGCCGATCCCGACGCCCGGGAGAACTGGCAGTTCGTGCTGGCCTTTCGCGACCTGCTGTTGCGCCATCCGACGCTTGAAGCCGCCTATCTCGCATCGGTGCGTTCGGGTGCGAGTGACCTGCCGCCGCTCTTCGTCAACCAGCTCGTGCACGTCATCCTGCGCAATGCGCTCGATGGCTGTGACGATCCGTTCGTGCTGCGCGCGGCCGAGTTGTTCTTCCGGATCCAGCGGGTCCTGCCGCATGAACAGGCCGTGCTGCTCGGCGACGAGGAAATCGTCGGCGGCCGGACTCCGACGCCGGTGCTGTCCCTGATGTCGATGCTGGGGGCCACCACCGACGCCGTTGTTGATGTGTTGAGCGAAGAGAGCGCCGCAGCCTATTGGCAGCGCAGCGACCAGTTCGACATGGCCCTCGACCTCACGGCCGGCGGACGCGGACCAGCTGCGCTGGCGCAAGTGATGACGCGTTGGATCTCCCATCTCCTTGCCGTCGGCGTCATGATCGAACCGCTGCGCGCGCTTCAGGACGAAAAGCTCACCTGGTATGTCGGGCTCGATGCCGACTCCACCCGGCTGGGCGACCGCCTCTGGCACGGCGAGGAGCTCGACGAGCGCAGCGCCGATCGGGTGCTCGCACTGTTCCGGCTGACCTTTACCGATTCAAGCCGCGCGCTTGACGATGTCAGGGGCGAGCCCGTCTACTTGATCTTGTCGATGACGGCGGACCAGAAGTTGAGGTTGAAGCCGCAGAATCTGCTGACCGGGCTACCCGTGAAGGGCCTGGAGATGGCGACATGAGCCCTGCGGCGCGCCCCTTGTTGTCCATTGCCGTCGGTGTCGTGGTCGAGCGGCGCAAGGCGGATTCGCCCTGGGTCGATTTCGTCTGGCGTGGGATCGCGGTGCTGCCGGACGAGCCTGCCACACACCCCTGGACCGTACTTCGCGAGCAGGACGACACGACGCTATTCTACGCCGGGCGCGCGACCGTGGATCTCTATCCGTCCGAGACGGCGCGCTATCGCGACAATCTCGCCTCTGGTCATCCGAGCATATGGACCGTGCTGTCGCCTTCGGAAGGCGCCTGGCCCTATGCCGTTGCTGCGGTGACTGTCGATCCGGCGGAGGGCGAAAGCTTCACCGAAGCTGCCGACAATCTGGTCGAGGCCGTGCCGATGCCGGAGGTGCTGCGCGAGGCAATTGAAAGCTTCGTGGCCGAGCACCATGTCGAGCGGGAATTCGTCAAGCGCAAGCGGCGCCGCGCCGACCCGGAGGCGCTGGCGCGGCGCGAACACGAGGGCGGACAGGAATGAGTGAGGAGGAGTTCCTTGCCCGTTGGTCCCGCCGCAAGCGCGAGGCGCGAGCGGAGCCGGCGAAGCCTGCTGCGGTTGAGCCCGCGCCACCGTCCGACGTCGCTGACGACGCGAGCAAGATCGATCTCTCCAGCCTGCCGTCGATCGACGAGATCGATGCTGCGACCGACATCACCGCGTTCCTGCGCAAGGGTATTCCACAGGAGTTGGGTCGTGCGGCTCTTCGCCGCGCTTGGGCCGCCGATCCCGCCATTCGCGATTTCGTCGGTCTCGCGGAGAACGCCTGGGACTTCAACGATCCGACTGCGATGCCGGGGTTTGGGCCATTGGATTGTTCCTCGGAGGAACTGGCCGCACTCGTCGATCGGATTGTCGGCGGCGTTCGTGAGGCGGCGCAGTCCCTTGCCGAAGCGTCGATTGAAACAGCGGATTCTTCCGCACAATTTCATCAGGCGGATGCTCCCGACCCGCCGGATGTCACGGAGCCGCTGGGTGAGACGGAACGCGCGACGATCCCTGTTGCAGTGCAGCCAACGGTGGCGGACACATTGGCGGAGCTTGCCGAACCTGTCAGGCCACGTACCCACGGTGGTGCACTGCCGCGTTAAACAGCAGTCCGGTGAGCCGTAGACCAAAGGCTATAGGCTGTGTCTATGGTCGAGCAATTGACGGCTCGGGGAACCAGGATTACGCTTGCTCTAGTGCTTTGTAAAAAATGACAATATTCAGCAGACGGGACTCTTGGATGGGAGGTCCACGTGCGTGATGACGGGCTTGAACGCGCGATCGATGCCGCAGGCGGCATCGCTCAGCTTGCGCGCAAAATAGGCATCAGTCAGCCGTCCGTCTCGACCTGGACCCGCGTGCCCGCACAACGGGTGGTTGCAGTCGAAACCGCCACCGGTGTTCCTCGCAACGATCTGCGGCCCGATCTCTACGAACAGGCGATGCCCGCAGAACCCGTCGATCCCGTCGATGCCGCGCGGGGGCAGGAATATGCCCTGCTGGCGACTTTGCTGTCCGCGCCACCGTCGAAACGATTGCTCGACCAGCTTGCAGCCTTGGGCGGTGACGCAACACCGCTCGGACGCGCGCACGCTGCGCTCGCCGACGCCGCCGCGCGTGCGGTCCCAAGTCAGGTCGAGCGCGAATATTTCGATCTGTTCGTGGGGCTCGGTCGCGGCGAATTGCTGCCCTACGCCTCGTACTACCTCACCGGATTTCTCAACGAACGGCCGCTGTCGCGTCTGCGCGCCGACCTGACGAAACTCGGCATCGAGCGGATTGCCAACAATTCCGAGCCCGAGGATCACGTCGCGATCCTGTGCGAGATCATGTCGGGCCTTGCCGATGGCGGCCTGGATGCTTCGCCCGACGCTCAGCGCGCCTTCTTCAACAACCACGTGTCGCCCTGGATGGGGCGGCTCTTCGCAGACATGGAGGGTACCGGCAATGCGCGATTCTATCGCGCGGTCGGAGCGCTCGGACGGACGTTCATCGAGATCGAGACGGAAGCATTCACATTCGCCAATTGATCGACGCGCGTCGGTCCTGGGAGAGATGCGATGAGTGACGAGACGAAAGCAAAGGTCGGACGCCGCGACTTCCTTCGCCAGGTCGGCATCGGCACGGTCGGCGCCGGCGCGACGCTCGCGACGCCGCTGGTCGGGTCGGCGCAGGCGGACAGCGAAAACAACGATGAGAAGCGCAAGGCGCGTTACAAGGAATCCGATCACGTGAAGACGTTCTACCGCGTCAACCGTTATCCGGCCTGAGAGGGAGGCTGCCGTGCTTATCAAGCGAACACATCAGCGTTCCGATCGCCGAGGCTCCGTTGCCGAGTCCCTTGCGGGCCAGGGCGGAGGACTTGATCGCCGTACGTTCCTGCGCAGGTCGGGCCTCGCCGGCGGCGCTCTTGCCGCGTTGGGGACCTTGCCGGTCGGCAGCGTGCGCAAGGCTGAAGCGGCCGCGGCCGGCCCGCTCGCGGCCGGCGCCGTCGTCAAGAAAAGCATCTGCACGCACTGCGCGGTGGGCTGCACCGTCACGGCGGAAGTGCTCAACGGGGTCTGGGTCGGGCAGGAGCCGAGCTGGGATTCGCCGATCAACCGCGGCTCGCATTGCGCCAAGGGCGCCTCGGTGCGCGAGCTCGTGCACAGCGATCGCCGTCTGCGCTATCCGATGAAGCTCGTGAACGGGCAATGGACGCGCGTGTCGTGGGATACGGCAGTGAACGAGATCGGCGACAAGCTGCTCCAGGTCCGCGAGAAGTCGGGCAGCGATTCCGTCTACTGGCTCGGCTCGGCCAAGATGACGAACGAAGGCTCCTACCTGTTCCGGAAGCTGGGTGCGTTCTGGGGCACCAACAACACCGACCATCAGGCCCGTATCTGCCACTCCACCACCGTCACCGGCGTCGCCAATACCTGGGGCTATGGCGCGATGACGAACAGCATCAACGATATGCGCAACTCCAAGACGATGCTGTTCATCGGCAGCAACGCGGCGGAAGCGCACCCCGTCAGTATGCAGCACCTGCTCGAAGGCAAAGAGCTCAACAAGGCGAACTTCATCGTCTTCGATCCGCGCCTGACCCGCACCGCGGCGCACGCCACCGAATATGTCCGCATCCGTCCGGGCACCGACATTCCCGTGCTCTACGGCATGATGTGGCACATCCTGAAGAATGGCTGGGAAGACAAGGAGTTTATCGCCCAGCGCGTTTACGGCTTCGACGATCTGCGCAAGGAAGTCGAGAAATGGAATCCGCAGGAAGTCGAGCGCGTCACCGGCGTGCCCGCAGCCCAGCTCGAGCGTGTCGCCAAGATGTTTGCCACGCAAAAGCCTGCGACCATCATTTGGTGCATGGGCCAGACTCAGCACACGGTCGGCACGGCCAACGTGCGGGCAAGCTGCATTTCACTGCTGATGACGGGGAATATCGGCAAGTCCGGCGCCGGCGCCAACATCTTGCGCGGCCATGACAACGTGCAGGGCGCGACCGATGTCGGTCTCGATATCGTGACTCTGCCGTTCTACTACGGCCTCGCGGAGGGCGCCTGGAAGCACTGGTCGCGCGTCTGGGAGGTCGACTACGAATATCTGGTCTCCCGCTTCGACGAGAAGAAGCAGATGGAGACCCCAGGCATCCCCCTGACACGCTGGTTCGACGCTGCGCTGTTGCCGAAGGCGGATGTCGCACAGAAGGACAACGTCAAGGCCGTCTTCGTCCAAGGCCACGCCAGCAACAGCATCACCCGCATTCCGGAGTCAATGAAAGGTCTGAAGGCGCTGGACCTGCTGGTGATCGCGGATCCGCACCCGACGACATGGGCGTCCCTGGCCGTGGAGGCGGGACGAAAAGACGGGGTCTACATCCTGCCGGTGGCAACGCAGTTCGAATGCGCGGGATCGCGCGTCGCCTCCAATCGGTCGATGCAGTGGGGTGAGCAGATCGTCAAGCCGATCTTCGAGTCCAAGGACGACCTCGAGATCATTTATCTGCTGGCGAAGAAGTTCGGCTTCGCCGACAAGATGTTCAAGAACATCAAGGTCGAGAACAATCTTCCCGCCGCCGAGGACGTGCTGCGCGAGATCAACCGCGGAAGCTGGTCGACCGGCTATTGCGGCCAGTCGCCGGAGCGCATCAAGGCGCACATGAAGAACCAGAACAAGTTCGATCTGGTGACGATGCGCGCGCCGAAGGACGATCCGGAAGTCGGCGGCGACTATTACGGCCTGCCGTGGCCGTGCTGGGGCTCGCCCGAGGTCAGGCATCCGGGATCGCCGCTGCTGTACAACAACAATCTGCATGTGATGGACGGCGGCGGTGCGTTCCGGCCCCGGTTCGGTATCGAGCGCGAGGAAAAGCTGCCGGATGGGACGACGCGGAAAGTGAGCCTGCTTGCCGACAAGTCGTTCTCCAGGGGCTCGGAGATCGAGGACGGTTACCCCGAGTTCACGCTGGCCAGCCTGAAGAAGCTCGGTTGGGACACGGATCTCACCGAAGCCGAGATGGCCACCATCCAGAGGGTCAACCCGGCCAATCCGGATGCGGTGTCCTGGGCGACGGACCTCTCGGGCGGCATCCAGCGCGTCGCGCTGAAGCACGGCTGCGTGCCCTTCGGAAACGGCAAGGCGCGCATGAATGCGTTCGGTCTGCCGGATCCGATCCCGGTGCACCGCGAACCGATCTACACGCCGCGCGTCGATCTGGTCGAAAAGTATCCGACTCTGCCCGACGCAAGGCAGTTCCGTCTGCCCAATATCGGCTTCTCGGTTCAGAAGGCGGCGGTCGAGAAGGGGATCGCGAAGCAGTTTCCGCTCATCCTCTCCTCGGGTCGTCTCGTCGAGTATGAGGGCGGCGGCGAGGAGACGCGCACCAACCCGTGGCTCGCCGAGTTGCAGCAGGACATGTTCATCGAGATCAGCCCGGCCGATGCCGCCGATCGCGGCATCAAGGACGGCGGCTGGGTCTGGGTGAGCGGCGCCGAGAACAACTCTCGGGCCAGAATGAAGGCGCTGGTGACCGAACGCGTCGGCAAGGGCGTCGCCTGGATGCCGTTCCATTTCGGCGGTTGGCTCGGTGGTGTCGATTTGCGCAAGAACTATCCCGCCGGTACCGATCCGATCGTGCTGGGCGAGAGCGCCAACACGATCACGAGCTACGGCTACGATCCCGCGACGGGCATGCAGGAGCCGAAGGTCACGCTTTGTCAGATCGTCGCGGCTTGAAGGAGCAACGAACATGGCTCGAATGAAGTTTCTCTGCGACGCTGACCGCTGCATCGAGTGCAACGCCTGCGTCACCGCCTGCAAAAACGAGCACGAGGTGCCCTGGGGCATCAACCGGCGCCGCGTCGTCACCATCAACGACGGCAAGCCGGGCGAACGATCGATCTCGATGGCTTGCATGCATTGCACCGACGCGCCTTGCGCGGCGGTTTGCCCGGTCAATTGCTTCTACACCACCGCGGATGCCGTGGTGCTGCACTCCAAGGACCTCTGCATCGGCTGCGGTTATTGCTTCTACGCCTGTCCGTTCGGCGCGCCGCAATACCCGAAGGTCGGCAACTTCGGCTCGCGCGGCAAGATGGACAAGTGCACCTATTGCGCCGGCGGCCCCGAAGCCGACGGCAGCAAGGAGGAATACGAGAAATACGGCGCGAACCGGCTGGCCGAAGGCAAGCTGCCGCTCTGCGCTGAAATGTGCTCGACCAAGTCGTTGCTTGCGGGCGACGGCGAGATCATCGCCCAGATCTACAAGGAGCGCGTCATGAAGCGCGGCTATGGCTCGGGCGCATGGGGTTGGAAGACCGCCTATCGCGAGACGATCGAATCTTGAGATAGGCAGCTAAGGGCGCGCAAGACCGGGGAGGACGTGATGGCGTCATTTGGAAGGTTCATTCGCCTGGCTTTCGGCGTTTGCACGCTACTTCTCTTGGTGATGGCGGCGCCCGCGAGCGCCCAACAGGTCAATCCGACTGCAAGCTCGGTTAGGGAACAGCAACTTCTGCAGGAGCTGAACCGGATTCAAGGGCGTGTCAGCATTCCGGATCAGCGGTCGGGCGTCCTCGAGCAGCCGCAGGGACGGGAATGGCGGGAATTCCGCATGGTGACGCTGCCCTGGATCGGCGGCATTGCCATCATCGGAATGATCGCGCTGATCATGATCTTCTATCTCACTCGCGGCATGGTTCGGCTGGAAAGCGGCCGCTCGGGCCGCACCATCGTGCGCTTCAACGGCTTCGAGCGTTTCGTGCACTGGATGACGGCAACCTGCTTCATCATCCTGGCGATCTCCGGCCTCAACGTCACCTTTGGCCGGCAGCTGCTCTTGCCGCTGATCGGCTTCGAGGCCTTCGCCGAATGGTCGCAATGGGCGAAATACGGCCACAATTATCTGAGCTTCCCGTTCACGCTTGGGGTCGTGCTGATCTTCCTGATGTGGATCGGCGGCAACATTCCCAGCAAGGTGGATATCGAATGGGCCAAGCGCGGCGGCGGCATGATCGGGCACGACCATCCACCGGCCTACCGCTTCAATGGCGGCCAGAAGATGATCTACTGGATCGTCGTGATCGGCGGTGGGCTCGTCGCCGCGAGCGGCTATGCGCTGATGTTCCCGTTCTACGGCACGGGCATCGAAGGCATGCAACTGGCCCAGATCGTCCACTCCATCGTCGCGGTCCTGTTCGTCGCGGCGATGATCGGGCACATCTATATCGGCACCATCGGAATGGAAGGTGCATTCGAGGCCATGGGCTCCGGCGAAGTCGACGTCAACTGGGCCCGCGAGCACCATAGCCTCTGGCTCGAGCAGCAGAAGGCGCGAACGGGTCCAAACGACAGTCAGCCTCAACCTGCGACCGCGGCGGCCGAGTAGCGCGAAGAGCCTAAAAGGGAGACGGCCTGCTCTAGCGTGCCGTCTCTTTTGCAAACAACACCGAGCGGTCCTGCATCTCCTGTTCAGGAAGCTTGCTGGCCTGACCTGTCTGCAGCTCCTGAATGGATGGCATGCCGCTCCGACCGTAATGGAACAGGACGTGTGATCTGAGCACGCTGGTGGCCGCACCGGCGAGAAGCACGGCTGCAATGAGCGAGAGCGTGAGGCGTTTCATGCGCATCTCCGTTTGCCATGTCCACCCGACACGATGGATACACGGAGATTGGCGCGCGCGATGTGGGCCACCTCACAGTCGCCGGTTCCGATGTCGTCGAAGCCGCCACAGCGGACCCGACTGAAACGTCACGCGGCATTTTGAGAGCCTGACAGGAACGACGGCGCCGCGCCGCGCCTGTCACACGTCCGGCGTGACGATCCTGCCGAGGCTGGACCCGAATCCGCTTCTGGCCCATCTTGAGGGGACGCTGGCGGCATCGCCGGCCGTTCCAACCGCAGCCTCCACGCAATGGACCGAGATCATCACCCGAGCAAGCGCGTATCCCTTGCGGGAATGCATATCGACCGGACGTCGGCCGTGCCGCTGCATTTGCAGATTGCGGCCCACATCCGCGGCTGCATCCTGCGCGGCGCCTTTCCGGCCGGCACGCAATTCCTGGGCTCGCGGGAGATCGCGCGAGAATTGGGCTGCTCGCGTACGGTGGTGCTGACCGCGTGGGATCTGCTCTACGCCGAGGGCTATCTGGAATCGACGCCACGCGGCAGCGTGCAGGTGGCGTCCGTCGCGACGTCGCATGCGGAAGCGTCGCCTGCTGCGTCGCCCGGCGCTGCGCCCGCCCATATGTCGAACCGCTGGCGATCGCTGCTTGGTCTGGATTACGAGACCAATTGGCCATCCATGTTCGCGCCCGGCGCGCCCGACATCTCGACATTTCCCTTCAAGGAATGGTCACGCCTGCTGCGCCAGACCTGGCAAAACCCGAGGGAGCAGGAGTGCCTCGACCTTCCCGCCGAAGGCCACCCGCGGCTGCGGAGCGAGATCGCCAACTTTCTCGGTTCGGTGCGCGGGCTGGTCTGCTCGCCGGAAGAGGTCGTCGTCACGCCCGGTACATCGGGTGCGCTGGATTTCTGCAGCCGGATGATCCTCGATCCCGGAGACGAGGTCTGGGTCGAGGAGCCCGGCTTCGTCGAGGCCCGATGGGCGCTGACGGCGGCCGGCGCGAAGCTCGTTCCAATTCCCGTCGATGACAAGGGCCTCGTCGTTTCGGAAGGCATCAGGCGTGCGCCCCGCGCGAAGCTGATCGTGGTTACGCCGTCGCATCAATATCCGCTCGGCGTCAGCATGGGCCTGGAGCGGCGTCTCGAGCTGCTCGACTGGGCCAACAGGAACGACGTCTGGGTGATCGAGGACGATTACAATTCGGAGTTCAGGCATCAGGACAGCATGATCGCCTCCTTGCGTTCGCTCGACCGCGAGGGACGGGTGATCTATTTCGGCACCTTCTCCAAGATCATGATGCCGAACCTGCGGCTCGGCTACATGGTCGCCAACAGGCATTTCATCGCAGGATTTTCCAAGGGCCGCGCGCGGATCGACGTGCACACCTCCGGCATCGGACAGCTCGCTTTGGCCGAGTTCATGCGGGAAGGGCACCTGCTGCGACATCTCCGCGCGATGCGCCGGGTCTATACGAGCAGGCGAAGGGCGCTGATCGAGGCGATCGCAGCGCAGATGCCGGATGATCTGATCGTGTCCTCCGCCGTCACCGGGCTGCATCTCGTCGCGCTGTTCACCGAGGCGATGCAAGCGCGGATGAGTGATCGCGCAGCGGCGGCTGCCCTGAAACAGGCCGGCATCCACGTCCAGCCGTTGTCGCAGAATTTTCTGGAGCAACCGACGCGACAGGGCCTCGTGTTCGGCTACGGACGTCTGTGCGTCGAGGATGCCTCGCCGTTGCTTGCAAGAATCGCAGCTTGCATCGGCAGCGGTTCCCGCAACGCACCATCCAAATCGGCGAGCTCCTCCCTTACTGCTCGTACAATAAAGAGAGGCTGAGCCGATCGCTATGCATAGCTCAGAGGCAAGCGGACGTCCCACAGTGCAGATCGGCCGCCTGCAAATTAGACAGACGATCTGAAGCCTTCGGATCGCACTGTGGCGGATATCGCGATTCGTGCGGAGAATCCGTGGCTCGCTGCACTTTTCCCGCGTGGAGTAGTCCGCATTCGCGTGCTGTCAACGCGGGCAGCGCTGCATCAAAACGTGCAGCAGCTGGCGCGACGCACGGCTAGGTTCGCGCGCTGGTCTAGCGGATTGCGACAACTCTGGCTCTATCCTGTGCCCGTCGCTCTGTCGCACGCTTCCGGTCGGCGGCATGACAGGGGATGCATGATGATCACTCTCGGTTTGGCATTGGACGTTCCGATGGGGCGGAAGCATCCGGCGAGTGGTCTGGGCGTCGCGCGAAGCTGACTGTGCAGATGAGCGATTCCGACAGTCACTGGGAGGTTGGCACCGATATCGGTGGCACCTTCACCGACATCGTCGCGATCCGGCGCGATACCGCGGAAGCGCGGATCGCCAAGGTGCCGTCGCGCCCCGACGCACCCGTTCAGGCGATGCTGGAGGCCATCGAGGCGGTTGGTCTGCGCAAGAGCGACGTCAAACGCTTCGTCCACGGCACCACGCGCGTCACCAACGCCCTCGTCGAGGGCCGGTTGCCGAAGGTGGCGCTGGTCGCGACTGAAGGCTTTGCCGACGTGCTGGAAATCGCGCGCTACCGCCGCCGCGATCTCTATCGTCTTGATATCCTGCCTAAATCGCCGCCTTTGGTGCCACCGGAACGATGCTTTGGGCTCGCCGAACGGCTCGATCACGAGGGCCGGGTGCTGAAGGCGCTGGAGGAAGCGGAGATCGCGCGTCTGGTGGCCTGGCTCGAGCATTCCGGCGTGCAGAGCGTTGCCGTGGCCTTGCTTCACGCCTATGCCAATCCCGTACACGAAAAAATGCTCGGCGAGCGACTCAAGGAAGTCGTCGCTCATGTCTCGCTGTCGCACGAGGTCAATCCCGAGGCGCGCGAATATGAGCGGGCCTCGGCAACCGTGTTCAACGCGGCCGCAATGCCGATCGCGGTGGAATATCTCAGCGAGCTGGAGCGGCGGCTGCCGATCGGCCCCGGCCTGCAGGTGTTTCATTCCGCGGGCGCCATGATCCCGATTTCGGCGGTGAAACGGCGGCCGCTGGTGATGGCGATGTCGGGACCTGCCGCCGGCGTCTCCGCTTCCGTCACCATCGCGCGCCAGCTCGGCGCCTCGCGCATGCTGACCTTCGACATGGGTGGCACCACGACGGATGTTTGCCTGATCGTGGATGGCCAGGCCGAGATGACGGACGGCCGCATGCTGGACGACAAGCCGTTGCGCCAGCCGATGCTCGCGGTGCATTCGATCGGCGCAGGCGGCGGATCAATCGTCCGCAGCGGCCCCGGCGGTCTCACGGTCGGCCCCGAGAGTGCCGGCTCCGAGCCGGGGCCTGCCTGCTATGGCCGCGGCGGTCGTGAGCCGACGATAACCGATGCCAATGCCGTGCTCGGCTATCTCAATCCCGAGACGAAACTCGGCGACCGTATCGGCATCGACATCGAGGCTGCGAAGCGCTTGATCGAACCGGTCGCGCGCGTGCTCGAACTGAGCCTCACCGAAACGGCGCTAGGCATCATCAAGGTTGCGAATGCGACCATGGCCCGCGCGCTCCGCCGCGTCACGGTCGAGCGGGGCATCGACGGGCGCGACTGCACGCTGCTTGCCTTCGGCGGCGGTGGCCCGATGCATGCTGCCGGTCTCGCCGATCTCTATGGAATCACTGAGGTCGTCGTGCCCGGCGCATCGAGCGCATTCTCGGCGCTGGGCTGCCTCACCGCCGATTTCAGCTTCCTCCAGCAGCAGACGTTTCGCGCGGCGCTCGACGGGCTCGATCTTGCTCGCGTCGCGGAGCGGATCGAGGCGTTGATTGTCGAGGCGTCTGCTCCGCTGATCGCCAATGGCGTTGCGAAGGCGGAGATCCAGGTCGAGCTGGTGGCCTTGATGCGCTACGAGGCCCAGAACGATGCGGTCCCGGTATCCTTCGCGCTGCCGCTCGACGCAGCCAGGCTGAAGCAGGAGTTCCTGACGCGGCATCACGAGCTGTTCGGCTATGCGACCGGCGAGCCCTGCGTCATCGAATCCGTGCGTGTCCAGGCTCGCCGCCCGTCGACAACCGTCGTCAGTCGACCGGCGACCGCGGTGAGGGCCGGGTCCTCAGGGACGCGTATCTGTTCGTTCGACGGCTGCCACGACATCGCAACCGCGATCATCGACCGTGCCGCACTCACGGAGACGGTCAACGGACCCGCCATCATCGAGGACGCGTGGTCGACCGTCGTGGTGCCGCCCGGCTGGCGGGCGAAGCCGGACCAGGCCGGAAACCTGTTCCTGACGCGGAGGGCCGCATGAAGCTCGATCCGTTCGTCGTCGAGGTCATCCGGCACGGGCTTTCCGCCGCAGCCGAGGAGATGAGCCTCGTGATGACGCGCTCGGCACGCTCGCCGCTCTTGCGCGAAGCGGGCGACCTGTCGTCCGCGATCACGGACGGCCACGGCGGCCTGGTCGGGCAGGGCCGCGACATTCCGATCCATCTCGGCGCGATGGCCTATACTATCCCCGAGTTGCTGAAGGTGATGCCGCGCGACCACCTGAACGACGGCGACGTCGTGATCTACAATGTCGGCGCGCTCGGCGGCAATCATCTCAACGACGTCAAGGTCGTGCGTCCCGTCTTCGTCGACGGCGAGATCGTAGCCTTCGCGGTCAGCCTCGCCCACTGGCCCGATATCGGCGGCACCTGGCCGGGCAGCTATTTCGCCAAGGCCATCGACACGTTCCAGGAGGCGCTGCGCATTCCGCCTGTGCTGATCGCGACTGCAGCGGGCCTCAACGCGCCGATCGTGCAACTGCTCAAGGCCAACGTTCGCGATGCCGAGTCCTGCGAGGGTGATCTTCTGGCGCAGATCGCGGCGACCAAGGCCGGCGAGAAGCGCATCGCCGAGCTCTGCCGCGAACACGGCAAGGCGATCTTCATGGCGGCGCAGTCGCGCCTGCACGATCTCTCCGAAATCGAGATGCGCGAGGCTCTGCGCGGCCTTCCGGACGGCGTCTATGAGGGCGAGGACCACCTCGACGACGGCAGCGAAGACAATGCACCGGCGCGCATCCATGTGAAGATCACCATCCGCGGCGACGAAGCGACCTTCGACCTCTCCGGAAGCTGCGACCGGGTGTCCAATTTCTGCAACACGACGCCGTTCATGGCGCGCTCTGCGGTGGCCTATGCCGCGCGCATCATGAGCGGACGCGACATGCAGCAGAACGCCGGCGCGCTGCGGCCTCTGACCATCATCACGCGCCCCGGCTCGATCCTGGAGCCGGGCTGGACCGCATCGGTTGCCGCCGGCAATCACGAGACGTCCATGCGTATCGTCGATGCAATCTTCCGTGCGATGCAGGACATCATCCCCGAGCGTCTGTCGGCCGGCGGCGCCACCACAGCGGGCGTTCTGTTCTTCGCCGAGCCGCGGCCGAACGGGTCCTGGAAGATGCTTTACGAGGTCCATGGCGGCGGCGAAGGCGCGCGTCACGATCGGGCCGGAGCTTCCGCAACCCGCGTGCATCTCTCCAACACGTCGAACACGCCGGTCGAGGTGATCGAGGCGAATTACGCGATCCGCCTCGAGCAGCAGGCCATTCGCCGGAATTCCGGCGGCGCGGGCGCCCATCGCGGTGGTGACGGCTCGGTTCGCACTTATCGTATTCTGGCGCCGTCGATGCACCTGACCACCTGCATCGAGCGGATGGTGATTGGGCCCTGGGGCATGCAGGGCGGCCAGTCCGGCAAGGCCTGCCGCATCTCGCTGGTCAGGCAGGGCGCAAACGTCGCGATCGACGGCAAGTCGAACCTGGTGTTGCAGCAAGACGATCTCGTCACGATCGAAATGTGCGGCGGCGGCGGCTACGGCGCCGCGGCCGCAAGGTGAGGGCATTGCGATGAGCAGATTGTTGCGAACCGGACTGAATGCGGGCGAGGCCGCGCCGATGGTCGTGGTCGGCGGCGAAGGCGTTTATTTTCACCTGTCCGATGGCCGCAAGCTCATCGACGGCAGCAACACCGGCGGCGGTCTCGGCCATCGCCATCCCGCAATGGTGGAGGCGATCCGCCGTGCGGCGGATACGCCCGTCGTCAACGAGGGCTGGACCTGGATCGATCGCGAGCAGGCGGCCGACGATCTGATGGCCACCGCATTCAAAGGCGAGGAGGACTGGGTCGGCGCGGTGCGCTTCTGCATCAGCGGCAGCGAAGCCAACGATATGGCGCTGTCACTCTGCCAGGCACTGACGCAGCGCTCGGCGCTGGCGACGCGCGAGCGCGCCTATCACGGCATCACCGGCCTGTCGCGTAGCATGACAGTGCAGCCGCAATGGCATGGCGGTCTGGCCGTGCATGCCGGCGGCTCGAAACTGCCGGCGCCGATGGCGCCGGTGCGGATCTTGCCTGCGCCGGATGGCGCGATCTATGGCGCGCCGGCGCACAATAGGCCGCCCAGCGAATATCTCGCCGATGCCACGCGCCTGCTGTCGGACGCCGCTGCGACGATCATCGACTACACCCAGGGCGGCATCTACTACGACGGCGCCTATCAGGACGAGGTGGCGCGTTGTGCGCGGCAGGCGGGCTCGTACTGGATTGCGGACGAGGTCGTGACCGGCGCGGGCCGCGCGGGCCGCTGGTTCGCGTTTCAGGGTGCAGAGAGCCGGCCGGACATCGTGACGCTCGGCAAGTCGCTGGGCGGCGGCGCAGCGGCGGTCGCCGCGGTCGTGGTGTCCAAGGACATCGTCGAGCGGCTCGAGGGCACGAGCTGGCAGAACTACGGCACGTTGCGCGGCCATCCGATCAGCATGGCCGCCGTCCGCGCCTACCTGAAGGTCGTCACCGGCGAGAAGATTCTGCAGCATGTGCAGAATCTGGAGGGGCTGTTTGCCCGCCGCTTGCTCGCGATCGCGCAAAAGCATCCGAGCGTGCGACGCGTGGCCGGACAGGGGCTGCACTGGACGGTGGAACTGCATGGCCCGGACTGGCGCACCTGGCACGCCGATACGACCGAGGTGCCGATCGCTTCCCGCGTCGCGGATCGCGCGCTGGAGGCCGGCGCGGTGATCGGCACCAGCGGCGAGCAAACCTCGCTGTTCCTGGCGCCGCCGCTGGTGATCTCCGAACGCGAGGCTACGCTACTGCTCGATGCACTCGACCATGGCCTCGACATCGCCGACGGGGAACACGGGTGACCGCCGGCGACGCAGCACCTCGTGGCTCGCCGGCTTGGCCGGCGAACGAGCCCTGGCATCTCGCGATGCCGGAGGGGACGCTGTACGACGCACTGGCGCGGGCTGCACAGGCAAGGCCCTCTCATCCGGCGACGGTGTTTTACGGCGCGAGCCTGAGCTACGCCGAACTGCGCGCCCGTGTCGATGCCATGGCTGGCTTCCTGCAACGTGTTTGCGACGTGAAGCGCGGCGACCGCGTGATGATCGCGCTGCAGAACTCGCCGCAATATGTCATCGCGTACTATGCAGTGATGCGGGCGGACGCCGTGATCGTACCGGTCAATCCCATGAACAAGACGGCGGAGATCGCCTATCTCGCTGCGGATAGCGGCGCCAGGGTCGCGATCATCGGCTCCGAGCTGAGCGATGTATTTGCTCCGCTCGCGGGCGAGGCGATCACTCACACGATCGTCGCGCAGTATCGCGACGAGGTTCCAGCCGCGACGCCCTACACGCTGCCGTCATGCGTCACCGAAGCGCCGTCGCAGGTGCCGTCGTCGCCGGACTGGCATTCCTGGTCGGAGGCGATCGCGCAAGGCTTGCAGCCGGCTGCGATGGAGGCAGGGCCGGAGGATCTCATGATTCTGCCCTACACCTCGGGGACCACAGGCAAGCCCAAGGCCTGCATGCATACGCATCGCAGCGCGCTGTTCACCGCCGTCTTGCAGGCCCGCTGGTACCGGCTCGACGGCAGCGACGTGATGACCGGCTTCATGCCGCTGTTCCACGTCGCGGGCATGCAGGGTTCGATGAATGCCGCCATCGTCACCGGCGCCACGCTGCTGCTGATGGCGCGTTGGGACAAGGATCTGCTCCCGGACCTGTTCGAGACCTACGGCGTGACGTTCTGGAACGCCGCGCCGACCATGTCGTGGATGTGCTCGCCAGCGCCGGCTTCCGCGACGCATGCTTTGCGAAACTCAAGATGCTGACCGGCGGCGGTGCGGCGATGCCCATGGCGGTCGCCGAACGGCTGAAGGGTCGTTTCGGCCTCGATTTCGTCGAGGGCTACGGCATGACGGAGACGATGTCGCCGACGCATCTCAACCCGATGGGCGCGCCGAAGCGGCAGTGCCTTGGCATCGCCGTGCATGAGACCGATGCGCGGGTGGTCGATCCCGAGAGCCTGATCGAACTTGGCGACAACGTCGTTGGCGAGATCGTCGTGCACGGACCGCAAGTGCTGCAAGGTTACTGGAACAGGCCCCAGGCGGACGTTGATGCCTTCATTCAGCTCGACGGCAAGCGGTTCCTGCGCACAGGCGATCTCGGTTACCGCGACGTCGAAGGCTATTTCTTCGCCGTCGACCGCCTGAAGCGGATGATCAATGTCAGCGGCTTCAAGGTGTGGCCCGCCGAGGTCGAGGCGGCGATGTACCAGAACCGGGCTATCCGGGAGTGCTGCATCGTTTCGGCGCCGGACGAATATCGCGGCGAGACCGTCAAGGCCCTGGTGGTGCTCGATGACGCCGCGCGCGCGTCGACGTCCGCCGCCGACATCGTCGCCTGGGCACGCGGCGCGATGGCGAGCTACAAGGCGCCGCGCGCGGTCGTCTTCGTCGAGTCCCTGCCGCGCACGGCCAGCAACAAGGTCAACTGGCGGCTGTTGCAGGACACCGAATGGGGGCCGACGGCATGAAAACTGCTTGGCTGGAAAAGCAGTGCGAGGCTGCGATATGCTGCACGTGCCGGAACATCCTTGAAGCCGCCGCTTCCCCCGAGAGATCACCAGGAAATCGCTGATGCGCATCGTCAATGTCGCCGCCGCCCAGATGGGCCCGATCCAGAAAGCCGACAGCCGTGAGGCCGTGGTCAAGCGCATGATCGCGCTGATGGACGAGGCCAAGAGCAAGGGCGCTGACCTGATCGTCTATCCCGAGCTGGCGCTGACGACGTTCTTCCCGCGCTGGTACGTCGAGGACCGCTCCGAGTTCGACATCTGGTTCGAGCGTGAAATGCCGAACGCGGCGACCAAGCCGCTGTTCGAGCGCGCAGCGCAGCACCGGATGGCGATGAACTTCGGCTATGCCGAGCTGACGCCGGACGGTCATCATTTCAACACCGCCATTCTTACGGACAAGTCCGGCAGGATCGTCGGCAAATACCGAAAGGTCCATCTGCCTGGCTATGTGGAATACGACGCCAAGCGCACGCATCAGCACCTGGAGAAGCGCTATTTCGAGCCGGGCGATCTCGGCTTCAACGTCTGGCGCGAGCTCGGCGGCGTCATCGGCATGGCGATCTGCAACGATCGCCGCTGGCCGGAGACCTACCGCGTCATGGGCTTGCAGGGCGTCGAGATGGTGCTGATCGGCTACAACACGCCGTCGGTCAACGCGGAGAAGAGCGAGGAGGGCGTCGAGAAGCGCCTGTTCCACAATCGTCTCTCGGTGCAGGCCGGCGCCTATCAGAATGCGACCTGGGTGGTCGCGGTTGCCAAGGCCGGTGTCGAGGACGGACATCACTTGTTCGCGGGCAGCCTGATCGTCGACCCCAATGGCGAGATCGTCGCCGAGGCCAGGACGGAGGAGGACGAACTCCTGGTTCATCCATGCGACCTCGATGCCACCACCTTCGGCAAGACCACGATCTTCGATTTCGCCCGGCATCGCCGCATCGAGCATTATGGCCTGATCACCAGCCGGACCGGCGCGGTGCCGCCGCCGGAGAAGTGACGCCGATGCCAGACGACGGCATATCGCTGCGAGAGCTGGATCCGCGCGATCGCTACAAGCTGCTCTGCGGCGTGGTGGTGCCGCGGCCGATCGCCCTGGTGACGACGCTGGATGCGAACGGCGCGGTCAATGCCGCGCCCTTCAGCTTCTTCAACGTGTTTTCGGAAAGCCCCGCCCTGATCGTGCTCGGCCTTCAGCACAAGCCGGATCACTCACCGAAGGATACCACCCGTAACATCCATCGCGACGGCGAGTTCGTGGTGCACATGGTGGACGAAGCGCTATCGGTGGCGATGAACGACTGCGCGGTCGATTTTCCCTCCGGCGACAGCGAGGTCAGTGCGACCGGGCTGGCGACGCTTCCCTGCGTCGACGTGAGAGTGCCGCGCCTCGCCGCGGCGCCGTTCGCGTTGGAATGCCGGCGCCATGTCGTGCTGAATTTCTCACCGGATCGCGAGATTCTGGTCGGCGAAGTGCTCAGGGTGCACGCCCGCGAGGGCCTCGTCGACGAGGGCAGGATGTATGTCGATCTCGACGCTTATCAGCCGATCGGCCGCATGTTCGGCGATCTCTACACCACGCAGCGGGATAGGTTTGCCCTGACGCGCGAGAGCCATGCGCAATGGCTCGCGCGTCAGGACAAGAAAGAGCTGAAGGACGCCTAGTGAGCCGAGAATTGAACCGTGCCCAGAGCCATGGTGACGGCCGCCTGTGTCGGGTCGATCACGGGAATGCGCAGCGCGTCCTCCAGCGGCCGGCGGTGGCGCGCCATGCCGGCGCAGCCCATCACAATGGCGCGGGCGCCGTCCTCGTCGCGCAGTGCGCGGCCGACCTCGATCATCTTGGCGAGCGTCCCTTCGCCGGACGCCGTCTCCGCAACGCTCATGTTCAGCGGCTGCTCGCCGGCGAGGCGGTCGGTCAGCCCCATCTGCCTGAGATAGCGCATGTGCCGCGGGATCGAACGCTGGGCAATCGCAATCACGCCGAAGGTCTCGGCGCGCGAGAGCGCCGTCAGCACGCCGCACTCGGCAATGCCGAACACGGGACGGTCGGTACCTTCGCGGCAGACCTGAAGCCCGGGATCGCTGTAGCAGGCGATGACGAAGGCGGCCGAGCTATTGTCGCTTTCGACCAGGCGGCGCAGCGGCATTGCGACGCTGTCGACGTCCGCCTGGCTTTCGATTCCGAACGGACCCTCGGCCAGCGTCTGGCAGACAACCTCCGGCCCGCCCTCGAAACCGAGCGGCTTCAACGCGTCCTCCAGCCCTTGCGTGACGTTGTGATTGGAATTCGGGTTGATGACGAGAATGCGCGGCCGGGACATGATGGTCTTCCTGCAAAATGGCGATCACTCGTTTCAGGCATATCATGGAGCGCCTCATGACTGAACCAGTTTACGACCTAATCATTCGCGGCGGGCGCGTCGCTACGACGACCGACGTGTTTGAGGCCGATGTCGCAATTTCCGGCGAGACCATCGCGGCCATCGGAAAGGGCCTGCCCGCAGCCAGACGTGAGATCGACGCGCGCGGCAAGCTGGTGCTGCCCGGCGGCGTCGACAGCCACGCCCATATCGAGCAGCTCTCCGCGGCCGGCATCATGAACGCCGACACGTTCGAGAGCGCGACCGTCTCGGCGGCGTTCGGCGGCACCACCACGGTGATCCCGTTCGCGGCCCAGCATGTCGGCATGAAGCTGCCACAGGTGGTGGAGGACTATCACGCACTGGCGAAGAAGGGCGCAGTGATCGACTACGCCTTTCACATGATCATCGCGGATGCCACCAAGGAAACCGTCGAGGAGCATATCCCGGCGCTGGTGAAGCAGGGCCATGCCTCGATCAAGATCTTCATGACCTATGACAGGCTCAAGGTCGATGACGAGCCGCTACTCGACATCCTCCTCGCCGCCCGCCAGACCGGCGCGATGCTGTGCGCCCATGCCGAGAACCACGGCATCATCGCGTGGATGGTGAAGCGTCTGCTCGCGCGTGGTTACACGATGCCGAAATATCATGCCGTCAGCCACGCCCGTGTGTCGGAAGCCGAAGCCTTCACCCGGCTGATCGGCATGGCTGCACTGATCGATCAGCCGATCATGATCTTCCATGTCTCCACCGCCGAAGGCGCCAAGGTGATCCGCGACGCGCGCGGACAGGGCCTGAAGGTCTTCGCCGAGACCTGTCCGCAATATCTGTTCCTGACCGCCGCCGATCTCGACAAGCCGGGTGCGGAGGGCGCCAAGTGGATGTGCAGCCCGCCGCCGCGCACGCATTCGGACCAGGAGGCGCTGTGGCAGGCACTGTCGCTCGGCGATCTCCAGACCATCTCGTCGGATCATGCCCCGTATCGGTTTGACGAGACCGGCAAGCTGCGCGCCGGCCCCAACCCCAATTTCAAGCAGGTCGCCAACGGCCTGCCGGGACTGGAGCTGCGGTTGCCGCTGCTGTTCGACGCGATGGTGTCGAAGGGACGGGTGGGCCTGGAAAAATTCGTCGAGCTCACCGCGACCGCGCCGGCCAAGATCTACAATCTGCATCCGCGCAAGGGCTCGATCGCAGTCGGGGCGGACGCCGATATTGCGATCTGGGATCCCCAGCGCGAGGTCACGATCGCCGACGAGATGATGCACGATCTCGCCGGCTACACGCCCTTCGCAGGCCGTAAGCTCAAGGGCTGGCCGGTTTCGGTGCTCTCGCGCGGCCGGGTGATCATCGACGGCAACAAGTGTCTCGCAAGCGCGGGGAGCGGAAGGTTCCTGGCGCGCAGCGGCGGAGAGGCGGCAAAGCCCACCGGCCGGTTGGTCGCGGACATGGATCCGGAACGGAATTTCGGAGCAAAGCTGCTGTGATGATGGATTGTTCGCGATGAAGGTCATCATCTTCGGCGGCACCGGCTTTGTCGGCCTCAATCTCGCCGAGGTGCTGCTCGCGCGCGGGCACGAGGTGACGCTGTATGATCGCAAGCAACTTCCGGTTGGCGCGGAGCGATCCTTTGCCGACTATCGGGAGCGCCTTACCATTGTTCAGGGCGAGATCACGGACGTCGAGAGGATTGACGCGCTCATAAAGAACGGTTGCGATGCGATTGTACTTGGCGTCGCTATTACTGCTGGGGACCAGCTCGAGCGGTCAACGACCTCGACCATCCTCGAGATCAACGTGATGGCTCAGATGCCTATCCTGAGCGCTGCGAACCGCCGTGGCGTTCGGCGCGTGATCAATCTGTCCTCCGCGTCTGCCTATGGAGCCGCGGGGCAACGCTATCCGGTATTGGACGAGGAGACGCCGTGCGATCCCGTCTCGTTCTACGCGATCAGCAAATTCACGTCAGAGCGATCCGTGGCGCGCCTTGCCGAGTTGTGGGGAGGCGATTTTCTGAGTGTGCGCTTAAGCGCCATGTTCGGTCCGTGGGAACGGATCGGGAAGGTGCGCGATACGCCGAGCCTCCAGTTCCAGATTCTCGCGGAGTTCGCGCGCGGCAAACCGGCGCTTCTCCCCGCGTCAGGCATCAAGGATTGGACCTACGCGCAGGACGCTGCCGAAGCCGTGGCGGTCCTGATAGAGGCCGAGCGGCCGCGCCATCGGCTCTACAATATCTCCAGCGGCGTGGCCTGGTCTGCGCTGCAATGGGGCGAGGCCTTTGCGGCGTTGCATCCGGGCTTGCAATGCCGGCTGGCGGGGCCGGGAGAGAAGACCGAGATCAAGCTCCATGGCGGCGATCGTGCGCCGATGTCGGTTGCGCGGATGGCCGATGAATTCGGCTGGCGCGCCCGGTTCGGCTGCGCCGAGTCGGCGGCCGCGATGAGTGCTTGGTGGATGCAGCACAAGGAGACGATCTGAGATGCGGCTGCAGGGGCGCACGGCGATCATCACGGGAGCGGGCTCGGGGATCGGCCGCGCCAGCGCAAAGCTGTTCGCGGAGGAGGGTGCGTGCCTTGCCTTGGTCGATCGCGATGCCGCCGGCCTAAAGGAGACGGTGAGCCTGGTCGGCGAGGCCACGACTCATGTTGGCGACGTCGGCGATGCCGGTTTCGCCGAGACTGTCGTCGGCGAGGTCATCGCGCGCCACGGTCGCCTCGACATCCTGATGACGGCGGCCGGCTTCTCCTGCGGCGGCACCGTGCTGACGACGAGCCTGGACGACTGGGACGCGGTGTTTCGCACCAATGTCGGCGGCACTTGGCTGTGGGCGCGGGCCGCCGTGCCTCACATGCAGCGGCAGAACAGCGGCTCCATCATCACCTTGGCCTCGCAGCTGGCGATGGCCGGCGGCAAGGGCAACAGCGCCTATATCGCCGCCAAGGGCGCCATCGTCAGCCTGACGCGGACGATGGCGGTGGATTTCGCCACCGACGGCATTCGCGTCAACGCGATTGCGCCGGGCGCGATCGATACGCCGATGCTTCGCCGCAGCTTTGCCCGTCACGCCAATTCGGACGAGATGCGCGAAGCCTCCCGCAACCGCCACGCCATGAAGCGGTTCGGCCGGGCGGAAGAGATCGCGCAGGCTGCGCTGCATCTCGCCAGCGATGCCTCTTCGTTCACGACCGGCACCGTCATGGTGGTCGACGGAGGCTGGCTCGCAGCATGAGTGATGCGCTGACGACGCTCCAAACGAACGTGCGTGCGGATCTCGGGAAGATCGCGCATCCTCATGCCGCCTGGCTCGAACCGAAGACGGGACCCGACGGCAAGCCGGCGCTGGATGTCCTCGTCGTCGGCGCCGGGCAGTCCGGCATCGCCATCGGGTTTGGCCTGATGCGCTCGCGCGTGAGCAACATCCTGGCGATCGACAAGGCCGAGGAGGGCAAGGAGGGGCCGTGGCTCACCTATGCCAGAATGCCGACGCTGCGCAGCCCGAAGGACTACACCGGTCCCGATCTCGATATCCCGAGCCTCACCTACCAATCCTGGCACGAAGCCCGCTTTGGCAATGAAAGCTGGCAACAGCTCGGCCTGATCGAACGCGGCCATTGGGCGGAGTATCTGCTGTGGCTGCGACGCACGATCGGCCTGCCGGTGCGCAACGCCTGCGAGTTGCTGGAGATCGCGCCTGCGTCTGACGGCCTGCTCGCCGCGCGCGTGAAACGGGCGGGCGAGATCGAGACGCTCTACGCCCGCAAGATCGTGCTCGCGACGGGGCAGGAGGGCATGGGCGATTGGATGGTCCCGGAGCAGCTGGCGCATCTGCCGGCGCGTTCGGTCGCCACCGTCGCCGACGATATCGACTTCGAACGCCTGCGCGGCAAGCGCGTCGCCGTGATCGGCGCCGGCGCATCCGCTTTCGACAATGCGGCGACCGCGCTGGAAGCGGGTGCCGCCGAAGTGCATCTGCTGTGCCGCCGTGCCCAGATCCAGGTGATCCAGCCCTATCGCTGGCTGACCTTCCGCGGCTTCCTGCGCCATCTCAGCGATCTCGACGATGCCTGGCGCTGGCGCTTCATGCGCAAAATCCTCGAGATGCGGGAAGGATTTCCGCAACCGACCTACGACCGCTGTGCGCGTCACGCCAATTTCACATTGCACGAGGGCGCGCCGGTCGCGGCCACGCGCGAGACTGGCAGCGGCATCGAATTGGAGACGCCGCGCGGGGCTATCACCGCCGACTTCGTCATCTGCGGCACCGGCATCGACATGAACTTTGCCGGCCGCGGCGAACTCGCCAAGTTCGCCGACAACATCGCGACCTGGGCTGATCGCTACCAGCCTCCCGAGGGCGAGCGAAACGAACGGCTCGGCCGCTTTCCCTATCTCGCCGACGACTACGCCTTCACCGAGCGCGTGCCGGGCAAGACACCGTGGATCTCCAACATCCATCTCTTCGCCATCGCCTCCACCATGAGTTTTGGCCCATCAGGATCGTCGATCAACGCGATGACGACGGCTGTGCCGAAGCTGGTCGACGGCCTGACACGCGGCCTGTTCCGCGCCGATGTCGAACGGCACTGGGGCTCGCTCGGCGCCTATGACGTGCCCCAGGCCGTCGTCACGCGGCCAGCGCGAACAATGGAGGAGCAGCGATGATCGTCCATGCGACGCCGCGACGATGCATGCTCACGCGCGGGCTATGGGATTGGCGCGCAACTTGCTTCTTTCTTGACCAGCCTAGCCGGCCTTCCTCTTTGGAAATTCAGGGAAAACCAATGCGTTTTGTGTCTTTCAGGTCTACGACCTCGGTTCTCGTCACCACTGCGTTGTTGCTGATCGCCACCGCGCCGTCGCAGGCGCAAACCAGGGCGGAGACATTGCGCTATGTGACGGGCGCATCCGTCAACACGCTCGATCCCAACATCCCCGGCTCGACCCGCGAGTCCTTCGCGCTGAGCATGAGCACTTATGACCGCCTGGTGGCGTTCGGCCGCAAGCAGCTCAACGGCAAGTGGGTGTTCGATCTCGATACGATCACGGGCGAGCTCGCCGAATCCTACGAGGTCAGCTCCGACGGCTTGAAGCTCACCTTCCGCCTGCGCAAGGATGCGAAATTCCAGGACGGCTCGCCCGTGACAGCCGAGGACGTCAAATGGTCGCTCGATCGCTGCGTCACCGCGCCGATCCTTGGCAAGGCGCAGCTGCTGACGGGTTCGCTCACCTCGGCCGATCAGTTCAAGGTGATCGATCCGCTGACGATCGAGGTGACGTTGCCAAAGCCCGACAAGCTCGCGCTGCCGAATCTCGCCACCGTCTATCCCATGATCATCAACTCCAAGGTCGCCAGGGCACATGCGACGCCGGATGATCCCTGGGCCACCGCATGGCTGAAGGAGCACACCGCCGGCAGCGGCGCCTACGTGGTCGAGAGCTTCAAGCCTGGCGAGCAGGTGATCCTCAAGCGCGACGAGAGCTGGAACCGCGGCTCGGCCAACAAGCCCGCGTTCTTCAAGCGCGTCATCGTGCAGTCCGTGCCGGAGCCCGCGACCCGTGCCAATCTCGTCGAGCGCGGCGATGCCGATCTCGTGCTCGATCTGCAAGCCAGCGACGTGCAATCGCTGGAGGGCAAGGGCAAGCTCAAAGTGATCTCGACACCGCAATACAATGCGATCACCTACGTCTCGATGAACAACCAGATCCCGCCCTTCGACAACGTCAATGTCCGCCGCGCCATCGCTTACGCGCTGCCCTATGAGGACATGTTCAAGGCCGCTCTGTTCGGCCGCGGTTCTCCGCTGTTCGGCGCGAGCTGGGCGGACGGCAAGCCGGCGAACGGGATCTATCCGTTCCAGCAGCCGGTGAAGCTCGACCTCGACAAGGCCAGGGAATATCTGAAGGCCGCCGGCCTCCCGGAGGGTTTCTCGACCACTTTCAGCTTCAACGTCGGCCAGGCCGCGACCGCGGAGCCGATGGCGGCTCTGGTGAAGGAATCGCTCGGCAAGATCGGAATCAAGGTCGACATCCAGAAGCTGCCGGACGCGCAGATGTCGACGCAGATCAACGAGAAGAAGCTTCCGTTCTATACCGAAGGCATCGTCGCCTGGCTGCCGTCGACCGATTACTTCTACCGCAACTTCTACACCGGCAATCAGCGCTGGAACTACTCTTCGATCAACAATCCGGACCTTGCCGCGATCGCGCAGGAAGCCCGTTTCGAGCCGGATAAGGCCAAATACGAGGAGGCCGGCCGCAAGCTCAATGCGATGCACTTCGATCTGATGCCGCAGATCATGCTGTGGCAGCCGAACCAGGATGCCGTCATGGCGCCATCGATCGAAGGCTACACCTACGAGTTCCATCGCCAGGTCGACTATCGCGATGTCAGCCGCAAGTGACATCGTGATCAACGGGGGCGCTGCTTGGTGATGACCGGTCTTGGCGCAACGATGGTGCGGGCGGGCAAGCGGCTGCTGTCGTCGCTGCCGGCGCTGTTCGGCGTCCTGGTCTTCACTTTCTTGCTGATGCGCGTCCTGCCCGGGGACCCCGCGGTGTTCTTCGCCTCGGGACCCAATGCGGGCAAGGAGGAAATCGAGCAGATCCGCAAGCAGATGGGCCTCGACAAGTCGGTGCCGGAGCAACTCGTGTTCTATCTCTCCGACATCGGCCGCGGCAATCTCGGTCGCTCCATGATGACCGGGCAGCCGGTGCTGAAGGATCTGCGCGAGCGGCTGCCGGCTTCGCTGGAGCTCACCTTCACCGCGCTCCTGATCGCGCTGATTGCGGCGGTGCCGCTCGGCGTAGTCGCGGCGCTGCGGCCGGGATCGATCGTCGATCACGGCGTCCGGCTGTTCTGCGCCCTCGGCGTCTGCGTGCCGACCTTCGTCTCGGGGCTGCTCTTGATCTACGTCTTCTATTATCTGCTCGGGCTTGCGCCTGATCCCACCGGGCGAATCGACGTCTTCACCTCGCTGCCGCCGCAGCGCACGGGCTTCCTGTCGATCGATTTCCTGCTTGCCGGCGACTTCGAGGGCTGGTGGGCGGCCTGCAAGCAGCTGATCCTGCCGGCGGTGAGCATGGCGCTGTTCGTGATCGCGCCGCTGGCGCGGATCACGCGTGCCTCGATGCTGGTGTCGCTCGGCAGCGATTTCGTGCGCACTGCACGTTCCGTCGGTTTGTCCTGGCGCAAGGTCGTCGTCACCTATGCGCTACGGAACGCGATCCTTCCCGTCATCACCATTGCCGGCATCGTGTTCTCCACTATGCTCGGCGCAAACGTGCTGGTCGAGAAGGTGTTCTCCTGGCCGGGCGTCGCCTCCTACGCGCTCGATGCGCTCTTGTCGTCCGACTATGCACCGGTGCAAGGATTCGTGCTGCTGATGGCGAGCCTGTTCGTGCTGGTCAATCTCGTGGTCGATATCTGCTACGGCATCGCCGATCCCAGGGTCTCCATCGAATGACCAGCGCAACCCTCCGCCATTCAGTCTGGATCTTGCGCGGCAATCCGCTCACGGCGGTGGCTGCGGCCGGGGTGACGCTGTTCGTCCTGCTTGCGATCTTCGGGCCCTGGATCGTGCCCTATGATCCCGTGGTTTCCAACGTGTCGGAGGCGTTGCAGCCGCCGAGCGCAGCCCATCTCGCCGGCACGGACCAGCTTGGGCGCGACGTGTTCAGCCGTCTCATCATCGCCGCGCGGCTCGATCTCGCCATCGCGGTGTCGGCGGTCGGCATCTCCTTCATGATCGGCGCCGTCGTCGGCTCGTTCTGCGGCTATGCCGGCGGCCGGCTCGATCGCGCCGTCGGCCGCTTCGTCGACGTGATGATGGCCTTTCCGCTGTTCGTGCTCGCCATGGCGATGGTCGCGGCCCTCGGCAACCGCGTCGAGAACATCGTGATCGCGACCGCGATCATCAATCTTCCCTTCTACATCCGCTTCGCGCGCGCCGAGGTGAATGTCCGTCGCAACGTCGGCTGGGTCGAAGCGGCGCGCGCCTGCGGCGAGAGCCATTTCTCGGTGGTGCTCCGTTTCCTGCTGCCGAACATCCTGCCGGCGATGGCGGTGCAGATCTCGCTCAATCTCGGCTGGGCCATATTGAACGCGGCTGGCCTGTCCTTCATCGGCCTTGGCGTCAAACCGCCGACGCCGGAATGGGGCATCATGGTCGCGGAGGGCGCGCGCTTCATCTCGACCGGACGGTGGTGGCTGGTGGCCTTTCCAGGCCTCGCACTGATGCTGGCCGTGCTGTGCTTCAATCTCCTCGGGGATGGGATGCGGGATATTCTCGATCCCCGCATGCGCACATGAGCGAGGACCTGCTCAGGATCGACGACCTCCACGTCGCCTTCTCGACGCGGCGCGGCGTGGTGGAGGCCGTGCGTGGGGTGACGCTCTCGGTCGAGAAGGGCGAGATGCTCGGTCTCGTCGGAGAAAGCGGCTCGGGCAAGTCGGTGACCGGCTTTGCAACGACACGGCTGCTCGATGCCGCCGGGCGCGTCACCGGCGGCAAGATCCTGTTTCGCGGCCAGGACGTGACCAAGCTCCGGGGCGACGACCTCCGTCATCTCCAGGGCGCCGCGATGTCGATGATCTTTCAGAACCCGCGGGCGGCGCTGAATCCCATCCGCACGATCGGCCTGCAGATCGCGGATGCGATCCTCACCCACAAGCGGATCTCGAAGGACGCCGCGCGGGCCCAAGCGCTCGATCTGCTGCGCGCGGTCCAGATCCGCGATCCCGAGGCGCGGATGAATGCCTATCCGCACGAGCTCTCGGGCGGCATGTGCCAGCGCGTCATGATCGCGATCGCGATCTCCTGCAATCCCGCGCTCCTGATTGCGGACGAGCCGACCACCGGTCTCGACGTCACCACGCAGAAGGTGGTGATGGATCTCCTGGCGGGCATCGCCGCCGCACGCGGAATGGCGACCATCCTGATCACGCACGATCTCGGGCTCGCGGCGCGCTATTGCCGTCGCATCGCGGTGATGGAGCGCGGCCGCATCGTCGAGGAGGCGAGCCCGAGGACGCTTTTCGGCGCGCCGAAGCACGCCTATACGAAACGCCTCGTCGCGGCATCGCCGACCGCAACGTCCCGGATCGAGGATCTCGTGACCGAGGAGGAGCGGGAGCGTCACGTGACCGTCGTCGGCAAGCCCCGGCAGGAACCGGCACACGGGACGCCGCCGCTGCTCGAGGTGCGCAAGCTCGCGAAGCGTTTCGACCAGGGCTCTGCTGCGGTCGCCGACTTCTCCATGACGATGGCCGGCGGCGAGAGTGTCGGGCTCGTCGGCGAATCCGGTTCAGGCAAGAGCACGACCTCGCGCATGATCTGCCGCCTGATCGATCCGAGCGAGGGCGACATCGTGTTCGACGGGCAGTCGATCGGCCATGTGGTATCGCGTGACTTCCACCGGTCGCCCTTGCGCAAGGACATCCAGATGGTCTTTCAGGACCCGAACGAGAGCCTCAACCCGCGCTTCACCGCCTTCGACTGCATCGCCCATCCCTTGATGCGGCTGGATGGCATGCGGGCGGGCGACGCGCTGCGCCAGCGCGTCGAGGAATGCGCCGAGCGCGTGGGGTTGCCGCTGGATCTCTTGCCGCGCTTCCCGCATCAGCTCTCCGGCGGCCAGAAGGCCCGCGTCGGCATTGCCCGTGCCATTGCCTGCCGGCCGCGGCTCCTCGTGCTGGACGAGCCGACCGCTGCGCTCGACGTCTCGGTGCAGGCGGTCGTGCTG
Organism: Bradyrhizobium daqingense; assembly: GCF_021044685.1. Classification (NCBI taxonomy): domain Bacteria; kingdom Pseudomonadati; phylum Pseudomonadota; class Alphaproteobacteria; order Hyphomicrobiales; family Nitrobacteraceae; genus Bradyrhizobium; species Bradyrhizobium daqingense. The sequence continues at coordinate 4,208,366 of NZ_CP088014.1, forward strand.
CAGCTGCTCGATCGCCTCAGGCGCGAAAACGACATTGCGCTGCTGTTCGTCAGCCACGATCTCAACGTGGTGCGCATGCTGTGCGACCGCACCATCGTGCTGCGCAATGGCGGCATCGTGGAGCAGGGGGAGAGCCGGGCGCTATTCGACAATCCGAAGACCGACTACACCCGCAAGCTGGTCGAGGCGATCCCGCATATCGAGACCGGCGAGGTGCTCGCGGCGGCCCTCTAGGCTGCCGCTATCTGCCTGCGCCGCTCGCAAGGACGGAGGAGGGCGACGTCACGAGCTTGCCGAGCCCGAGGTAGACGAGGCCCGCAACCCCGATGCCGAACAGCCAACTCAGATCGGCGCCGCCGAGCAGGTGGATCGAGATCGGCCCCTGAAGCGCGCCGACCAGGCCGTCCTGCACCAGCCATCCAGCAACCAAGCCCGCGAAGAACGCGATCATGCCGGCCCAGTTGATGTCGCCATAGGCGCTGGTCTGCGGCGAGCGATAGAGCTCGGCGACGTCGATCTTGCCCTTCCGCTTGATGAAGAAGTCGGCCAGCACCACTCCGGCCCACGGGCTCATCCACAGCAACAGGCTGATCATCCAATGGTCGAACGCCTTCGCGAACGACGGCGCGAAGATGAAGTAGAGGGTAACCAGATAGCCGGCGACGCCGACGATGACGGTGAGCCACAAGCGCGAGAGTTTCAGCCCCGCACTCAGGGCTGCCAGCGCTGCCGAATAGACGTTGAGGATGTTGGTTGCGATCGGGCCGTGCAGCACCATCAGGAGGACAAGAATGCTGACGGGACCGCCGAACACCGCGCTGACCATCTTGGCCGGGTCCGTGTCCAGCGTCGTTGAGGCAATGGTCGCGCCGAGAATGCCGAGCCAGACTGTAGGCACGAACATGCCGACATAGCTGTACCAGAACACGGCTTTCGACGGCGTGGAGCGCGGCACGAAGCGCGAATAGTCGGAGGCCCAGGTGACCCAGGAAATCCCCCAGCCGACGCCTATTGCGGTCATCAGCATCGTCAGCGTTGCCAGATGCGCGCCGGGCGACAGCGAGGTGGTCAGGCCCCAGTTGACGACGCCGGGCCGGGTCCAGGCCAGTACGCTCATCAGCACCATGATGGCGATGGTCGGCGGCACCGTGTACTTTTCGAAGGTGCGGATCGCGTAGAAGCCGTAGACGCCGATCATCACCTGCACCGCCATCACCATCGTGATGACGATCATCTCCACCAGCCAGGTGTCGGGCACGCCGAACTGCCCGAGGATGCCCATCGAGACTTTGACCGGGAAGTAGGTGTTGACCCCGATCCAGCCCAGCGTCATCAGGAACATCAGGATGCTCGGCAGATAGGCGCCGCGGACTCCGAACGCGGATCGGCTCAGCACCATCTGATTGACGCCGGTCTTGTGCCCCATCACCGTGAAGGTCGCGAAGATCGCGCAGCCGACGAGGTTGCCGAGCACGATGACCGCGATCGTCTCCATCAGGCCAAGCTTGAGGATGATGCCGAGTGCGCCGAGCGCCCAGTTCACGGGCGCGATGTTGGCGCCGGCCCAGATCCACATCTGCTGCGGTCCGCTCGAATCCCGGTCCGCATCGGGAATGGGCTCGATGCTGTGAAGGTCAGTACGAAGCTCGGATTCCGTCATGACATCCCCCAATGCGAAGCACGCTTCGCATCATCGCAGCATAAATCGTGCCATGGTTTGCGGCGCGAACCGGCGAGGGCGCGCGCGGAGGCCGCGCGGCATGCCTCGCGGCGGATTGCCGCTGCGTTTTCGAGCGCACGCAGGCCCTGCGAGCCGGCGCGTCTGACGCCGGCGTGAGCCGGCCTATGTTGCATGGGCCGGCAGGGATACGATGATAAATTGAGCAGGCCAACTCAAAAGCGCAGCAACTGCATCTAGTCAAATAGGGCAGAGGCACTGTCGCGGCTGGGGTTGCCGGCCACGATGCGCTGCATCATTTCGATGAACTGCGCCTGCTCGCGCTCGCTGAGATCCCCCAGCGTTGCACGATGCGCCCGTCGCGCCGCGCCCTCGATTTTGACCAGCAAAGCTGCACCGGCCGGCGTCAATCGGCACAGGCGTGCCCGGCGGTCGTCCTTGTTGACCGCGCGCTCGACCAGGTGTCGCGCCGCCAGACGCTTCAATGCGCCGGTCGTGGTGGTGCGATCGAGGGCGATATCGGCCGCCAGAGTGGTCTGATCGGCGGTTTCGCGCACTGCCAGCGCCGAAAGGAGGCTGTATTGCAGCGGCGTCACCTCGAATGCGCCGCAGGCTTCCTGAAACAATGCGACGTGAATCTGGTGCAGCCGGCGGATCAGATATCCGGGGCGTTGCGACAAGGGCCAGGGACGGTGCCTACTCCCGCCGCGACGTGTCTTCGCCTGCCGCAATGCACACTCTCCCAATCAGATCTCTGCCGCGCTTAGCTCGATTCGAACCCGCTCGCCACCTCCGGATCATGGCACAGAGCTTGCTTAGGTCAAAATACGAAGCATGCTTCGTAATTCGAGCGAAGCCATCGCTCGTCCAAGGAGAGGAGAGCGCGCCATGTCAGTTACTGCCAGCTTCGACCTTCTGCTGCGAGGCGGTCGCGTGATCTGTCCGGCCTCCGGCGTCGATGGCATCAAGGACGTCGCCGTTCGTAACGGCAGGATTGCAGCTGTCGCGTCCGACATCCTGCCGACCAGCGCCAGGGAGGTCGTCGATGTCAGCGGCAAGCTGGTGCTGCCCGGGCTGATCGACACCCATGCGCATGTCTATCAATACGTCTCCGGCCGCTTCGGCATGAATCCGGACATGGTCGGCGTGCAGTCGGGCGTGACGACGCTGGTCGACCAGGGCGGCCCGTCCTGCATGACGTTGCCCGGCTTTCGTCATTTCATCGCGGAGTCCGCGGCCTCGCGGGTTTATGCCTTTCTATCCGCCTACCTCGTCGGCGGTCTCGAAGGACACTTCTATCCGCAGCTCTACAGTCCCGATGGTGTCGATATCGATGCGACCGTGAAATCGGCGACGGCCAATCCCGACATCGTGCGCGGCATCAAGGCACATGCCGAGATCGGTGGTTTCGCGCGCTGGGGCATTCGCGTTATCGAGATGGCGGCGGAGATCGGCAAGCGAGCCGATCTGCCCGTCTATGTGCATTTCGGCCAGCTCTGGGGTCTTCCCGAGAGCGGTGCCAATGGCGAGGATGCCGACACGATCCTCACGCGCGTCATTCCACTGCTGCGCGAGGGCGACATCCTCGCTCATCCCTTCACACGGCATCCCGGCGGTTTCGTCAACCGCGAGGGCGAGGTTCATCCGGTCATCCAGGCTGCGCTCGACCGTGGCTTGAAGGTCGACGTCGGCCACGGCAGCCATTTCTCCTATCGGCTTGCCAGGAAGGCGATCGCCGCCGGCATCATTCCGACCACGCTGGGCGCCGACATCCACGGTTACAACACCCATGTGCCTGCGCCGGCCGGAACGCCCGACCAGCATGAGGACGAGGAGAACCATCCATTCGCCGGACAGGCCAAGTTCAGCCTGGTCCAGGCGATGAGCTCGATGATGGCGCTCGGCCTGACGCTGGAGCAGGTGGTGCCGATGGTCACCGCCAATCCCGCAAAGATGCTCGGTCGCAGCGAGGAGATTGGCGCACTCAAGGTCGGCATGGACGCTGACGTCTCCGTGCTCACGGAGCAGGACGGCCGTTTCGTGCTCAAGGACAACGAGAAGAACGAGGTGATCGCCGAGCGCCTGCTGCAGCCGGCCTTCTGCTTGCGCGCCGGCAGGCGCTTCGAGGCGGTCGCGCCGATCCTGCCGCATGCCGTTGCGGCCTAGGCCAGGTGGTGAAGGAGAACGGCGGCGTGCGCAGTGAGCGAGAGTTTCCTTCTGGTAAGCCCGGGCAGGGCGTCGGCGCACGGCTGCCGCGGAAGGAGGATGACCGCCTGATGCGCGGCCGCGGCCAGTACGTTGCCGACATCCGTCTCGCCGGCCTTCAGGATGTTGCCTTCGTACGCAGCCCGCTGGCGCATGCGCGGATCCGCGGCATCCACGTGCCCGAACGTCATCGCGGCAGCGTGTTCACGGCCGCCGATCTCGTCGGCGTCAAGCCGATCCGCGCGGTGTCGGGACTTCCGGGTTTCAAAATCTCCGAGCAGCCGGTGCTCGCAACCGGCAAGGTGCGTCAGGTCGGCGAGCTCGTCGCGATGTGCCTCGCGCCGACGCGCGCCGAGGCGGAGGACATCGCGGCGTCGGTGACGCTGGATCTGGAGGAGCTGCCGGCTGTCTACGACATGCTGAAGGCGCGCGAGCCGGGCTCGGCCCTGGTGCATGAGCATTGGGGCGACAACGTCTTCCTGGAGACCAATTACGAGGTCGACATTTCCATCGCGCTGGATGCGCCGATCAAGGTGACGCGCGAGATATCGACCGCGCGGCAGTGCATGTCACCGCTCGAAGGCCGCGGGGTCGTCGCGACCTTTGATCGTCGGGCCGATCAGCTGACGCTGCATTCGGCGGCCCAGATGCCGCACATCACCCGCAGCGGTCTTGCCGAATGTCTCGGCATGGAGGAAGGCCAGGTCCGCGTCATCTCGCCCGACGTCGGCGGGGGGTTTGGTCACAAGGGCATCCTGCTGCCCGAAGAGGTCTGTCTGTCCTGGCTGACGATGCGCTGCGGCCATCCCGTGCGCTGGATCGAGGATCGCCGCGAACATCTCGTCGCCAGCTCCAATTGCCGCGAGCACCACTACAAGATCACGGTCTATGCTAACAGCGACGGCACGTTGCGCGGTATCGATTGCGAGGCGACGGTCGATTCCGGCGCCTACTCGTCCTATCCGTTCTCGGCCTGCCTCGAGGCCGCGCAGGTCGCGAGCATCTTGCCTGGTCCCTACAAGATGCCGGCCTATCGCTGCCGCACCTTTTCGGTCGCGACGAACAAATGCCCGATCCTGCCGTACCGCGGCGTGGCGCGCACCGGCGTTTGCTTTGCACTGGAGCTGATGCTTGACCTCGTGGCGGCCGAAGCAGGGCTCGAACCAGGCGAGGTGCGGTTGCGTAACCTGGTGCGGCCTGAGCAGATGCCGTTCGACAACATCACCAGGAAGCATTTCGACAGCGGCGACTATCCGGAAGCACTGCGTCGCGCGTTGACTATGATCGACATCGATGGCATTCGCGCCAGGCAGGGGCAGGATGAGGCCGACGGTCGTCGCATCGGTGTCGGCGTTTCGATCTATTGCGAACAGGCGGCACACGGCACCTCGGTCTATTCCGGCTGGGGTATCCCGATGGTGCCGGGCCACGAGCAGGCATCGGCGCGCCTCACGCCGGACGGCGGCCTCGAACTGCGCGTCGGCGTGCATTCGCACGGGCAGGGCATGGAGACGACGCTCGCTCAGGTCGCCCATGAGATCCTCGGCATCGACGTCGCGAAGATCCGTATCATCCTCGGCGACACCGCGATGACCCCGTATTCGACCGGCACCTGGGGCTCGCGCTCCATGGTGATGGCGGGGGGTGCCGTGGCCACCGCCTGCCGCGAGCTCGGCGAACGCGCCCGGCGCATCGGCGCCAAACTCCTGCAGCACGACCCGGCCTCTGTGGTCCTGCAAAATGGCGAGGTACGCGGCGTCAATGGCAGCGTCGGACTGAAGGCGATCGCCTACACCTGGTATCGCCGCCCGCAGGATTTGCCGGCCGATGTCGATCCGGGTGGGCTGGAAGTCACGCAAGGCTACAAGCCCGTGCGCGACAGCGGCACCTTCAGTTACGCTGCGCATGCAGCCGTCGTTGCGGTCGATCCTGATCTCGGCGAAGTCGAGATCCTCGACTATGTGATCGTCGAGGACGGCGGCGTGCTGGTCAATCCGCTCGTCGTCGACGGCCAGATTTATGGCGGGCTCGCGCAAGGGATCGGCACCGCGCTTTACGAAGAAATGCCCTTCGATGCCTCCGGCCAGCCGCTCTCGACGACGCTTGCCGACTATCTGCTGCCCGGGCCGACGGAAGTTCCGGCCGCGCGCCTCGACCACATGGAGACGCCGTCGCCTTACACGCAGTTCGGCGTCAAGGGCATCGGCGAGGGCGGAGCAATTGCGCCGCCCGCGGCGATCGCCAATGCCGTCAACGACGCCCTGCGCCCGCTCGGCGTCGAGTTGATGCAGTCGCCGATCACGCCGCATCGGATCGTCGAGGCCGTGCTGGCTGCGCGTGCGGCCGAAAGGAGCGCGGCATGAAACCGGCACCGTTCGCCTATGAACGTCCGCGCGATATCGATGCGGCGCTCTCGATGTTGGCATCCAGCCATGGCTCGGCGAAGATCATCGCCGGCGGCCAGTCGCTCGGGCCCATGCTCAATTTGCGGCTGGTGCAGCCGGAGCTGATCGTCGACATCTCCGGCCTTGCCGAGCTCAAGCGGGCGGAGGTCACCGGCAGCGAACTCGTACTCGGCGCGCTGGTCACCCATTCCGACGTCGAGGACGGTCGCATCACCGATGTGACGCGCGGCGCCATGCGCAGTGTCGCCGCCAACATCGCCTATCGCGCCGTACGCAACCGCGGGACCATCGGCGGCTCGCTCAGCCATGCCGATCCCGCCGCGGATTGGATCTCGGCGCTCTCGGCTTTGGGCGCGCGCGTCACGCTGCGCAGCCTCGGCGGCGCGCGGACGATGGCCGTCGAAGCCTTCGTCGTCAGCGCCCTGGAATCGGCGCTTCAGGCCGGCGAAATCGTCGAGGCGATCCATGTGCCGGCGCGACCGGCTTCGGCGCATTGGGGCTACGCCAAGAGCTGCCGCAAGACCGGCGAGTTTGCCGATGCGATCGGGGCGGTCCTGGTCGATCCGACAGCCACGTCGGCGCGCATCGTAATCGGAGCGATCGACACGGCACCCATCGTCATCGCCGACGCCCGGGAGCTATTCGGCGGCCGGATCGCCGCCGACTACAAGCGGCGCTTCGATGTGCGCATGGCCGATGCGCTTCTTGCGAAGGCCGGCATCGATGACGCTGCGCAGCGACACATCCATGTCAGCGTATTGAAGCGCGCGGTTCTGGAGGCCGCGGCATGAATACGATCGCGCTTCAGGTCAATCGACGTGCGGTGGCGGCATCAGCCGAGCCGCGCACCAGCCTTGCAGATTTCGTGCGCGACAAGCTCGACCTGACCGGCACGCATCTGGGCTGCGAGCACGGCGTCTGCGGCGCCTGCACCGTGCTGCTCGACGGCGTTCCGGCGCGCTCCTGCATCACCTATGCGGCAGCCTGCGAAGGCGCGGACGTCACCACGATCGAAGGGCTCGAGGAGGACGAGGTCACGGCCGAGCTGCGCGCGGCGTTCACCCGGGAACATGCCCTGCAATGTGGCTATTGTACCCCGGGGATGCTGATCTCTGCGCGCGACCTGGTGCTACGTCTGCCCGATGCCGACGAGCGCCAGGTTCGCGTCGGTCTCAGTGGTAATCTCTGCCGCTGCACCGGCTATGTCGGCATCGTGCGGGCGGTCCAGTCCGTGATCGAGGCGAGGCGCATGCGCAACGTCGCGCCGTTGGCGGACGGCGGCCGCAGCATTCTTGGTCCCGCCGGCTCGGGTCGGGCTGGATCTGGCCCAAGCGAGCCGTTGCAGCTCGGGCGGACGGCGCTGGATCGGCAATTTGCCAGCGCTGCCCACCTCAGCATTCCCGATTTCACCCCCTCGGCTGTTCTCGACCAGAGCTTCTCATTGGCGCATCCGCCGGCCGAGGTGTTCGCGGTGTTCGATGACATCGCTGGCATTGCAGCCTGTCTTCCCGGTGTGTCGCTGAAGGGAGCACCGACCCCTGAGCGCGTCGAAGGCGAGATCCGCGTCAAGCTCGGCCCGATCGCAGCGGCGTTCGAGGGGGCGGCACGCGTCGAACGTGATCCTGCGACGCTCTCCGGCCGCATCATCGGCATCGGCGCCGACCGGCGTAGCCGATCGGCGACGCAGGGCGAGATCCGTTATCGCCTGCTTCCGCTCGAAGGCGGCGTGGCGACCGCAGTCGAACTGTCGATCGGTTACACGCTGACGGGAATGCTGGCGCAGGTCGGCCGACCCGGCCTGGTGCGGGATCTCGCCAAGCGTCTGGTTGCGGAGTTCGCCGCAAATCTCGACCGCCACATGTCCGGCGCGCCGTCGGGACGGACAGCTCCGGCGGAGCTCAGCTTCTGGTCGGTTGCATCGGATGTCTTGCAAGCCCGGTTCGCGCGCATGGTTAGCCGTGTCACCGGAAAAAGTGGCCGGAGTGATCGGCGCCCCCCGGGCGCCGCGGAGTGACGAAGCCTGGACTGCCATTACGATCAACAGCGTTGGATTTGGAGAGATGATATGACACGAACACTCGGACTGGTTCCGGCCATCGCACTGGCGACGGCCTTGTTCGGCGCAACGGCAGGAGCGCAGACCATCAAGATCGGCGTCAACGAGCCGCTCACTGGTGCTTTTGCAGCGTCTGGCACCTACGTCGTCAACGGCGCCAAGATCGCCGCCGACGAGATCAACGCCAAGGGCGGCATCCTCGGCAAGAAGATCGAATTGGTGATCGAGGACAACAAGAGCAACCCGACGGAAGCGGCCGCCGTCGCCGAAAAGCTCATCACCAGCGACAAGGTGCCGGTGCTGATGGGCGCCTGGGGCTCGAGCCTGACGCTCGCCGTGATGCCGAAGCTGATGGAATACGAAACGCCGATGGTGGTGGAGACCTCGTCCTCCGGCAAGATCACGACGACGGGAAATCCCTTCATCTTCCGCATCTCGCCGCCCTCGGCGATCGAGGCTGCGGCGTTCAAGGGCATCGTCGACAAGCTCGCGCTGAAGAAGGTCGACTTCCTCGTCATCAACAATGATTGGGGTCGCGGCACCGCCGAGGATTTCAGCAAGATGATGAAGGAGAAGGGAATCGCCGTCGGCCTGGTCGAGACCATGGACCAGGGCGCACAGGACATGAGCGCGCAGCTCTCCAAGATCAAGAGCTCCGAATCCGAAACGGTGATCGTCACCAGCGCGGTCGATCAGCTCACCCTGATCTTCAAGCAGGCTGCGGCGCTCGGCCTGAAGAAGCGCATCATCACCACCGGCGGCTCGCAGAATCCGGACCAGATCATCGCCCAGGCCGGAGCTGCCGCCAACGGCACCATGCACCTGACCACCTTCCTGCCCTGGTTTCCGGAGAAGACGCCGAACCCCGAGGCCACCAATTATTTCATTACGGAATGGAAGAAGCGCGGCTTCGACTTTGCCGGCTGCACCGAAAGCTTCCGCGGCTATGACGGTATCCGCACGGCGGCGGCCGCGATCGAGAAGGCGGGGAAGGCCGAGCCTGCGGCAATCAAGGCTGCGCTCTGGGACATCAACATCAAGGGGCTGAACGGCGACATCGTGTTCCGCAAGTCCGGCCCTGCGGGCAAGGAGAGCGGGCAGAGCCAGCCGAACGTCTATCTCATCGAGATCAACGACGGCAAGATCGAAATGAAGACCCTCTGAGTCATCAGCGCGAGGGCGGCACATTCGCCGCTCTCGCCGCATTGCCAATCATGCGGGAACGGCTTTGAGCGAATTTCTCCAGCATCTGATCAACATGCTCGTGCTCGGCGGCACCTATGCCCTGCTGGGCATCGGGCTGACCTTGATCTTCGGCATCATGAACGTCGTGAACTTCACGCATGGCATGCTCTACACGTTCGGCGCCTACATCATGTTCATCGTGGTGCAGCAGCTCGGCCTGAATTTCTTCCTGGCCTTGCCCGTGGCCGTGCTGGCCGGGTGGCTGTTGGGAGCGGCGATCGAGCTGACCTTGCTGCGGCCGCTGCGTGGCTCCGACATCGACACCACGATGCTGGTCATGATCGGCGCCTGGATCGCGATGCAATCGGGCACGCTGTGGATTTGGGGTGGCGTCGCCAAATCGGTGACGGCGCCATTTCCCGAGGCGCCGCTGGTGCTCGGACCAGTGTCGGTTTCCTGGTTGCGGCTGTTCGTTCTTGCCGCCGCGGCGCTCTTGATCCTCGTGACGTATCTCCTGATCAACAAGACCAGTCTCGGCCGGGCGATGCGGGCGACGTTCCAGGACCACGACACGGCCTCGCTGATGGGGGTCAATGTTGACATGATCTACACCTCGACCTTCGCGATCGGCTCCAGCCTTGCCGCGGCGGCGGGCGCGCTGCTCGGACCGGTCTACGTGATCTTCCCGCAGATGGGCGATCTCGCCGCCGTCAAGGCCTTCGCCATCGTCATACTCGGGGGGCTCGGCAACATTACCGGCGCGGTGATCGGCGGCTTCATCCTGGCGCTCGCCGAGGAGCTCGGCGCCGGCTACGTCTCATCAGGCTATCGCGATGCCATGGGCTTCCTGATCATCATTGCGGTCCTGATCTTCCGGCCGACCGGCCTGTTCGCACGCGCGGAGCGCGTCGGATGAGGATAGCCGTCACCGTCCTCGCGGTCGCAGCGCTCGCCTCGGTGCCGCTCTGGCTGCGCGATCCCTATCTCCTCAACGCGCTGATCACGACCGGCATCTTCGTCATCGGCGCGATGAGCCTTAATCTGCTGCTCGGCTTCACCGGCCAGCTCAGCCTCGGTCACATCGCCTTCTTCGGCATCGGCGCCTATGTCAGCGCGCTGACATCGCTCGGCTTCGATATCGGCCTGCCCGGGGATTTCCGTCTGGTCCACGCCCCCTGGCCTCCGATCGCGGGCTTCGTGCTGGCGATCCTGATTGCCGGATTGTGCGGCTATTTCGTCGGCCTTCTCTCGTTCCGCGTCCGCGGCGCCTATTTCGTCATTGTGACGATCTCCTTTGCAGAGGTCGTCCGTTTGGTTGCGCTGAATTGGGTCGAGCTGACGCAAGGGCCGCTGGCGCTGACCAACATCCCGTCTATCGCGTTGCCTTTGCCCGGCTTCGGTGAATTGACCCTTCGCACCAAAATGCACAACTACTACCTCGTGCTGGTGGTGGCACTCATCGCCTATCTTCTGATCGCGCGCCTCGTTCATTCCCATTTCGGCCGTGCAATGCGCGGGCTGATGGAGAACGAGACGCTCGCCGTTTCCGTCGGCATCGACGTGACCAGGACGCTGACGATTGCAGCGGTCATCTCGGCGGCGATCGCGGGTGCGGCCGGCAGCCTCTATGCGCACTACATCCGGATCATCGATCCTGAAGTGTTTGCCTTCATCAACACTGTCACCATGGTGATCATGGTCATCAGCGGCGGCAAGGGTTCGCTCGCTGGTCCTGTCATCGGCGGTCTTATCTTTGGGCTGCTGCCGGTCGCACTGCGTCCCGTCATGGCGCCGGAGGCGCAATGGATCGCCTATGGTGGCGTGCTCATCGCGATCCTGTTCGTGTTGCCGCGCGGCATCGTTCCCTCGCTGGCGCTGCGACTTGGCCGGCGACGGAGCCGAGGGGGAGCCCTGGCGCCGGTCGCTCTGTCGGAAACCGCTGCCAAGGAGCCGGCGTGATGACGGCGCGCAGCGTTGCCATGACCATCGACCAGGTCGCGGTCCGCTTCGGGGGTCTGGTCGCGATCTCCGACATGAGCTTCACCGTGGGCGAGGGCGAGATCGTCAGTCTGATCGGGCCGAACGGCGCTGGCAAGACCACCGCCTTCAACGTCATGACCGGCTTTCTGACGCCGAGCGCGGGCCGCGTGACCTATCGCAACACTGCGCTCGCCGGCCTGAAGCCGCATGAGATCGCGGATCTCGGCCTGATCCGCACCTTCCAGCGCACCAGCGTCTTCCCGAATGACACCGTCTACGACAACATCCTGATTGGCCTGCATCGACAAGGCCGGGTTCGGCTGCTCGACTCCATCCTCGGTCTGCCGGGCGCGCGCGCCTCCGAGCGCAGACTGCGGCAACGCGCGGGCGAGTTGCTCGAATGGGTCGGGCTCGAACGCCGTGCCCATGACGCGGCCGGCTCGCTGTCCTATGGGGAGCAGCGCCTCGTCGGCGTCGCGCTGGCACTGGCGGCAGAGCCATCGATGCTGCTGCTCGACGAGCCCGTCTCGGGCATGAACGCCTCGGAAACCCACCGCTTCGTCGAGCTGATCCGCAGCATCCGCGACCGGGGCATCACCATCCTCCTGGTCGAGCACGACATGCCGATGGTGATGACCGTCTCCGACCGTATCGTGGTGCTCAACTACGGCCGCATCATCGCGGAAGGGCCCCCCGACGTGATCCGCAACGATCCGGCAGTCATCGAAGCCTATCTCGGACATGGAGCGGGACGTGCTTGAGATCCGGGACATGGTGTGTGGGTACGGCGGCGTCACCGCATTGCGCGGCATCTCGCTCGACGTGAAGGCCGGCCAGCTGGTTGCCCTGATCGGCGCCAACGGCGCCGGCAAGAGCACGACGCTGCGCGCGATTTCCGGCCTCGTGCCGCCGCGCGCAGGACAAATGCGCTTCGAGGGCATCGACATCACTGGGGCAAGGCCGCCGCGCGTGCTGGCGAGCGGCATCGCGCATTGTCCGGAGGGGCGGCGCGTGTTTCCGCACATGAGCGTCGAGGAAAATCTCGACATGGGGGCCTACCTCCGTCGTGGTTCAGGCGAGATCGCAGCCGACCGCGACCGCATCTACGCGGAGTTTCCGCGACTCGCCGAGCGGCGCCGGCAGGCCGCGGGCACGCTGTCGGGCGGCGAGCAGCAGATGCTCGCGATCGGCCGGGCGCTGATGTCGCGGCCGCGGCTGATCATGTTCGACGAGCCGTCGCTCGGGCTCGCGCCCAACATCGTCGAGCGCACCTTCGCGATCATCCGCGGCATCCGCGACGCCGGCACCACGGTGTTGCTGGTGGAGCAGAATGCGTTTGCCGCGCTGGAGATGTGCGACTATGCCTACCTGTTGGAGAGTGGCCGTATCGTGCTGTCCGGCGCCGGCGCCGAGTTGATCGCGAACGAGCATGTGCGCAAGGCCTACCTCGGTGGATGAGGATGCCGCCGCTTCAGCCGGTGTCGGCTGGACGCCGGTCTGCAATCTCGACCGGCTGAGAGCCGACACCATCATTCGCGTGAACGTCGCAAGCCTCGACCTGCTGGTGATCTGGAACGACGGCAATGTCGTCGCATGCGACCGCGCTTGTCCGCATGAACAGGCAGATCTGGCTCTCGGAGAGGTGAGAGCCGGCCGGCTGTTCTGTCCGCGTCACGCGGCATCGTTCGATTTGCGCGACGGAGCGATCGATCGGGGATGGCCGAGCCCGCCGCTGCGGCTTTACCCGATACGGATCACGGGCGGACAAATCTGCGTGGACGCGCGGGAGCAGCAAGCGCCGCGATGATGGCATCCTGCTCCTGTTTTGCCCGACGTGTCAAAGGATCGATGGTGTCGACCTGACTGTAAAAATCGTCTTTGAAAACAAAGGCATCCCTACTGTGCATGGGGTTGTTTTCGTAAGCTAGTCCAGCAACCGGCGGACGGCGTCGACGAGGACCCCGTCTGGTCGCCGCAGGGCCTCGAGAATGGTGAAATGGTCGGCGCCCTCGACCGGAATGAGCTTGCCGGGCGCCTTCGCCGCCACGCGTTTGTCGTGGAGATTGATGGAATCGCACACGAGCGCCGGCAGCTCGTCGCTGCCATAGGCGATGTCGAGCCGCTTCGGCGTGACGGGCAGGCGCAGCGGCGACAGCGCGGCGATTTCCTCATCGGTCAGCTTCAGCGCGTTGTTGAGGCCGGTATCGCGGATGGGCGCGAGCTCGTACACGCCTGAGATCGCCAGTCCCGCATGGACACTCGGATGGTCCAGCGCCATCGCTGCGAGATGGCCGCCGGCAGACCATCCCGACAAGACGACCGGTCCGGCAACGCCATAGGACGGGCCATTGGCGGCGAGCCAGTCGAGCGCGCGCGGGACTTCGGCGACGATGTCGGTGAGCGACACCTCCGGCGCCAGCGAATAGCCGGGAATCGCAACCGACCAGCCATGGGCGGCGACGCCTTCGACGAGCATGGCGAACAATTCGCGCGAATTGCGCTGCCAATAGCCGCCATGCAGGAACACCAGGCATGGCGCCTCAGGCCTGGCAGCCGGGTAGAGATCGATCTTGTTGTTCGCCCGCTGACCGTAGGCCAGATCGAGATGGGATTTCAGCGTGCCTCGCAGCCGGCCGGAGGCCTCGTTCCGTTCGGCGATCAGGGCCGCGCTGTTCTTGACGGCCGCGTTGTTGTCATAGGCGGCGTCGCGTTCTGCCCGGGACAGCCCCGACCATGCGGAGCGGGGATCGAGCGGCAGACCTGTCGAATGAGCATTCTCAACCATAATCGCTCCGATGCGGCCCTGAAGGCATCCTCGTCTCTCGCGACGTGCTGCCGAGCGTACTCTCGACTGCCCCGTGTTGGTGCCATGGAAGCAAAACCGTTTCAATCCACCGCTACCGGCGGAATCGGCAGCGCGGTGATCGACTTGATCTTCTCCAACGCAAAGCGCGAGGTGACGTTCTTCAGTGGCACGGTGTGGATCAGCTTCTTGTAGAACACATCGTAGCTCGGCATGTCCGGAATGACGACACGCAGCATGTAGTCGACATCGCCGGCCATCCGGTAGAATTCCATGACCTCGGGCATGGCGCTGACCGCCGCGGCAAAACGCTTCAGCCAGGCATCGGAGTGATCGGAGCTCTCCACGGAGGCGAATATCGAAAGGCCGAGGCCGATCTTGTTCTGGTCGACCAGGGCGACGCACTTCAGGATCACGCCGTCGGCTTCCAGCCGCTGGATGCGCTTCCAGCACGGCGTTGACGACAGGCCGACGCGGTCGCCGATTTCAGCCACCGAGAGCGAGGCATCCTCCTGAAGCACCGTCAGGATCTTGCGGTCGATGGCGTCGAGACGGCGGCCGGTTTCGGCGAGCTGCAACGCAGCGTCGGTCATTGTCTGATTACCTTTGTGTCAGTGGAAGCTCGGGGGGCGCCGCTTGGGTTGGGTTTTCAGCCGTGGGGCCCGAACAGGAAGAACGCTCGGTGATTGCACGGGCGCTGCGCAAGGGCGCGGTCTACGCTCAGCTCGACGAGGCCGATGCCGAGACGCAGCGACACATGCGGGTATCGCAGCCGGATTTCTTCCTCCCGTTCGACCGGACCGGCATCGACCCCTTCACGCAGTGATTCCCGATCACGCTGCGTCTCGAAGGCACGGTTCGCGGCACGGGGGCTTGCGGATCATTGACGACAGTTGCGCGACGACGGTTCCAGGCCTCTATGCCGCAGGCGATGCCGCGACGCGCGAGCTGATCTGCGGTGGCTTTACCGGCGGCGGTAGCCACAATGCCGCCTGGGCGATGTCTTCGGGGTATTGGGCCGGGCAGGGCGCCGCCGAATTCGCGCGCCAGCTGGGCGCCACGGCCGGGCGTCAGGTGTTCCGACGGGGCACTGTCGGTTTGCGCTCCCGTAACGGGCGGCCGTTGCAGGGCGGTGCGCTCGCCCCAAGCGTCCAGGGCGAGGTGTTTCCCTATGAGCTGAATTACTTCCGCGAGGCCGGACGTTTGCGCCGGACGAGCAGGAGCTGCTGCGCGCGCGTCAGGCCGCCGCTATGCTTGCGACCGCGCGCTGGATGTATCGCAGCACGCTGGCGCGTCAGGAGAGCTGGGGAATGCATCGCCGCGATGATTATCCCGATCTGGACAATCGCTATCGCCATTATGTGACGACGGGAGGTCTCGACGAGGTGTGGACCTCGGCGCAGCCGCTGCCTTCCGCCCACTACGCCGAGGCTGCCGAATGATCGAGATCATCGATACTGAGCGGTGCACGGCTTGCGACATCTGCGTCAACGTGTGCCCGACCAACGTGTTCGACAAGACCGACGGCATTCCCAGGATCGCGCGCCAAGGCGATTGCCAGACCTGCTTCCTGTGCGAGCTCTACTGTCCGGAGGACGCGCTGTTCGTCTCGCCGTTTGCTGACGTCCCGCAAGCGGTCGATGTGGAAGCCGTCAAGGAGGCGGCTCTGCTTGGCAGCTATCGGCGCGCGGTGGGCTGGACCGCCGAGAGCCGACACCTGCGCGATGCAGATCGCAGCTACCGGCTGTTCGGCCATTGAAGATCATGTCGTCTTGCGGAGCGCGCCAGGAGTGGAGACCGCCTGTTCCTGTTGAAGCCGGGATTTGAAGACCCTGGGTACCCGGTCCTTCGTCTGCCCGCACTGTAACGCGATCGACGACCGGCGCTTCGTCGAAGCGGATACTGCGGTATCTGGCCGACCGCTCTGCGTTCCCGCATCTTCACCGTTAGGACCGATCGGAACGACCAGCCACACCTAGGTTTGAACCTGGCCCCAGCGTTGCACAGTGATCCGTGTCAGGCTCCGAAAAGATTACGCCTTCCACGAGCAGACCGATCAGGATCACCGTGAGCAGCCCGGCGAAGACGCTCGCGGTCTCCAGTTGCGCGCGGCTGGTGCAGATGAACCAGCCGATGCCGCCGGAGCGGGCACTGACCCCGAACACCAGCTCGGCCGCGATCAGCGTGCGCCAGGCGAATGCCCAGCCGATCCGCAAGCCCGATAGGATCTGGGGAAAGGCCGCAGGCACCAGGATCTCCGCGACGAACCGGCCGCCGGAGAGGCCGAGATTGCGGCCGGCCATCCGCAAAGTCGGCGGCACCGCGAGGAAGCCGCCATAGCAGGCGAGGGCTACCGGCCACAGCACCGAGTGAACGATGACGAAGATGAGGCTCGGCGTTCCCGAGTTGCTCGGCAGAGAGGCCGTGCGGGTACTTTTACGGGCCTTTGCGCCCGACCGGTAGCGCGCCGGCCAGCGCCTCCCTCTCGAAGCCATTGCCAAATCCCGATATATATCCTTCATTGCCCTTGGCGATTGAAGGCGCACTTTCCCGTGCCGGACGCTTTCCAGCTGAACCCAATCTATTGTCCCCGTTGTTGCCTGCGATTAGCTCAAGACGCCTTGAGCACGCCGCGCTGGATCTGATCCGCCTCGATGCTCTCGAACAGGGCCTTGAAGTTGCCCTCGCCGAAGCCATCGTCCCCCTTTCTCTGGATGAATTCGAAGAAGATTGGCCCGATCACGGTCTTCGAGAAGATCTGGAGCAGGATGCGAGTCTGTCCGCCATCGACGACACCTTCGCCGTCGATGAGTATCCCGTACTTACGCATGCGCTCGAGCGGCTCGGTGTGCCCCTTAACGCGATCGAACGACTTGTCGTAGTAGATCGCTGGCGGCCCCGGCATGAACTCGAGCCCGCGAGTGGCAATCGCATCGGTTGCCGAATAGATGTCGTCCGTGCCGACGGCGATGTGCTGGATGCCTTCGCCCTTGTATTGGCGCAGATATTCCTCGATCTGGCTTTTGTCGTCGGCGCTCTCGTTGATCGGGATGCGGATCTTGCCGCAGGGAGAGGTCAGCGCGCGCGACGTCAAGCCCGTAAGCTTGCCCGAGATGTCGAAGTAACGGATCTCTCGGAAATTGAACGTCTGGCTGTAGAACTTGTACCAGGTGTCCATATTGCCGCGCATCACGTTGTGCGTGAGGTGATCGAGATAATAGAAGCCGACGCCTTTCGGCGTGGGATCGACCTCGCCGGTCCAGTCGTACTCGGCGGAATAGGGTGAGCCCTTCGCGCCATAAGTCTCGACCAGATACAGGAGGGAGCCACCGATCCCGACAACGGCAGGTACGCCGAGTGATTTGTCACTGCCGGTGTATTCGGTGCCGCCGAGGTCGAGGACGCGCTTCAGGGCATGTTTGGCATCGACGACGCGCCAGGCCATGGCCGGAGCGCAAGGGCCGTGCTCGGCCACGAAGCGGGCGGCATGGGAATTCGGTTCGCGGTTCAAGACGTAATTGATCTTGCCCTGGCGCCAGATGGAAATGTCCTTGGTCTTGTGCCGGGCGACCTCGGTATAGCCCATTTGCTCGAAGAGCCTGGCGAGCTTCTGAGGCTCGGGATGGGCGAACTCGACGAACTCGAAGCCGTCGGTACCGGCCGGGTTGGCAGCCGAAATCGTGGCGGGTGGGGCATCGTGAGGGAAGGGACCCAATGTCGCGCTCCTGGCATGGAATGTGATCGGAAGAAATATACTGCCGATCCGCTGCACGATCTCCGCAAAATCCGCTCGACAGACGCGGCTGATGCGTGAAACATGCGGAGATTGACGAATTCTCGCAAGGATCATGCATGGATCAGTTTGATGTAAAACTGCTACAAGCGCTTCAGTCCAATGGACGCCTGTCGAATTTTGAACTGGCCGATGTCGTGGGCCTGTCGTCCTCCCAGTGCTCGCGGCGCCGGGCCGCGCTCGAAGATGCTGGGACGATCGCAAGCTACCACGCTCACCTCGACCGCGGGGCGCTCGGGCTCGGCATCGTCGTCTTCGTGCAGGTGACGCTTGCGACCCACTCGCCGGACAATTCGAGGCGCTTCTCCAAGTTGATCGAGAGCCTGGAGGAGGTGCAGGAGGCGTACGCGCTCACCGGCGAAGCAGACTATCTGATCAAGATCACGATCACCGACCTCAAGGCGCTCTCGCGACTCCTCAACGACGTATTTCTGCCGCACGACAGCGTCGCGCACGTGCGCTCATCCATCGTTCTCGATTGCCTGAAGCAAACCGCTCGGTTGCCGTTAGGACACCTGATACCTGTCGAGACAAGCAAGCCTCGTCCGGCGATGAATTCTCGAGCGCGCGGCGAAGGGCGTCGACGACCTAGAAAGGCTTGAGACGTTTAAGCCTGTTCTGCGGCTTGAGCATCGTCGGCGAAGTCTTGACTCGGAAGGCCAGGGTCTGTCGATTATCAAGCAACACTAATCCATGTTTACTATGTCGGCGTTTGCTGATGTCGACTTGAGGCGCGCAGTTTGCGGAAATCATCGCCGGCGTGATGGGAAGAGCGCGTCAACGGTGTTGCAGATACGAGCAAGAAGCCCTTGGCATAGGCGGTCTTCTCATAAGCGTCGAATTCGTCGGGCGTCACGAAGCTGACCACGGGGTGATGCTTTCGCGTGGGCTGCAGATACTGGCCGATGGTCAGGAAGTCGACGTCTGCGGAGCGCAAATCGTCCATCAATTGCAGCACCTCGCTCCTGATCTCGCCGAGGCCAACCATGATGCCGGACTTGGTGAAGATCTGCGGATCGAGCTCCTTTACGCGTTGCAGCAGTCGGACCGAATGGAAGTAGCGCGCCCCCGGGCGCACCGCCAGATATTTTGACGGCACCGTTTCCATATTGTGATTGAACACGTCCGGTTTCGCCGCCACGACCGTCTCGAGCGCGCCTTGCTTGCGCAGAAAGTCCGGCGTCAGAATCTCGATCGAGGTTGCCGGGCTCGCCGCGCGGATCGCGGCGATGGTCGCAGCGAAGTGTGCCGCCCCGCCATCGGCAAGATCGTCGCGATCGACCGACGTGACGACGACATGCTCGAGCCCAAGCTTGGCAACGGCTTCGGCGATCTTGGCGGGTTCATCAGCGTCGAGCGGGCCGGGCAGGCCGGTCCGCACGTTGCAGAATGCGCAGGCGCGCGTGCAGGTGTCCCCCATGATCATGAAGGTCGCGTGCTTCTTCGCCCAGCACTCGCCGATATTCGGGCTGGACGCTTCCTCGCACACGGTTACGAGTTTGTTCTCGCGCACGATGCGTCGGGTCTCGGCCCAGGCGTCTGAGCCCGGCGCCTTCACGCGGATCCACGCCGGCTTGCGCTGCAGGGGCGTCTCCGGACGGTTCACCTTCTCCGGATGGCGCGGCGCGTCCGGTCGCAGCTTCGCGCGCGGATCCTTGTCGAGGAGATCGAGTACGACGGTCATTTGGGCAACCTCGTGTTGCGCAAGAAAGGCGCGGAGGATTCAACGCTGGCGAATTGACGTGCGCGAAAATGCAAAGACTGTCCGGCTGCAGACATTCGTTGTTCGTGCTGCGTTAGTCAAATCGTCATGCACGCACGCGCCGGCTGCTGTCCCGCCCCATGGCTCGCGTTCGCGGCCGCTCCTACCGGCAACGCCCGCATTTGCCGGCCAGCTCAACGGGTCCGATCTTTCGGGCGGAACCAGTGGCCCGTTTTCCGGAGCTTCAGACGAATGCCGGCCGATCATGGCGGCGCCGTCGGGCGGCTGACCGACAATCCTGAGTAAAATTAAGGGCATGTGCGCGATAGTTAGGCGTCTTCGAGGTCTGGCACGAATGCTGCTTAGACGGCTGCAAAAGAATAAGCAGATCAGAACAAGCACGGCGAGGGGAACGTTCAAATGCCAGCCAGCACTCCATCTTTAAACTAGAGCAACGGGCATATCGCCTGCGTGGCATCGCGCGCCTCCATCCCGAGGCGGCGCAATGAACGATGACGCCTGACTTCTGCTTGGCATGCAAGGGAGAGAGTAATGACAGTCGCGGACGCGCACGATTTGGATCCGCAGGAGACCCGCGAGTGGCTCGACGCCCTGTCGGCGATCCGAGGTCACCGCGGTAGCGAGCGCGCCGAATTCGTCGTCAACGCAGTCATTGCCGCCGCGCGCGGTGGCGGCCTCGCTATTCAGCAGACGCTGACGACGCCCTATTGCAACACGATTCCGCTGGATCAGCAGCCGGCTCTGCCGGGCGACCGCGCCATCGAGCACAAGCTGCGGTCCATCATCCGGTGGAATGCTCTCGCCATCGTTCTGCGCGCCAACAAGGAAAGCTCGGAGCTCGGCGGGCACATCGCGAGCTTCCAGTCCGCCGCCACGCTCTATGACATCGGCTTCGGCCATTTCTGGCATGCGCCGACGGAAGAACACGGCGGCGATCTGATCTTCGTTCAGGGCCACTGTTCGCCCGGCATCTACGCGCGGGCGTTTCTCGAAGGGCGGTTGAGTGAGGATCAGCTGCTCGGCTTCCGGCAGGAGACCGGCGGCAAGGGCCTGTCGAGCTATCCGCATCCCTGGCTGATGCCGGATTTCTGGCAGTTCCCGACGGTCTCGATGGGGCTAGGGCCGCTGATGGCGATCTATCAGGCCCGGTTCCTGAAATATCTGGAGAACCACAAGCTGGCGGAGACCGCGAACCGCAAGGTCTGGGCCTTCATGGGTGACGGTGAAACCGACGAGCCGGAATCGCTCGGCGCGATCTCGCTCGCGGGCCGCGAGAACCTCGACAATCTGATCTTCGTCATCAACTGCAACCTGCAGCGGCTCGACGGGCCGGTGCGCGGCAACGGCAAGATCGTTCAGGAGCTCGAAAGCGTTTTCCGCGGCGCCGGCTGGAACGTCATCAAGGTGCTGTGGGGATCGGGCTGGGATCGGCTGCTGGCGAACGACAAGAGCGGGTTGCTGCTGAAGCGTATGGAGGAATGCGTCGACGGCGAGTACCAGGATTTCAAGAGCAAGAGCGGCGCCTATATCCGCGAGCATTTCTTCGGCAAGTACGACGAGCTGAAGCAGCTCGTCGCCGACATGAGCGACGACGAGATCTGGAAACTTGCGCGGGGCGGTCACGATCCGGAGAAGGTGTTCGCGGCCTATACCGCGGCGGTGAACCACAAGGGACAGCCTACCGTCATTCTGCCCAAGACCGTCAAAGGCTACGGCATGGGCGAGTCCGGCGAAGGTCAGATGATCGCGCATCAGGCCAAGAAGATGACACAGGACGCGCTGCGCGGTTTCCGCGACCGCTTCCAGGTGCCGGTCAGCGACGATGAGCTGGCCAAGGTGCCGTTCATCCGTCCGGCGGAAGACAGTCCGGAGATGAAGTATCTGCGCGCTCAGCGCGAGAAGCTCGGCGGCAGCCTGCCGCAACGCCGGCGCAAATCCGCGTCCTTGCAAATTCCGCCGTTGTCGACGTTCCAGCGGCTGCTCGATGCCACCGGCGACCGCGAAATCTCGACCACGATGGCGTTCGTGCAGATGCTCGGCGCGCTGGTGCGCGACAAGGCGATCGGCAAGCACATCGTGCCGATCGTGCCCGATGAATCCCGGACCTTCGGCATGGAGGGCATGTTCCGCCAGCTCGGCATCTATTCGTCGGTCGGCCAGCTCTACCGTCCCCAGGACGCCGACCAGCTGATGTACTACCGCGAGGACAAGACCGGGCAGGTGCTTCAGGAGGGCATCAACGAAGGCGGCGCCATGTCGAGCTGGATCGTCGCGGCAACGTCCTACTCGACGAACGACGTGCCGATGATCCCGTTCTACATCTACTATTCGATGTTCGGATTGCAGCGCGTCGGCGACCTCGCCTGGCTCGCCGGCGACATGCGCGCGCGGGGATTTTTGCTCGGGGGCACCGCCGGCCGCACCACGCTGAACGGCGAAGGCTTGCAGCACGAAGACGGCCATAGCCACGTGCTTGCCGGCACCATCCCGAACTGCATCTCCTACGATCCGACCTTCGCCTACGAGGTCGTGACCATCGTGCGCGAGGGCATGCGCCGCATGTACGAAGCGCAGGAGGACGTCTACTACTACATCACGCTGATGAACGAGAACTATCCGCATCCCTCGCTCGCCGAAGCGGGCAAGGGAGCAGAAGAGGGAATTCTCAAGGGGCTTTATCTCCTCAAGAACGGCGGCGAGACATCGAAGAGGGGACTTCGCGTCCAGCTCGTCGGCTCGGGCACGATCCTGCGCGAGGTGATTGCGGCCGCCGACCTGCTCAAGGCGGATTTCGGCGTGACCGCCGACATCTGGAGCGCGACGAGCTTCAACGAGCTGCGTCGCGACGGCATGGCCACGGAACGGTGGAATCTGCTGCACCCGACGGAGCCGCGCCGAAAGAGCTGGGTCGAAGCGCAGCTCGAAACGCATCCGGGTCCGGTCGTGGCGTCGACCGACTACATGCGCAACTACCCCGACCAGATCCGCGAATATGTCCAGGCGGCCGGACGCCGCTACGTCGTGCTCGGCACCGACGGTTTTGGCCGCAGCGACTTTCGCGTCAAGCTGCGCAAGTTTTTCGAGGTCGACCGGCATTACGTCGCCATCGCCGCGCTCAAGGCGCTCGCTGACGAAGGCACGATCAAGCCTGTCATCGTCGCGGAAGCCATCGCCAAGTACCAGATCGACGCCGGGCGCGCTGCGCCATGGACCGTGTGAGACAGCGAGCCGAGGGCAGAGCGATGAGTGGTCTGATCGACATCAAGGTTCCCGACATCGGCGACTTCAAGGACGTTCCGGTGATCGAGGTCTTCGTCAAGCCGGGCGACAGGGTGAAGGCGGAAGATCCTCTGGTTGCACTCGAATCCGACAAGGCGACCATGGAGGTGCCGTCGCCCCGTGAAGGCGTGGTGAAATCGGTAGTCGTCGAGATCGGCGACAAGGTCAGCGAAGGCACTGTGATCGTGCAGTTCGATGGCGCGGGCGCCGAGCAGGCCGAGGCGCGGCCGGTCGTCAGCGCTCCGCCGTCGCCGGTCAGTGCGCCGGCTGGCGTCGCAGAGGTGCGCGTCCCCGATATCGGCGACTTCAAGGACGTTCCGGTCATCGAGATCTTCGTGAAGCCCGGCGACAGCGTGAAGGCGGAGGATCCGCTGATTGCGCTCGAGTCGGACAAGGCGACGATGGAAGTGCCGGCGCCGCTCTCGGGCACCGTGCGCGAGATCAAGCTGAAGATGGGCGACAAGGTCAGCGAGGGCGCGGTCATTCTCGTGCTCGCGACCGGCGAGGGAGCGTCGGCCGCGCCGACAGCTGCCACGCCGGCGCCTGCGTCACCGACGCCTGCTGCTGCCCCCGCGGCGCAGGCGGGTGCCGTGGACGAGAAGGCGTTCGCACTGGCCTATGCCGGCCCCGCGGTTCGCAAGCTGGCGCGCGAGCTCGGCGTCGATCTCGGCAGGGTCAAGGGTACAGGCAATCGCGGCCGCATCCAGCGCGAGGACGTCGAGGCCTTTGCCAAGGGTGGGGCTGCAATCGCCAAGCCGCAGGCCGCTAGCGCAGGCGGAAGCGGCGTCGGCGGCGTCGATCTGCTGCCCTGGCCCAAGATCGATTTCGCCAAGTTCGGTCCGGTCGAGCGCAAGGAACTCGGTCGCATCAAGAAGATCTCGGCGGCCAATCTGCACCGCAACTGGGTCGTCATCCCGCACGTCACCACCCACGACGAGGCCGACATCACCGAACTCGAACAGTTCCGGGTGAAGATGAACAAGGAGCTGGAGAAGAGCGGCGTCAAGCTGTCGCTGCTGCCGTTCATGGTGAAGGCGGCCGTCGCGGCGCTGAAGAAGTTTCCGGAATTCAACGCCAGCCTCGACGGCGACACGCTCGTCTACAAGAACTATTGGCACATCGGCTTTGCGGCAGACACGCCGAACGGCCTGATGGTGCCGGTCATTCGCGACGCCGACAAGAAATCGATCCCGGACATCGCGAACGAGATGAACGCGCTCGCCAAACTGGCGCGCGAGGGCAAGATCAAGCCAGACCAGATGCAGGGCGGCACCTTCTCGATCTCCTCGCTCGGCGGCATCGGCGGGATCTATTTCACACCGATCATCAACGCGCCCGAGGTCGCGATCATGGGCGTCTGCAAAGGCTACTGGAAGCAGCATTCAGCGGACGGCAAAACCTGGACATCGCGTCTGACCTTGCCACTGTCGCTCTCCTGGGACCACCGCGTCATTGACGGCGCGGCGGCCGCGCGCTTCAACGTCTATTTCGCCAATGTGCTCGCCGATCTGCGGCGCGTGTTGTTCTGAGGTTGGGGAACGCAGTATGGCTCAGATCGAAGTCAAGGTTCCTGACATCGGCGACTTCAAGGACGTCGCCGTCATCGAGGTGATGGTGAAGGCCGGCGAGACCGTCGCGGTCGACACCAGCCTCATCATGGTCGAGTCCGACAAGGCCTCGATGGAGATCCCATCCTCGCACGCCGGAATCGTCAAGGACGTCAGGGTCAAGGTCGACGACAAGGTCAGCGAGGGATCCGTCATCCTCGTGCTGGAGACGACGGGAGCCGCGGCCGCAGCCGCGCCCGCACCGGCATCGCCGCCGGCCGCCGCGACGCCACCCGTTGCGCCTGTCGCCTCGTCCCATTCCGGCAAGGCGGAGCTCGAATGCGACATGCTGGTGCTGGGTGCCGGTCCCGGCGGTTACTCCGCCGCCTTCCGCGCCGCCGATCTCGGCATGAAGACCGTGCTGGTCGAGCGTTACGATAAGCTCGGCGGCGTCTGTCTCAACGTCGGCTGCATCCCGAGCAAAGCGCTGCTGCACACCGCGTCGGTGATCGACGAGGTCAAGCATCTTCCCGACCATGGCATCACCTTCGGTGCGCCGCAGGTCGACCTCGACAAGCTGCGCGGATTCAAAGATGGCGTGATCAAGAAGCTGACCGGCGGCCTTGCCGGCATGGCAAAGGCCCGCAAGGTCGAGGTCGTGACCGGCGTCGGTGGCTTCCTCGATCCGCATCATCTCGAAGTCGTCTCGGCGAGTGGCAAGAAGACGATCAGGTTCGCCAAGGCCATCATCGCTGCGGGCAGCCAGGCAGTGAAGCTGCCCTTCCTCCCCGACGATCCGCGGATCGTCGATTCGACCGGTGCGCTGCTTCTGGAATCGATTCCCAAGCGCATGCTGGTGATCGGCGGCGGCATCATTGGGCTCGAAATGGCGACGGTCTATTCGACGCTCGGCGCGCGCATCGACGTCGTCGAAATGCTCGACGGGCTGATGCAGGGCGCCGACCGTGACCTAGTCAAGGTCTGGGAGAAGCTGAACGCCCGCCGGTTCGACAAGGTGATGCTGAAGACCAAGACCGTGGGCGCAAAAGCAACCGACGCCGGCATCGAAGTGCGCTTCGAGGGCGAGCAGGCTCCCGCCGGGCCGCAGCTCTATGACCTGGTCCTGGCGGCGGTCGGGCGAAGCCCGAACGGCAAGAACATCGGCGCCGAGAAGGCCGGTATCGCCGTCACCGACCGCGGCTTCATCAATGTCGACAGGCAGATGCGCACCAACGTGCCGCATATCCATGCGATCGGAGACATCGTGGGACAGCCGATGCTGGCGCACAAGGCTGTCCATGAAGGCCACGTCGCCGCCGAGGTCGCGCACGGCGAAAAGGCGTATTTCGACGCGCGCCAGATTCCGTCCGTCGCCTACACCGATCCCGAAGTCGCCTGGGCCGGCAAGACGGAGGATCAGTGCAAGGCCGAGGGGATCAAGTTCGGCAAGTCGGTGTTCCCGTGGGCGGCATCCGGCCGCGCCATCGCCAACGGCCGCGACGAGGGTTTTACGAAGCTGCTGTTCGATACTGCGACTGACCGTGTCATCGGCGGCGGAATCGTCGGTACGCATGCAGGAGATCTCATCAGCGAAATCTGCCTTGCGGTCGAGATGGGTTGTGAACCGGCGGATATCGGCAAGACCATTCATCCGCATCCCACGCTCGGCGAGTCAATCGGCATGGCTGCAGAGGTCTTCGAAGGCCACTGCACCGATCTGCCGCCGCAAAAGAAGAAGTCGTGATACAAGCGTGTTACGGGCAGTGAGAGGGCAGAGGTGAAGGAGACGGTCATGGTTTCAAGAGCGTGGCGAGTTCTCGTCCTTCTAGCCTTTGTTCTGCTTCAGCCCAGGTTGGCGTCGGCGGCGGAGGCGCATTGGCCCCAGGTGCTCACGCTCGGCACCGCGTCGGAAGGCGGCACCTATTACGCCTATGGCGAAGGGCTGGCGCGATTGCTCTCGCGAGAGCTCGGCATCGCGGTGGTTGCGCGACCAACTGGCGGCCCGGTTGAGAATATCAAGCTGCTTGAGACCGGTGAAATTCAATTGGCCTTCGTCACACATGGAGTGGCGTTGCAAGCCTGGAACGCCAGCGCTGCCTGGACCGACGGGCGGCAGTACCGAAACATGCGCGCGATGTTCGCGATGTACGATACGCCGTTCCAGTTTCAAGTGCTCGGTGACTCGCCGATTCAATCGTTTGCCGAGTTCGCCGGCAAGCGCATTGGCGTCGGGCCCGAAGGCGGCACCACCGCCGCCTACTTTCCCGAGTTCCTGAAGGCGCTGAAGATCGAGGCCACCCTCGTTCACGGCGATTGGTCGGAGCTTGCGGAGAAGTCGTTGGCGCGAGGCATCGATGCGCTCGTGGTTGGCGCCGGCGTACCGGTGCCGATGTTTATCGATATCGAGCGAAAGGCGAAGGTGCGCTACGTGCCTCTCACGCGGCAGGAGATCGCAATGCTGCGCCTGACGATGCCGGAGCTCTCCGCATCCGTTGTCGCCGCGGGCTCGTATCCTACCTTACGGCGTCGTTACGAGACCGTCGGCCTGTTCAATTTTGCCGTCGCGCACAAGGCTCTTCCTGACGATCTGGTTAAGGCCATCGTCGACACCGTGTTCGCCAACAACGAGCGGATGATCGAGTTTCATCCGGCGGCGGCGGAAACGATTCCCTCGAACATCACGCGCAACAACTTCATTCCGCTGCATGGCGGTGCGGTCAGTTGGTATCGCAGCAAGGTTACGCCTGGCGTTGCGCATTCGGACTGAGAAGAAGCTTAAGGAGCAACAGAACATGGCAACGGCAGCAGCAACGACGGATGGTCACCATTCCGCAAAGTGGTACCAGCATCTCTACGTGCAGGTTCTGGCCGCAATCACATGCGGCATACTACTGGGTCATTTTTATCCTCATCTCGGCGAGCAGATGAAGCCGCTCGGCGATGCGTTCATCAAGTGCATCAAGATGATCATTGCGCCGATCATCTTCTTCACGGTCGTGCATGGTATTGCCAGCATGCGCGATATGAAGAAGGTCGGACGTGTTGGTTTGAAAGCACTGATCTATTTCGAAGTGCTGACGACGGCGGCGCTGATCATCGGGCTTATCGTCATCAATCTGTGGAAGCCCGGCGCAGGCATGAACGTCGACCTGTCGACCGTCGATACGAAATCGATCGCGGCCTTCACGGCGAAAGCGAAGGAGCAGGGCACGGTCCAGTTTCTGATGGATATCATCCCGTCGACGGTCGTCGGTGCCTTTGCCAACGGTGAAATTCTGCAAGTGTTGTTCTTTGCGATCCTGTTTGCATTCGGCTTGCAAGCGCTCGGTCAACACGGTGAGGGCGTGCTGCGGCTGATCGATGTCGTGAGCCACGTGTTCTTCAAGATCGTGGGTTACATCATGAAAGTCGCGCCGATCGGAGCGTTCGGCGCAATGGCGTTCACGATCGGCAAGTACGGGGTGGCGACGCTGGTCTCGTTGGCAAACTTCATGCTGGCGTTCTACGTAACATGCTTGCTGTTCATCTTCGTCGTGCTCGGCACCGTTGCCGCCCTTAGCGGTTTCTCAATTCTCAAGTTCATCCGATATATCAAGGAAGAGCTTCTGATCGTGCTTGGCACGTCGTCGTCGGAATCGGTGCTGCCGCGTATGATCGCAAAGACCGAAAACCTTGGCTGCGAAAAGTCGGTCGTCGGCTTGGTCATTCCGACGGGTTACTCGTTCAATCTGGACGGCACCTGTATTTACCTGACGATGGCCGCGATCTTCCTGGCGCAAGCGACCAATACGCCTCTGACGATCTGGCAAGAGCTCGGCATCATTGGCGTTCTGCTCCTGACGTCCAAAGGCGCCGCTGGCGTCACGGGATCCGGCTTCATCGTTCTGGCCGCGACACTTGCCTCCGTGGGGACGATCCCGGTCGCGAGCATCGCCTTGATCCTCGGCATCGACCGCTTCATGTCCGAAGCGCGCGCGCTCACCAACCTCATTGGAAACGGCGTCGCGACAGTCGTCGTCGCCAAATGGGAAGGGGCGCTTGATGAAAAAATGCTCCATCGACGCCTGAACCAGGAGAGCGATCGCGAAGCTGATGACCCGGAGTCCGTGAAGATTGCGGATGACGAGATCGAAGCAGGCGTGCCGCGGCCGGTGGTCGCTTGACCGTGATAGCGGCAGAGGGTGATGCGAACGTCAAACGAGGAGTTGATCATGACTGAAGTAGTGATTGTGTCGGCCGCGCGGACGCCGGTTGGTTCCTTCAACGGAGCGTTCGGTTCGCTCACCGCACATGAGCTCGGGGCGGTGGCGATCAAGGGCGCTTTGGCGCGCGCCAAAGTCGTGCCTGAAGATGTTGACGAGGTCATTCTCGGCCAGGTCCTTGCCGGCGGCGAGGGGCAGAATCCGGCGCGTCAGGCCGCGATGGCAGCGGGCATTCCGCAGGAGAAGACGGCGTGGGGCATGAACCAGCTCTGCGGCTCGGGCCTGCGATCGGTCGCGCTGGGTCTGCAGCAGATCGCCAACGGTGATGCCAAGGTGATCGTTGCCGGTGGCATGGAGTCCATGTCGATGGCCCCGCATCTGTCGCATCTGCGCAACGGCACCAAGATGGGCGACGTCAAGTTCATCGACTCGATGCTGAAGGATGGCTTGATGGATGCGTTCCACGGCTATCACATGGGCGTCACGGCCGAGAACATCGCCGCCAAATGGCAGATTACCCGGAAAGAGCAGGACGCTTTCGCTACCGCCTCGCAGAACAAGGCCGAGGACGCGCAGAAAGCCGGCCGGTTCAAGGACGAGATCGTGCCCGTCACGGTCAAGACCCGGAAGGGCGACGTCGTCGTGGACCAGGACGAATACGTCCGAGCCGGCACCACCCAGGAGGCGCTTGCCAAGCTGAAGCCCGCTTTCAACAAGGAAGGCAGCGTGACCGCCGGCAACGCCTCGGGCATCAACGACGGCGCGGCTGCGCTGGTGTTGATGAGCGCGGATGAAGCCAAACAGCGGGGCCTCACGCCGCTCGCAAAGATCGTCTCCTGGGCCACCGCGGGGGTGGACTCGGCGGTGATGGGGTCCGGCCCGATCCCGGCGTCCCGCAAGGCGCTCGAGAAGGCCGGTTGGAAGGTCAAGGATCTTGATCTCGTCGAGGCCAATGAAGCCTTCGCGGCGCAGGCCATCGCCGTCAACAAGGACATGGGTTGGGATCCGTCGATCGTCAACGTCAATGGCGGTGCCATCGCCATCGGCCATCCGATCGGCGCCTCCGGCGCGCGGGTGCTGACGACGCTGCTGTTCGAGATGCAGAAGCGCAACGCCAAAAAGGGCCTTGCCACGCTTTGCATCGGCGGCGGCATGGCGTCGCCCTGACGGTCGAGCGCTAGGCCAGGCTCGAGCTTGCAAGGCAATTGCGGACGGCACACGCCGTCCGCGACCGACCGAGGCTCGCGAGAGCCGAGGCAATACAAGACGAACCAAATCAGAATCAGGAGAGGATCATGTCCAGGGTTGCGGTGGTGACCGGCGGAACGCGCGGCATAGGTGAAGCAATCTCGATTGCGCTCAAGGAGGCCGGCTACAAGGTTGCCGCGAGCTACGCAGGCAATGACGAAGCCGCCGCCAAGTTCAAGAGCGAGACCGGCATCAACGTCTACAAATGGGACGTGTCGAACTATGAGGCTTGCGCCGCCGGCCTGAAGCAGGTCAAAGCGGATCTCGGGCCGGTGGACGTGCTCGTCAACAACGCCGGGATCACCAAAGACGGCATGTTCCACAAGATGACGCCAGAGCAATGGTACGCGGTCATCAATACCAACTTGAACTCGTTGTTCAACATGACGCGGCCCGTATGGGAAGGCATGCGCGAGCGCAAGTTCGGCCGGGTCATCTGCATCTCCTCGATCAACGGTCAGAAGGGGCAGATGGGCCAGGTCAACTATTCCGCCGCCAAGGCGGGTGACATCGGCTTCGTGAAAGCGTTAGCCCAGGAGGGCGCGCGCGCCGGCATCACGGTCAACACCATCTGCCCGGGCTATATCGCAACCGAGATGGTCAAGGCGATCAACCCGGAGGTGGTGGCCAAGAACATCCTGCCGCAGATCCCCGTCGGCCGCTTGGGCGAGCCGCATGAGATCGCGCGAGTGGTCGTGTTCCTGGCATCAGACGACGCCGGCTTCATCACGGGCTCGACGATATCGGCGAACGGCGGCCAGCACATGGCGTGAGCGACCGCGATGTCGAGCCATCCACGAGGGGATCTCACGACGCGAACGCTCGCCATGCCGGCGGACGCCAATCCGAGCGGCGACATTTTCGGCGGCGGGGTGCTCTCGCAGATGGACATCGCGGGCGGCATTCATGCCGGCCAGCGGGCGCAAGGGCGCGTCGCCACGGTGGCGATCGAGGCGATGCATTTCATCAAGCCGGTCCATGTCGGGGATGTCCTGTGTGTCTACGCGTCGCCCGAGCGTGTCGGGCGCACATCGCTGGTGATCCGCCTGGAGGCCTGGGCGTTGCGCAGGCGCCTGGGGAACGTGTGAAAGTGACGGAGGGCATCTTCACCTTCGTTGCACTGGATGCCGAGGGACGACCTGCGCCGATTCCGGCCAATCGAGACGAGCAGTAACGACCAATCAAGGAGAGGGACATGTCCGACGGAAAACCGAAGGCAGGCGCGACCGATTGGGGCCTCCCGGGTCTCGACTTCGCCAAGCTCATCGAAACCTGCCAGATCAGCGGCGTCGATATGAAGGCGTTGCTCGAGATGGAGAAGAAGAACATCGACGCCCTGATCGAGGTCAACCGCTCGGCCTATGAGAGCTGGCGGAACCTGATGGCGCGGCAAGCCGAGGTCTTCCAGGAAACGATGACCGCGATCGCGGCAGAGGCGGGCAACGAGGCCGCGACGGGCCGGCGAACCGAGATCGCGCGGCAGGGATTCGAGACGGCTCTCGCCAACATGCGCCAGCTCGCCGAGACCGCAACCGAGCAGCAGAAGCAGACGATCGACATATTGAGGCGGCGTTTCGACGAGGGAATGGCCGCATTACGTGCACGCGGCGGCAGCACCTGAAGTCGACCGGCCGGTAGGGGCAACGGGGCGTATCCGCCCATCGAACAAGCGCAAGAACGGGGAAGAGGATGGATCAGGATCTCAGGGAAGCCGCGCTCGAATATCATCGCCTGCCGAGGCCGGGAAAGATTTCGGTCGTGCCGACCACGGCGATGGCGACGCAACGCGATCTGTCGCTGGCCTATTCGCCTGGCGTCGCGGAGCCCTGCCTCGTCATCGCCAAGGACCCGTTACAGGCGGACCAGCTGACAGCGCGCAGCAACCTGGTGGCCGTCATCACCAACGGTACGGCCGTGCTGGGGCTCGGCAATATCGGGGCTCTGGCGGGCAAGCCCGTCATGGAAGGCAAGGCCTGCCTGTTCAAGAAGTTCGCCGGGATCGACGTGTTCGACATCGAGCTTGCCGAGGAGGACCCCGACGCCTTGATCGAAACCATCGCCAGGATGGAGCCGACCTTCGGCGGCATCAACCTGGAGGACATCAAGGCGCCGGAATGCTTCTACATCGAACAGCAGCTCCGCAAGCGAATGAAGATACCGGTCTTCCATGACGATCAGCACGGCACCGCGATCATCGCTGCAGCGGCAATCCTCAACGGATTGAAGCTGGTCAAGAAGGACATCACCGAGGTCAAGCTGGTCTGCTCCGGCGCCGGGGCCGCCGCGCTGGCGTGTCTCGATCTCATCGTCAGCCTCGGCCTGCCGCAGGACCGTATCATCGTCACCGACGCGAAAGGCGTGGTCTATGCCGGTCGCACGGAAGGCATGGACGACAACAAGGCGCGCTATGCGGTGAAAACCGAGGCTCGAAAGCTCGATGAGATCATCCAGGACGCGGATATCTTTCTGGGCCTGTCGGCCGGCAAGGTGCTGACGCAAGACATGATCAAGCGGATGGCACGCGATCCGCTGATCTTTGCCATGGCCAACCCGATTCCGGAAATCATGCCGGAAGATGCGCTGGCGGTTCGCCCCGATGCGATCATCGGCACGGGACGGTCGGACTATCCCAACCAGATCAACAACGTCCTCTGTTTTCCCTTCATCTTCAGGGGCGCGCTCGACTGTGGGGCGACGACTATCAACGAGGAGATGAAGCTCGCGACGGTGCGTGCGCTGGCGGACCTGGCGATGGCGGAGGTGCCCGAGGTGGTCGCCGTGGCGTACAAGGGAGAGGATCTCCGCTTTGGCCGCAACTACCTCATTCCAAAGCCGCTCGATCCGCGGCTGATCGAAGTCGTGGCGCCTGCGGTCGCCAAGGCCGCGGCCGACAGCGGCGTCGCCAGGCGTCCGATCGCTGACATGGAAGCCTATCGCCAGCAGCTGAGCCGGTTCGTCTACCATTCCGGCAACGCGATGCAGCCGGTGTTCTCGATCGCGAAGGGAAGCGGCAAGTCGCTGCTTCTGGCCGAGGGCGAAGACGAGCGCGTCCTGCGCGCGGCCCAGGTCGTCATCGACGAGCGAATTGCAAAGCCCTTGCTGGTCGGCCGTCCGTCGACCATCGAGGAGCGGATCAAGTCCTTCGGTCTCCGGCTCAAGCCGGGGAGCGACTGCGAGATCATCGATCCGCACGATTCCGAGGTCTACTCCCAATGCGCAGATGTCTACCACGGGCGCAGGAAGCGCGACGGCGTGTCATCCGCCTTGGCGCTCTCGGAGACGCGCAGCAACGCGACCGTGCTCGCCTCGATACTGCTCGAAAGGGGCCTCGGCGACGCGATGCTGTGCGGGGTCATCGGCAGGACGTCCGATCACGTGGCGGCGATCCGCAACGTGATCGGACCGCGCGAGGGCGTGCGGACGCTCGCGGTGATGCAGATGCTGATCCTGCAGCAGCATCAGCTCTTCATCTGCGACACCCATTGCAATCTCAATCCGACCGCCGAACAGGTCGCCGATATCGCACTGATGGCGGCGGCGGAGGTGAGCCGATTTGGCATTACCCCTCGGGTCGCGTTGCTGTCTCATTCGAGCTTCGGAAGCTCCGCGGTTCCGGAAGCGCACAAGATGCGAGAGGCGCGCGCGATCATTCTCGCGCGATCTCCCGATCTCGCGGTCGAAGGCGAGATGCGCGGCGACGCTGCGTTGTCTCCGTCGGTGCTGCATCACGAGTTTCCGGATTCCGGTTTCGAGGGGCCGGCGAACGTGCTGGTGATGCCGAATCTCGACGCCGCCAACATCTCCTACAATTTGCTCAGGATGGCAGCGGGGCAGGGACTGACGGTCGGCGGCATCCTGCTCGGCGCGGCGAAGCCGGCCCACATCCTCACGCCATCGTCCACCGTCCGGCGCATCGTGAACATGGCGGCGGTCGCTGTCGCGGATGCAGTGTCCGAGAGGGCCTGATCCGGAGGATTGGACACGTGTGAGCGCGCTTGGTCGAGGCCATCATGGGTAAGTCGCAATTGGGAAAACCCCGGATTGTGATCGTCGGCGGAGGAGCCGGCGGACTGGAGCTTGCGACGCGCCTCGGCGATAAATACGGACGCAAGGGCAAGCTCGACGTCACGCTGATCGAGCGAAACCGCACCCATGTGTGGAAGCCGAAGCTGCACGAGATCGCAGCCGGCAGCATGGATATCTCGGCTCACGAGGTCGACTATCTCGCGCAGTCCTATTGGCACGGCTTCCGCTATCGCATCGGCGAGATGATCGGGATCGACCGGGACAAGCGCCAGGTGCTGGTCGCGCCCTATCTCGATTCCGAGGGCCGGGAAGTCACTCCGAAGCGGATCTTCGACTATGACGTCCTCGTGGTGGCCGTTGGAAGCCAGAACAACGATTTCGGCACGCGCGGCGTCGCCGATCATGCGATCAAGCTGGAATCGCAGCTCGATGCGCGGCGGTTCCACGAGCGCATGGTCAACGCCTGCATCCGCGCCCATGCCCAATCGGCGCCGCTGGGAACGCATCAGCTGAAGGTCGCAATCATCGGCGCCGGGGCCACCGGTGTCGAGCTGGCCGCCGAGCTCCACAGGACGACGCGGGAGGTTGTGGCGTACGGTCTCGACCAGGTCGATCCGCACAAGGATATCAGGATCACCTTGATCGAAGCCGCCGATCGGGTACTTCCCGCGTTGCCCGAACGGGTCTCGAAGGAGACGGAAAAGCTGCTCGCCAGGCTCGGGGTCGAGGTGCTGACCGGCGCCAAAGTCTCCGAGGTCGGTTCCGATCGCGTCAGCCTGACGGACGGCCGGACGATCCCCGCCGAACTGATCGTCTGGGCGGCGGGAGTCAAGGCGCCAGACTTCCTGAAGGATATCGCCGGCCTCGAGACCAATCGCATTAATCAGCTGGTGGTGCGGCCGACATTGCAGACGACGCGCGACGACAGCGTCTTTACCATCGGCGATTGCTCGGCCTGCTCATGGGGCGAGCGCGGAAACGTCCCGCCGCGCGCGCAGGCGGCGCACCAGCAGGCTTCCCATCTCTACTCGCAGATCCCGCGCTATCTTCGAGGCGAGCCGCTGAAAGAGTATCGCTATCGGGACTTCGGATCGCTGGTGTCGCTCGGCGAATTCAGCACGGTCGGCTCGATGATGGGCGCGCTGGTGGGCGGCAGCCTGGTGTTCGAAGGCATGTTCGCGCGGATGATGTACCTGTCGCTCTACAAGATGCACGAACACGCGCTGCATGGTTGGATCAAGGTCGCGCTGGACACGCTGGCTCGCCTGATCACCCGGCGCACCGAGCCGCATGTGAAGCTGCATTGACGCGCTTCTGAGTCACTTACGAGATGTTGCCTGGACCGGGAGGGATGTTGATGGACGCATTGTTCCTTGCGCGCATGCAGTTCGCCGCCAACATCACGTTCCATATCCTGTTCCCGTCGATTTCGATCGCGCTGGGCTGGATGCTGCTGTTCTTCAGGTTCAAGCACCTGCGCGCGGCTGATCCGCAGCAGAAGATCGACTGGCTTCGGGCTTACCGGCACTGGACGAAAGTGTTCGCCCTGACATTCGCGCTCGGCGTCGTCAGCGGCGTCACCATGAGCTTCCAGTTCGGCACCAACTGGCCGGGCTACATGGAGCGCGTCGGCAACATCGCCGGCCCGCTGCTCGGTTATGAGGTGCTGACCGCATTTTTCCTGGAGGCGGGATTCCTCGGCGTCATGCTGTTCGGCCATCGCCGGGTCGGCGAGATGGTTCACCTCGGTGCGACCATCCTCGTCGCGTTCGGCACGTTGATGAGCGCGTTCTGGATCCTGGCACTCAATTCGTGGATGCAGACGCCGGCCGGTTACGAGATCGTCAACGGGCAGTTTCACGCGCGCAGCTGGCTCGAGATCATCTTCAATCCGTCCTTCCCGTATCGGCTGGTCCATATGGTGCTCGCGTCCGCGCTGACCTGTGCGTTCCTGTTGATCGGGGTCAGCGCCTGGCAGCTGATGAAAGGCGTCGCGACCGCCAGTGCGTCACGCGTGCTGCGGACCGGGCTGGTCCTTGCCGCGCTGGCGGCGCCGGCACAGATGGTGGCGGGCGACTTTCACGGGCTCAATACGCTCAAGCATCAGCCGCAGAAGATCGCGGCGGTCGAAGGCATTTGGGAGACCACGCGCGGCGCGCCGCTGCTGCTGTTCGCGATCCCGGATGATGCGGCGAGAACGAACCATTTCGAGCTCGCAGTGCCGAAGCTCGCGAGCCTGATCCTTCTTCACGATCCCGATGGGGAGCTCAAGGGGCTGAACGAGTTTCCATCCGCTCATCCGCCGGTCCTGCCGCTGTTCTGGTCGTTTCGCATCATGGTGGGCACCGGCATATTGATGCTGCTCGTCAGCTGGATCGGCCTGTGGCGGCATTGGCGCGACGGCTGGGATTTCGCCAAAATGCCGCGGCCGATGCTGCGGATATTTGCGGGCATGACCTTTTCCGGCTGGGTCGCGACCATTGCCGGATGGTACGTCACGGAGATTGGGCGCCAACCGTTCATCGTTTCCGGGCTCGTTCGAACGGCCGATGTCGCTTCACGGGTGCCGTCATCGAGCATCGCCGTGACGTTCGCCATCTATGTCGTGGTCTATCTGGCGCTGCTCGTGGCCTATGTCGGCGTGCTCAAATACATGGCGGAGACAGCGGACAAGGAATCGTATGGCAACGTGTCGGCGAGCCTGGCAGGAGAGCCGCAGGATTATCGGCGGGAGGGAGAGTTCGCATGACTTCGATGTCGTTCGACGAAGTGCTTCCGCTGATCTTCATCGGGTTGATGGGCGTGTCGCTGCTCGTCTACGTCGTGAGCGACGGATACGATCTCGGCGTGGGCATGTTGATGCACCGCGCGACGCCCGAGGAGCGGGACACCATGGTCGCGTCCATCGGCCCGTTCTGGGATGCCAATGAGACCTGGCTGGTCCTGGGTGTCGGGCTTCTCCTGATTGCTTTCCCCAAGGCGCACGGGCTGGTCCTGTCGGAACTGTACCTGCCGACGACGCTCATGCTGGTCGGTCTGATCCTGCGCGGTGCGGCCTTCGATTTCAGGGTCAAGGCGAAGGCCAGCCGGAAGGAGATGTGGGATCGCCTGTTCATCGCCGGCTCGATGCTTGCGTCCGTGTGTCAGGGATGGATGCTCGGTCGTTATGTCAGCGGCTTCGGCGAGGGCTGGAACTATCCGATCTTTGCCGGCGCCATCGCGATCGCGCTGCCGATGGCCTACGCGCTGCTCGGCGCCACGTGGCTGGTGATGAAGACGGATGGCGCGCTGCAGGGCAAGGCGATCGAGTGGAGCAAGATCGCCTGGCCGCCGATGGTCTTCGGCCTGATCCTGATTTCGATGGCAACGCCGTGGATCAGCGAGACCGTTCGCGAACGGTGGTTCACCTTGCCGGCGATCATTGCCGTGGCATCGATCCCGGTGACCGCGGGGATCGCGCTCCTGACCGTGCGCGTGGTGCTCGGCTCCTCCGCCGTGCGCGGCGCGCTCTGCTGGTTACCGTTTGCTTTGCTCGTGCTGGTCTTCCTGCTGAGTTTTCTCGGCCTCAGCTACAGCATCTATCCCTTCGTGGTGATCGACAGGCTCACGGTCTGGGAGGCTGCGAGCAGCCCGGATTCGCTCAAGATCATCCTGATCGGGGTCTGTGTCACGCTGCCCGTCATCGTCGCCTATACCGGATTTTCCTATCGCGTATTCCGGGGCAAAACCATAGAGTTGGACTATGCGTGAGCCATGCTTTGCTATGGCCGACGCTCCTCGGTTGGTCCTGGTTCACAAGATGACGGAGATTCCATTCCCGGTGACCGTCAAAACGAGGCCTGAAGTCGGTCCGACCGCGTCCAGCTCCGTGCGTTGGCTTGTTCGCGGAACAGCTGCTCTCGCCATGGTCACAGCCGCTTCGTGGCTCGGATATGCCTTGGCGTTCCAACGGGGACTTGACCATCTGCACGTTGCCGCCCAGCAGCGGCTTGCGGTGGAGGCTGCCAGGCTCGACGGTTATCTCTCCAGATTTGAATATTTGCCATCGCTGCTCGATACGTCCCCAAGCGTCTTCAAGTTGCTCGGCGATCCCGCCGATCCCGCGCTGCAGCAATCGGTCAGCCTGTATCTGAAGTCGATCAATCTGCTTGCCGGGGCCGACAATCTTTACGTCCTGAGCGTCTCGGGCGAAGCCTTGGCCGCGGCCGACTTCGATGACCCCGGCACGCCGGTCGGCCGCAATCTTTCATATCGTCCCTATGTGAGCGAGGCTCTTGCGCGTGGCCGGGGCGCGTTTTTCGGTGTCGGCATCACCAGTGCGCGCGCCGGCTACTATCTGTCCTATGCCCTGAAGGACGGCGGGGTCACCAAGGGGATCGCCGCCGTCAAGATCAATCTGGATTCGTTCGAACGCGGATGGCGCGATCTTTCCGGCGATGCACTTCTCGTCGACGAACGGGGCGTGACGATACTCGCCTCCCGCGACGCCTGGCGCTATCGCCCGATGGCGACGCTGTCGCGCGAGATGCTCGACGATATTGCGCGGTCCAAGCCTTATGCGGACCACAATCTGGCGCCACTCGATTGGACCGTCGTCGCTCGGCCGGAAGACGGTACCGCGCGCGTCGTCACCGGGAATGGAACGGCCTATACGGTCAGCGAGCTTCCGATCAATAGGGGCCTCTGGAAGCTCGTCCTCCTCGATGACGAGGCGCCGATCCGGCAGACGGCGCTGATTATCGGCACGTTGTCGGGCCTTGCCTCCCTCGCTGCCTTGCTGGCGCTGGGGCTGGTGGTGCAACGGCGCAGAGCAATCAGGCAACGACTGGCCAATCAGGCCGCATTGCAGGCGGCGCACGACATGCTCGAGACCAGGGTGCAGGAACGAACCGCCGAGCTACGCGCGGCGCAGGATGAGCTGGTCCATGCCGGCAAGCTGGCGGCCCTCGGACAGATGTCGGCCGGAATTGTGCATGAACTGAATCAGCCCTTGGCTGCGCTGCAGACCGCGGCCGACAATGCGGTCCTGCTCGTCGACCGTGGGGCGGTCGACGCTGCCCGCGGCAACCTCACTCGGATCGGCGAACTGGTACGCAGGCTCGGGCGCCTGACCGGACAGCTCAGGGTCTTCGCCTACAAGTCAAGCAGCCCCCTCGGCGCGATATCGGTCGAACAGGCCATGAGCGAGACGCTCAAGATATTCGCCGCGCGCGTCAAGGAGAGTGGCGTCCGCATCGTCACGAATATCGAGGCCGACCTCAGCGTCGTTGCCGACCAGACGAGGCTCGAGCAACTGCTGTGCAACATCGTGGCGAATGCGCTGGATGCCGTCGAGGGCGCCGAACGAAAGTCGATTGTGATCCGGGCCACCAGGGAGGAGGGGCACGCCGCCCGCTGCCGCATCGCGATCAGCAACAGCGGCCCTGCGATCGCCCCCGACGTCCTCAGGCGCATGTTCGAGCCGTTCGTGACGACCAAGCCCGCGGGCAAGGGCCTCGGTCTCGGCCTGATGTTGTCCAACCACATCGCGCGTTCTTTTGGCGGCGAATTGCACGGGCGAAATCTTCCTGATGGCGCGGAATTTGTCGTGATCCTCCCCTTGGCTGAGATGACAGAGGCGGCTTCGCATGGGCGATGACCAATCCATTGGCGTGATCTACGTCGAGGACGACGAGGATGTCCGCATCGGCGGCGTCCAGGCGCTCGAACTTGCGGGGTTCCAGGTCTCTGGTTTTGCCTCGGTCGAGACCGCCAATGCGTCCGTGCGCGCCGACATGGCCTCTGTCGTGGTCTGCGACGTGCGGCTGCGTGGCAAGAGCGGCCTGGATTGGCAGGCCGATCTGCGCAGGTTGGATCCGGACCTGCCCGTGCTTCTGATCACCGGACACGGCGATATCTCAATGGCCGTTCAGGCGATGCGAAACGGTGCCTACGACTTCATCGAGAAGCCGTGCTCGTCGGAGCAACTCGTATCCGTCGTACGACGGGCGGCCGAAAAGAGACGTCTGACTCTCGAGGTTCGCTCGCTGCGGTCCGCGCTGTCGGACCGCCAGGGTATCGAGGCAAGTCTGCTCGGCCGGTCTCCGCAGATCCAGGAAGTGCGCAGACTGGTCTCCACTCTGGCCTCGACCAATGTGGACGTGACGATCTACGGCGAGACTGGCACCGGCAAGGACGTGGTCGCGCGTTGTCTGCACAATCACAGTGGGCGGCGCGCCGGCAATTACGTCGCCGTCAACTGCGGCGGGCTGCCCGAATCGCTGGTCGAGAGTGAGCTGTTCGGCCACGAAGTCGGAGCCTTCACCGGAGCCACCCGCCAGCGCATTGGCAAGATCGAGTATGCCAATGGCGGAACGCTGTTCCTCGATGAAATCGAGAGCATGCCGCTGAGCGTTCAGGTGAAGTTGCTCCGGTCGTTGCAGGACCGGTCGATCGAGCGCGTCGGGACCAACAAGCCGATCGCGGTGGACTGCCGGGTGGTCGCGGCGAGCAAGGCGAACTTGTTCGAGCTGAGCGAAAGGAAGCTGTTTCGCGCCGATCTCTACTACCGTCTCGGCGTCGCTTTCATCGAACTCCCCCCGCTTCGCGAGCGCCGCGAAGACATTCCCCTGTTGTTCGAGCATTTCACGCTGGACGCCGCCAGGCGGTTCGAGCGTGATGCACCGATATTGGATGAACAGACGATGTCCGCTCTGCTGGCCTATTCCTGGCCCGGCAATGTACGCGAGCTCCGCAACGTCGCCGACCGCTTCGTGCTGGGTGTCCTGGACGGCAAGGCGATCAACAAATCCGGGTTTGGAACGTCGGATCTGTCGTTGCCGCGACAGCTCGAAAACATCGAGCGATCAATCATCGAGGACGCGCTGCGGCGCAAGCAGGGCGACGTGCAGGCAACCGCAACGCTTTTGGGCATCCCGAAGCAGACCTTGTACGACAAGATCAAGCGTCTCGCCGTGAACGTCGACGGCATCCGCGAAGGCTCGGTCGTCCGCGCGGGAAACTGACGTTCCGGAGCGAGGGTGCAGGCAGGCGGATGTGGCATGCGCACGGCCAAGAATGAAGAGGGCGCCGAATAGAGCCGCCCCGGTGGAAACGCAACACATCATCCTGCTTGCAGAGTGAGGGAAATCCAATGGAGCGGCCATTCAATATGCCTGATGAGTTCGTTGACGCTTTCGCGAAGGCGGGCGCGAGCCTGTGGCGATCGCTGGGGTGGCCGACAAGCGATGAACGCGCCGGCGCGGCGATCAACCCGTCTCTGGTGTCTTCGGGACGAATGGCCGAGCTGCAGGCCGACTATCTGAAGGGCCTGTACCAACTCACAGAGCACTTCATGACATCCACGGCAGGCGGGCAGGGCAATGGGGGCGTCGAACCAGCGCGCGGCGAACCGCAGGTTCAGCAGCACGGAGTGGCGGGAGAGTCAGCTCTACAGCCTGTTGAAGCAATCCTATTTGCTGAACTCGCGTTACTGCACCGACTTCGTCGAAGCCCTGGACATGGTCGAAAAGGAAAAAAATCGGCTGCGCTTCTTCACGCGCCAACTCGTTGAAGCGATGAGCCCGACCAATTTTATCGCCACCAATCCCGATGTGATCAAGCTTGCGACCGAGACCGATGGTCAGAGCCTCAAGTCCGGCCTGGACAATCTCGTGGCGGATCTGGGCAAGGGCAGTTTGACGATCACGATTGCTCGAGAGCGCGATCTTGAGCATGATGCCACGAGACGCTAGGAGGTGAGAGCAATGTGTAATCCAGATCGCCTCACACAGGTAAAGCAGTGAAATATTAAGGCTATATCTTCTCCGTGGCGCCCATGATGGATTGGAGCGAGAGTTCTGGTTTTTCAATTGGTTAGATAGCGGCGTGTGCGCGACGTGTGCACCGGGAGATCAAGAAGAATCTATCGTAGACCAGCGTGAGCCGGACACCCCGAACGATATCCCCGTTCTCGGCCCCATGGTCGAACGGGAATTGCTCTATCGTCTCCTGCAAGGTCCGCAGGGACGGCTGATGCGTCAGATCGCTCAGCCCGAGGGTCCACTGGGTCGCATCCGACGGGCCGTTCAGTGAATCAGGGACAATCATAACACCCAGCTGCGCATCGAGGCGTTATGCGCCGCGAGTGGCATGAGCCGGGCAAGCCTGCATCGCCACTTCTTGGCTATGACCAGCCTCAGCCCTCTCCAGTATCAAAAACAACTCCGGCTGCAGGAGGCGCGCCAACCCAGCCGAAAAGGACGACAAGCTTGGAGGCGGTCAGCGTGGAACAACAGGCCTAATCGTGCTTAAGCCGTCAGCAAGAATGTTGCCAAGAGGCCGAGGAAGAGCGCGTCCAGGCGCGACACGAGCAGCACGTCCGAAGACTGGCATCCTGGCGTCGTCGGTCTCGTCGCCTGAAGGAAAAGTTCTCGCGGCCCGTCTTGCGCCCGCCTTTGGGTGCGCGGCGGA
This sequence comes from Bradyrhizobium daqingense, assembly GCF_021044685.1. Lineage (NCBI taxonomy): Bacteria > Pseudomonadati > Pseudomonadota > Alphaproteobacteria > Hyphomicrobiales > Nitrobacteraceae > Bradyrhizobium > Bradyrhizobium daqingense. The sequence goes on from NZ_CP088014.1 coordinate 4,250,947, forward strand.
TGCGAAAAAGCTTGAGCTTGTCGGCGGGCGTCGCAGCCATAGGCCTCCCGTCCGGCTATGAGGGCGGGCATCTGATTAACCAGCAACTCACCTTTTCCATCCTGACCGGATGTTCGAGGCTATCGGCGTCGAATTTGCCAGCAGACTGAATACTGCGTTGTGGGGCGAGTCGCCTTGCCGTTGCGGGAAAGGCGGCTTGACGCTCTTAAGCCGCTTTCTTGCGGGGCTTCGGCTTTGCCTTTTTGTCGAGCAAGACTCTCTCCGGAGTCGGGCGCGCGCCTGGACCAGGATGGACATGAACTTCCTTGGCCGAAAGCGGCTCTCCGCATTCGGAGCACACCATCACGGGGTCAAACATCTTGCCGCACTTGCGATGCTCGTGCAGCAGGGGGCGTCCGCGTTCGTCGACCATGTGGGTGTCGCCCCAATGCACGAGCGCCATCATGATCGGATAGAGATCGAGGCCCTTTTGCGTCAGGATATACTCGTGGCGTTTAGGCGACTCCTGATAGGGAATGCGGCGCAGGACGCCCTGCCGGACCAGCTTCTTCAACCGCTCGGCGAGCAAATGCCGTGTAATTCCGAGCGCTGACTGAAAACCCTCGAAGCGGCGCGTGCGCAGGAAGCATTCGCGGAGAATCAGAAGAGTCCAGCGGTCACCAATCACACCGATGGTGCGAGCCATCGAACACGGCTCTTCCTCAAGTTCATCCCATTTCATTCTGCTCTCCGGTCGGCCGGCGCCTGTTTCGCTCGAATCGGGGGAAGCGGCAGGCGCCGCTCACACCATTCTAGATAGGTACTAAAGTGGATACAATACCCCCGCCAATCGTCCGAAACCCCGTGATTTCAGAGCAGATTTGACAGTTCAATTTTAGAACTATAGAAATGAGGGACAGCCTGCGTTCGGCCTAGAAGATCACCCAAATCTGACCAACATCGCGCTCTGCGGGAGGAGCTGACATGTCCCTCAAAGTTGAATTCCTGTTCGATTTCGGCAGTCCGAATGCTTACCTCGCGGAACTGGCCCTTCCGGGAATCGAACGGCGCACCGGCGTGAAATTCGAATATGTCCCGATCCTGCTCGGTGGCATCTTCAAGGCGACCGGCAACATGTCCCCGTTCGATTCCCTTCGTGGCATCAAGAACAAGCCGGAATACCAGGCTCTGGAGACCCAGCGCTTCATTCGCCGCCATAACGTGACGAAGTTTCGTCCCAATCCGTTCTTTCCGGTCAATACGCTGATGTTGATGCGCGGTGCCGTCGCGGCGCAGTTCGAAGGCGTGTTCGAGCCGTATTTCCGCGCGGCCTATCACCACATGTGGGAGGAGCCGAAGAAGATGGATGACCTTGAAACTTTCCGAAAGGCATTCATCTCCTCAGGCGTCGATATCGACCGGCTGATTGCGCGTGCACAGCAGGATGACGTCAAGAAGCGGCTGATCGATCGGACCACCGACGCGGTCAACCGCGGCGCATTCGGCTCGCCGACTTTCTTCGTTGGAAACGAGATGTTCTTCGGCAAGGACCAGCTTCGCGATGTGGAGGAGTCGATCGTCGAGCAGATCGGCCAGCCCGTTTCGAAGACGGCCTAAGGCCAGAACCTGGAGCCTTGCAGGGCCGGGCAGACGTCCGCGCACCTGCATGACGAAACCTCAGTCGGCCTTATAACAAAGTCAATTCAGGGAGAATGTAATGCCCGGTCCCCTCAACGGCGTTCGCGTCCTCGATTTGACAGGCGTGGTGTCGGGTCCTTTCGCGACCATGTTCCTGGCGGATCAGGGCGCGGACGTCCTAAAAATCGAGCCGATCGGCGGCGACATAACCCGGCGGAGCCGCGCCACCATTGATAAGGATGGCGAGTTCTCCGCGCTATTCATTTCTTCGAACCGTGGCAAGCGCTCGCTCTCGATTGACGTCAAAATCGCAGCCGGCCGCGAGGTTCTCGCCAAACTGGTCGCGCAAACCGATGTCCTGGTGCAGAATTTCCGGCCGGGCACCATGGAGCGTCTCGGTCTCGGCGTGGAAGAGTTGCGCCAGCGACATCCGCGCCTGATCTATGTTTCGATCAGCGGTGTTGGTGACACCGGACCCTATGTGAAGAAGCGTGTTTACGATCCGATCATTCAGGGCCTCTCGGGCTTTGCCGATATCCAGTCGCAGCCGGTCACGAACCGTCCGCAGATGATCCGAACCATCGTATGTGACAAGACTACCGCGGTGTTCACCGCCCAGGCGGTCGCGGCAGCACTCTATGCCCGCGAGAAGACAGGGCAAGGTGATCACATCCAGGTCGCCATGTTGGATGCGATGATCTCGTATTTGTGGCCGGAAGGCATGATGCAATACACGGTGGTGGGTGCCGAGGCCACTGCTGCCGATCCTAACGATCGGCCTGATCTCGTGTTCAAGACCAGCGACGGCTACATCACCGCCGGTACTATTTCCGATTCCGAATGGCAGGGTTTTTGCCGCGCCACCGGCGACCCCGAGCTTGCCAAGGATCCCCGGTTTGCGACGCCATCGGCGCGCTCGGTCAACGCCACGGCACGCATCAACAAAATGGCCGAATATATCAGCCAGCACACCACCGCAGAATGGCTGGAGCGTCTGGATGCCGCCGACGTCCCCTGTTCGCCGATCCTGCGGCGGGGCGAGATCATCCACAATGAACAGGTGGTCGCGCGCGATATCATTGCCGAGTTCGATCAACCGAAGGTGGGGCGGGTGCGGCAACCTAAGCCGGCAGCGCGTTTTGCGATCAACGAGGCCGCGATCGGTGGGCCTGCTCCCAGGGTGGGCGAGCACTCCCGCGACGTGCTGCACGAGCTGGGCTACGACGACGGCGCCATCGACAAGATGGTCGCCGAGCGCAGCGTGCGCGTCGCGGTCTAACCGCGAAACCCGTTGGCGACGTATTCTAGACCTTCGCCGCCGCCGGTGTGATCGGTGCCATCGGAACATTCGCCGCAACGGCTCGCTGAAAGGCTTCCCGTTTCCTGATGCGTTCGAGATAGGGCTGGGCGTTGTCGCAAATGCCGACGCCATAGGCGATCGCCCACTCTAGGCAGGTCGTGAGCAGGATGTCCGCGCTCGTAAACCGGTCGCCCATCAGGAATTGCCGGCCATCTGCGAGCGCAACTTCGACATGGCGCAACTGCTGGCGGAAATACTCGCCGGCCTGGGCAACGACCTCGGGTGCAATGCCGTAGATCGGTCCGAGCGCGTCGGCCCGATGGCGGCGCATCACGTAAAGGCTGGTGGAATCCAGCTCCGCGACGATAAAGAAGCACCATTCCAGCCACGCGGCATACTCGCGCGGGGCTTCCGGAATCAGCGATCGTTCCGGCGTGGAATACATGCGCGACAGGTAGGCAACGATCGCTGCGCTCTCGCCGATGCAGAAGTCGCCATCCTGAAGCAGCGGGATCTTCTGGCGCGGATTGAGCTTCGAGTATTCTGCGGTCTTGGTTTCGCCAGTTCGCGGGCCAATGGGTTTTGTCTTATAGGCTAAGCCCAGTTCGTGCATGGCCCAATGCGGACGAACGGTGCGACTCGTTCCAACGCCCCACAGGGTCAGGTTTGGTGTCGCATCCATCTTACCATTTCTCCACGGACGGACGGAGATCGAGCTCGTGGGTCCAGCCATCTTTGCTTTGCTGGTGGGTGAACCAATAGGCTTCGGCAATGGAAGACGTCTTGGTCAGGCTATCCGGCGGAATATCGCTTGCTTCGATCCCCTTCGCTGCCTTCATGCGTTGGTGAATCGCCTCGCTATCCACGCCGGCGTCGATCAGGAGATGCACGACGTGAATGTTCTTCGGTCCAAGCTCGCGCGCCATCGCCTGGGCCACTGCTCGAAGTCCGAACTTCGCTGATGAAAATGCTGCAAACCCCGAGCCGCCACGCACGCTTGCCGTCGCACCCGTAAAGAAGATGGTGCCGCGTCCGCGCGACAGCATCACGCGGGCAGCCTCACGTCCAACCAGGAAACCACCATAGCAGGCGAGTTCCCAGGCTTTGAAGAACAACTTCTCCGTCGTGTCGAGCAGAGGCTTGTTGACGTTCGAGCCGGCATTGTAGAGGCAAACCTCGACGGGCCCGTGCTCTTTCTCGACCCGCGCGAAAATGCCTTGGACTTCAGCTTCCTGGCGCGCATCCACGCTGAATGCGTGGACGTCATGCCCCGCAGCCCTCAACTCGGCCACCAGTCCCTGCGATTTGGAGGCATCGCGCCTGCAGATGCAAACCGTATAGCCGCCTCGGGCAAAACGCCGGGCGACCGCCGCGCCAATGGCATCGCCTGCGCCAACAAGTATCGCTACACCGCGCGCCGCCATTCCTCAATCCTCCCTTTAAGTTCTTATTTGATACTGTAGACTAGCTGTCGGATGATGCGTTGTAAATGACGGTTTTTATGAGCCGCGCAAAACCATGCTCTAAGATGGATTGTCCATTCGACTCCAGGAAAAACCCGACGACGATTTATCGATTGACGAGTTCTAAAAAAGAACTATAAACCGAAGCCAAGTGTGCCGCATTGTAAAGTTGGCACGGTCGGTCGGGAGGTCAGTCGTGCTGGAGCTTTCAGAGACGATCAGTGTCGACGAGATCGCTGTCGGCTTGCCGAGACGAATCCATGAAGTAACGGCAGGACCGGTTGCCAGAGCGCCCGACCGGATTGCGCTGGTCGAGGACGGGGCTTCGTGGAGCTATCGAGAACTGGAGCAGCGCGTTGGCGAGATCGCCGCCGTGCTCTCATCGCTGGGGATCAGGGCCGGCGATCGGATGATCATTGTCAGCGAAAACTGTATTGCGCTTGCTGCTTTGCTGCTGGCGACAAGCCGGCTCGACGCCTGGGCGATTGTCGCCAACCCGCGCTTGTCGGCGCGCGAACTGGACCAGATCCGCGATCACAGCGGCGCCCGGCGGATGTTTTTCACGTCCGGTATTTCGAAGGAGGCCGCCGCTCACGCCTCACGCTACGGCGCCGAGAACCGGCGAATTGGCCCGCTAGCGGAAATTGGTGTTGGCCCGCTCAACGAAAGCGCGACAGTCCAGCCTGTGGAGACCGATCAAGCAAGGCAAGTCGCGATTTTGATCTACACGTCAGGGACGACGGGGACTCCCAAGGGCGTGATGCTCTCGCATGACAATCTTCTGATCAGCGCAAAGACCACCGCGTACTTCCGCAGGATGAACGAGAAGGACAAGATCTATCTTGTGTTGCCGATCTCGCATATCGTCGGCATCTCGCTCCTGATCATGACGCTGATGGTCGGCGGCACGGTGCGGATGGTCAGCAAATACGATCCGGCCGCGACCGCAAAGGCCATCGCGGAGGAGGGCGTCACCATCCTCAATGGCGTGCCTGCCACCTATCAGCGCTTGCTGGAGTACAAGAGCGTATCAGGCGTGGAACAACTGCCCCGAGGCTCGTTGCGCTTGATTGCCGTCGCCGGCGCGCCGCTGGATTTGAACCTGAAGTTGCGTGTGGAAAAAGAGTTCGGGCTTCCGCTGCTCAACGGCTACGGGATCACCGAATGCTCGCCGGGAATATCAGGCGTACGTTTCGATAGGCCACGCTCGGATCAGGCTGTTGGCACGCTGCTGCCTGGTGTGGAAGCGCGGGTGCGAACCACCGAAGGATTTCCGACTGTATCCGGTGAAGTCGGCGAGCTGCATGTTCGCGGGCGCAACGTGATGCTGGGGTACTATCGTGCCCCCGAGCTCACCGCGAAGGTGATTGACAGCGAGGGCTGGTTCAATACCGGCGATCTCGCACGTTTCGACGGCGATTGTCTGTACATCGTCGGTCGCACCAAGGAAATGATCATTCGTTCCGGTTTCAACGTCTATCCCGCGGAGGTCGAAGCAGTCCTCAGTTCACACAAGGACGTCGTGCAATCCGCTGTGGTCGGTCGTGCCGTGGACGGCAATGAGGAGATCGTGGCCTTTGTGCAGTTGCGGCCAGGATCTTGCACGACACCAGAGACCCTGATGCATTTCGTCCGGTCTCAGCTTACGTCCTACAAGCGGCCGTCCGAAATTGTCATCCTCGATGCCTTGCCGGCGACATCGACCGGCAAGATACTCAAGCACAAGCTCGCGGAGAGTTTGCGCGAAGGTGGCGCAGCCCCTGCGGTGCAGACGCCCGAATTCCGCAGGCAACATATCTAACTTACCGGGAGGACATCTTGAAAAAGAGAAACGCAACCGTGGCCGTCATCGGCGCCGGAGACTTCATCGGCGGCGAGATCGCCAAAAAGTTCGCCGCAGAAGGCTTCACGGTCTTCGCCGGCCGTCGTAACGGTGAAAAATTGGCTCCGCTCGTCAGGGATATCGAGGCTGCCGGCGGAGAGATTCACGCGCGCTCGCTCGACGCTCGCAAGGAAGACGAAATCATCTCCTTCCTCAACGATGCGGACAAGCACGCGCCGCTGGAAGTCTGCATCTTCAACATCGGGGCGAACGTCAATTTCCCAATTCTGGAAACCACAGAACGCGTTTTCCGCAAGGTCTGGGAAATGGCCTGCTATTCCGGCTTTCTGGCCGGTCGCGAGGCGGCCCGCCTCATGCTTCCGCGCGGGGGTGGCAACATCTTCTTTACCGGGGCGACCGCCTCGCTCCGAGGCGGCAGCGGCTATGCTGCTTTCGCAAGCGCCAAGTTTGGCCTTCGTGCGGTCGCGCAAGCCATGGCCCGCGAGCTTGGCCCGAAGAATATTCACGTCGCGCATCTCATCATCGATTCCGGCGTGGATACCGAGTGGGTTCGGCAACGCCGGCTGGAGGCTCTCGGGCCCACCGCGCTGGACGATCCGGATGCCTTGATGCCTCCGTCCTCCGTCGCAACTTCCTATTGGCAGCTCTATCAGCAGCCGAGAAGCGCATGGACGTTCGAGCTGGAGATCCGTCCCTTCGGCGAGAAGTGGTAGCGGAGCCTGCTGCGATGGAGCTCACGCTTTCCCGCGAGGACACCGCGTTTCGTGACGAGGTGCGCAGTTTCATTGCGGAAAACTATCCGCCGGAAATGCGCGTTCCAAATCCGGAGACCGACCTGACCAAGGAGCAGTCGCTGCTGTGGCACCGGATCCTCCACAAGAAGGGTTGGATCGCCCCGCTCTGGCCCAAGGAGTATGGCGGCCCGGGCTGGTCCGTCACGCAGCGCTTCATCTTCGAGCAGGAGACCTCTCGCGCCGGCACGCTGCCGCCGCTCGCTTTCAGCGTCACCATGGTCGGGCCGGTGATCTACACCTTCGGCAACGAGGCGCAGAAGAAGAAATTTCTGCCGCGGATCCTGTCCGGCGAGGATTGGTGGTGCCAGGGCTATTCGGAGCCGGGCTCGGGCTCGGACCTCGCAACCGTCAGAACCAAGGCCGTCCGCGACGGCGACCACTACATCGTTAACGGTCACAAGACCTGGACCACACTGGCGCAGCATGCGGACTGGATCTTCTGCCTCGTGCGGACCGATCCGAGCGCGAAGCCGCAATCCGGCATCTCCTTCCTGTTGATCGACATGAAGTCGCCCGGTGTCACCGTGCGGCCGATCATCACCATCGATGGCAGCCACGAGGTCAACGACGTCTTCCTCGAGAACGTCCGCGTGCCCGCCGCGAATTTGATCGGCGAGGAGAACAAGGGCTGGACCTACGCCAAGTTCCTGCTCGGCAACGAACGCACCAGCATGGCCGGCATCGGCCGGTCCACCCGCTACATCAACAAGCTGAAACAGATCGTGAAGGCCGAAATGCCGGCCGAGGATCCCGCGCACCTCGAATTTCTGCGGGACATTGCCCGTATCGAGCTCGACGTGCTGGCGCTGGAGGCGACCGAGCTGCGCGTCGTCGCCCAGATGGCGCGGGGCATCGATCCCGGTCCGGCGGCCTCGCTGTTCAAGATCCGCGGCACCGAAATCTTCCAGGCCATCACCGAACTCACCCATCGTGCGATCGGCAATTACGGCCTTGCCATCCGCGAGCATCCGGTCAGCGCCAATCGCTTCATGCCCGGCCCCGACTACGGCCATACCGCGTCGGAGAAATATCTGAACGCGCGCAAGCTGAGCATCTACGGCGGATCCAACGAGATCCAGCGCAACATCATCGCCAAAGCCGTGCTCGGGCTTTAGCCGCGGCGGATCGGGAGGATCGGATGGATATTCAGTTCACGGAAGAGCAGGAATTGTTGCGATCCAGCGTCCAGCGCCTGCTGCGCGACCAGTACGACTTCGAGGCGCGGCGCAAGATTGTGGCAAGCGAGGAGGGCTTCAGCCGAAAGCAATGGGACGCTTTCGCCGAGCTCGGCCTGCTCGCTGCGCCGCTCTCCGAGGGCGCCGGCGGTCTCGGTGGCGGTCCGTTGTCGACCATGATCGTGATGCATGAGTTCGGCCGTCACCTCGTGGTCGAGCCGTTCGTCGAGACGGTGGTGCTGGCCGGCGGATTGATCGAGCACGTGGGCACGCCGGAGCAGCAGCAGAGCTTCATCCCTGAAATCATCGACGGCTCGAAACTCTGGACGCTGGCCTGGACGGAGAAGGCATCGCGCTTCGATCTTGCCAATGTCACGACGCGGGCGCGGCGCGAGGGCGGCGACTACATCCTGACCGGCGCGAAGACCATGGTGATCGCCGCACCCTGGGCCGACTATCTGATCGTCTCGGCGCGGACCTCCGGCGACGATCGCGACCGCGGCGGCGTCAGCCTGTTCGTGGTCGATCGGCGCGCGACCGGCGTCGATCTCCAGAGCTTCAAGACCATCGACGGCCGCCGGGCTGCCGAGCTCGGCCTGCGCGAGGTCCGCGGGCAATTGCTGGGCGCAGAAGGCGAGGGTGTTGCCGGGCTGGAAGCCTGCCGTGACCGTGCCATCGGCGCGCTCTGCGCGGAAGCAGTCGGCGCCATCGGCGAGCTGAACTCGGCGACGCTGGAGTATTCGAAGACGCGCAAGCAGTTCGGCACCACCATCGGTTCCTTCCAGGTGCTGCAGCACCGAATGGTCGACATGTTCATCGCACATCAGGAGGCGCTTTCCCTGATGCAGCATCTGAGCCTGAGTCTCAGCGCTGGCGATGCCGGCCTGTCGCGGCTCGCCGCGGGTGCCAAATCGAAGATCGGCTATGCCGGCAAGTTCGTCGCCGACCAGGCGGTGCAGCTTCACGGCGGCATGGGAATGACCGACGAGCTTAACGTCGGGCACTATTTCAAGCGAATCTCCTCCATCAACATCCAGTTCGGCGATCCCGCGTTCCATGTGCTGCGTTACGCGCAGCTGGACGCGGCCGCGTAAGCAGCGAGGCAGGCATGACCACTGAAGCAGTCATCGTTTCCACCGCCCGAACGGCCGTCGGCAAAGCGTATCGCGGCGCGCTCAACAACACGGACGGCCCCACCATGGCCGGGCACGTGATGGCCGAAGCCGTGAAGCGCGCCGGCATCGCGCCCGGAGAAGTAGAAGACGTGGTCATGGGCTGCGCGATGCAGCAAGGCACCATGGTGATGAACGTGGCGCGCAAGGGTGCGATCCGCGCCGGCCTGCCCGTCACGGTGGCCGGCACCACGATCGACCGGCAATGCGCGTCCGGCCTGCAGGCCATCGCGGTCGCCGCGCGCTCGGTGATATCAGACGGGGTCGAGGTCGCGATCGGCGGAGGCATCGAATCGATCAGCCTCGTGCAGAACGAGCACATGAACAAGTTTCACGCCGTCGACGACGAGCTGATGGCGATGAAGCCCGAAATGTACATGTCGATGCTCGATACCGCCGAGGTCGTTGCCGAGCGCTACAAGATCGGCCGCGACAAGCAGGACGAATACAGCCTCGAGTGCCAACGCCGCGTCGGCGCTGCGTTACAGGCCGGCCGCTTCAACGACGAGATCGTGCCGTTCACGACCAGGATGGCGCTGTTCAACAAGGACACCAAGGAGGTCACCTACGAGAAGGTGACGCTCACAAAGGACGAAGGCCCGCGTCCCGAAACCACCGCGGAAGGCCTCGCCAAGATCAAGCCGGTGTTCGAGGGTAAGACGATCAGCGCAGGAAATGCCAGCCAGCTCTCGGACGGTGCCTCAGCCTGCGTGATCATGAGCGACAAGATTGCGGCCAGAAAGGGTCTCAAGCCGCTTGGCATTTTTCGTGGCTTCGTCGCTGCCGGCGTCGAGCCGGACGAGATGGGTGTCGGCCCGGTCGCCGCGATCCCGCGCCTGCTCAAGCGCCATAACCTCAAGATCGACGACATCGACCTCTGGGAGCTGAACGAGGCCTATGCGGTGCAGGTGATCTATTGCCGCGACAAGCTCGGCATCGATCCGGACAAGCTCAACGTCAACGGCGGCTCGATCGCGATCGGTCATCCCTACGGCATGACTGGGTCGCGGCTCACCGGCCATCTCCTGATCGAAGGCCGGCGGCGCAAGGCGAAATACGGCGTGGTGACCATGTGCATCGGTGGCGGCATGGGCGCGGCGGGCTTGTTTGAAATCATCCACTGAGCGGAAACGCGGGAGATATTCGTGAAGACAGCGATCACTGAACTGTTCGGCATCGAGCACCCGATCATCCAGGGCGGAATGCACTATGTCGGCTTCGCCGAAATGGCGGCGGCCGTCTCCAACGCGGGCGGTCTCGGCTTGATCACGGGCCTGACGCAGAGAACGCCGGAACTGCTGGCCAAGGAGATCGCTCGCTGCCGCGACATGACGGACAAGCCGTTCGGCGTGAACCTGACATTCCTGCCGACCTTCAGCGCGCCGCCCTATCCGGAGTACATCGCGGCCATCAGGGAGGGCGGCGTCAAGATCGTCGAAACCGCCGGGCGCAGCCCCGAACAGTACATGCCGGCCCTGAAGGCGGGCGGCATCAAGGTGATCCACAAATGCACCTCCGTCCGGCATTCACTGAAGGCCGAGCAGATCGGCTGCGATGCCGTCAGCGTCGACGGCTTCGAGTGCGGCGGCCATCCCGGCGAGGATGACATGCCGAACATGATCCTGTTGCCGCGCGCCGCGGAGGAACTGAGGATCCCGTTCGTTGCCTCGGGCGGCATGGCGGATGCGCGCAGCCTGGTTGCCGCCCTGGCGATGGGCGCAGCGGGCATGAACATGGGCACGCGCTTCATCGCCACCAAGGAAGCGCCGGTGCACGAGAACGTCAAGAAGGCGCTGGTCGCTGCGACGGAACTCGACACCAGGCTCGTGATGCGTGCGCTCCGGAATACAGAGCGGGTCCTGAACAACAAGGGCGTCGAGCAACTGCTCGAGATCGAGCGCGAGAAGGGCAAGAGCCTCAAGATCGAGGACATCCATGACCAGGTGGCGGGCGTCTATCCCAGGGTGATGATCGACGGCGACATGGATGCGGGCGCCTGGAGCTGCGGCATGGTCGTCGGGCTCATTCACGACATTCCGACCGTGAAGGAACTGATCGACCGCATCATGGCGGATGCGGAAAGACTCATCCGGCAGCGCCTGGCTGGTTTCCTCGACGGCGCCGGGCAGCGGCCGGCTGCGGCTCGGGCGATGGCTTAGCCGGGAGGACATACCGCTTCCGAACGTTCTGACGGAGGCTATGCGCACGCATGGTCATGCGTGCGTCGATCCTTGTTGAAGCTCGACGGGCCAGATTGACGGCCCTCGGCAGCCTCGGGGGCATTTATGGACCAGGCCGACTTCCACTACTACGAGCCTTCGAAAGGCCACGGGCTCCGGCATAACCCGTTCAATGCGATCATCGCGCCGCGCCCGATTGGTTGGATTTCGTCGCGCAATGCAGCCGGTCAATTGAACTTGGCGCCGTACAGTTTCTTCAACGCGTTCCTCTACGATCCTCCGATCATCGGATTTTCCTCGATTTCGTGGAAAGACACCGTCAAGTACGTCAGCGAGACGCGCGAATTCGTCTGGAATCTGGTCACCATGGATCTCGGCGAGCGCATGAACGTGACAGCGACGCCGCTCGATCACGGCGTGAGCGAGTTCGAAGCAGCCGGTTTGACGCCGATACCGGGACGCCACGTTGCTGTGCCTCGGGTGGGCGAGAGCAGGGCCGCCATGGAATGCAAGGTCGTCGAGGTCTCTCAGCTGGCCAACGCACGCGGAGAAAAGGTCGAAGGATGGTTCGTGCTTGGTGAGGTCGTCGCAGTCTACATCGACAAAACGTTGATCGAGGACGGCGTCTACAACACGGCACTTGCGCGTCCCATTCTGCGCGCCGGCCGGGGTGGAGATTATCTCGAGGTCAGGACCGAGAACATGTTCGAGATGAAGCGCCCAGCGGGCAGCAGCAAGCCGGAATTCCACGGGACCTGATTGGGCTGGAAACAGGGCTCAATTGTCGGGCCGGCCAGGCCTTGCCGCGTTTTGCCGACAGGCCTAAGCCCGACTTCGCAAAGCCGATGAGTGACTGAACGGAAACGCGTGCGGAGTCATACGCCCATCAAGACCCCGGGCCCCGCGCGTACAGGCCAAGAGCCAGCAGGGAAAACGCGCTCATCACGACGCCCAGCGCAAACATTGCTTCATGTGATACTGTGGCAGCAAGCCATACGCCGATTGCCGCGATCATCATCTGCAAGAAACCCAGCAGCGCCGAGGCCGCGCCGGCTTTCTCGCCAAATGGAGACAACGCGCGCGCCGTGGCCAACGGACTGACAATGCCCATGCCGAGGAGATATACGCTCATTGCGCCTAGAAAGGGCAAGAAAGTCGGGTTGATCAGCGAGATGAGCAGGATCGCAAGACTGCTGGCGGCCGTCGCGTACAAACCTGCCCGGATCGGACGATCGAGCCCGTAGCGTGGTGCCAATCTTGTGGCAAGCATACCCGCGGCGAATACGATGAAGACGGTGCCGGCAAAGAAGAGCCCGAGCTGGATTGGCGTGAAGTGCAACGCTTCGATGAATAGGCGCGGCGCAGCGGAAAACATCGAGAACAAGCCGCCCATAGTGAGGCTCGAGGCGGCCGCGGGGGTAGCGAAGCGACGGTCTCCAATCAGACCGGCATAGGTCCTGCCGACGACAACTGGATTGAACGGCGTGCGGATCGAATTGTGAGTTTCGCCAAGAACGATGGCGTAGGCAACGGCGCCGACGGCGGCAAAGGCCGCGACCAGCGCGAATTCGGCGCGCCAGCCCAGGCTATGGTCGAGGGCGCCGCCAAGCAGCGGCGAGAACCCGGGAGCTGCGGACATCACGATCATGATGAGCGCCATCGCGCGTGCCAGTGCCGTGCCACTGAACATGTCGCGGGCGATGGCGCGAGACAGCACTGACGTCGCGCAAGCACCTGTTGCCTGCACGACGCGGCCGATGAGGAGATTGGGCAGGTCGGTTGCCAGACCGCACCAAACGCTGCCGGCGAAGAACACGGCAAATCCGATCAGGACCGGCCACCGTCTTCCGTAGCGATCCGAAAGCGGTCCGACCAGGAGCTGGCCTAACCCGAACACTGCAAGAAACACGGTGATGGCGGACGTGACCTCCGCAGTCGTGACATTCAACGAGACCGCAATCTGCGGCAGAGACGGCAGCAAGATGTTGGTCGCAAGCGTTCCCATCGCGGCTAGCACGGAAAGAATCGCGATCGGCAGGACGCTGGAGCTAGGAATGTCCCGCGACGCGGTGTTCGTCATATCAGCCATGGATATTCCTCGTCGCGGGGGATGGGCAGATCAAGTGGCGAGTGACGCGGTTCGCGCCGCTCGCCGAGTCCGTCTCGTCCGTCAGCCGTGATATCAGCGGACGACGCGCTCGATCGCGATGGCGGTAGCTTCGCCGCCGCCAATGCAGAGCGACGCGACGCCGCGCTTGAGGTTTTGCGCTTCGAGCGCGTGCAGCAGCGTCACGATCAGCCGCGCGCCGGTGGCGCCAATGGGATGACCTAGCGCGCAGGCGCCGCCGTTGACGTTCAGCTTTTCTCTGGGGATGCCGAGATCCTTCTGTGCCGCCATCGCGACGACGGCAAATGCCTCATTGATCTCGAACAGATCAACGTCGCCAACGCTCCAGCCGACCTTGTCCAATAGCTTGCGAATAGCGGGGATCGGGGCCGTCGTGAACCATTGTGGCTCCTGACTGTGGGTGGCATGGCCCTTGATCTCGGCGAGCACCGGAAGGCCGTCGCGATCGGCGAGCGAGCGTTTCGCCAAGATGAGCGCCGCAGCGCCGTCAGCATTGGCGGATGAGGCGGCGGGCGTGATGGTGCCGTTGGCGCGGAACGCGGCTTTCAGCCCGGGGATTTTGGCGGGATCGACTTTGAGCGGATGTTCGTCATTGGAGATGATCCGGAGCCCGGCCTTCTCGGTCAACGTGATTGGAGCAATCTCAGCCCTGAACGCGCCGCCTTCAACCGCCTTGCGGGCGCGGGTCAAGGTCTCGATCGCATAGTCGTCCTGGTCCTTGCGGGTGAATTGATAGGCCTCCGCCGTGGCCTCGCCAAAGTCCCCCATCGAGCGTCCGGTCTCGTAGGCGTCTTCCAACCCGTCCATCAGCATGTGGTCGATGATGCGGTCGTGGCCAGCGCGATAGCCGCCACGCGCCTTGGCCAGCAAATAGGGCGCATTGCTCATGCTCTCCATGCCGCCAGACAGAACGATCTCAGCGGAACCCGCATTGATGATATCGTGAGCCAGCATGGTGGCCTTCATGCCGGAGCCGCAGACCTTGTTGATGGTGGTGGCGCCGGTGGCATCCGGCAATTTGGCGCCGCGCGCGGCCTGGCGTGCCGGCGCCTGGCCCTGTCCGGCTGGCAACACGTTGCCCATGAACACCTCGTCGATCCGCTCGGGCGCCAGTTTGGCTCGTTCGAGAGCAGATCCGATCACATGGGAGCCGAGCTTGTGGGCACTGAGTGGCGAGAGTTCGCCCATGAAGCGGCCGAGCGGCGTACGGGCTGCGGACAGGATGACGACGGGATCGGAAGCGGCGGCCATGACGAATTCTCCTGTTGATCACTTCGTTATATGACGATAGTCATATAACATGGGCGACGTTGCAATGAAATATTGCCGTCGCTCCAAAAGCGCGGTCCAGAAGCGCTGGTGGATGGGATCGGTCGAACAGCCGGTTACCGAGCAGCTTGCACGGAGGGGAGATGCGTTACGTAGGAGACCATTGGCGCCAGACCCACAGCCGCATCGTTGAAAGTGCCTCCTACGGCTTGCGTCAAAACGGTGCCGAAGGGCTTAGTGTTGTCGAGTTGATGAAGCTCGCGGGTCTTACGCACGGCGGGTTCTATAGCCATTTCGAGTCGCGTGCCGCGCTTGTTGGCGAGGCAATTGCGTTTGCGATGGATCAAACGGCCGAGCGGTGGAAAAAACTGGCGAACCGGAAGGCGAACGAGAATCGTTTCGAGACGTTGATCGCGGATTATCTCAGTTCCCGCCACCGCGACAATCCCAGACAAGGCTGCGCGCTTCCAGCCCTGGCCGCTGATGTCGCCCGATCGAGCCCGAGCGAGCGGCGTGCCCTTGCTTCCAAGCTGGAGAAGATGATCGAGATCCTTGTCGAAATGCTTCCCGCCGAGTGTCCCCAACAGGCACGCGAAATCGCGACGGGCGCCATTGCGACCATGGTTGGATCAGTCGTGCTGTCGCGTGCTGTCGGCGCCGGGAAGCTTTCCGACGATATTCTCGATGCCGGACGGATGACTGTCTGCGGCCGGACTCACAAGCGGCACCGCAGAACAGCAAAGGCGATGAGCTGCGACAAACCATAATCTGGGAGGTGCCCATGACGGCCGGCAAGTGGCTCAAGACAGCCTGCAACCTGTGTTACGTAAACTGCGGCATCGAGGTCTGGGTGAATGAAGGGCGCCTCGAGAAGGTACGAGGCGACCGTTCAAACCCGAAGTCGCAAGGCTATCTGTGCAACAAGGCGGCGCGCATTCCCTACTATGCGCATCACAGGGATCGGCTCACGACCCCGCTGCGTCGTCGCGCCGATGGCGGCTTTGATGAAATCGAGTGGGACGTCGCGATCGCAGAAATCGCGGAGCGGCTTCGAGACGTCGTCGACAGGTATGGCGGCAAGAGTATTGCCCTTTATGGCGGCGGCGGGCAGGGCAACCACGCCGGCGGTGCCTATGCCAGCGGCTTGTTGCGTGCGCTGGGCTCGCGCAGCGTCTTCAACGCGCTTTCGCAGGAAAAAACCGGCGATTTCTGGGTCAATGGCCACATGTTCGGCAGCCAAACCTGCCACACGTCAGAGGACGTCCATCATTGCGATCTCCTGCTTGTCATCGGGGCAAATCCCTGGATCGCGCACGGCTTCCCCAATGCGCGCGACCATCTCAATCAGATCCGCAAGGATCCCGCACGCAAGCTGATCGTCATCGACCCCCATCGAACCGAAACCGCAGAGATGGCGGATCTGCATCTTGCGGTTCGCCCCGGTGCCGATGCGTTTCTCCTTGGCGCGCTGCTGGCCATGCTCGTCCGGTCCGACCGGATCGACCACGCGTTCATCGAGGCGCACACGATCGGCTTCGCGGAAGTGAGGCAAGCGCTATTGAACATTCCCGTTGAGGAATGGGCGGCCGCCGCCGATATCTCGATCGCGGAGCTGGAGAGCTGCGCCGCGATGATCGCAGCCGCGAAGGCCATGGTGGTTCGGGTTGAACTCGGCATCCAGCAAGGCGTCAACTCGACACTCAACTCCTATCTCGAGAAGCTCTTGATCATGCTTTCCGGCAATTTCGGCCGTGAAGGTACCAACCAATTGCATAGCTGGCTTCAACCGCTATGGGGAAACTCTCCGAACCAGACATTCGCGCCGACCGGCGACGCGATCATTGGGGGCTTGTTGCCGCCCAACATTTTCCCCGAAGCGGTACTCAAGGATCATCCAGAGCGGTTGCGCTGCGTCTGGATCGACAGCTCCAATCCCGCCAACACCGCCGCAAATACGGTGGCGGTGGAACGCGCGTTGCAATCGCTGGAGCTATGCGTTGTGGTCGACGTTGCGATGACCGAAACCGCACGGCTCGCGCACTACGTTCTCCCGGCCTCCACACAATACGAAAAGACCGAATTTACTCTGTTCAACTTCGAATTTCCGACCAACTATTTTCATGTCCGCGCCGGTGTTCTGCCGCCGCTTGCCGGCACCTTGCCGGAGCCCGAGATCTACACGCGGCTTGCCGTCGCCCTGGGGCTTCTGCCGGGTGACAATGTGCTCGCGCCGCTACGCGAAATAGCACGGCGCTCGCGACCTGAATTCGCCGCGGCCTTTCGTGCTTTCATCGCGGAAAACCCTGCGGCAGTGCCTGCCCTGGTGCTCTACCATACGCTGGGGCAGACGCTTCCGGACGGTACCGCGGCCGCGGCGCCGATATGGAGCGCAGCATTGGCTTGCGCGAAGCGATCGCCGCAAGCGGTGCGGCGGGCGATCGGCGCATCCGAGCAGGTGGAGGACCATCAGCTCGGAGATCTCCTGTTCAACACTATCGTGGCCTCCCGGCAAGGCACGGCGGTTACCCGGCACGAGTATGAGGAGGTCTGGTCGCTGATCGGCCATTCGGATCGCAAGGTTCGGCTGATCGTTCCGCAGATGCTGGAATGGCTGGCGCGTCTCGATCCGCAGGCCGCTAGCGCGCCAAAGGAGTTCCCGTTCGTGCTGGCGGCTGGTGGCCGCCGCATGTTCAATGCGAACCAGATCTTTCGCGATCCCGCGTGGCGTCGCGACGACCCGGACGGCGCCCTGTTGATCAATTCGAGCGATCTGAGCGAGTTGGGCGCGAAGGATGGTGACTGGATCGCGGTGGAGTCGGCGGCCGGGCGGCTCGTCGTCCGCTGCAAGGTCGATGACGCCATGCGGAACGGCCAATTGGCGCTGCCGCACGGCTACGGTCAGGGCTACCCGACGTCGGACGGAGAGCGCCTGATCAACGGACCGCGCATCAATCTGCTCACCGAGAGCGGCAACCGCGATCCCATTGCGGGCACGCCCTACCACAAGAACGTCGCGGTTCGACTGGCCCTGGTGACCGAGCACGAAGCTGCCGCCTGTCAGTCGCAATCCGAGCGAATTCATAAGAGAGCGGCCGGACAATAGCTCGAAGGGAGCGTCGAATGACCGAGAAACCAATCGCAATCGTGACCGGAGTAGGGCCCGGCACGGGAGCTGCCATCGTCAAGCGCTTCTCTGCTGGCGGGTTTCGTATCATCGCGCTTGCCCGCTCAGCGGAGCTCATCAATCGCCTTGCGCAAGAGCTTCCGGACGTGCACGCGGTGACCTGCGACGTCTCGGAGGAGGCTCAGGTGCGGACCGCAGTCGCTGACCTAAAGCGCCGCTTTGGCGCGGCGGACGTTCTCATCCACAACGCGGTCGGAGGAGGCTGGGGGAGTTTTCGCGAGATCGATCCGAAGATGCTGAAGGGCAACTTCGAAGTCAACGTGATGGGCCTGTTGTACCTGGCCCGCGAAGTGGCGCCTGACATGATTGATCGCGGCAAGGGCGCGATCCTGGTGACCGGCAACACGTCTTCGATCCGAGGCAAAGCCAATTTCGCCGGCTTCGCGCCGACCAAGGCGGCGCAGCGCATTCTGGCCGAGTCGATCGCACGTGAAGTAGGACCTCTCGGCGTCCACGTCTCCTACGTTCTCATCGATGCCGTTATCGATACGCCCCGGATGCGCGCGCGGATGAGCGACAAACCGGATGAATTCTTCATCAAGCCTGCCGCGATCGCCGACGAACTCTTTCATCTCTACGGTCAGGATCGCTCGGCCTGGTCGTTTCTCACGGAACTGCGGCCATTCAACGAAAATTGGTAACGCTCGAACACGGGCACGGCGGGCTGGGTCACTTTGGAGAGCTCTCCGCGGGACTTGAAAGGTCAGGAACATGACTGATGGATCCATCTCGGTTGATACGGGGACGGACGAACTGCTGTGCGCGATCCGGGATCGCGTCGCGGTGATTACCTTGAACCGGCCCGGAGCCCGAAATTCGTTGTCCGATCATCTTACGCCGGCGTTGCGCCGGATGATCAAACAGAATGGAGATGATCCTGAGGTCGGAGCCCTTCTGATTACCGGTGCAGGCACTGCCTTCTGTTCGGGCGGCGATGTCAAGGGGATGGGCGGCAACGCTGCCGCGCCGGCGATGTCATTCAGCGACAAGGTTGCGCGATTGCGGGAACGTCAGCGAACCCTGACCGGCGTACTTGTTTCGGTGCGGAAGCCAACCATAGCGGCTTTGCCGGGACCGGCGGCTGGCGCCGGGCTTGCGATCGCACTCGCTTGCGACCTTCGTATCGCGGCCGAATCCACGATCATGACGACAGGCTATGCCAGGATTGCGCTCACCGGCGATTACGGCATTTCGTGGCTGTTGACCCGGCTTGCCGGGACGGCACGTGCGCGCGAACTGATGTTTCTGTCTGAACGGATCAGTGCACGGCGCTGCGAAGCATTGGGCCTTATCAATCGCGTGGTGCCTGATTCCGAACTGCAAAGCGAGGCATTCGAAATGGCGAGAGCATTGGCGAATGGCCCGGCGAGCGCCTATGCCTCCATGAAGGATAATCTCGACCTTGCGCTGTCGGCCGACTTCTTGACGTCACTAGATCAAGAGGCCGAGAGGATGGTCCTCGCGGCGGGCACCGCGCAGCACGCCGAAGCTGTCCGGGCATTTATTGAGAAGCGTCCGCCGACTTACAGGTGAAACTCCTTTCAGGTCATGACTTCGAAGGCCTGGCGGGTCGCACCCGCAACCGCACAAGCTGGAGCCGCCAAGCAAATGCTCATTCGACTGCGGCGATACGAATGGGACGCGTTCCGATCGGAGCGCCGGTCGCGCGGTCGATGGTGAGGGGATCGATCTCCGTTCCGTTCTCGGCATCAAAGAACCGGGTCACCTTGCCTCCGCTGCGATGCTTGCGTCCCCACGCACCAATCGCGAATAGGACCGGCAAGAAGTCGCGCCCGGCTTCCGTCAGCACATATTCGTCCCGTGGCGGACGGTCTGAATAACGGCGCTTCTCCAGCACTCCCTCGTCAACCAGCGCCGAAAGGCGCCCCGTCAGCATCGTCGGCGCGATACCGAGACTCCTGCGAAAATCGTCGAAGCGGGTCAGTCCCGCATGGGCGTCGCGCATGATCAGCATGCTCCATGCGTCTCCGACCAGCGCCAGGCTTCGGGCGATCAGGCAAGGCTGGGCCGAAGGTATTTTCATGTAAGTCTCATTTTAGTAGTGACTTGATACTAAATTGATAGTAACAGATCATTCGTCGGTGTTCCACACCAAATTGGGAAGACCGGAGCCGAGGACGCGGAATTGCGCTGATGCCGGGTGCTTCCGCCAGCATTGGGCTGGCGTCGGGCCAAGGCCAACACAGCGGCCTATCAACACGTGCACCTCTTCGTGCGCACAGGAAGAACCGCGTCATCCGATATCCCTCTGATCTCAGGGATTCCGGTGTCAGCCGAATTATGGAGTAAGTGATGTCAACTTATGTCAGCCACCCAGGATCGGTCGTGCGCTATGTCGATGCGCCGAATCTTTCGATCAGTGCTGCAGGAACAACTTTTGCCTATCGCGATATCGGTCCACGCACTGGCGTGCCATTGATCCTTCTCAACCATTGGGGCGCGGTTCTCGACAATTTCGATCCACCGATCGTCGACGGGCTCGCCACAAGGCATCGCGTGATCGCGATCGACTACCGCGGCATCGGCGCTTCAGGCGGGAAAGCGCCTGTTAGCGTTGGCGAAATGGCAGAAGATACGATTGCTCTGATCGCCGCGCTGGGCTTTGAAAAAGTCGATCTGCTCGGCTTTTCCCTCGGCGGCTTCGTAGCCCAGGATATCGCGCTGAAGGCCCCTGGTCTCGTGCGAAAGCTGATTCTGACCGGCACGGGCCCGGCAGGCGGCAAAGGTATCGAGAAGGTCGGGCCGGTGTCCTGGCCGCGGATGATCAAGGGCTTGCTGACTTTGCGAGACCCGAAATTCTATCTGTTCTTCACCTCCACAGCCAATGGCCGCCGGGCCGCAAAGGCCTTTCTGGAAAGGCTGAAGGAGCGTAAGTCAAATCGGGACAAAGGAGCCACGCCAGTGGCCTTGTTGCGGCAGCTCAAGGCGATCAAGAGCTGGGGCCAGCAGGCGCCTCAGGATCTCGGCAGCCTCCGCATCCCGGTCCTGATCGCGAATGGCGATAACGACATCATGGTGCCGACCGCAAACAGCACCGACATGGCACGGCGTATTCCGGGCGCCCAACTGGTCATCTACGAAGATGCCGGGCACGGCGGGATTTTCCAGTACCACGCCGATTTCGTGCCGAAGGCGCTGTCGTTCCTCGACGCCTGACGCCGCGACCATATTTTCAAACTGGAGATGACATCATGAAGGCATTCGTCGTCGACAAATATAAGAAGAAAGGGGCTCTGCGCTCGGCAACCATGCCAGAACCGGAGTTGCGGGACGATGATGTCCTGGTTCAGGTTCACGCAACTGCTGTGAACGTCCTGGACTCCAAGCTCAGGAATGGAGAATTCAAGCTTATCCTGCCGTATCGTCCGCCCTTCATTCTGGGCCACGATGTTGCCGGGACGGTCGTCAGGCTTGGCCGTAATGTCAGGCGATTCAAGGCAGGCGACGAGGTCTATGCGCGGCCGCGCGATCATCGGATCGGAACATTCGCCGAATTCATTGCCATGAACGAAGCCGACGTGGCGCCGAAGCCCTCGAACATCAGCATGGAAGACGCCGCTTCCATCCCGCTGGTGGGGCTGACCGCCTGGCAGGCGCTAGTCGAGGTGGGCCAGCTGAGGCCCGGCCAGAAGGTCTTCATCCAGGCCGGCTCCGGCGGGGTGGGGAGTTTCGCGATCCAACTCGCCAAGCATCTCGGTGCGGTCGTCGCGACGACGACGAGCGCGAAGAATGTCGAGCTGGTCAAGAGCCTCGGCGCGGACTTGGTCATCGACTACAAGACCCAGGATTTCGAGAAAGTCTTGTCGGGCTACGATCTGGTCCTGCACAGCCAGGACGCCAAGACGCTTGAAAAATCTCTGCGCGTGCTCAAGCCGGGCGGCCTGCTTATCTCAATCTCCGGGCCGCCCGACCCCGAATTCGCGAGGGAGCAGGGGATGAACATCTTCCTGAAACTGGTGCTGCGTTTGCTGAGCCATGGTATGCGGAAGAAAGCCAGAAAACTTGGTGTGCGCTTCTCATTCCTGTTCATGCGAGCGCAGGGACAGCAGCTACGCGAAATCACGTCCCTGATCGAATCCGGCGTGATCCGTCCGGTCGTGGACAAGGTTTTCCCGTTCGAAAAAACCGGCGACGCGCTCGCCTATGTCGAGACCGGGCGCGCAAAGGGCAAGGTCGTGATCGCGGTGAAACAATAGTTCCGTAACGATGCCGCCTGCATTGCGACGCCATACGCCGGCCGGCACCAAGTGCATGAGGAAACGACATGACTGAATCCAACCGCGATACACAGCCTTTCCTGCAGGACATCGCACTTATTGTCGGCGGTGGCCCGGGCATCAGTTCGAGTTGCGCCAGGCTGTTCGCGGAAAACGGGATGCGTGTCGCCGTCGCAGCCAGGAATCCGGAAAAAGCCGTCCTTGAGACTCTCGAAAAGGTGCACGGCGTACGTCGCTACGCCTGCGATGCAAGCGAACCGGAGGCCGTGGCACAGCTGTTCGCGAATGTCGCTCGAGAGATCGGAGCACCGAGGCTTGTCGTGCATAACATCGATGGCCGCGTTCCCGGCATTTTCCGCAAGGGCATTCTCGAAGCCGACCCGATAATGGCGCTCGAAACAATCCGAAACTCGGCATTCAGCGCGTTTCTGGTAGGTCAACAGGCAGCTCGGCTCATGCTCGGAAACGAACCCGACGTCAATGGTACGAGAGGAACGATAATCTTTACGAACGCCAGCGCGGCGCTCAAGGGTTTTCCATCGAGTGGTGCATTTGCGATGGCGTGCCATGCCAAATCCGGACTCGCGCAAAGCATGGCGAGAGAATTGATGCCGCAGGGAATCCATGTGGCGAATGTGCCGATCGATGCCGCGATCGGTTGGACTCAGGAAGACGGGACCCGCGCGCACCGTCTGGCGGGGACGACCGTGGAAGACAACATGGCCGACCCTGTCCATATTGCGGAAACCTATCTGCAGCTGCACCGCCAGCATCGGTCGACCTGGGCTTTTGAAATCGTGCTGCGGCCGTGGGTCGAGAAATGGTAATTACGCTCAGCTGATCCCTCCGAACAAGTGCGCGGAGATCGCCAATTCTAAATTGGAATTCGATTTCTGCACCAAGAATTCCGCTTTTCTCTGGCACATTGACGTCTGCTCGTCTTGACAGTTCTATTTTAGAACGGTTTACTCCGCGGGCCGATATGAATGAAGGGTGCGGACCTCCCGGTTGAAGGAGGCCGCGCACGCTGCCGAAAACAAGGCGCGAGGGAGGATGGCATGAGGAGCGTGGACGAGCTTACCGCAGCCGAACTGCTGGACAGCCTGCCGTCCAGAGTGCACGAGGTTTACGCGCCGTTCGTGCGGGATATTCCGGATCATCCGGCCTTCGTGGAAGGCGGGCGTTCCTGGAGCTACCGGCAGTTCTCGGATGCTGTCGACGCTGCTGCAAAGAATCTCGCCGGGTTGGGCATCAGGCCCGGTGATCGCGTGATGATTGCCAGTGAGAACAGCGTGGCCCTCGGCGTGATGCTCTTCGCAGCGAGCAAGCTCGATGCCTGGGGTATTCCGGTCAATCCCCGCCTTTCGCCCCGAGAGATCGACCTGATTGGGACGCACAGCGGCGCCAGACGCGTTCTGTTCAACTCGGCTCTGTCGAAGGAAGCGGCCGATCATGCCACCCGCGTCGGAGCGAAAATCGGCGCCGTCGGACCATTTGGTGGAATCGGTGTCGGTCCTCTCAATGCGGATGCCGAAGCAGAGCCCGTCGAGAAGGATGGCGCCCGCCAGGTCGCAGGCCTTTTATACACCTCGGGCACGACCGGTGCGCCGAAGGGCGTCATGCTGAGCCACCGCAATCTGCTCTTCACCGCAAGGACGTCGGGAATCCTTCGACGAAGCAGTCCAGGCGACCGCATTTACGGCGTGCTGCCGATGTCGCACATCGTCGGGTATGCGATCCTACTGATTTCGACGCTGATGCACGGCGGCACGTTGCACGTCGTGGCCAAGGCCGATCCCGCTGCGCTGGCTCATGCCATCGCCGAGCAAGGGATTACGAGCCTATTCGGCGTGCCTGCCACATATCAGCGGCTGCTTGAGCACAAGGCGGTCAAGGGCATCCAACGGCTCGAACGGGGCAGCCTGCGGATCATGGCGGTGGCTGGCGCTCCGCTAGACCTCGATCTCAAGAAGCGGATCGAGGACGAGTTTGGAATCCCGCTGCTGAACAATTACGGCATAACGGAATGCTCACCAGGCCTCACGGGGGTCCGTTCGGAACAGCCTGTCTCGGACGAGTCGGTCGGCCCGTTTCTTCCCGGCATCGAGCACCGGATCGTGGACGGACAAGGAAAAAAGGTGGCGACCGGTGAGGTGGGCGAATTGCACGTTCGAGGTCCGAACATCATGCTCGGCTACTATCGTGCGCCCGACCTGACGGCGGCGGCGATCGATGAGCAGGGATGGTTCAACACGGGGGATCTCGCGCGGGTGAACGGCAAGGGGCATCTCTATATCGCCGGCCGCACCAAGGAGCTCATCATCCGCTCCGGCTTCAACGTTTATCCCGCCGAGGTGGAGGCGGTCCTGAACGCGCACGACCAGGTCGTTCAGTCGGCCGTCGTCGGACGAAAGGTCGAGGGCAACGAGGAGGTCGTCGCGTTCGTTCAGCTTCTCCCCGGTGCGAGCATCAGCGCGGAAGACCTCAAGGCGTACACGGCCCAATTGCTCACGTCCTACAAGCGTCCGACCGAATTGATTGTGCTTGACGCTCTGCCCTCGGCCTCCACCGGCAAGATACTGAAACACAAGCTGCGGGAGATGGCGAACGAACAGGCCGCCCCGAAGGCGTCGCGTGCGGCAGCCGCTGGCTGACGGGCATCAGGATGATTTGCACGGCAATATGCCTGTTTAAGAAAGAACGTTAGCGACGGACTTGTCGCCGAAGGGAGATGACAATGTTGAGAAGCGCCATGATTGCAGCCGCGCTCGCGGCATCCATAGCCGGCGCGCATGCGCAGACGCCGGGCGTCACCGAATCCGAGATAAAGATAGGAGCGACGTTCCCTTTCAGCGGCCCCGCTTCGCCGCTCAGCAATACCGGAAAGGGCATGATCGCCTACGTCAATTCGATCAATGAACGTGGCGGCATCAATGGGCGGAAGATAAACCTCGTCACCTACGACGATGCCTACAGTCCCCCCAAGACGGTGGAGCAGACCAGGAAACTCGTGGAAAGTGACGAGGTGGCGTTCCTGTTCGGCCCGCTGGGTACGCCCGGCATCAGCGCCACCATCAAGTACGTCAACGCGAAGAAAGTCCCGCATCTGTTTGTCGTGAGCGGAGTCACAAAATTCACGAACTTCGCTGAGTTCCCCATGACCACGACGGGATTGCCGAGCTATGACACCGAGGGACGAATCTACGCGAAATACATCACCCAGACCCGGCCGGACGCGAAGATTGCCATCCTGTATCAGAACGACGATCTGGGTAAGGACTTCGTTAATGCATTCAAGGGCTATTTGAAGGACGATTTCGACAAGAAAGTCGTCGCGTCGTCCTACGAAGTGACCGAGCCGACCATTGATTCCCACGTCGTGTCGCTGAAATCGTCCGGCGCGTCGGCGTTTTTGGTGGCCGGCACGCCCAAATTCGCAGCGCAGGCCATCAAGAAGGCCGATGAGATCGCTTGGAAGCCGCTGTTCCTGATCAACTTCGTTTCGAGCTCGGTGTCTTCGACCATCGTCCCCGCAGGACCGGAAAAGGCCGTAGGCATCGTCGCCGCGACAATCACGAAGGATCCGAATGACAAGAAGTGGGCCGATGATCCCGGCATTAAATGGTACCGCGACTTCTTTGCCAAATACCTGCCAGGCGCCGATATCGGCGATAACAATTATCTGTTCGGGACCCAGCAGGGACAGCTCCTGGAGCAGGTACTCAAGCAATGTGGCAACGATCTCTCGCGGGAGAATATCGTCAGGCAATCGCGGAGCATACGCGGGCTGTCGCTTCCCACTGTCATACCCGGTGTCGTCATCAACACGAGCCCCGAAAGCAGCATGGCGTATACGCAGCTGCAGTTGCAGCGCTGGAATGGGACCACGTGGGAGCAATTTGGTAGCGTACTCAGCGCCGACGGAAAGTGATTGCACCTTCTGAAATGCAGCGCGGGTGATTTGAGCCCGTAACACGACCAACTTACTCATGGAGCACGGATGTCCAGCGACGTTCTTTTCCGACCTTTCAAGCTGAAAGGGCTGACCATGCCGAACCGGGTCGTGATGGCGCCGATGACGCGCTCATTCTCTCCGGGCGGAATCCCGACCGAAGACGTCGCGCGGTATTACCGCCGGCGTGCCGAAGGAGCGGTCGGATTCATCATATCGGAGGGTACGGGCGTGGATCGTCCGGCATCCCTGAACGATCCGAACGTTCCCCGTTTTCACGGAGAGAAGGAGTTGGCGGGGTGGCGGCGTGTGGTCGACGAGGTGCATGCCGCGGGTGGGCTGATGGCACCGCAGCTATGGCATGTCGGAGCCGTTCGCACCCGCGCCAAGGATTGGGCTCCTTCGGGTCCCTACGACAGTCCGTCCGGCCTGTCGCGACCGGAGAAGAAATTTGGCGAGCCGATGTGCGAAGCGGACATCGCCGACGCCATTCGCGCCTTCGCCGATGCAGCGCTTGCCGCGAAGCGCCTGGGATTCGACGCCGTCGAATTGCATGGCGCGCACGGCTATCTGATCGATCAATTCTTCTGGGCGGGCACCAATCGCCGCGAGGATGCTTATGGTGGCAAGGACCTGCCGGGTCGGGCGCGGTTTGCCGCTGATATCATCCACGCGGTTCGCAAATCGGTCGGACCGGACTTTCCGATACTGCTCCGCATCAGCCAGTGGAAGCAGCAGGACTATGAAGTGAAGCTGGCCGAGACGCCTCGCGCGTTGGAAGCCTGGCTCAAACCGCTGGTCGACGCCGGA
This sequence comes from Bradyrhizobium daqingense, assembly GCF_021044685.1. Classification (NCBI taxonomy): domain Bacteria; kingdom Pseudomonadati; phylum Pseudomonadota; class Alphaproteobacteria; order Hyphomicrobiales; family Nitrobacteraceae; genus Bradyrhizobium; species Bradyrhizobium daqingense. The sequence goes on from NZ_CP088014.1 coordinate 4,278,072, forward strand.
GTAGATGTTCTGCATTGCTCGCAACGGCGCTTCTGGAAGCCGGAGTTCGATGGTTCCGACTTGAACTTCGCCGGATGGGCCAAAAAGGTGACGGGAGTGCCGACAATCTCGGTCGGGTCGGTCGGCCTGACCGGCGAGTTCATCGCCGCATATGGCGGGGAGAGCTCCCGTCCCGCGTCCCTCGACGAACTGATCCGCCGCCTCGATCGCGAGGAGTTCGATCTTGTCGCGGTCGGGCGGGCGCTGCTTCAGGATCCGCAATGGCTCCTGAAGATACGCGACGGTCGGACGGACGAATTGATGGCCTTCGAACGGACTGCGTTCGCTGCGCTGAGCTAAAAGCTGAGCGATGAAGGTTTGCGAGGCCGGTGCGTCGCCACTGAATAAAGGTTATCCAAATATTTGGTGGCCGGTATTTCGGCGATCTGCCCAAGCTGGCAGCCAAAGAAGATCGGCGCACGCCGGTCGACGGGAGGGGCATGCGCGTCATTGCGCACTCGCCTGGAAGCAATTTGGAGACGAACAATGAGCGACGCCAAGACCCAGGTCGGCCAGATCCGCACCGAGGTGCACGGACATGTGTTCAAGATCATCATCGACAACGTGGCGAAGAAGAACTCCTTCAGCCCGCAGATGATGGCGCAGATGTCGGATGCGATGACGCTTCTTGATCGCACCGACGACTATTGGGTCGGGGTTCTCTGCGCTGAGGGTCCGGATTTCACGGCCGGGCTGGATATGCCGAAATTCTTCGCGTCGGACTTCTGATGATCGTCTATGTGGCTGTCGGCGGCATGCAGGCAACCACCTGGATTCAGATCACCGGGAGATCAAGAAAAGTCCCATCAAGACCAGTGTAAGCAGACGTTCAAAGGTGGACGCAGCGACAAGCCGCGAAATACGAATGTCCGAGAGAAGAGCATATTTGGCGTGGCGGCGGGCAATGGCAGCCGGCCGCAAAACAGCGCCAAAAACCTCACCGAGCGCTCTATTCCACCTAGAAGCGAGAGGAGTTATAGCATCTCGGTTGAGGGTGCTTTGGTGCGCTATGGGGAAGTTTGTAGCGTGATACAGTCTCACCGCTTGTCGAAATTACTCCACAGTCACGGCCGGCACCGGCAAAGCCGTGATCGACTTGATCTTCTCCATCGCGAAACGCGAGGTGACGTTCTTGAGCGGAACGGCATGAATCAGCTTCTTGTAGAACACGTCGTAGCTCGGCATGTCCGGAATGACGACGCGCAGCATGTAGTCGACGTCGCCGGCCATGCGGTAGAATTCCATCACCTCGGGCATGGCGCTGACCGCCGCGGCGAAGCGTTTCAGCCAGGCGTCGGAATGATCGGAGCTTTCCACCGAGACGAACACCGAAAGGCCGAGGCCGATCTTGTTCTGGTCGACCAACGCAACGCGCTTCGTGATCACGCCGTCGGCTTCCAGGCGCTGGATGCGCTTCCAGCAGGGCGTGGAGGACAGGCCGACCCGGTCGCCGATTTCGGCCACCGAGAGTGAGGCGTCCTCCTGAAGCACCGTCAGGATCTTGCGGTCGATGGCGTCGAGGCGGCGGCCAGTCTCGGCGAGCTGCAGCGCAGCGTCGGACATTGTCTGATTACCTTTGTGTCAGTGGAAGCTGGGGGCCGGCGCTTGGGCGGGATTGTCAGCCGTGTGGCCCGAACAGGAAGATTTCGTAAAGATCGTCCTGGCGGCCGCTGCGGTCATCGCTCGGGCCGCCCGTCTGCGGCCGCAGGGAGCGCCGGAACCATTTACGTGCCTGTTCGAACCTGCTGGCGAAGCTTGAATGCAGCGATACGACGTAGCTCATGTTCACTCCGGACAACATTGTAGGGCGAGAACACGACAAAGCTAACACGAGCGGTAACATGTTGAACATCGCCAGCCGTTGGCCACGTTCAGTTTGGTTGGATCGTACTGAGAGTGTCATCTGTTCGAGCACAAAATTCCACAGTGCCGTTTCGCAAGGAACATTTTTCATGCGGTGTGGGGAGTGCGGAGGCGTCAGATCATTCGTTCTCGAGCAGCGCGAGCACGTCGGCGTGCTGCAGACGCGGGGTGGAGCCGGCGTTCAGCGGTCTACGGCAGGAGTCCGGCGCCAGCGGCAGCATGGGCAGGCCCATGCTGCCGAACGATGCATACAGAAGGCTGCGGTCGGCGCGCTCATGCAGGTGCGATCTCGTCATCAGGCCAAGCACGAACAGGAACGCGATCAGCAGCACCAGCGGGAGGATCAATGCCTGATGCCAGCCGATGCGATCGGTAACCGCTAGCGCGTCGGCCGCCCGCTCAACGGGAGAACGAAGGCCGGTCCATTCCAGTGTGAACTCGAACATGCTGACGCTCCGTCTCACTGCTGTTCCGCGATCCCCTCACTTCATGTAGTCGGGCAGCGTGAACCCGTCATAGAAGCGGTCGGCCAGGATCGCCGTCTTGAACGTCGGCGATTTGTAGGCGGCGACGATGTCCTGTGCCCATTCGGCATTGGCATTGGCCTTCTTCACGGCGAGCACGTTGATGTAGGGCGTGGTCATCTTCTCCAGCGCAAAGGCATTGGTCAGCTTTAGACCGCTGAAGATCGCAAAATTACCCTGGACAGCGGCGAAGTCGACATCGTCGAGCGCCCGCGGCGCCTGCGCGGCCTCGAGCGGCACGATCTTGATGCCACCCGGATTCTTGATGACATCGAGCTCGGTGACGTCGACCGGCTTGCTGTCGCGAATCTCGATCAGGCCGAGATCGCGCAGCACCCACAGCGCGCGCTGGAGGTTGACGGGATCGTTCGGCACCGCGACGCTGGAGCCCGGCTTGATTGGCGTGCCCAGCGGGTGCTTCTTCGAATAGAGGCCCATCGGGGGCGTCGGAACGTGGACGATGCCGACGAGATCGGTCTTCTGGCGCTCGTTATAGGACTCGAGGAAGACCGTGTGCTGCATCACATTGGCATCGATCTCGGACTTGAACACTGCGTTGTTGGCTTCAAGGCCGGTCGAGAATTCGACATAGCGGATCTTGTAGCCCTTTTTCTTGAGCTCAGGCTCGACGCCGATCTTGAACTCGTCAATGTACGGACCTGGCACGAAACCGACCCGCAACTCGGGCTTCGAGGGCTGCTGCGCCAGGGAGTTTCCGGTGGCGAGCGGGGAGAGAGCCAAAAGGCCGGAGAGGAGGAACAATGCGGTCTTCATGTCTTCTTACAGTTTCCAGTTTGGAGGGAGAGCGGTATCAGGCGATCGCCTTGGCCTGGTTGGAATAGATGCTGGCCGGGCGGGCGAGGCCGTAATGCTCGCGCAGCGTCGTGCCGGTGTAGTCTTCGCGGAACAAGCCGCGCTTGCGCAGGATCGGGACGACCTGCTCGGCAAAGACATCGAAGCCGCCGGGCAGCCAGGGCGGCATCACGTTGAAGCCGTCCGCCGCACCGCCCTCGAACCAGGCCTGGATGTTGTCGGCGATCTTTTCCGCCGTGCCGGCGATGACCCAATGGCCGCGCGCGCCGGCGAGGCGCTGGACCAGTTGGCGGATCGTCGGTTTCTCGCGGTCGACGATGTCGACCACCAGCTTGAAGCGGCTGGCGACGCCACGCGCACTGGCGGTGTCGATCAGATGGCGCGGCACGGGACCGTCGAGATCGTAACCGGTGAGGTCGACGCCGATCATCTGGCGCAGCTGCGTCAGGGAATATTCCGGCTGGATCAGCTCATTGAACTCGTCCTGGAGGCGGTCCGCCTCGGCTTGCGTGCTGCCGATGAAGGGGCTGATGCCGGGCAGGATCTTGATCTCGTCGGGGCCGCGATCGAAGGTGCGGGCCTGCCGCTTGATGTCCGCATAGAAGGACTTGGCGGAGTCCAGCGTCTGGTGCGCGGTGAAGATGGCTTCCGCAAAGCGCGCGGCGAAAGCGCGGCCGTCGTCGGAGGAGCCGGCCTGCACATAGACCGGCCGACCCTGTGGCGTGCGCGAGATGTTCAGCGGGCCGCGAACGCGAAAATGCTTGCCGACATGGTCGAGCGTATGGATCTTGCTGGTATCGGCGAAGATGCCCGAGGCAGGATCGTTGACGAGCGCGTCGTCCTCCCAGCTGTCCCAGAGCCGTGAGATCACGTCGAGATATTCGCGGGCGCGCTCGTAGCGCTCGTGGTGGGGCGGGTGCTCGGGCAATCCAAAGTTCTGCGCGGCCTGTGAGGCGCTGGTCGTCACGATATTCCAGCCGGCCCGGCCCTTGCTCAGGTGGTCGAGCGAGGCGAACATGCGCGCGAGGTTGTAAGGCTCGGTATAGGTGGTCGATGCCGTCGCGATCAGGCCGATACGCTTCGTCACCGCGGCGATCGCCGCCAGCCAGGTGATCGGCTCGAAGCGAAAACGCTGGGCGTAGCGGACGTTGTCGGCCAGCGCCGGCCCGTCGGCAAAGAAGATCGCGTCGAACTTGCTGGCCTCGGCGCGCTGCGCCAGCTCCTGATAATAGGTGATGTCGAGAATGCGCTCCGCGGACGACCCCTTGTAGCGCCAGGCAGCTTCGTGATGGCCGCCGGGATAGATGAAGAGATTGAGAACAAGCTGCCGTTGATTGCTCATGTCGAAACGCCCTGTATGCGGCCTGCGCAAAATCTATGTCGGCGCTCGCATCGTTGTCGATGGAATGGAATTGCGTTGTTGAGTTCGATGCGAGCATGAACTTTCGGGAAAGCCTGCAAGCGGAGAGCGCACGTGGCGCGTCTGTTTGTGGATTCGAGATGCGCACGTCCAGACGGCCATCTAAGCGGCGGCGATACCGTGGTTTACGCCGAGAGCGGTTCTGCGTTTTTCTGTCGCTGTTTTCGCGAATGCAACTATTCCCCGCACTGTTCAATCTTTGGAAGCCATTTCCGAAAGCCGTGAGCTAGCATTCGCTGACTGAGCACGAGGCTGCATTGACGTAGCCTCCACGGAAAGGTCCCGCCAGACGGGATTGCCGTCAGAGCGGACGGTAGTCTCGCAAGAGGATCGATCGCACCATCACTGTCCTTCACTCCGTCATCGCAACTGCGATCGGCGAACGGCGGAGCCTTGTCCAAATGGATCGCGGTCTCGGGAAAGATGACATGACTGACGGAATCACCATCGACAACGTCATTCCACGCGCGGATATCGTCAAACGATCGGCGCGTATAGGCGCGGAGATCAGGAACATCAAGCTTTCCGGCGATCTGCCGGATCGGACGATTTCGGCGATCAACCAGGCGCTGCTCGAGCACAAGGTTATCTTCTTTCGTGACCAGAATCATCTCGACGACGCCGAGCAGGAGCGTTTTGCCCATCGGCTCGGCAAGCTGGTGCCGCATCCGACGGTCGGCGCCACCAAGGGCACGGCCTCGATCCTCGAGCTCGACTCCGCGCGCGGAGGCGGACGGGCCGACCAGTGGCACACTGACGTCACGTTCGTCGACGCTTATCCGAAGATCTCGGTTCTGCGCGGCGTCGTGATCCCCGAGTTCGGCGGCGACACGATCTGGTCGAACACGGCTGCCGCCTATCTCGACCTGCCTGCTCCGTTGCGAAAGCTCGCCGACGAGCTCTGGGCGGTGCACAGCAATGCCTATGACTATGCGGTCAAGACCCGTGCGAGCGAGGCCGACCGGAAGCAATTCGAGGAGGTCTTCACGGCGACGGTCTACGAGACCGAGCATCCCGTCGTCCGCGTTCATCCCGAAACCGGCGAGCGCACACTGGTGCTCGGCAATTTCGTCCAGCGCTTCGTCGGACTGTCGAAGTACGACGGCCAGAAGCTGTTCGACCTGTTCCAGTCGCACATCACGGCGCCGGAGAACACGGTTCGCTGGAGCTGGCGGCAGGGGGATGTCGTCGTCTGGGACAACCGCGCGACCCAGCACTACGCCGTGAACGACTATGGCGATCAGCACCGCGTGGTCCGGCGCGCCACCATCGACGGCGAAGTACCTGTCAGCATCGACGGACGGAGCAGCGTCACGCGCATCAAGGTGGCGAAGCCGCAGGCGAAGGCGGCCTGAAAACGAGCAATGGAGTGAACACGATGAGAATTGCTATCTCCGCTCTGCGCCGGCTGGTTGCCGCGCTCGGTGCAAGAAGCCGGCAACTTGGCCTTGCGGCTCTAGGTCTGACGAGCCTGGTCGGGAGCGCTGCGGCCGACCCGCAGCTTGAGAAGACCGAGATCCGCTACCAGGGGTGGGCAGGTCAGGTGACCTTCATCGAGCTGGCCGATGATCTCGGCTATCTCGCGCCGCTCAAGCTCAAATGGGTTGGCAACACCATCAGCGGACCGCAGGACATCCAGACCGTCGTCACCGGCGATATCGACATCGGCGGTGCGTTCTACGGCGCGATCATCAAGTTGATCGCCGCCAAGGCGCCGATCAAGGCGGTGGTCGGCTATTACGGTTCGGACGACAACACCTACAGCGGCTACTACGTGAAGGAGGATAGTCCGATCAAGACCGCGCGGGACCTGATCGGCAAGAAGGTCGCGGTCAATACGCTGGGAGCGCACCATGAATTCGTGCTGCGCGAGTACCTGGCTCGCAACGGCCTGACGCCGGCGGAGGCGAAGCAGGTGACGCTGGTTGCGATCCCGCCGGTCACCGGTGAGCAGGCGCTGCGGCAGGGGCAGGTCGAGCTTAGCACGCTCGGCGGCGTCCTGCGTGACAAGGCACTCGAGCGCGGCGGCATTCGGCGGCTGTTTGCAGATACGGACGTCTTCGGGAACTTTACCGGAGGGGCCTATGTGCTGCGGGACAAGTTCATCAAGGACAATCCGAATACGTCCCCAAGCTGATCGAGGGTGTGTCTCGTGCCATCGACTGGGCTCAGACAACACCGCCGGAGGAGGTCCGTGCCCGCTTCGAGCGCGTCATCGCTGAGCGCAAGCGCAACGAGGACGCCACCCCGATCAAGTACTGGAGGAGCACGGGCGTCGCGACCAAGGGCGGCGTGATCGGCGATGCCGAGCTCCAGGTCTGGATCGACTGGCTGGTCAGGGATGGCCTCTTGAAGCAGGACCAGCTCAAGCCGTCGGACCTCTACACCAACGCGTTCAACTATTTCCGCCCGGGCAAGACCGCGGAGGCCAAATGACGACGGCCAAGATCCGCTTCGAGCACGTACGCAAGGACTTCCTGGTCCGCGGCAAGGATGGCGGGCCGGCGCAGCGCTTCACCGCGCTCGACGACATCACGCTGGATGTTCGGACCGGCGAATTCCTGGCGCTGGTCGGGCCGAGCGGCTGCGGCAAGTCGACCTTGCTGGACCTGCTCGGCGGCCTCACCACGCCGAGCAGCGGTCGCATCCTGCTCGATGGCAAGATCATCGAGGGTCCGGCGCGCGATCGCGGCATCGTGTTCCAGCAATATGCGCTGTTTCCTTGGCGCACGGCTGCGCAAAATATCGAGTTCGGGCTCGACATTGCCGGCCTGAAGGCCAGGGAGCGGCGGGCGAGGGCGCTGCACTATCTCGACCTGGTCGGTCTGTCCGGCTTTGCCGACCGCTATCCGCACGAGCTCTCCGGCGGCATGAAGCAGCGCGTCGCGATCGCCCGCAGCCTTGCCTATGATCCGGAGGTGCTGCTGATGGACGAGCCGTTTGCGGCGCTCGATGCGCAGACGCGGGAGACACTGCAGGGCGAGCTGTTGCGGATCTGGCGCCGCACGGGAAAGACCATCCTGTTCATCACGCACGGCATCGACGAAGCCGTGGTCCTTGGTCAGCGCGTGGCGGTGATGACCTCGCGCCCCGGCCGCATCAAGCAAGTCATCGATATTCCCGATGAGCTGCACAGCGAGACCGAGGATGTGCGATCGCTTCCGGCGTTTGGGCAGGTACGCCACGAAGTCTGGTCCTTGCTGCGCGACGAGGTCTTGAAAGCGCAGGGTTTTCAGGTGGCGGCGTCGGACGGCGAGCGGATCGTCAAGGCGAAGGAGCTGGCCCATGTCTAATCTGGAGATCCTGACGCTGCTGGAACTGGCCGAGGGGAGCCCGAAGGACCGGGCCAGGCAACGCGCCGGCGTAGTTGCCGCGGCGACGGGTAGCCTGGTGCGCTGGCTTGCCATCATCGGACAGCGGTCCCTGCTGTTGCTGCTGTTCCTGGTCCTCTGGGAAACGGCTCCGCGCCTCGGTCTCATCGATGTAACCTTCCTGCCGCCGTTCTCCGAGGTGATCGCCGCGGGCTGGCAGCTTGCACAGAGTGGGGAGCTCTACGACCACGTCGGCGCAAGCCTGCTTCGGGCCCTGAGCGGTTTCCTGATTGCCATTGCCCTGTTCGTGCCGCTGGGTGTGTTGACGGGATGGTATGTTGGGCTGGGCAATCTCCTGAGCCAGGTCATCGAGATCGCGCGCAACACGGCGCCGCTGGCGCTGCTGCCGGTTTTCATCCTGCTGCTCGGGATCGGCGAGCTCTCGAAGGTCACCATGGTGGTCTACAGCTGCGCCTGGCCGCTGCTGCTGAACACAATCGCTGCAGTCCGCCAAGTCGATCCGCTTCTGGTCAAGTCGGCACGGACGATGGGCGCAACGCCAAGCCAGCTGTTCCGGAAGGTGATCCTGCCGGCGTCGCTGCCGACGATCTTCGTCGGCATACGCTTGGCAAGCGCCTCGGCGATGCTGGTCCTTGTCGCGTCCGAGATGGTCGGTGCGAAATCGGGGCTGGGCTATCTCATCATCAACAGCCAGTACAGCTTCCTGATCCCGCAGATGTATTTCGGGATCCTCGGCATCACCGTGATCGGTCTCACCTTCAACGCGATCCTGGAGGCGCTGGAGCGTCGCCTGATGCGCTGGAAGGCGCCGGCAGTCTAGCCAGGCTTGTTGCGGGCGGTCGCCTGCGTCACGATGCTGTTCGGCGGCACGTCCTGGGTCACCCAGACGTTGCCGCCGATGGTCGAGCCCCGGCCGATCGTGATCCGCCCGAGGATGGTGGCGCCGGCATAGATCACGACATCATCGTCAACGATCGGATGCCGGGCGTCGCCCTTGATCAGATGGCCGTCATCGTCAGTCGGGAAATGGCGCGCACCGAGCGTCACGGCCTGGTAGATGCGGACGTTGTCCCCGATGATCGCAGTCTCGCCGATCACCACGCCGGTGCCGTGATCGATGAAGAAGCCGGACCCGATGCTCGCGCCAGGGTGAATGTCGATGCCGGTCCTTGTGTGGGCGATCTCCGCGATCAGCCGCGCAATCAGCCGTGCGTCGAGCTGATGGAGGATGTGGGCCAGCCGGTGGTGGATGATCGCGGTCATGCCGGGATAACCGATCAGGATCTCAGGAAAGTTCCTGGCGGCGGGGTCGCCGACGAAGGCGGCGCGGAGATCGCTGATGATCAACCCGCGCACGTCCGGGAGTTGCGAGGCGAACCGGCGTGTCAGGTCGATTGCGTCGTCGCGCCGGAAGCCGGCCGTGAGCTCGTCACCGATGAAGAGCGCGGCGCGGTGAACCTGCTCACACAAGCCGTCGAGCGCGATGCTGAGGCGGTTACCGACGAAATAGTCGATGTTCTCCCCGTCGAGGTCGAACTGGCCGTAATGGCGCGGGAATAGCGCTTCGGTCAGGCCGTCCAGGATCGCCTGAAGGGCTTCGCGCGATGGCGCCCGGCGCGCCTCGCCGTCCCGGCGGATGCTGTGGGTCTCCTCGCGGGAGATGCGGAGTGCGGCGACAAGCTGCTCGAGCTGCCAGCGCTTCTGTGTCGGGCTATCGAGCTCCTTGTCGTCCCAGGACTCGCGGGCCAAGTCGTGTTTCATGCCGCCTCACCTGACATGCGCCAGCGGAATGCTGATCTCGGCCAGCAGATCGAGGTCGAAGTCATGCTTGATCTCGATGTATTGGCCGTTCCAGTACACCAGGCCGGAGAGCTGGGGCGACAGCTCGAAGCTCAAAAGGCTTCCGACGATGATTCCGTGAGAATAGCGCTCGATGATCTCCTCGACCCGGCATTCGACGGTCGCGAGCGAGTTTCCAAGCAGTGGCACGCCCGAGATCCCGGCGGACCAGGGAATGCCTTGGAAGCGCTGTGGTCCCTTGAGGAGACTGTTGCTGAATCGGTCTGCCAGATCCTGCTGGTCGGAGCCGAGAATGTTCACGCCGAACGTGCCGAAGCGCTCGATCAGTGCGAATGACGAGGCCTGCCGATTGAGGCTGACCAGCACGCGCGGCGGGCTCGCGCTGAGTGAGGTCAGCGACGTGACCGTCATGCCCGTGATGTCGTCGTCGCGGCCGGCCGTGATGATACTGACGCCACCGGCAAGCCGGCGCATCACGGCGCGGAACTGGTGCTCGATCTCATTGCTGTCAGTGACGAGATGGATGTCCGACCTTCCCATGTCTGTCTCTCCTTGCGTCGGACCGGCGAATGCGGCGCCATCCAGCCTAGAAGAAGCCCTTGGCCGGCAACGGCGTGCCGCTGATTTCGTACTGGCCGATCGAGCGCGCCTTGTAGGTGGTTGGATTGTGCGAGGATAGCGTGCGCGCATTGCGCCAGTGCCGGTCGAAATTGGTGACCTTCTTGGTCGCCGACGCGCCGCCGACATCGAACAGCAGGCTGCCGCCGCGGATGGCGAAATCGTCCGCGATAATCTTGGCCTTGGCCGAGAGCAGGGCGGCGGTGTGGGCGGCTTCCGCGGCGTTCGATGCGCCCGCGTCGAAGGCATCGGTCGCGACATCGAGCGCCTCGGCCGCTGCTAGCACCACGGTCTCGGCCGCGAACGCACCGCTGGCGATCTGGCCGACGGTCTGCTGCAGCAAGGGATCGTCGGTCGGAACTTCGGCTGGCGCATAATAAAAGGTACGCTTCCGCGAACGGACGAGCGCGGTGGCGTCCCGCAAGGTCGCGCGCGCGATGCCGGCAACGACCGCGGTCAGGAACAACTGCGCAAACGTGTTGGAGTAAGGCACGCCGTAGCCGGTGTCGGGAGTGTCGAAGACGATCTCCTGGCGCTTGACCTTGACGTTGCGGAAATGCGTCGTGCCGGTTGCGGTGAGCCGCTGTCCGAGCCCATCCCAGTCGTCGACCAGCTCGATGCCATCGCGCTTGATCGGAACGATGGTCGCGCCGCTGATGCCATCAGGATCGGCGGCGCGGACGAGCACGTAGTCCGAATACAGCGTGCCGGTGCTGTAATATTTGGTCCCGTTCAGGAGGTAATCGCCGTTTCCATCAGGCGTGAAGGTCGTACCCGGCGTGACATTGCCGACGCGGGGGCTTTCGAGCTCGGTGGTGGCCAGCCCAATGATCGCGCCCTGCGCGACAGCCTTCTGCCACGCGCGGCTCTGCTCATCCTTGGGCGTACGCACCAGCCGTTCCACCACGCTGAAATGGTTGCGCAGAATATGCGCGACATTGGCGTCGGCCTCGCCGAGGCAGATCACGAAAGCGAAGAGATCGCGGATCGTGCTGCCGGCGCCGCCGGCGCTCACCGGAAGCCGCAGCGCGCCGAGACGGGCGCGGCGGACGAGGTCGATGATCTCGAAGGGCAGCACGCGGTCGCGTTCTCGCGCGCTCGCACCCTCGGCGATCTGGCTGAGCAGCGCTTCCAGCTCGGGCGAGCCGGTCTTGAGAGGCTCGGATGTGCCGAGGGAGGGGACGAATACGGTCTTGTTCATGATTGGCCTCTTGGTCACGTCCCTAGAGCTGGGCGAGATGGTCGGTGACCTTGACCGGCTCGGGCAGAACCTTGCGCGCGACCAGCCAGTCGGCGGCCTTTTGCAGCTCGCTGATGAAGCGCTCGTCATTGACCGCGAAGTAGCGGTACTTGCGTTTCAGCGCGATGAACTGATCGCGGACCTCGTCGCTGTACTTGCCCGCCTTCTGGGCGATGTACTCCGCCTCCTTTCCGTTCTCCGAGATCCACTTGCCTTCGGTGCGGAACGCATCGTTGACGGCCCGCACGAGGGCGGGGTTGTCGGTGGCGAATTTGCGGGTGGTCAGGTACGAGGTGTAGTCGATCTGGAAGTCGAGGTCCCTCCCTTCCAGGAAGATGTCGTGCGCCTTGTATTCGAGCCGGGCGATATCGACGCCGGGGCTCCACATCGACCAGGCGTCGACCTTGCCGGAGGCGAGCGCAGGTGCCGCATCGGGCGGATTGAGATAGACGAACTTGACCTTGGACCGGTCAACCTTGTGCTTCTCGAGCGCGGCCACCAGCAGGAATTCGCCGAGGCCGGAGCGGTTGACCGCGACCGACTTGCCGACGAGGTCCTCGACCTTATCGATGCCGGAGCCGTCCTTGGCGATGATCGCCGTGGTGCGGGGCTCGTAAACCACGAACTGGGTAAACACCAGCGGCGAACCGGCGATGATCGCGGCCAGCGCCGGCGTCGTGCTGCCGCCGAAGCTGAAATCGGCGCTGCCGCCGGTGACGGCCTGCAATGTCGGGGCGTGGTTCGGGAAGGGCCCGAGCCATTCGACCTTGATGCCGTCCTTGGCCAGCACCTTCTCGAACTCGCCGCGTTCCTTGGCGATAAGATTGAGACCGCTCATGCCCCAGGTCAGGCGCACTGTGTCGGTCGTACGGCCAGTTGCGGCCTCGGCAAAGTCGCCGATGTTCAGGCCGGCGAGGGCGCCCACGCCGAAGGCCGCGGTGCTGAGAAAGCTGCGGCGGGACGGCTTGGCGATGGAAGAGTCGGACATGATGGCCTTCCGTTGAATTAATGGGTGGAGTGCGAATTCACGCCGAGCTCGGCAAGGAGCTCGCTACGCGAGATGGGTGTCGAACCGTTGCGTGCGACGCGGTGCTCGTAGGCGATGGCGCCGTTCCGCATCACCAGGATGCGATCCGCCAGAGCAATCGCTTCGTCGACGTCGTGCGTGACGAGCAGAACGCCCGGCTGATGGTTGGCGACGAGCTCGCGAACGAGCTCATGCATGCGGATGCGGGTGAGCGCGTCCAATGCGGCAAACGGCTCGTCGAGCAGCATAAGCTCTGGTTGCTGCACCAGCGCGCGGGCCAGCGCGACGCGCTGGGCCTGTCCACCGGAAAGATTGCGCGGCCAATCGTCGAGACGGTCGCCGAGGCCCACCTCGGTCAACGCTTCGGCCGCGCGCTCGCGTGCGTCCGGCACCTGCAAACCAAGCGAGACGTTGCGCCAGAGGCTGTCCCAGGGCAGGAGCCGGTGCTCCTGGAATACCACCGCCGGCCGGCGTGGCGCGACGATGCGCCCGCCCTGGATCGAGTCCAAGCCGGCGAGCGCCCGCAGCAATGTCGTCTTGCCGCAGCCGCTTTCGCCGAGCAGGGCAACGAACTCGCCCCGCTCGATGCGCAGGTTCAGCTTTTCGATCACCACGCGGCTGCCGTAACTGCGAACGAGATTGCTGACGACGACGGCCGGTCCGGTTTCGAATGAAGCGGGCGACAGTGGAGCCACGTGAGCGTTCATCGTGCTGCCCCATAATTCGGATGCCAGGCGAGCAGGCGCCGTTCAAGGAAGCGGGCGATGCCATCGGCCGCGACGCCAATGAGCGCATAGATAACAATCGTCAGCACGATTACGTCGGTGCGCAGGAACTCACGCGCATCCATCGCGAGGAAGCCGATACCCGACTGCGCGCCGATGGTTTCAGCGACGACCAGCGCAAGCCATGCCGTCGCCAGCGCAGAGCGAACCCCGGTCAGGATCGACGGCAATGCGCCGGGAAGGATGATACGGCGGATCAGCTGAAGCGAGCTCAGACCCTGGACGCGACCGAGTTCGAGCAGTTTTGGATCGACCTGGCGGATACCGAGGACCGTGTTGATGTAGATCGGGAAGGTGACGCCGAGGGCCACGAGGAAGATCTTCTGGGTCTCGCCGACGCCAAGCCAGACGATGACCAAAGGCAGCGCTGCGAGGAACGGGATGGCCCGGATCATCTGCACGCTGCGGTCGATCAGAGCTTCGGCGATGCGGGAGAAGCCGACGAGAATACCGAGGCCGCCACCGATGGCCGTGCCGATCACGAATCCTGCCGCCGCCCGCAGCAGGCTCACGCCGAGATCGTTGAGCAGTGTGCCCGTGGTTGCAAGCTTGAAGGCGGTGCGGATCACCTTGCTCGGTGCGGGCAGAACTTGCGGCAAGAGCCATCCTGCCTGCGCCAGCCATTCCCAGATGACGACAAGCGCGATTGGGGCGAACCACGACAGAAGCTGAAGGCCGCGAGTGCCAAGCTTGCCCTTCGTGGCGGTCGGAGCGAGTGCGCTGTCGGCCCTTTGCGATGACGGCGCGCGGTCCGCACCGATCACAGTGCGGTCGATGCCGCTCAGTTCCATATTGCTCAAGACGCGAGACCTCGTTTCACGCACTGCATCTGACGCAGGAAGCGCGACGGCAATCACATGCCGTCTCTACAAAATGTCCCACGAAATCGGGCCAACAGAAATAGAGCGGTATTTCAATTGTCGTCAGATCCGGAGTGATCTGCTGTCGTCGCAGCGTGGCTGTGCGACAAAGAAAATCTTTTGATGCGCGTCTGCTTGAACTTGCTCCGGCGATTGGCGAGAACGGCGAAAGTCGAGAGAGTTACGGGAGAGCATGATGACGGCTGCACCTCTTCGCTTCGGCATCTGGGCGCTGGTGCACGGGCCGCGTGCTGCACATCAGGACCCCGAAGAGCCCTATGACGCCTCGTGGGAGCGCAATCGTGATCTCATTCTTGCAGCCGAGGAGCTCGGGTACGATTCGACGTTGATCGCGCAGCACACGATCAATCCGCATCAGGAGGATCTCGATCAGCTCGAAGCCTGGAGCGCTGCCGCCGCGATTGCGGCGCTGACCAGGCGCATCGAGATCATCGCCGCCATCAAGCCTTATCTCTATCACCCCGTGGTGCTTGCCAAACTGGCGCTCGGCATCGAGAACATCAGCCGCGGCCGGTTTGCGATCAATCTGGTCAATGCCTGGAATCGTCCTGAGCTGGAGAAGGCGGGGATCGGCTTTCCCGAGCACGATGCGCGCTATGCTTACGGCAAGGAATGGATCTCCGTCGTGTCCCGCCTGATGGAGGGCGAGCGCCTCAATTTCAGCGGCGATCACTTCAACGTCACGGATTATGCGCTGCGGCCGACCAGCCTGTACCGCAAGCGCCCCGCCATCTATGTCGGCGGGGAATCCGAGCCCGCGCGCGATCTGGTCGCCGGCCATGGCGATGTCTGGTTCATCAACGGCCAGCCGCTCGATGATGTCGCCGGCCTGATCGCCGATGTCGCGGCGCGGCCGCGCGGTTCAGCGCCGCCATTGCGCTTCGGTCTGTCCGCCTTTGTCGTGGCACGCGAGACCCGGGAGCAGGCGCAGGTCGCCTATGAGCGGCTGCTCAGGCTTGCGGCCAAGGACGCGCCGATGAAGGCAATCCAGAAGCAGAATACCGATCCGAAGGTCGTGATGATGCAGACGATGCAGAAGACGCCGCGGGTCGGCAGCAATGGGGGTACGGCCGCGGGGCTGGTCGGCAGTTACGATGAGGTTGCGGTACGCATCGAGGCGTTCCATGCCGCCGGTATCGAACTCTTCATGCTGCAATTCCAGCCGTTCGAGGCAGAGATGCGGCGCTTTGCAGACGAGATTATTCCCCGCGTTCGGGCCAGACAATCGGCCAGGCCTGCTGCGAAGCTGGCCCATCCCGTAGGATAGGCCGTCGCGACGATCAGGCCGACGCGACCTCCGGCGCTCGCTTCGCAAAGCGGCTCGTCGGCCGTGCCAAACCAAAATGGTCGCGCAATGTCGTGCCCGTGTACTCGGTTCGGAACAGACCGCGCTTCTGAAGGATCGGCACGACGGTCTCGACGAAGGTCTCCAGGCCCGTGGGCAGAACGTCCGGCATCAGGTTGAAGCCGTCCGCGGCACCGGCCTTGAACCAGGCCTCGATATCGTCCGCGATCTGCTCCGGCGTCCCGACGATGATGCGATGGCCAACGCCGCCGCCGAGCGCGCGGATCAATTGGCGGACCGTGAGATTTCCGCGGCGGGCAAGGTTCACGGTGCCCTGGAACATGGTGTGATTGGCATTCGCCGGAAGCGGCAAGGGGTCGGGAAGCGGCTTGTCGAGTTCGAGCAGAGCGGGGTCGATCTGAAGCGTGCCGGCAAGACGCGCCAGGCTGTATTCGATGGGGACCAGTTCCCAAAGCTCATCCTGCCGCCGCTTTGCTTCGGCTTCCGTGCTGCCGATGACGGTCGCAAGTCCCGGCAGGATGACAATGGAATCACCGGAGCGGCCGTAAGCCGCGGCGCGCGTGCGCAGGTCGCGCGCATAGGCGACGCCTTCCTCGATCGACTGCGCGAGCGTGAACACGGCCTCTGCATAGGCGGCGGCAAAGTCGCGGCCATCGTTGGAGCCGCCCGCCTGCACCGTCACCGGACGCCCCTGCGGCGAGCGTGGGACATTCAGCGGTCCGGCCACCGTGTAATGCGGGCCGCGATGCGCGATCGGGTGCACCTTCGACGTATCGACAAATCGTGCGCTCGCCTTGTCGCCGACGAAGGCGTCGTCCTCCCAGCTGTCGAACAGCGCGTGCACGACCTCCGTGAACTCCTTGGCGCGCTCGTAGCGGGCCTTGTGCTCCAAGGCACCCGTGAGGCCGAAGTTGCGGCTTGAAGCGGCATCTGCGGTCGTGACCGCGTTCCATCCCGAGCGGCCGCCGCTCGCGTGATCGAGCGACACGAAGCGGCGCGCAATGTTGTAGGGCTCGTTATAGCTCGTCGACACCGTCCCGATCAGGCCGACATGCGTTGTGGCGGCCGCGACCGTTGCCAGAATGATGGTCGGCTCCAGCGACGTGAACGACCGGTAGTCGATGCGATCATTCACGGCCGGCGAATCCGCCAGAAAAATCGCGTCGAGCTTGCCGCGCTCTGCAATCTGCGCCACCCGGACGTAGTGCCCGAGGTCGAAGAAGGCGCGCGGATCACTGTCGGGCAGGCGCCAGGCCGACGGATAGACGCCGGAGTGAAGCAGGTTGACGTTCAGGTGCAATTGGCGTGGAGCCATGGGATTCCCAAAATTCAGCGGCCTGAGCCTCAAGCGGTCAGCAATCAAGACCCCTTCGGCGACCAGATCTTGATGGTCGTGGTGTCGAGCTTCACCGGGATCAGACCCTCGGCGTGAAACGCATCGGCAATGCGCTGCTGCTCCGACAGGCCTGATCCGGTGACTGCGCCCACCTGATAGGAGCGGTGGCTGTTGGCCTCCTCGACGATCGCCGCGTCGATGCCCCAGAGCCCGGCCAGCAACGTGGCCGCGTCCTTTGGCTGCGCCTTCACCCATTTGCCGGTTGCGGCAAGCTTGGTGAAGATCACATTCAGCACCTCGGCATGCTTATCCGCATAGGCGGCCGACGCGAGGTAATAGCGCTTGTAGCTCGCAAGGCCGTTGCTGCCGTCGGACAGGATCCGACCCTTGGTCTGATGTAGGGCGCTGGTCAGGAACGGATCCCAGGCGACCCAGGCATCGACATTGTTGCTGACAAACGCCGCACGGCCGTCCGCCGGCGTCAGATAGGCGGGCGTGATGTCCTTGAAGCTGAGCCCGGATTTCGCCAGCGCCGCAAGCAGTAGATAATGGCTCCCCGCGCCCTTGGTCACCGCGATCTTCTTGCCCTTGAGATCGGCAACGGTCTTGATGGTTGTAGACTGCGGCACGACGATCGCCTGCGCTGCCGGCGAGGCGGCTTCCTCGGCGACATAAGCGAGCTTGGCGCCGGCGGCCTGTGCGAAGATCGGCACGGTGTCGGCAACATCAGCGCCGAAATCGATGCTGCCGATGTTGATGGCTTCCAGCAGCGGCAGGCCGCTGGTGAACTCGTGCCAGGAGATGGTGACCCCGAGCGGCGCGAGCGCCTTTTCCAGCTCGCCGTTCGTTTTCAGGATCGCCGTCAGCGTCGAGGATTTTTGATAGCCGATGCGGATCTCTTCGGACGTCGCGGGCTGAATCGACGCCATGGCGAAGATGCTGAGTGCGGCCGCGGCGAGGGCCCGCAGGCGGGAGGTGAGACCAGACATGAACAATGATCCTGGAGCTAAGTCGCTTTGGCGACGCGTTTGACAAACTGCAGGCCGCAATGTGCCGGCAAGCTAGGCTGTGTTGCAATTTCACAATGCAGCGCAGTTGGAGAACGAAGCGTCTCCGGTCGGACACAATCCGAGAACGGAATTTTCCACGCGATGTAGCTCGTCATCGGAAATCGGTCGCCCCGCTATTCGGCGGCATCGGATCGCAGCGTGTCGGCTGAGCGCCGAAAGCCCGCGCCGGGATGCGTTGTGTGCAGCCGCGGGCCGCGTCCCGGGAATAGCTTTTCGCGCAGCGTGCCGTCGCGATAGGCGGTCTTGTAGACGCCGCGCGATTGCAGCTCCGGCACAACGAGATCGACGAAGGCGTTCAGCGATTCCGGCGCGACCAGGCGGAACAGGTTGAAACCGTCGACGTCGGTCTCGTCAGCCCAGGCAATCAGCTCATCGGCGACGTCCTGCGGCGAGCCGACCACGAAGGGCGACCGGGCGCCGGCGCGGCTGAGCTTCGCGAGGTCGCCGACCTTGACCGGCCGGTCGCTCCGCACCGTGAAATTCTCGACCATCGACTGGATGGCGTTGCTCTCGACATATTCGATCGGCTGGTCGGGCCGATAAGTCGAGAAGTCGATGCCGGTCCAGCCCGACAGCAAGGCGAGCTGGCCGGTCTGGTCGACATGCCGTGCGTAGTCGTCGAGCAGATCATTCGCCTCGGCCCGTGTCGGCGCCACGATCACGGTCGCGCCGGCAAACAGGCGGATGTCGTAGGGATCGCGGCCATAGGCCTTGGCGGCATCGCGTATCTCGCGAACGGCGCGCGCAAGGATCGGCTTGGTCTGGCCGTTGAGAAAGATCGCTTCCGCGTGCTGGGCCGCGAAAGCGCGGCCGCGTTTGGAGGTGCCGGCCTGATACAGCAGCGGCGTCCGCTGCGGCGAAGGCTCGGCGAGATGGATGCCGTCGACCTTGAAGTAGGGGCCTTCGTGGAGAACGCGGTGAAGCTTTGCCGGATCCGTGAAGATGCGGCTGCCGCGGTCACGGCGAACGGCGTCGTCCTCCCAGCTTCCCTCCCATAGCTTGTAGGTCGCGGTGAGAAAGTCCTCGGCCGCGTCATAGCGGTCGTCGTGGGCGCGGCCAGCCGGAAGGCCCATGCCGCGCGCGCCGCTTTCGAGATAGCCGGTGACGATGTTCCAGCCGATCCTGCCTTTCGTGAGGTGGTCGAGCGTCGAAAACGTGCGAGCGAGTTGATAGGGGTGCTCGAAGGTCAGGTTGGATGTGATGCCAAAGCCGAGATGGCTGGTGACGAGCGCCATGGCGGACACGAGCAGTGTCGGGTCGGCGTTGGGCAGCTGCACAGCATGCAGGGCGGCGGCATCGGCAGTGCCGCCATAGACGTCGTACACGCCGAATACGTCGGCCAGGAAAATGCCGTCGAGCAGTCCACGCTCCGCGGCCCTGGCGTAGTCGACCCAATAATCCAGCGTGTTGTAGTCGATGGACGCATCGCGCGGATGAGACCACAGGCCGGCCCAATTGTGGCTTGGTGCCGTCATGTTGAAAGCGTTGAAGCGCAGCTCGCGCGGTCTCGTCATAATCTGGCTCATCGTCTATTTGCGAAGCACATTCGCTGCGCGTGACCGTTATTAACATTTTGCGCGAGCGAGTTTGTTTCCAATTCGGCGAAGGCACGGAAACAAACACGTTGCGAGGCGGCGATGATGCAGCACATGCGTCGCTATCTTTCTGACACGCTCGACAGAGGCGGAATCCGGCCGCATCATTTTCGTCGAAAAGCATTGCGAGCCACGCACGGCGCGCTCTCGAGATCGAAAGGGAAAAGCAGATGGCCTTGGAAACGCGGAATTTCGAGACGCTGGCGTTGCACGGCGGATCGTACCGCACCGATCCCACCACCGGCGCAGTGGCGGTTCCGATATACCAGACCACGTCATTCCAGTTCGAGAACGCCGACCACGCCTCGCGCCTGTTCGCGCTCGAGCAACTGGGACAATCTATACCCGCATCGGCAATCCGACGCAGGAGGCGTTCGAGACGCGGCTTGCGGCATTGGAAGGCGGGGCGGCCGCGCTCGCCGTTGCCTCAGGGCAGACTGCTTCGGCCTTCGCAATCTTCAACGTCGCGCAAGCCGGCGACAACATCGTGTCGTCGACTGATCTCTACGGTGGCACCTGGACGCTGCTGTCGCAGACCCTGAAGCAGTTCGGCATCGAGGTGCGGTTCGTCGATCCCGCCGATCCCGAAAACTTCCGCCGCGCGACCGACGCAAAGACGCGGGCGTATTTCGGCGAGACGCTCCCGAACCCCAAGCTGAACGTGTTCCCGATCAAGGAAGTCGCGGATATCGGCCGCTCGCTGGGCGTGCCGCTCATTCTCGACAACACGGCCTCGCCGCTGATCGCGCGTCCGTTCGAGCACGGCGCAGCGGTGGTGGTCTATTCCACGACCAAATATATCGGCGGCCACGGCACCGCGATCGGCGGCGCCATCGTGGACAGCGGCAATTTCGACTGGGCTGCGCATGCGGAGCGCTTCCCGCTGCTGAACAAGCCTGACGAGGCCTATCATGGCGCGATCTGGACCGAGGCGGCGAAGCCGCTTGGTCCGATCGCCTACATCCTGCGGGCTCGCGTCAAGCTGCTTCGCGACCTTGGCGCGTCGATCGCGCCGCAAAATGCCTTCCAGTTCATCCAGGGTCTCGAGACCTTGCCGCTGCGCATCCGCCAGCACAACGAGAATGCGGTGAAAGTCGCGAACTTCCTCGCGAAACACCCTTCGGTGTCAAACGTGATCTTTCCCGGCTTGCAGAGCGGAGAGAACAAGCGCCGCGCCGACGCGTATCTGAAGGGCGGCTACGGAGCCCTCGTCGGCTTCGAGCTGAAGGGCGGCGTCGAGGCCGGCCGTCGCTTCATCGACGCGCTCAAACTGTTCTATCATGTCGCCAATATCGGCGACGCCCGGTCGCTCGCCATTCACCCGGCGTCGACGACGCATCAGCAACTGACCACAGCCGAGCAACTCGCCGCCGGCGTCACGCCCGGCTACGTCCGCCTGTCGGTCGGGATCGAGCATCCCGACGACATTTTGGCGGATCTCGGCCAGGCGCTGGCCCAGGCCGACGCTGGCGCCCGCAAGGCCGCGTGAGACGCGTCAACTGAATGGGAAGTGATACAATGAAATTCCTTCGTCGTACCGCTCACGCGGCAGGCCTCTGGCTCGCATTCACAGCCGCCGCCGTCGCTGGCGAACCGCTGAAGATCGCCACCAGCGCCGGCCCGGTCGGGCAATTGGCGTCCTTTGCCGCCAAGCTCGCCAAGGAGAAGGGGCAGGACGTCAAGATCGTCGAGCTGTCGGACTGGGTGGCGTTGAACGAGGTCGTGAACAGCGGCGAAGTCGATGCCAATCTGTTCCAGCACGCGACCTATCTGGCGCTCCAGAACAAGCAGCGCGGTTTCAATCTCGTGCAGGTCGACAAGGTCGGCGTGATCGCACCGGTCGGCCTGTTCTCGAAGAAGGTCAAGACGCTCGACGAGATCAAGTCCGGCGACAGCGTCGCCATTCCGAATGAGCCGCTCAACGGCGCCCGGGGGCTGATCCTGCTGGAGCGCGCCGGGCTGATCACGCTGACACCGGGTAAGGGCTTCTCGGTCAGCAAGTTCGACATCGTTGAGAATCCGAGAAACCTCAAGATCGTCGAGCTCGACCCGGCGCAGACCTACCGATCGCTTGACGACGTGACGCTGGCGCTCGTCAACATCACTTACCTCATTCCGGCCGGCGGTGATCCCAAATCGGCCCTGATCATCGACCGCACCGCTGACGATGGCCTCGTGCTGCGCTTCACGGCCCGGCCCGACAAGAAGGACGATCCGCGTCTGAAGGCCTTCATCCAGGTGTTCAACTCGCCGGAGGTGAAGCAGTTCATCGAAGAGAAGATCCCGGCGTTCATTCCCGCAGGGTTTGGAAGCGAGGAGAGCGGCCTCGTTCGGGAAACTGCGCCATGATCTATGTCGTCGACGTGAATCAGATGAGCTTTGCCTTCGTGGCAGGAAGTGAGAGGCACGCGTCGGAGATTGCGGGCTCGCCCGGGTTTGTGCAGGCGCTGGACCGATTTTTCCTGAATCGACAAGGCGCCAAGTGTCGGAACCATCGGCCGCGTGCTGCGACGGTTCAGGAATTTGCTCTCTTCAACGACATGTCTTCCGAGTTCGCGGATGCCACGGCGGACGTCCTGGTTGCCCGCGTCGGCTAGGCGCCGAAACAGATGAACAGAGTCAATCCGGAGACGAGCGATGACAAACCCACCAAGTCGTGCCGAGAAGCTGTCGAGTTCGCCGTGGTGATTGCCACCGGCGGATGCGCGTTCCTCAGCAAGACGCTCGGTTCGAACGTGCTGACCGGCGACGGCTATCTCCTCGCCGCGGAAGCGGGTGCGGAATTCACCAGCATGGAGTTCTCCAACGCCTACGCGATCTCGCCGGCCTTCGGATCGGTGACCAAGACCTTGTTCTACAGCTGGGCGAGCTTCACCGACGAGCAGGGCAGCGTCATCCCTGGCGCGTCGTCGAAAGGTGGCCGCTCCGTGATTGCGCGTGCGCTCCGCAAAGGCCCTGTGTACGCGCAGCTTGATCAGGCAGACGCCGAGACCCAGCGGCACATGCGCGTGTCGCAGCCCAACTTCTTTCTCCCGTTCGACCGCACCGGTATCGACCCCTTCACGCAACGTTTCCCAATCACGCTGCGCCTCGAGGGGACCGTTCGCGGTACCGGTGGTTTGCGGATCATCGACGACAGTTGCGCGACCACCGTCCCTGGTCTCTACGCGGCAGGCGATGCCGCGACGCGCGAACTGATCTGCGGCGGCTTCACCGGCGGCGGCAGCCACAACGCCGCTTGGGCGATGTCCTCGGGCTACTGGGCAGGCCAGGGCGCCGCGGAATTCGCGCGCCAACTTGGCAATACGAGCGGACGCCAATCTTTCCGGCGGGGCACTGTTGGTCTGCGCTCCGGCAATGGTCGGCCGTTGCAGGGCGGCGCGCTCGCGCGAAGCGTCCAGGACGAGGTGTTCCCCTATGAGCTGAACTACTTCCGCGAGGCTGGCCGATTGGGCGAGTCGCTCGGTCGGCTGGATGCGTTGTGGTCGGATGCATCGGCCGCCGATGCGCCAGACGATCAGGAACTGCTGCGCGCGCGCGAAGCGGCGGCCATGCTCGCGACCGCGCGCTGGATGTATCGCAGCGCGCTGGCGCGTCAGGAAAGCCGGGGCATGCACCGCCGCGACGACTACCCCGAACAGGACGACCGTTACCTCCATTTCGTGACGACCGGCGGGCTAGACGACGTCTGGACATCGGCGCGCCCGTTGGCGTCTAAGCAATATGCGGAGGCCGCCGAATGATCGAGGTTATCGACGCCGAACAATGCACGGCCTGCGACATCTGTGTGAACGTGTGCCCGACCAATGTCTTCGACAAGACGGACGGCATTCCCAGGATCGCGCGCCAGAGCGACTGCCAGACCTGCTTCCTGTGCGAGCTCTATTGTCCCGAGGATGCGCTGTTCGTCTCGCCGTTCGCCGACGCGCCGCAGGCGGTCGACGTGGCCGCGTTGAAGGAGGCGACCCTGCTGGGCAGTTATCGGCGAGCGGTGGGCTGGGTCGAGGAGAGCCGGCACCTGCGAGCGGCCGATCGGAGCTATCGGCTGTTCGGCCATTGAGATTCATGTCGCCTCTGGAGGCCTGCCATGAGCGGAGATCGCCTCTTTCTGTTGAAGCCGGGATTTGAAGATCCCGAACGGCGGGGCCGCTTCTTCGTCTGCCCGCACTGTAATGCTATCGAGGGATTGCTGGCGTCGTTTCCCGGATTGGCAACGCAGATCGAGGTGCACCGCCTGCCGTTCGCGCGTCCGCGAACGCCCCTCGTCGAAATCCTGGGCGAGCAGCACCAATCGCTTCCGGTTCTGGTCTTCGATGAAAGCCGGCCGGTGCCCGAGGACGCAGGCGTTGCCAACGGCCGGCGCTTCATCGATTCCTCGGAGCGAATACTCCGCTATCTGGCTGATCGCTACGCATTCCCATATCTTCACCATTAGGACCGATCGGGATCGTCGGCACCTAGGTTTGCACCTGCCCCCAGCGCTGAACCGTGATCCGCGTCAGGCTCCGGAAGATCACGCCCTCCACAACAAGACCGATCAGGATCACCGTGAGCAGTCCCGCAAAGACGCTTGCCGTCTCCAGCTGCGCGCGGCTGGTGTAGATGAACCAGCCGATCCCGCCGGACCGCGCGCTGACGCCGAACACGAGTTCCGCCGCGATCAGCGTGCGCCAGGCGAACGCCCAGCCGATCCGCAAGCCCGACAGGATCTGTGGGAAGGCCGCGGGCACCAGGATCTCCGCGACGAACCGGCCCCCCGAGAGGCCCAGGTTGCGGCCGGCCATTCGTAAAGTCGGCGGCACCGCGAGGAAGCCGCCGTAGCAGGCGAGGGCCACCGGCCAAAGAACGGAGTGCACGATCACGAAGATGAGGCTAGGCGTTCCCACCCCAAACCAGAGCAGCGCAATGGGAAGCAGCGCGATGGCCGGAAGCGGGTTGAACATCGACGTCAACAGCCCAAGGGCCTCATTGCCCCAGCGCGACAGGGCGGCGAGGGTCGTCAGCACCGCCGCGACGGCAACGCCCAGCGCATAGCCGGTGATGAGGACCCGCAGCGAGGTCGCTGCACGGTTCGGCAGCTCGCCCGACAGGACGGCCGACCACAGCGCCGACAGCGTCGCGCCCAGGGTCGGCAGCAGAAGCGCGTTGTCGAGCCAGCGCGCATAGAGCTCCCAGGCGAGCGCAAAGCCGGCGAGGATTATGAAGCGTCGCCAGGGTGTTCCCTCGAGCGCCCGCCGCAGCGCTGGCGCACGAACGAGTTTCGGGACCGTGATGTCAGACATGGTTGATTTCCGGAGCAGAAAACACGGTCTCCTGAATGCGTCGTTCCAGCTCACCGAAACCCGAGCTGCCGCGGGCGCGGGTGTCCGGCGGGACATCGAAGGTGGCGGCCAGCCGTCCCGGGTGCGGCGTCAGGGCCAGGATGCGGGTTCCGACGCGGATCGCCTCGTCGATGCCATGGGTTACGAACAGGGCTGTGTTGCCGGTCTCCTCACACAGCTTGAGCAGTTCGTCCTGCATCTGCCGCCGCGTCAGGGCATCAAGTGCGGCGAAGGGTTCGTCCATCAACAGCAACGCCGGCTCCAGCGCAAAGGCCCGCGCGATCGCGACGCGCTGCTTCATGCCGCCGGACAGGGTGTGAGGGAAAGCGTCGACGAAATTCTTCAGTCCGACGCGCTCAAGCCAGCGCCGCGCAATACCTTCTGCATCTCGCCGCGGCAGCGATCTTCCCCGCTCCAGGGCATAGCGGACATTGCCGAGCACGGTACGCCACGGCAGCAGCTGATCGAACTCCTGAAACACGGTCATGCGGTCCGGCGCCGGGGCTGCAATCCGCCGGCCGTTCATGCGGATTTCACCGGCGCTTGGCTTGAGGAAACCGCCGACGGCACGCAGCAGCGTGGACTTGCCGCAGCCTGACGGGCCGAGCAGGACCAGCCGTTCGCCGGCCGCGATCTTGAAGCTGACGTCTTCAACCGCGGTGAGGATGCCGTCCGGCGTCGGATAGCTGATGCTGACGTGATCGAGCTCTAGTAGTGTCGGCGACGCCGTATCGCCGACGAGGCCCGTCAGTCGCGGAGCGACGTTCATGTCAGCTTCCCGGTTTCTCTCCGAGGCCGGACCAGAACAGATCCCGCCATGATGCCGGCGCCTGCTTGATCAGGCCGACCTTGGCCTCGAAATCCGCGAACTTCTGGGCGCCCTCGGGCGCGGTGGTGAAGTTCACGTCCTTGTCGCGGATGATGCTCTCGACGAAATCAGGCGCAAGCTTCGAACCTTCCGCCTTGATGTAAAGCGCGGCGGCGTCCTTCGGGTTTGCCTTGATCCATTCGTTGGCGCGATCGAGACCGCGGACGAACGCCAAAATCGTCTTCGGGTTGTCGTTGACGAACTTCGTGGTGGAATAAACCACGTTGAAGGTGTGTGGGCCGCCGAGCACGTCGTAGCTGTTGAGGACCTGATGCACCTTGCCGCTCGCCAGTTGCTGCTGCGAGAACGGCGGCGAGGTGAAATGCGCCGTGATCTCGGAATGGCCCGACAGAATCTGGGCCGTCGCGTCCGGATGCGGCATGCTGACGGTGAGTTCGTCCAGCTTGTCGTATTTGCCGAACGCCTTGTCCGCCGCCATCTGGAGGACGATCGGCTGGAAGCCGACCTTGACCGAGGGCAGAGCGATCCGGTCCTTCTCGGTGAAATCCGCCAGCGTCTTGATGTTGGGATTGTTGGTGGTCAGGATATTGGCCATCGAGCCCAGTGCGGCGACGCCGATGATCTTGGCGGTGGTCCGCGTCTTGTCCCAGGTCAGGATCATCGGCGTGATGCCGGCCGTCGCGAAATCGAGGCCGCCTGAAATGAGCGCTTCGTTCATGGCCGCCGCGCCGGACAGCCGCAGCCATTCGATCTTTGGCGGCGCAATGCCGAGTGCCTTGGCTTCTTCCTCGATCAGCCCCTTCTCGCTGGCGACGATGAGCGGAAGATAGGCGATGCCGAATTGTTGGGCGATGCGAAGCTGGCCTGTCTCGGCGCGAACGCCATTCGCGCCGCCCAGCGTAATGATCAGCGCGAGCGCCGCCTGCAAAAGCCTCGATCTATTCATGTTGACGTCTCTTGAATTCCAATTCGCGCGAGGGCTCACCACGAGCCATGCGGCACACTTCAGGAAATCAATCAGCCGGTCCAGTGAACTGATGTCGCTGCGCCATTTTCGAAAGAAACGCACCTGCTCGCCGCGTTTGACGAGAAATCCGTTCTCCCATGGTGCTTCGATGAAGGAAGTCTGTTCCTGTGCCTTGAGGAGCTTCGATCCGCTTTTCGGGCGTCCGACGGGACCTGACAATAGAAGGACATTACGTTTCAGTCGCCGTCCTCTCCGGAGAAGTCTGTTCTACGGTGAAATAGACGTCTTCCCGACATCGAAGACGGCAGGGCGTCTCGTTCGCCGCAAGCCGCCAAAAGAGTTTTGCCTTTCATTGACGCGGCCGGGGTCCGGCTCAAACATCGCGGCGATGGGCATGGCCTGGCATCTTCCGGTGCCGGCCAGCCGCCGTTTTGTCAGAGGCAGAGATCATGGTGTTGTCCACGCTCGAAGAGCTGTCGCTGGCGACCGACGTGCTGGTCGTCGGCGGCGGGATGGCGGGTGCCTGGGCTGCGACCTCTGCCGCGGAAGCGGGGGCGAAGGTCGTGCTGGTCGACAAGGGCTATTGCGGCACCAGCGGCGTCACGGCTGCGGCGGGGCCGGGCCATTGGTGGGTCCCGCCGGATCCTCCGGCGGCGCGCGATGCGGCCGTCGCCAATCGTGTTACGAGTGGCCTCGGTCTTGGTGAAGCGGACTGGATGTATCGCGTCCTCGACCAGACCTGGCGCACGCTGCCGACGCTGGCACGCCATTACAAGTTCGGCGTGGATGACGAGGGGCGGGTAAACTATCGCGCAGTCCGCGGGCCCGAATATATGCGCGCCCTGCGGCAGCAGGTGCTGAGCCACGGCGTCACCATCCTCGATCATTCGCCCGTGCTCGAGCTTCTGGCGCGATCGGACGGCTCGATTGGCGGTGTCCGCGGCCAGCGCCGGCAGGATGGCGGGAGGGCGTATCGGATCGAGGCCGGCGCGGTGGTGCTCGCAGCTGGCGGCACCAGCTTCCTCTCCCACCTTCTGGGTTCGCGAACCAACACCGGGGACGGCTATCTCATGGCGGCCGAAGCGGGCGCGGAGATGTCCGGCATGGAGTTCACTGCGGCTTACACCATTGCACCCGCGCATTCGACGATGACACGAAGCATGGCGTATTCGTTCGCGACCTATTACGATGCCGACGGGCGCGAGCTCGATATTCCTTTCGGCCCCGACCAGACCATTCGCCTGGCACGCGCTCTTCAGCGCGGACCGGTCTACTGCTCGCTGCACCGTTTGCCCGACGACATCAAGGCGCGGATGCACACGATTTCGCCGAACGTGCCATTGGTGTTCGACCGCTGGGGGATCGATCCGTATCGCGACCGCTTCGAGGTGACCTTGCACAATGACGGCACCATTCGTGGCATCGGCGGCGTGCGCGTGCACGACGTGGATGGCAGGACGTCGGTACCGGGACTGTTCGTGGCCGGCGACAATGCCTCGCGCGAGAAGGTTGCGGGCGCGATCTCCGGCGGTGGCAATGTCAACTCGGCCTGGGCGCTGTCGTCCGGCGTGTTTGCCGGGCGTGCAGCGGCGCGCCTGGCGCGAAGCGCGAAGAGGAGCGGGGGCCGATTGCGGCCACTTGGTCGCGTCGGGCGTGAACCCCGCAGGGTCGCCAAGACCGTCGATCTCGCCGCGCTTCGCGACGGCGTGCGCGCCGAAATGCACCCGTTCGAGAAAAGTCTATTCCGCACCGGGCAAGGACTTGCGGTATCTGCACGCGTCCTGGAGGAATTCTGGACCGAGTTGGCCGATCACGCGGACACAGGCACAATCGCCTCGCGCGAGACGGCGGCTCTATTGGCAACAGCGCGCTGGTCCGTCGCCACGGCGGCAGCGCGGAAGGAGAGCAGGGGCCTTCACCGCCGCGAGGATTTCCCTTCACGGGATTCCGGACTCGCAGTCCGTCTGCTGAGTGGCGGGCTGGACCAGATCTGGGTCGCCGCCGATGGTGCTCCTGTGGACGCCAAGTCCGGTCAGCTCGAGGCGGCATCATGATCGAGCTCATCGTCGCGGACCGCTGCACGGATTGCGGGACATGCGTTGAGGTTTGTCCAGCCAATGTGCTCGACGCCGGGCAAGGTGGCTTGCCGATTCTCGCGCGTGTCGAGGATTGCCAGACCTGCTTCATGTGCGAGCTCTATTGCCGGGCGGACGCCATCTACGTCGCACCCGATTGCGACCGCCGTGTCACCGTGGACGAGACCGAGGTGATGGCCTCCGGTCGCCTCGGTCAATACCGCAAGCATTCCGGTTGGGACGAATGGTGGGATCGCTTTCCTAACGAGCAATGGCTGATGGAAACAGTCTTCCGCCGCGCCGGCGAGGCCGCAGCGCAGGCGAAAGTGACGTCGGCCGACGTGATCCGCACCAAGTGAGTCCGGAGAGACAAACTCGTTTGTCGTGCCGGGATGCGTCGTCCTGTTGTTGCAGGACAGCGGCGATCTTTGAAAAGACTATCTTGGTCCGAGCGCCTAGCATCTCCTCGTTATTGCCATCGCAAAGCTGCAGGACATGAACACTCCGCGAATTGAAAGCAGACGCGCCTCCACCAGCGTGCGGTCGCCGATCATCGTCAATCAGCTCGGCGCGGAGGTTCGTGCCGTCCTGGCCGATCACTGGTCGCGTCCGCTGATCATCGATCATCCTGCTGATCGCGCGCCATGGGAGATCGCGCCCGAGGCTGACGTGTTGCTGACGCGGCCGCTCGCCGGCTGGCACGGTGCGCCCGCGGAGAAGCCCGCCGGCTGGCCGTTTGGCCTGCGCTGGATCCAGACCGCTTCGACGGGCGTCGATTTCTTTCCGGCCTGGTTGCTCGATGGCCCCGTGGTCACGGTCGGCCGCGGCATCTCGGCCGATCCGATCGCCGAATATGTCCTTGCGGCGATCCTCAGCTTCGAAAAACGCATCCACGACATCCGGCCGCGCAGCCGTGCAGAATGGAAAATCACCCCGCTGGGCTCGCTCAGCGGCAAGACGATCGGTATCGCGGGATTCGGTGCCATCGGCCGCGCCGTCGTCGAGCGCGTCAAGCCGTTCGGCGTCAACATCAGGGTTTTGCGGCGCTCGGCCTGGCCATATGTCCTTCCGGGCATCCAGCCTGTCGACAGCATCGAGGAGTTGGTCGCGGTTTCCGATCATCTCGTCCTCGCTTTGCCAGCGACGAGCAAAACGGCGGGTCTGATCAACGCCGATGTGCTGGCGCGCTCCAAGACGTCGCTGCACCTGATCAATGTCGCACGCGGGCGGATCGTCGATCAGCGCGCGCTGTTGCAGGCGCTCGATGATGGACGGATTGCCGGCGCCACGCTCGATGTCACCGACCCGGAGCCGCCGCCGGAGGGTGATCCGATCTATCACCATCCCAAGGTCGTCCTGACCCGCATGTATCATGGACGGGTGGCGAGGATGCCAAGCGGCTGGCGGACAAGACCCTGGTCAACCTCGACGCTTACGCGCATGGCGTGGCGCTGGCCGACGTCTTCGACAAGAATCTCGAATACTAGAAAGGGAACGGCAACAATGAACAAGGTCGTCGAGAAACCGAAGAAATACTCCCTGGTCGAGCGCAAGCCGGCGGCGACGTTCGAGGAAGAGCGGTTGCATCGCAAGCAGCGGCTTGCCGCAACCTTCCGCCTGTTCTCGCGCTACGGTTTCGATCAGGGGCTCGCAGGCCACGTCACCGTGCGCGATCCAGAATTCCCTGAAAGGTTCTGGATCAACCCGCTGTCAAAGCATTTCAGCCAGATCAAGGTCTCCGACCTTCAGCTCGTTGATCACGACGGCAATATCCTGATCGGCGACAAGCCGATCAACCAGGCCGGCTTCGTAATTCACTCGGCGATCCACGCCGCGCATCCGGAGGTGATCGCAGCGGCGCACACCCATTCGACTTATGGCAAGGCCTGGTCGGCGCTCGGACGCCTGCTCGATCCGCTGACGCAGGACTCCTGCGCCTTCTACGAGGATCACGTGCTGTTCGATCCGTTCTCAGGCGTCGTGCTGGAAGCGGAAGAGGGCCGCAAGATCGCGCAGACGCTGGGATCGAAGAAGGCTGCTATCTTGCAGAACCACGGCCTGCTCACGGTGGGGCCGACCATCGAGGCGGCCGCCTGGTGGTACATCGCGATGGACAATGCCGCGCGCGCCCAGTTGCTTGCCGAGGCCGCCGGCACGCCAAAGCCGATCCCGCACGAGATCGCCAGCTTGACCTCGCGGCAGGTCGGAACCCACAAGGGCGGCTACTTCAGCTTCCAGCCGTTGTGGGACTGGATCAGCGAGGCGGAGCCGGATCTGTTTAACTAGGAATCAAGGCCTCTGAGCCGGGCCAATGGCCCGGTTCCCTGCATTGCGCCACGCTCGGACATCGTGAGATATAACGGCAGGCGGTTCATCTTGCGTGTGCAAGCCGCCGTAGCAACGGTGAGGAGCAGGGCGGCATGGTCAATGGTCTGCCAAGCGAAGTTGAAGTCATCACATTATTTGTCGACGACATCGTGTCGTCGAGAGCGTTTTACGCCAGGGTTTTCGCATCTGAGACTGTTTGGGAGGACGCAGTCTCATCCGTCCTTCGATTTGGTGGTCTCCTGATCAATCTTCTCGACGTGTCGCAAGCGCCGCCGCTCGTTGAACCGTCGCGCGTCGCGCAGTCCTCCGCAGGGGCACGCGCGCTCTTGACGATCAGGGTTGCTGACGTCGATCAGGTGTGTTCGGCGCTTCGGGAGATTGGCGTCGGCCTGCTCAACGGGCCGATCGATCGTCCCTGGGGGCGGCGAACCGCGTCCTTTGCTGATCCTTCAGGCCATGTCTGGGAGATCGCACAGGTGATTGAACGGGGATAGAGAGCTCCTATAACGAATCTGGCTCTCGGCCCTCTGTGACCTAGAACGAATGTTTGCCGAGGCGTGCTGCGAGTTCCGCACATTGCTGTCGGATGTCGGGAACGGCAATGATCTCCCAGAACGCGGCCCGCGTCAGCGGGCCGACGGCGTAGAGGCGGCGCGAGGGCGACCCGTCACGATTGAGGATTACGCAGTCGGGTGTGACGTCGATGCCGATCCGCAGCGGATCGATGCGGGCAAGGCCTTGGTCGAGCAGGCTGCGTACGGCCGGGTTGGTGCTCGCACCTGGATCCCGGACGATGCCGGTGCAGTCGACGATGGCTCCGACCTGAAGCTCGGACGTCTCGCTTTGGCCGCGCCTGCGGTAGCGAACGATCGCGCCGTCGGGATTCGGAGCGATGGCGGCGAGCTTGCCGGCGATGACCGTCAGCCGTTTTGCCGCGAGAGCCTCCGCAATGCGAGCCTCGACCTCCGGCGCGGTGCGGTGACGATGCACATCCCACCAGGCGCGGGCGTGTTCCAGGAAACGGCGCCTGGAGCTCAACGGCAGTTCCTGCCAAAGCCGCTGGGTGAAAGGCCTGATCGCGTCGACGGCACCGCGCCAGTCGCCGCCCTCAGTGACGTGCATCTCGATGCGGTGGCGAAACCAGCGCAGCAGCGGCCCGATCTCGGCGCCGAACGGGATCTCGCCTTCGGCGAAGCGCATTGGATCGACGCGTCGGTGGGCTCTCGGCAGAAGGCCGCGCCGCGACATTGCGACGATCCGCCCCTGATGTCCGTAGCGAAGCAACGACAGGACATAGTCGACCATCGAGAGACCCGTGCCGAGGATGAGCACGGTGGCCTTCGTGTCGATGCCGGCCTCGGCGGGTGAGGCCCACGGTTCGGCGTGGCCCGCCAGCAGCCGCACTGCGGCATCATGGCCGGTCGCGAGAATGGCCGTGCTCCCGGTGTAGCATGTTCCGTCTGCAAGGGTGACTGCGACGTCGGAGGGATTTTCGTGGATCGATACGCACTCGCCACGTACGATGGCCAGGCCATTAGACCCCTCACGCGATTTCAGCGGCGCGATCAGATCGGCGAGATAGTCCCCGTAGGTTTGCCGCGGAACGAAGCAATAGGGATCCGGACACAACGGTCCGGCGGGCTGCGCACACAGCCAGTTCCAGAAATGCTCGGGATCGTCGGGCAGCGCGCTCATATTCGTCACGCGCACATTGAGGAGATGTTCGGGATTCCCTGCATGATAGGCAAGTCCGCGTCCGATCTCGGGCCTCTTCTCGATCAAGGTCACGCGGAGATCGGATGGATTGGTCTTCAGCAGCTGAAAGGCGAGGAGGACGCCGCTGGCGCCTCCCCCGATGACGATCGCGTGCCGCCCCTCCGCACCCATCGTGCCGCCCCCGTTTTTCGTCGGTCGACCAACTTTGCAGGACTGCGTTTGGTTCTACGACCCGATTACGGTGATAGTCGGACGGACGTGACATATCTCCCTAGGTTGAAAGCGCGCAGTCATTTTCTATCGAACTTGGGGTGCATAGAATGTTTATGCCGCTACGCGGCGGCTGTCGCCCTGTGAGGTGTCGATCATTCGGCAGCCACGGCGAGTTTGAGTTGCGGCTGCTGTGCGTGCATCGCACCGCTGACACCTGACGGGATCGAGGCCAGCAGCGACTTCGTATAGGGCTGCTGCGGATTGTCGAAGATCGCGGTGACCGCTCCATGCTCGACGATCCGCCCGCGGTGCATCACCGAGACGGTGTGGGCGAGCTGGCGCACCAGCGCCAGGTCGTGAGAAACGAACACATAGGTCAGGCCCAGATTGGCCTGTAGCGAGAGTAGCACTTCGACGATGTCGGCCTGGACGCTGACGTCGAGTGCGGAGGTGGGCTCGTCGAGCACGATCACCTCAGGCTCGAGCACCAGCGACCGGGCGATGGCGACGCGCTGGCGCTGGCCGCCTGACAGAGCTCCTGGTTTGCGGGACAGCAGGTGCTCGCCGAGCCGGACGTCGGCCAACGCTTCGCGTACCCGCTCGTCGCGCTCCTTGCGCGTTCCGACCTTGAAGCGGTCGAGCGGCTCGCGCACCAACTGCTCGACCGTCCATGTCGGATCGAGCGAAGTGAACGGGTTCTGGTAGACCAGCTGAAGATGACGCCATGCAGAGCGGAGTGCCTGAGGCGAACGACCGGTGATCGGTTCGCCTGCGACCGAGATGGTGCCGGCGTCAGGTTGCTCGAGGCCCAGCAGCAGCCGTATCGCCGTCGTCTTGCCCGAGCCGGACTCGCCGACCAGCGCGTGCGTGGTGCCGGCCGGAACTGTGAACGACAAATCGCTGGCGGCCGTCAGCGTCTTGCCGTCAACGGTAAAGGTCTTCGTGACGGCGCTGACCTCGATCTTTGGTGTCGCAGCGTCGCCGGTCTTGAGGGTTTGGAAGCCCGCGTCGCGCAGGGCAGCGTAGCGGTCAGGATTGAGGGCCGGAACGTCGGCGCGCAGCTTTCGCGCGTAGGCCGACGCCGGCGAGGAGAAGACGGAAGCGGTCCGGCCGGCTTCCTGAACGACGCCATCCTTGAGCACCACCAGCGCGTTCGCCCGTTCGGCGGCGATCGCCAGATCGTGAGTGATGAGCAGCAGGCTGATCTTGAAGTCGTGCTGCAGCCGCGTGAGCAGGTCGAGGATGCGCTTCTGGATCGTGACGTCGAGCGCAGAAGTCGGCTCGTCCGCCACCAGCAGTGCCGGCCGCGGAAGAATCGCGAGGCCAATCAGCACGCGCTGGAGCATGCCACCGGACAGCTGGTGCGGGTAGGAGTCGTAGACACGCTGAGGGTTGTCGAGCCCGACTTCGGCGAAGGTCTCCAGGATGAGCTGCTTGCGGATCGCCGTGTCGGGCTCGTCGAGCAGCGCGGCGGCCTCCTGTGCCTGGGCGCCGATCGTCCGCACCGGATTGAGCGAGTTGGCAGGATCCTGCGGCACGAACCCGATGGCGCGTCCCCGCAGCGGCCGGAAGCCGCGCTCGGAGATATCAAGCACCTCCTGGCCGTCGAACGCGACGCGGCCGGTGGCGCGTCCGCCGCTGGGAAGCAGCCGCAGCACCGCGCGGGCGATCGTCGATTTGCCGGAGCCGGACTCCCCGATGAGAGCAAGGCTCTCGCCGCGGCCGAGTTCAAACCCGACATTGGTCACGACCTCGTGCGGCCCGTAAGAGACCGAGAGGCCATCGACCCGGAGCAGCGGAAGCGGGCGCAGCGGCACTGGCGCGGTGCGCTCGGCGCGCGTGAATGTGTTTGCGGTCAGTCTGTCTTGCGCAGCCATCGGCTGATCCTGTTCACGGAGAGGACGGTCGCGATTGTCACGAAGGCGGGCGCATACACTAGCCACGGCCATTTGAGGTAGTCCTTGCCGATCGAGATCAGCAGGCCCCAGTCGGAGGCGGGAGGCGGATCGCCGTAGCCGAGGAAGGCAAGGCTCGCGATCACCAGGATCGACAGGCCGAATTGCAAGACCGCGAGCGGGAGCACCGAGCGCGACGCGTTCGGCAGCACGTGCCGCAGCAAGATGTGCCAGCGCGAGCCGCCCATCAGGAACGCGGCCTCGACAAAAACCGCCTGCCGGGTCTTGATCACTTCCGAGCGCATCACCCGGGCAAACACGGCGACCGCGGAGACGCCGGTCGCGATCGCGGCGTTGGTGGTGTCGAAACCGATCGCTGTGACGACGATGACCGCCAGCAGGAAGTTCGGGATCGCCAGCAGCACGTCGACCAGGCGGGCGAGCACGATGTCCACCCAGCCGCCGAGAAAGCCGGCCAGGAGGCCTATGAGTCCGCCCGCAACAGCGGCAATGACGACGGCGATGAGCGCGCTCGTCACCGAGGACGCGGTGCCGTAGACGACGCGGGTATAGAGGTCTCGGCCGAGGTGATCGGTGCCGAACCAGTGCGCGGCGCTCGGGCTGAGCAGCTTCTCGGCGGGAACGCCGGCGACCGGGCTATGGCCTGTGAACAAGCCCGGCGCTACGGACCAGGCGATCACGAGCGCGATGACCACGAAAGAAAGCGCGACGGTCGGCGGCGCGCGAAGAGCTGACAGCCAGCCGAGCGACGTGCCGCGCGAAACAGAAGAGAAGGAGGCGAGGGTCATGATGTCACCGCTGCGGATGTGGCAGTCGCGCTGTCGTCAGCGGTGGTCGGGCGCACCCTGCGACCTCCGATCAGCTTCACGCGCGGATCGAGCAGCGGGTAGACGAGGTCGGCGATCAAATTGACCAGCACGAACACGACTGCGGCGAGCGAGACGACCGCCTGCAGGACAGGCAGGTCCTGCGTGCTCACCGAGCGCTGCACCAGGCTGCCGATGCCCGTGCGTCCGAACACTGTCTCGGTGATCAGCGAACCGCCGAGCAACTCGCCGATCGCGAGTGCAATGACGGTGACGACCGGGAGCGAAGACGGTTTGAGCAAATGCCTGGCAAACAGACGCGCTTGTCCCAGTCCACGGCTGCGCGCAACGGCGGCGTATTCCTGCTCGGACTCCTTGTCGAGGTTCGCGATCAGCACCTCGGTGATCCGCGCGGAGACGGGCCCCCCGAGCGCGATCGCGGCGAAGAAAGTTGCCCAGAAGCTATCAGGCGCAATCACCCGAAACAGCCCGAGCTGGAAACCGAAGATGTGGATCAGTGCCAGGCCGATCACGAAATTCGGCACTGACAGGAACAACGACGGGAAACCGCGCAGCAAGCCCTGGCCGCAACGTTTCGGAACAAACTGCGTGCCGTAGGCAATCGTGAGCGCCAGCAGCAGCGCGATGGCAAACGCCGCTGATGCGAGGATCAACGTCGAAGGTAGAACCTCGGCAATCAGGGTTGTCACCGGCCGGCTGGACCGCATCGACAAGCCGAGGTCACCCGTCACGAAGTTGGACAAGGACGTCCAGAGCTGGACCGGAATCGGCCTATCTAAGCCCTGGGCGGCGATGATCTGCCTGATCTGGTCCTCACTGAACCCGTTCTGGGGGGCGCGTAGCACGTTGGTGATGGGATCGCCGGGAAGGATGCTGACGACGACGAAGGTGAAGACGTAAGCCAACAGGATGACGATGACAGCCTGGGCGAAACGCTTTGCGGCATAGGACAGATAGGCACTTCTCATGCCGGTTGCCTCACATTGCTCGGTTGCACCGCGCCCTATTCGCCGATCGTCGCGGTGTAATAGCTGGCGTAGGCGATGCCGTTGTAGACCTCTCCCTTGAGCTTCGGAGACTGCACGTAGATGCGCTGGACGATCTGCGTGCGCGGGATGAAGTAGCCTTGCTCGAGAACGTAGGTCTGCAACTCGTCGAGCAGCGGATTGCGAATGTCGAGAGAGGCCGCGCCGGCAATCTTGTCGCGAAGCTCGTTGAGCTTCTTGTCGCTGTCGCCGAGATTGAACCAGTTCTCACCATTGTTGGCATCGGTGAGGATGCTGGCGACCGTGCCGGCGTCGATGAAGCTGCGCGTCACCTCGTAGGCCGGCACAGCTGGTCCGCCGAACCGGACCTTCTCGCCGAACGTCACGACGTCGTAGGCCCGGATGGTGACCTTCCATCCGATCTTGCCGAGTTGCTGGGCGATGAGCTCGTCGACCGACTTCGCCGTCGCGAGGTAGGGATTGGAGTGAAGTGTGAGCGACAGCTGCTTGCCCTCCTTGGTGCGGATGCCATTGGCCCCCTTGATCCAGCCGGCTTCGTCGAGAAGCTTCTCGGCCTTGCCGGGGTCATAGGCCAGGAGGTCGCTGTGGTCGGTCGCACCGGGCACGTTGCTCTGGATGAAGGACGTCGCCAGCTTCCAGTCAGGCGTATAGA
The DNA here is from genome assembly GCF_021044685.1 of Bradyrhizobium daqingense. Taxonomy (NCBI): domain Bacteria; kingdom Pseudomonadati; phylum Pseudomonadota; class Alphaproteobacteria; order Hyphomicrobiales; family Nitrobacteraceae; genus Bradyrhizobium; species Bradyrhizobium daqingense. Next base: position 4,315,572 of record NZ_CP088014.1, read on the forward strand.
CGGTGTCGATGATCTCCTTCCGGTCGATGCCGGCCTGGAGCGCCTGTCGCACCTTCACGTCATTGTACGGCTCCAGCTTGGTGTTGATCGCGAGGCCGTTGACAAAGCCGAGATAGCGCGGCGTCGCGATCGTGAACCCGGCCTCCTTGAGAGACTTCAATTCCTGCGGTGAGGGGCTGTAGGCGACATCGGCCTGTCCCGACTGGACGGCCGCGACCCGGAGCGACGGCTCCGATACAAGCTTGTAGGTGATCGAATTGAGATAGGCCGGGCCGGTGTGGCCGACGGCGGCGGGACCCCAATTGTAGTCCTTGCGCTTGACCAGCTTGACGAAATCGCCCTCCTTCCAGGAGGCGACCACATACGGCCCGCTGCCGGATGTCTTGGAGAGGTCGGCCTGCTGGGCCGCAGGTTGCGCGATGGTTTTCGGGGAGATCAGGATCGAGCCATGGTAGCCGAGCGTCGGGATGAACCCGAGCGTCGGTGCCTTGAAGAAGACTTTCACCGTGGCCGCGTCGACCGCCTCGGCGCGCTCGTAAGTCTTCGGAAACAGCCCAATCGGGTTGATGCCATCGCTTTTGCGACCGGCATACCAGATGTCGAGATTGGCGACGACAGCCGCTGCGTCAAGCGGAGTGCTGTCGGAGAAGGTCACGCCCTTCTTGAGGTGCAGGGTGAACTGCGTGGCGTCGCCGTTCTGCTCCCAGCTCTCGGCGATCCAGGGACTGACCTTGCCGTCAGCATCGACATAGACGAGCTTGTCGGTCACATGGCCCCAGACGTGGCCCTGGAAGCTGGAGATCGCACTGTTGTTCGGGATCCACGTGCTGCCGAGCGAGTCGATCAGGAAGGTGATGTCGCCGCCTGTTGGTGGAGCGCCGGCGCTCCGTGCCGGAGACAGTCCCGCCATTGCTGTTAGGGCGACCGCAGTCACTACGGAGGTCGCGGCCAGCAGGCGACGCCGGGAGAGCGAGAGCGAAGAGAAGCGCGCGATCATGGAAGGCCCCTGATGATTGGTGGCGTCGATCGCGGCATTCATGGAGATGCTTCGGCACGACCGGCGTTTCTGCGTAGGAGAAGCGAAACGAACGGATCTGGCCATTCCAAATTTCGCTGGAGATGGACAACAAATGCTTCGGGATCGGAGCCATGTGAGTGACAGCTATTTTGTCGTCAGTGCAAACGCACTCGGCTGCGGTTGTCTTGTGACCAAATACGTATCGATTGTCGCACTTGGTCGCATGTCAGTTTTGAGACGCGTGCCAGGGGCGGTCGCACTGGAGCGGAGCTCGATGCTTTCACAAACTTGGTTGAAGCCGCTGCGGTAAGCTGCGCGCGCCTCAGCCCATGCGAGATGGGGCCTCCGCTCGAATCTGCCGTTCTCGCCGTCGACTTTGCTTGCGGGTCAAAGGCGCGCTCGCGACGGTTCGCGCGACACCGACGTTTAGCGGGTCCACGTGTTCGGAACGAATGGTCCGCCGAGGTGCTGGATGACCTGACGCATGTGAGACGTCGTTCGGAGCATCACCAGAGACGATTGTCTATCTGCGAGCGGACGTCGGCGTGAGCGGATAGTTCCTCGTTGGGGGTGTCGAAATCCGTCCGGTGCAGATCGACACTGCCCTTTGGGTTGTGGTTCCACCATAATCGCGCCAATGCGCAGCGAATGACCCGGCAGAGGCGTCTCATTTTCTCGAGTGGCTGGGGAGAACGCGACACCAGTACCGCTGGCCATAGGCAGAATGGCGATCAACGGTGGCTATACTATTTTCGCGGAAGTAGTATAACCGGGCGACTACTAAGCGGATGTTGTAACCAGTTGAAATATCGAGACTATCGCTTTCCGTGGCGCCCATGATGGATTGGAGCGAGAGTTCAAGGTTTTCAGTGGGTTGAACGGTGCCGTGTGCACGACGGAGCTATGCGGGATTTTGGGTGACGAGGCGATCAGGCGGCGTGGTTTTCCGGCACTTGGATGACCTCGATGCCGTTTTCGAATCTGACACCTGCGATGACCTTCGGCAACTGATTTGTGCCTTTCAGCCGCCGCCAGGTCTTTGATGCGGCGCAGAGCAGCTTGAACACCATCAACTTGGCAGTCGTTGACGATAACGAACCTTTCGTGCGCACCGTTCTGTGCCGGACCGTCGCGAACACGCTTTCGATGGGATTCGTCGTCCGCAAGTGGTCCCAATGCTCGGCGGGGAATTCGTAGAACGCAAGCATTGCGTCGCGATCTTTCGTCAGGCACTCGACCGCCTTGTCGTACTTCGCTCCGTATTTCTCGGCAAAGACATCGATCGCCACTTCGGCCGAAGCTCGGTTGGACGCCAAATAGACCTCGCGCAGATCCTTCTTCATGCTGGCCTGTACCGACACTGCGACTTTGTTCAAGATATTCGCGGTTTTGTGCACCCAGCACCGCTGATGTCGCGTGGCGGGAAAGACCTCGTCGAGCGCCTTCCAGAAGCCGAGCGCGCCGTCACCGACGGCGATTTCCGGGGCGATCTTCAGCCCACGGGTTTTCGCCTCGACGAGCAGTTCGTGCCAGCTCTGCGTGCTCTCGCGCACGCCGACCTGGAAGCCGATGAGTTCCTTCTTGCCTTCCGGCGTCGCGCCGATCAGCACCAGCATGCATTCGCTGTGGTCTTCCATGCGAGCCTGCAGGAAGACGCCGTCCGCCCACACGTATACGTACCGGCGCGCCGACAGATCGCGCTTCTGCCAACGCTCGTACTCGAGCTGCCACTCCGTCGTCAGTCTGGAAACCACCGCCGGAGAAAGATTCGGCGCATCCTTGCCCAGGAGCGCCGCCAGCGCCTCCTGGAAGTCGCCCGTCGAGATGCCTCGCAGGTACAGAACCGGCAAAAGTGCATCCAAGCTCTTCGTGCGCCGTGCCCACAACGGCAGGATCGCCGAGGTGAAGCGGATCCGCTCGCCATCGCTGGTCACCGCGCGATCGCGAATCTTTACCCGGGCGACTTCGACGGCGCCGATCCCCGTCTGGATCGTCCGCACTGGACCATGGCCGTGCCGCACGAGGCGGTCGCGGCCATCGGGAAGCTTCAAGCCCTTCATCGCGGCGAGAAACGCCTCGGCTTCCATCTCGACAGCCTGCGCAAGCAGCTGCCGAGCACCAGATCGCAAAATATTCGTCAGTGGATCGTCGATCTCATCGGGCTGACGCAGTGGGACAATGTTGCTATGCTCGTTCATGGCGTATCGCTCTCCTTGAGGTTCTGGCAGGCTCGACACCCGCCTCGATACGCCGCCTATCTCATTCCGTCATCACCCAGTTTCCCGCATAGCTCTGCACGACGTGTGCACCGGGAGATCAAGAACAGTCTCACGAAAGCTAACGCGGGCAGGCCTCTTAAGGCGAGGGCCGCCGCAGGTCGACGGATGGTTCGCAGCTCCGACGATGGGCATAAGCCTTCGGAGTCTGATCGACCTGAAAGCGGATGACCGCTACGCCAGTGACACCGCTTCCTCCGTTGATCTAACGGCAATTATCGTTCCGCTGTACGACCTCGACGCTGACACGCCGATCACCGGATCTCGGGCTGGTATCGCTGGTCTGTTTCTGCGCGTTCGTGAAAGCGGGATCGGCTAATGTGGCGTACGCGGGAGTTGCGTACGCGTGGGCTCTCGCGGCACGAGTACGTGCACTAAGAATCCGAAAGTCCAGATCTTCGCCTCCGATCCCAGTATCGCTGCGACGGATTGCTTTTGGAGCGCTGGCACGCACGGCACTGCCGCCGTCTTATGCGCTGTGCCGAAGCAAGATGCATTCAAGCAGACCATTAGTCGCGCTTATGTCGCGAATTTTTACTTCCAATTTTACTTCGCAGAATCCTGCCCATAGCCTCAAGCACAAGTGATCACATCCGCAGGGATCGCTGAAGGTCGTTGCGGTCGCTCATTGTAACCAACGAGGGTTGCCATGCTTGACAGGGATAAGGGAAATGCTGCTGCCGGCCACGCCGGCCCGAAGCCGGGGGAAGCCAAAAAGCTGAGCCGCCGCACGCTGTTGAAGGGTGCCGCAGCAGTTGCCGGCGCAGCCGCAGGCTCCGACGCGATCCGCGGCTTCCCGACCATCTGGGCGCAGGAGATCAAGGACATCGAGCTGCGCCATGTCGGCGTCTCCTATTCGGTGGTGAAGGCGATCGGCGATCAGGCCGCCAAGGATCTCGGCTTCAAGGTGACGAGGCAGAACCTCGACACCTCCGCCGCCATCAACCGCTTCATAAGCCAGCCTAATACGGTCGACATTGCCGATCTCGAGGGTTGGCAGGCCAAGCTCGCCGCCAAGCGCGGCGTGATCCAGGGCATCGAGGTCAAGAAGGTCAAGGAGTTCGACAACATCCTGCCGATCTTCACCAAGGGTGAGATCGACGGCCACAAGATTCCGCGCCAGGGCATCTCGCCCTATGAGGCCATGTATATCGCCAAGCCCGATGCGACCGAGCTCAATGACGGTGTCACCGAATGGGCGACCTTCCTGCCGCAGGTCTACAACGCCGACTCCATCGGCTATCGCCCCGATCTCGTCGGTCATGAAGTGACCGAGTGGAAAGACCTGATCGATCCCAAGTTCAAGGGCAAGGCCGCCATCCTCGATGTCCCCGCTATCGGCATCATGGACGCCGCGCTCTGCTTCGAGAGCGCCGGGCTGATCAAGTACGGCAACAAGGGCAACATGACCAAGGAGGAGATCGACTTCACCTGCAACAAGCTGATCGAGCTGAAGAAGCAGGGCCAGTTCCGCGCGACCTGGACCACCTTCGACCAGTCGGTGCAGCTGATGGCGGCGGGCGAGGTGGTGATCCAGTCGATGTGGTCGCCGGCGGTCGCCGCAGTCCGCGTCAAGGAAATTCCCTGCGTCTACGCGCCCGTCAACGTCAAGAACGGCAAGGAAGGCTATCGCGGCTGGTGCAACGGCATGGGCCTGATGAAGCATCTCTCCGGCAAGAAGCTCGATGCCGCCTACGAATATCTCAACTGGTATCTCTCGGGTTGGCAGGGCGGCTTCGTCGCGCGCTACGGCTATTACAGCCCCGTGCCGTCGACCGCGAAGAAATTCCTCACACCGGCCGAATGGGCGTTCTGGTACGAGGGCCAGCCCGCGCCCGAAGTGGTCAATGATCCCTATGGCGTGCCGATGGAGAAGGCCGGCACCAAGCGTGACGGCGGCTCGTTCCTCGACCGCGTCAAGAACATCTCGTGCTGGAACACGCTGATGGACGAAGCCGCCTACATGAACAAGCGCTGGAACGACTTCAAGGTGGCCTGAAACCTGCTTCCCCTGATCTGAAACGATGTACCGGCGCCGCCGCGCGCCGGTGCGAGAAGACCGACTTCGAGGCGTTTGCCGCTATGCAGTCTAGTCAAACTCCGCCACGCGTAAATCTCGCCGGCTGGCTCTATGTCTCGCCGCTGGTCCTGGTGCTGGTGCCCTTCTTCGTGGCGCCGATCTTGGTCGTGCTCGCTGCAAGCTTCTTCGCCACCGACGGTTTCGGCGGCCTGACGCCGGGCTTCACGCTGGCGAGCTATGTCGAGGTGCTGCATTCGGCGCTGACGCTGAAGCTGTATCTGGCCACGATCAAGTTCACGGTGCTGACCTGGATCTTCACGCTGATCATTGGCTTCTTCGTCGCCTATTTCCTCGTCTTCCACGTCCGCAACCAGCTGCTCGCGATCGGCCTGTTCCTGCTCTGCACGGTGCCGTTCTGGACCTCGAACATCATCCGGATGATTTCGTGGATCCCGTTGCTCGGCAAGGAGGGACTGATCAACCAGGCGCTGCTCGCAATGGGTGTGACCCGCCAGCCGCTCGAAGTGCTGCTGTTCTCCGATCTTGCGGTCGTCATCGCCTATGTGCACCAGCTCACGATCTTCATGATCGTGCCGATCTTCAATTCGATGGCGCGGATCGACAAGAAGCTGATCGAAGCCGCGATCGACGCCGGTGCCAGCCGATTCGACATCATGCGCCTGATCGTGGTGCCGATGTCCAAGAGCGGCATTGCGCTCGGCACCATCTTCGTGGTCTCGATCGTGATGGGCGACTTCTTCGTGGTGAAGGTGATGTCCGGCGGCGGCTCGGCCTCGGTGGTCAGTGCGTTCTACGAGGACGTCGGCGTGTTGCAATATCCGACCGCAGCGGCGAGCGCGGTGCTGCTGACCTTGGTGCTGGTCGCGATCGTCTCGCTGATCCTGCGTACTGTGGACATCCGGCAGGAGATCACGCGATGAGCGCGGTTCTTGCCGAGATGCCCGAAAGCGTCGCGCCTGCGACCACCAAGGCGATCGCGCCAAGCAAGGGCGGTCGGCCCTGGACGTTCTACGTGCTGGCGTCGCTGTTCGCGTTCTACGTCATCGCCCTCTACGGGCCGATGTTCTGCATCTACATCCTCTCGTTCCAGGACATCCGCGGCGGTCTCGTGTTCCCGATGAAGGGGCATTCGCTGCACTGGTTCGTCGATCTCTTCACCCAGGTACGCACCGGCGACGTCAAGGGCTCGTTCGACCGCTCGATCAAGCTCGCGGTGATCGTCACCATCGTCACGGTGGTGGTCTCATTCTTGGCCGGCCTCGGCTTCCGCAAGCGTTTCCGCGGCGATACGTTTGTCTTCTACATGATGATCGGCAGCCTGGTCGCGCCCGGCCTCGTGCTCGGCCTCGGCATCGGGCTTCTCTTCCAGGCGCTCGGGCTGAACGCGAGCTGGTACACCTCCGCGCTCGGCGCCCAGCTATCCTGGACGCTGCCGTTCGGCGTGCTCGTGATGTTCGCCGTGATGTCGCGCTTCAACCACGTCTGGGAGGAGGCAGCCTACGATCTCGGCGCCAGCCGTTGGCAGTCGATCCGGCTGGTGATGATCCCGGTACTGGCGCCCGGCCTCGTCGCGGTCGCGCTGTTCGGCTTCACGCTGTCCTATGACGAATTCGCACGCAGCCTGCAGACGGCGGGCTCGCTCAATACGTTGCCGCTGGAAATCTGGAGCATGACGTTGAACGTCACCTCGCCATCGCTCTACGCGCTCGGCACCGTGACCACCATCGTCTCCTTCGTCGTCATCGGTGCCAGCCTCGGCACCATCGTGCTGATCCAGAAGAAGCGCGGCAGCCGTGCAAAGGGACACGCATGAAGAGCGATCGCGGCGATATTGAACTGGCGGGTGTCTGCAAAAGTTTCGACGGGGTCACCAATGTGGTCGACGGCGTCAATCTGAAGATCGCCGACGGCGCCTATTGCTGCTTCATTGGCCCGTCCGGCTGCGGCAAGACCACGATCTTGCGCATGATCGCCGGCCATGAGGACCCGACTGCGGGCGAGATCGTGATCGGCGGCCAGAACGTCGTCGGGCTCGCGCCGGTGCAGCGGCGCACCGCGATGATGTTCCAGTCCTATGCGCTGTTCCCGCATCTGACGGTGCGTGAGAACATCGCCGTCGCGCTCCGCGTGCGGGGCCAGTCCAAGCCTGATCGCCTGCGCGCGGCCGACGCCATGATTGAGAAAGTACGGTTGACGCAGTTCGCCGACCGCCTGCCGGCCCAGCTCTCCGGCGGCCAGCAGCAGCGCGTGGCGCTGGCGCGTGCCGCAATCACCGAGCCGCGCGTGCTTTTGCTGGATGAACCGCTCTCGGCGTTGGACGAGCAACTCCGGGTGCAGATGCGCCAGGAGCTGCGGCGGATGCAGCAGGACCTCGGCATCACCTTCATCCACGTCACCCACACCCAGCTCGAGGCGATCGCGCTCGCCGACCTCGTGGTCGTGATGGAGCAGGGCAAGATCAAGCAGGCGGGGGCAGCACGCGAGGTTTATGCCCATCCCCACGACCGCTATGTCGCCGAATTCATGGGCGGTCAGAACGTGCTGTCGGGACGGGTCGAGAAGGTCAACGGTGCGAGCTTTACGCTCGCGCAGGCCGCCCCATCGGGGATCGAGGTGCCGCTTCAGGCGCGCTCGACCGTCAGCGTCGGCGACAAGGTCGATATTGCGGTGCGCCGCGACGATGTCGCACTGGTCCGGCCGGGCAGGGAGCTGCCGCCGGGCTGCACCACGTCGCTCCCGAGCCGGGTGCTCGCAATCGAATACCAGGGCTATTTCGTCAAGGTCATGCTCGACACCGTACCGGACGACGAGTTCGTCGCCTACGTGCCGGAAAAGACCTTCTTCGCAGATCCCTTCACCGTCGGCGATGTCGTGATGGCCACATGGGCCAGCGGCAGCGCACTTCCACTTGCCTAGAGGCCCGTCGCGCACAGGGAGCTTGATCGTGCAAATATCCTTCACACTCAACGGACGCCCAACCACGGTGGAGGTCGAGCCTGCGACGCTCGTCGCCGAGCTGCTGCGCGAGCAACTCAACCTGACAGGCACCCATATCGGCTGCGACACCAGCCAGTGCGGCGCTTGCGTGGTCCATCTCGACGGTCTTCCCGTGAAGAGCTGTACGCTGCTGGCGCCCGCACTCGACGGCGCGACGCTGCTGACCATCGAAGGTTTGCAGGGGGCACCAGGCTCGAACCGGATGCACCCGATGCAGGAGGCGTTCCGCGAGCATCACGGCCTGCAGTGTGGCTTCTGCACCCCCGGCATGCTGATGACGGCCGTTGCCCTTGCGACGGAGAAGCCCGATCTGACGGAAGCTGATGTCCGTCACGGCCTCGAAGGCAACATCTGCCGCTGCACCGGCTACCAGAACATCGTCGTCTCGGTGATGGCAGGAGCTGCCGCCATGAATGCCGCGAAGGGAGAGTGATCATGGGCAATGTGATCGGGATCGGCGCCGCACCGAAGCGCAAAGAGGACCAGCGCTTCCTCACCGGCCGCGGCAACTACGTCTCCGACATCAAGCGTCCCGGCATGGCCGCGGGCGTGTTCGTGCGCTCGCCCCACGGACATGCGGTCCTGCGTGGCATCGACAAGAGCGCGGCACTGGCGGCGCCCGGCGTCATCGCGGTCCTGACCGGCGACGACGTCGCCGACGACGGACTGGGCTCGCTCCCATGCGGTTGGGGCATCACGGACGCCAAGGGCGTGCCGATGAAGGAGCCGCCGTTTCCGATGCTGGCGCAGGACAAGGTACGCTTCGTCGGCGACCTGGTCGCGTTCGTCGTGGCGGAGACCGTGGAGCAGGCCAATGTGGCGGCCGAGTTGCTGAAGGTCGACTACGAGGTGCTGCCGTCGGTGGTCGGCGTGCTCGAAGCGGTCAGGCCAGATGCGCCCCAGCTTTTCGACGACGTGCCGAACAACATCTGCTGCGACTGGGAGCTCGGTGACAAGGCCGCGGTCGAGAACGCGTTCAAGAAAGCCGCGCATGTCGCCAAGCTGAGCCTCGTCAATAACCGCCTGATCGGCAACCCGATGGAGCCGCGCGCGGCGATCGCCGAATACGAGCCCGGCACCGATCGCACCACGCTGTGGACCACCAGCCAGTTCCCGCACGTCGTGCGCTTCCTGATGGGGGCACTGGTGCTGAACATCCCGCAGCACAAGCTGCGCGTGGTCGCGCCCGACGTCGGCGGTGGCTTCGGCGTCAAGCAGTTCCACTATGGCGAGGAGGCCGTGATCACCTGGGCCGCCAAGCGCGTGAGGCGGCCGGTGAAATGGGTGGCGAGCCGCTCGGAAGGCTACGTCTCCGATCGCCACGGCCGCGACCACGTCACGGAGGCCGAGCTTGCGCTCGACGAGACCGGGAAATTCCTGGCCTTCCGCGTCAACACGCTGGCCAATATGGGCGGCTATCTCTCGACCTTCGGGCCGAACATCCCGACCAATCTCTATGGCCCGCTGCTGGGCGGCGTCTACACCACGCCGGCGATCTATTGCAACGTGAAGGTGGTGTTCACCAACACCGTGCCCGTCGATGCCTATCGTGGCGCGGGCCGGCCCGAGGCGACCTTCGTGCTGGAGCGCATCGTCGACGTGGCCGCCGCCGAGATGGGCATCGACCGTGTCGAGCTCCGCCGCCGCAACATGATCCCGAAGGAAGCCTATCCGTATCAGACGCCGGTGCTGGTGCAGTACGACTCCGGCGACCCCATGGGGTGTCTCGACGGCGCGCTGGCTGCCGCCGACGTCAAGAATTTCGGCGTGCGCAAGGCGGCATCTGCCAGCAAAGGAAAGTTCCGCGGGCTCGGCTACTCCACCTATGTCGAGGCCTGTGGCCTTGCGCCGTCGCGTTTCGCCGGGCGGCTGGGCGCACGCGGTGGTCTCTACGAGAGCGCTACGGTGCGCGTGCATCCGACTGGCCAGGTGACGGTCATGATCGGCACCCACAACCACGGCCAGGGCCACGAGACGACGTTCGCACAGATCGTCTCTGACAAGCTCGGCGTCGCCTTCGAGAATGTCGACATCGTGTTCGGCGATACCGACCGGGTGCAGTTCGGCATGGGCACCTATGGCTCGCGTTCCCTCGTGGTCGGCGGCGCGGCGCTGTCGAAGGCGACCGACAAGGTCATCGCCAAGGGCAAGAAGATCGCTGCGCATCTGCTCGAGGCCGCGGAGGTCGATATCCAGTTCGAAAGCGGAAAATTCTCAGTCGCGGGCACGGACCGCGCCAAGAGCTTCGAGGAGATCGCCGGCGCGGCCTACGTGCCGCACGATTATCCGCTCGAGGTGCTGGAGCCGGGGCTGGAGGAGCAGGCCTATTATGATCCCGTCAACTTCACCTATCCCGGAGGCTGTCACATCGCCGAGGTCGAGGTCGATCCCGAGACTGGCACGGTGACGCTGGTCAATTACACCGCGGTCGACGACGTCGGCACGGTCATCAACCCGATGATCGTGGAGGGCCAACTGCACGGCGGCATCGTGCAGGGCGTCGGTCAGGCGCTGTTCGAGAACGCGGTCTATGACGAGGGCTCGGGCCAGCTTCTGTCGGGCTCGCTGATGGACTACTGCATGCCGCGCGCCGATCATCTGCCGATGATGAAGGTCGCGACCCACTCGACGCTCTGCACACACACGCCGATGGGCGTGAAGGGCTGCGGCGAGGTCGGCACAATCGGCTCGCCGGCTGCGGTCATCAATGCGGTGGTCGATGCGCTGTCGCATCTCGGCGTTACCCATGTCGACATGCCGGCGACGCCGAACCGGATCTGGCGCCTGCTGCAAAACGCGTCGCTGCCGGTCGCCGCGGAATAGGGAGGATATCAATGAAATCGTTTTCTTATCATCAGCCTGACCAGATTCCCGATGCGGCCAGGCTGCTGACATCGATCGAGGACAGCAAGCTCGTCGCTGGCGGCATGACGCTGATCCCGACGCTGAAGCAGCGGCTGGCGAGCCCCGTCGCGCTGGTCGATCTGTCGAAGCTTGGAAGCCTCAAGGGAATCACCGACGATGGCGCTACGATCACCATTGGTGCGATGACGCCGCATGCTGTGGTGGCGGCCTCGAAGTTGGTGCAGACGAAAACCCCCGGGCTGGCGGCGCTCGCGTCCATGATCGGCGATCCCGCGGTGCGCAGCCGCGGTACCATCGGTGGCTCCGTCGCCAACAACGATCCGGCGGCGGACTATCCCGCCGGTGTGCTCGGTCTCGGTGCCACCATCGTCACCAGCATGCGCGAGATCGCGGCCGACAAGTTCTTCCTCGGCCTGTTCGAGACCGCGCTTGAGCCCGGCGAGATCATCACGGCGATCCGCTTTCCCGTACCGCTCAAGGCAGGCTACGCAAAATTCAAGGCGCCGGCGTCGCGCTATGCACTGGTCGGCGTGTTCGTTGCGAAATTCGCCGATGGCGTCCGCGTCGTCGTGACGGGTGCGGGCCCGGGCGTGTTCCGCGTGCCGCCGATGGAGGCGGCGCTGTCGCAGAATTTCGATCCGTCAGCGGTCGCAGCGATCAAGATCGACACCGACGGTCTCACCTCCGATATCCATGCCGAAGCCGACTACCGTGCGCATCTCGTCACGGTCATGGCCAAGCGCGCCGTTGACGCGGCGCTCAGCTAGCTCTTCAGGGTTGATGATGACTGATAGTTCCGGCCGAACGGCCTTCCCGCCGGCGCCGACTGGCCTTGGCGCGCTTTCTGCAACCGAGATCATGGCGGGCTACCGGCGCAAGGCGTTCACGCCGCGCGATGTGGTCGATGACACCATTGCCGCGCTGGAGGCGACCAACGAGGCCTACAACGCGGTGGTGACGCCGATGTATGATCAGGCAAGGGCGGTGGCCGATCGTCTCACCAAGCAGATGCGCGCAGGCGAGGCCAAGGGACCGCTCGCCGGCGTGCCTGTCACGATCAAGGATCTCGTCTTCGTCGCGGGCGTGCCGGCCTATGGCGGCTCGCCCATGAACAAGAGCTTTGTGCCTGAGGCCGATGCCGCTGTCGTCTCTGCGCTGAAGGCCTCCGGCGCGATCATCACCTGCAAGACCACGACCTGCGAGTCCGGCTACAAGCTGACGGCCGACAGCCCGGTCACTGGCACGACGCGAAACCCCTGGAATCCCGGCCGCACCAGCGGTGGATCGAGCGGCGGCGCGGCGGCAGGCGTGGCGGCTGGCTGCGGCCCGATCGCAATCGGTACCGACGGCGTCGGCTCGATCCGTGTCCCCTCGTCCTTCTGCGGTGTGTTCGGGCTCAAGCCGACGTTCGGTCTCGTGCCGCGCTCGCCTGGCTTCTCGCCGCCATCCTGGGCCTCGCTTGCACACACCGGTCCGATCACGCGTACGGTCGCGGATGCGGCGCTGACGCTGGAGATCATCGCCGGTTACGATCTGCGCGATCCCGCGAGCCTGCCTGTGTCCGCCCGTCGCTTCGATACCAACGTTGCATCACTCAACGGCATCCGCATCGGCGCCAGCGTCGATCTCGGCTACGCCGCTGTCAGTCCCGACGTGCGTGCGGCGTTCGGCAAGGCGCTCGCCATTCTCGACGCCTGTGGCGCGCAGGTCACCATGGATGGGCCGGGCCTCGATCCCGGCATTCTGGAGCATACGCTAAAGCCGATTGCCTTCACCGAACAGGCGGCGGCAGTGGCGACCAAGTCCACGGCCGATCTCGCAAGCTCAGAGGCCGACTACCGTGACGTCGTCACAGCCGGACGGCACTATAGCGGCACGGATTATATCGAAGCCGGCTACCGCCGCGGCCAGGCGCGCGGCGCTTTCGTAAAGCTGTTCGAACGCGTCGATGCGCTGGTGACACCGACGGTCGCGGTGACCGCGTTCGAGGCCGGCCGGATCGGCGTCGGCACGATCGACGGCAGCAAGGTCGATCCGCATCTGGGCTGGTCGCCATTCACCTGGCCGATCAATCTCGCCGGTCTTCCGGCGGCGACGCTTCCCTGCGGCTTCGACCGCGATGGAATGCCGATCGGCCTTCAGGTCGTTGCGCCCTGGCTCGACGAACCTACGCTCTTCCGCATCGCTGCCGCCTTCGAGCAGGCCCAACCCTGGTCAAGGTTCTGGCCGCCGCTGGCACTTCGGGAGGAGGGACGCGCGCGCGCGCAAACGTAAGCTGCGCGCTTAAGAAAGCTCGATCGGAACACCACGTCCACTGAGCTCTTCGTCGAGGCGCAAATAGTGCGCGAGATAGTCGTGCAGCGCTGTGGCCGCCTTCGAGGTCGCGCCGCTGGACTTGTAGAGCAGCAGTTCGACCTTCGGCAGCGGCGGCAGGCCTTCGTTAAGGCCGATTTCTCGCATCGCCGGTACCAGCGCGCTACGGCCGAGCACGGTCACGGCCATACCGGCAAAGGCGGCAGCCTGCAATCCACCCACGCTTTCGCTGACGCAGGCAATGCGCCAGCGCAGGTTCGCGCGCTCCAAAGTATCGATCGCATAGTCGCGATAGATGTTGCCCGGCGGTAGCAGGGCGAGCGGGATGGGCCTCTCCTGATGCGCGGCAGATTGCTCGCCGGTCATCCAGACGAGCTGTTCGCGCCGCACCACCTGTCCACCGGTGAAATCGTTCATGCGGGTGACAAGGGCGATGTCGACATCGCCGCGCTTTACCAGGCCAACCAGAGGAGTGGACAACGCACAGTTGAGCTCGACCTGGATGCGCGGAAAGGACTTCCTGAAGACGCTCAGAATCGACGGCAGCATGAACGCTGCATAGAGGTCAGGCGTGCCAAGCACGACCTGGCCCTCGATCTCCTGCGACGCGAGTTGCGAGATCAATTCGTCATGCAACCGCAGGATGGATTTGGCGTAGGTCAGAACCATGGAGCCATCCTCGGTCAACGTCAGCCGACGTCCCCCGTGCAGGAAGAGCTGCTTGGCGGTCAGTTCCTCCAGACGCTGTAGCTGCAGGGTGATTGCCGGCTGGGTGCGGCCCAGCCGGCGTGCCGTCTCGGTGATGCTGCCGGTCTCGACGACCGAGATCAACGACCGAAGCATGCGGATGTCGAGACTGATAAGGTTCATGAGGCGCCCGTTTCGCCGAGAATTTATGCAATTTCCATGCTAGCGCCTGGCGCGCAACGCATCGCGCATCTGGATCATTTCTCTTGCTTGACGAGCCCGGGCCTCAACGAGACCTCTGGAAAAAGGCGTTTCTGGTGCAAATCGGATCACCCCCTTGATTTGATCTGGATATTCTTCTCTGGAGCTGGCTCTAACTTCCGCATGATGGGCTGGGACGGAGAGTTCAAATGTTCCAATCGCTTAGATGCCAGCTAACGTGAGCAGAGGTTTTGGCGAAGTATCTGACCGCAGGTCCAGCCGGACGGGCCGAGCAGGCAGACGAAATCGTTGGCCTCGATGTCGAGCAGGCGTCCCGCGGCCTCGCTGTCGCGCGCTTCGAGGGCGGCGAGGATGCCGGCGTGCTCGTCGACCGAATTGCTCCAGCGCCGGTCGGCGCCGAGCGCCAGGTAACGCGCGCGTTCGGCGCGGGAGATCAGCGTCTCGTGCGCCTCGTGGCGCGCACGCTGCGCTGGCAGCAGACCACCACCGTGCAGGGCTGGTCGCGATCTGGCAGAAGCGCCGCTGCACCATCGTGTTCGTCACTCACAGCGTCGACGAGGCGCTGGTGCTCGGCAACAAGGTCGTGGTGATGACGAAGCGGCCGGGCCGGATCCGCGAGGCTGTTGATTTCGACCTGCCACGTCCGCGGGACATCACTAGTCCCGAATTCAACGATGCAAAGCGCCACATCCTGTCCCTGATCCGGGAGGAGTCGACGCGGCTCGCACAGGCATCGTAGAGTAGAGCCATGCGCAAGCGTCTCGGCATGATCACGCCGTCCTCCAATTCCGTGCTGGAGCCCGTCACCAGCGCCATGCTGCATGGCGTAGCCGATGTCACCGCGCACTTCTCGCGCTTCCGCGTCACCGAGATCGCGCTGGATGCTGCAGCCCTGAACCAGTTCGACGCCTCGGTGATGCTGCCGGCCGCTGATTTGCTTGCCGATGCCAAGGTCGATGCCATCGCCTGGAACGGAACCTCGGCCAGCTGGCTCGGCATCGGCCGGGACAGGAGCCTTTGCGAAGCGATTACGGCGCGCACGAGCGTGCCCGCGACGACCTCGACGCTCGCCTGCATCGACGCCGCCCGCGCGCTCGGCGCCAAGCGCGTTGGTCTCGTCTCGCCCTATACGGATGATGTGCAGCGGCGGATCGGCGATGTCTGGGCGGAGGAGGGCATCGCCCCGCACGCCGAGCGGCATCTCGGCCTGCGCGACAATTTCTCCTTCGGCGAGGTCACGCCCGCGACGATCGCCGGTATGATCCGCGCCGTTGCGGTGGAGGACGCCGATGCCGTGGTGATCCTCTGCACCAATCTCGAAGGTGCCGCGCTTGCGGCTTCGCTCGAACGGGAATTGGACATCGCGGTGCTGGATTCGGTTGCGGTCACGCTGTGGCGGACACTTGAGCTCGGCGGCGGCGACATCGGGGCTCTTGCGCAGTGGGGCCGGATATTCCAGACATCTGCGGTCATCAAGTAACGGAGACGCCTGTGACGCAGCTCGATCTCGCCATTCGCGGCGGCACCATCGTGACGGCCAGCGACGAGTTCCGCGCCGATATCGGCATCCGTGACGGCCGCATCGTCAGCATTGCCGATCGCATCGAAGGCGCGGCGCGCGAGATCGACGCGACGGGCCTGCTGGCGCTACCGGGCGGCATCGACAGCCACGTCCACATCTCGCAGGCCTCCGGCCCCGACGTGGTCATGGCCGATGATTTCGCTTCGGCGACGCGCTCGGCGGCGGCCGGCGGCAACACCATGGTGCTGCCCTTCGCGCTTCAGGAGAAGGGGACGTCGCTCCGAACCTGCGTCGAGAATTACCGCAAGCTCGCCGAAGGCGAGTGCTATATCGACACGGCGTTCCACCTCATCATTTCCGATCCGACCGCGGTCGTGCTCGGGCAGGAGCTACCGGCGCTGGTCAAGGACGGCTACACCTCGTTCAAGGTGTTCATGACTTATGACGACCTCGTGCTCAGCGACAAGCAGCTGCTCGAGGTGTTCGAGGTGGCGCGCCGCGAAGAAGCGCTGGTGATGGTCCATTGCGAAGGCTACGACGCGATCCGCTTCCTCACCACCAAGCTGGAGCGCGAAGGCCACATAGCGCCCTATTATCACGGCGTCTCACGGCCCCAGGCCGTGGAGCGCGAGGCAACGCATCGCGCCATCAGCCATGCCGAAGTTGTCGGCGTGCCCATCATGATCGTGCATGTCTCCGGTCGCGAGGCGATGGAGCAGGTGCGTTGGGCCCAGCAGCGCGGATTGCCGGTGCATGCGGAAACATGTCCGCAATACATCACGCTGACGGCCGACGACATGAAGGGCCTGAACATGGACATCACGGGCGCGAAGTACGTCTGTTCGCCACCGCCGCGCGATGCCGCGAGCCAGCAGGCCATCTGGGAGGGCATCACATCAGGCGTGTTCCAGACCTTCTCGTCCGACCACTGCCCATTCCGCTACGACGATCCCAAGGGCAAGCTGACGCCGAACTCCCGCACCTCGTTCCGCTGGGTGCCGAACGGCATTCCCGGCGTCGAGACGCGGCTGCCGATCCTGTTTTCGGAGGGCGTGTCGAAGGGGCGGATCAGCCTGCAAAAGTTCGTCGAGCTGACCGCGACCAACCACGCGCGGATCTACGGCCTCTATCCGCGCAAGGGCTCGATCGGCGTCGGCTTCGATGCCGACATCGTGCTGTGGGATCCGAAGCTAAGGAAGGCAATTCAGCAGGCCAACCTGCACCACGGTGCGGACTATACGCCGTGGGAGGGTTTTGATGTCACGGGCTGGCCCGTTACCACCATCGCGCGCGGGCGCGTCGTCTACGAGCAGGGCAGGATCGTCGGCGACAAGGGCGGCGGCGAAGTTCTCAGCCGCGGCAAATCGAGCCTGATCTGATCTTGCGCGCTACCTGGCTGCGCGACGGTGCCCGCGCTCAGTTTGTCGGCCCGTCCCCGCGGATGACGAAGGTCGTCGCCTTCAGTTTGGTCATGCCGAACTTGTCGAACAGCTTGTCATAGGTGCCGTCGACGCGGATCGCGGTGAGTGCGTCGGCGGCGGCCTGGGCGAGCAGCTTGTCGCGGAAGGCGAACGTGATGTCGGTGCCGGCGATGTCGCGGACCCAGATTTTTGCGATGCCCTTCTGCTCCAGTGAGTTGGCGGTCTCGTTGATGTTGAGTGCGGCTTCGAGCTGGCCGGCACGCAGCGCCGCCGAGGTCGCGGTCACCGTGGCGAAGGTGCGCAGCTCGACCGGCTTGAGGCCCTTGGCCTCCATCGCGGTGCTGAACTCACGCGCCTTGCGCTCGGTGTAGGTCGCCGATTCCACGCCGACCACGCGGCCGGCGAGGTCCTCGAACTTCTCCAGCTTCAGGCTGGAGGAGGGGTCGGTGTAGATGCTGATCGCCTGCTGCGCGTAAGGCACGAGGTAGAGCATCTTAGAGCGCTCCTCGGTCCAGAACAGGCCGGTGTTGATGGCGTCGAAGCGGCCGGAGCGCAGCGCGGGGATCATCGGCGGGAAGTCCATGCGCAGGAACACGGCCTCGACGCAGATCCGCTTGGCGATTTCCCTGGCGAGCTCGACATTGAGCCCCTGCAACTCGCCCTTGTCGTCGACGAATTGCTGCGGCGGCAGCGTCGGGTTGATCGACATCTGCCATTTTGGCGCCTCGATCAAGCTCGATGCCGGCACCTTCGGCGTACAGGTCTGGGCACCGGCCGCCTGGGTCAGGCCGATCAGAAGAGCGAGGGCGGAGAAGGCTTTTGGAAATTGCATCTGAATACTCCGATCAAATCAGGGGTGGCAGAGGAGCCGTTCTCCGGTCCGAATTCTTCTTGTCTCTTCAAGTGGCCGCCGTCGCATCGCGAGCGGCTTGCCGGGTCAGGATCAGCGAGATGTGCCGGGCCGCCGTCACGACCTCGTCGCGCTGGTTGAGAAGGTCGAGCGTCTCGACGACGATGCCGCGCCCGGGGTTTTTGGTGGGCCGCTTCTCGACGAAGCGGAAGCGGACGCGCAAGGCGTCGCCGGCGACGATCGGCGCCTTGAACCGCACCTCGTCCCAGCCGAGCGAGGCGACGGAAGTCTCCTCGTACAGTTTCAGCTCCGACTTCAGCCCCTCCATCAGCGACAGGCCGAACAGGCCATGGCCGATCACGGCGGGAAAGCCGCGCGAGCGCGCGTAACCTGAGTCGATATGAAGCGGATGATGGTCGCGCGTGACGTCGGCGAAGACTGCGATGTCGGCTTCCGTCACCGTGTGCACGGCGGTCTCGAACTCCGCGCCGAGCGCGATGTCCTCATAGCGGAGATTGATCGGGGCGCTCGTATCCATGCTGGTTCCTCAGGCGACCTTGCGCGGCCGCGCCGGCAAGGCCTTGAAGCTCTGCGCGATGCCCATCGGCCCAGAACGGAAGATGCGCGGATCCATATCCTTCAGGTTTGGACTGATGCGTGGCCGGAAGCCCATATGGGCGAGGATGTCCTCCTCCAGCCGAACGCCCGGCGCGATCTCGCTCAGGGTCACGCTGCCGTTCTCCAGTTCGAACACGGCGCGCTCGGTGATGTAACTCACATGCTGGCCGCGCTGCGCGGCAAGTGAGGCACTGAAGCTGATCTGACCAACCTGCGGCACGAACTTGCGGAAGGCACCGTCGCGCCGGATCGCGAGGCGGCCGTTCTCGACGCCGATGTCGAACTTGCCGCCGGTCATGGTGCCGCTGAAGATCAGCCGCTTGGCGTTCTGGGTGATGTCGATGAAGCCGCCGGAGCCGTCACGGCGCTCGCCGAAACGGGTGACGTTGACGTTGCCCGCCTCGTCCACCTCTGCGAAGGACAGAAAGGCGCAGGACAATCCGCCGCCGTCGTAGAAGTCGAACTGATAGGCCTGGTCGAGGATGATTCGAGGATTGATTGCCGTGCCGAATTCGCGGGCGTGGCCGGGCACGCCGCCGACGACGCCGGATTCCACCGTCAGCGTGATCAGGTCGGAGATGCCTTCCTCGGCCGCCACATTGGGAATCATCGCGGAGATGCCGACGCCGAGATTGACGACGTCGCGTGGGCGCAGCTCGAAGGCGGCGCGGCGGGCGATCACCCGCCGTTCGGTGAGCGGGTCGGGCGTGATCATCGCCACTGGCACGCGCGTCTCGCCGCAGCGCGCGGGATCGTAGATGGTGCCGTAGGTCTGCATCTGCCCGGGCTCGATCACGACGTGATCGATCAGGAAGCCGGGGATTTTCACCATCTGCGGATGGATCGAGCCGCGCTTCACGATGCGCTTGACCTGGCAGATCACGGTGCCGCCGGCATTGTGCACGGCCTGTGCGATCGAGAGATCCTCGCGCGTCGTGCCTTCGTGCTCCATGCTGATGTAGCCGTCCTCGTCGGCGGACGTGCCGCGGATGATGGCGACGTCGGGCGATGCGGGCACGCGGTAGAGCAGCCAGGGCTGCCCGTGCAGCTCGAGCAAATCGACCAGCGGCGCGGTCGTCCGCTTGTTCATGCGGCCGCCGTCCTGGCGCGGGTCCATGTAGGTATTGAGACCGACATGGGTGAGCACCCCGGGATGCTTCGCGGCCATGGCGCGGCAGAGCTGGCTCATCACGCCTTGCGGGAAATTATAGGCGTCGATCAGCTCGTCGCGGACGAGCCGCATGAACGGCACCTGAAGTCCGAAATTGCCGCCGATCACGCGCGCGATCAGCCCCTCATGGGCGAGATGGCACAGGCCTTTTTCGGTCACGGCGCCGACCCCAGTGATGTTGATCAGCGTCAGATTGCGTGGGCCGTGCCCGCCGAGGAAGCGCTGCTCCAGCGCGTCGAGGATGGCTTCGGCGGCGCCCGTGCCGCCATTGCCGCCGACGATCAGCGTATCGGTATCGTGAATGAGGCCTGCGGCCTCTGCCGCGGTGATGATGCTCAGCATGGGTGCGCTTCCCGCATCATGCGGCCTCCTTCTCGACCTGACGGGCGATGATTAGCCGCTGGATCTGGTTGGTGCCCTCGTAGATCTGGGCGAGGCGGACGTCGCGGAAGATGCGCTCGATGCGGTACTCGCGCGAATAGCCGTTGCCGCCGTGGATCTGCAGCGCGTTGGAGACGTGTTTCATCGCCATGTCGGTGGTGAACAGCTTGGCCTGCGCCGCCTCCTTGGCAATGGGCTCGCCGGCATCGTGCAGGCGCGCGGCGTGGTGGATCAGCAGGCGTGCAGCGGCGATGTCGGTCGACATGTCCGCAAGCATGAACTGCACGGCTTGGAAGCCGATGATGGCCTGACCGAACTGCTTGCGGTCCTTTGCATAGGCGGTCGCGTCCTCGAACGCGGCCTGCGCCATGCCGAGCGCCATCGAGGCCATCATCAGCCGGCTGAAGTTGAAATTGCTCATCGCCATCTTGAAGGCCTGTTTCTCCGGCCCCATCACGCTGTCGGCCGGCAGAAGCACGTCGGAGAAGGTGATCTGGCAGTCGTCGAGGCCGTGCATGCCGAGCAGCTCTTCGTTCTTGCCGCGCGCGATGCCGGGCAGGGCGCCGTCGACCAGGAGGCAGGAGATGGAACGGTGGCCAGCCTCCGCGCCGGTGCGTGCAAACACCATGATGCGGTCCGCGACGCCGCCGAGCGTCACCCAGGCTTTTGTCCCGTTCAGCCGCCAGCCATTGCCCTCGCGCACCGCCGTGGTGCGGATGCCCGCGACGTCGGAGCCATGGTCGGGCTCGGAGACGGCGGTCGCCGGTATGATATCGCCGCTGAGAATCTTCGGGATCAGTTCCTTGTGCGCGGCAGTGCCGTGGTGGTCGAAGAACAATGTCGCCTCGACGGGAATGGCAAAAGCGTTGGCGACCGCGCCGGAGCAGCGCGCCAGCTCCTCCATCGCGATGCAGGCGGCGACTGCATCGAGGCCGGCGCCGCCCGCGCCTTCGCGCAGGCAGATGCCGAACAGGCCGAGATCGGCCATGCCCTTGTAGAGTGTGTGATCAAAGCGGTCCTCGCGATCGATCGCAGCCGCACGCGGCAGGATCTCGGCTTCCGCGAAGCGGCGGGCGGTCTCGCGCAGGGCTTTCTGGTCTTGGCTGTAGAAGCGGTCCATGGGTATGCTCCCGTCAGTCGCTGGCGAGCTTGGAATCGTGGGAGACTTCGCTGCGGTCGCGGTCGCAGAAATAGACCGCGACGTCGTCGCCGGGCACGCCATAGGCGCTGCACACGCCGCGGGTCAGTGCGATCGCGGCGGCGCGGCGCTCGGCCTCGCTGCGCCGGAATGCGTGCACCTTGAGCAGGATGCGCTGGCCGGTGGCCTGGGCGCCGAAGATGCCGGCGTGGGCGTAGTCGTCTGCGGCAACGGGCAGGAAATAGAGCGTGACCGTATCGGCGGTGACGCCGAACGCCGACATCAGGCCGTCGGTCACTGATCTCGCGAGCGCGGCCTTGCGTTGGGCAGGAACTTGCGGGGCGAGCACTTCGACATAGGGCATCGATCAGACCTTCGCGGATTTGGCCGCAGACGATTTGGATGAAGACGATTTGGACTTCGCGAACTTCTCCGGGGCCGGGGCGTCGATCTGGCGGCAGGAGTCGCGCTTGATGAGCCGGGCGCCGACGCGATATTCGCGAACACCCTCACTGCCGTTGCCTTTGGCGTCCATGCGATGCAGCAGCCGGTCGACGGCGAGATTGGCAAGATCCCGTGCGCCGTTGTCGACGATGCTGATGGCCGGGCGATGCCATTCGAACCAGGGCATGTCCTCGTAGCAGAGCAGCGAGAGATCGGCGGGAATGGCGATGTTCCGTTCCGCGGTGACGCGCAGCACGCCGAGCGTTGCCTCGTGATTGGCGACGAAAATCGCGCTGGGCGGACGGGGGAGGTCGAGCAGCTTGCGGGCGCATGTCGCGCCGGTCTCCGGCTCGAAATGGCCGGCATGAATCAATGTGTCGTCCTTGGCGATACCGGCTTCGCGCAGCGCGCGGACATAACCGGATAAGCGTTCACGGCCGGACGTGGTGTCCTGGCGGCCGACGATCAGCCCGATGCGCTTGTGCCCGAGCTCGATCAGATGGCGCGTGCCGAGATAGGCCCCTTGCGGATCGTCGGCGAGCACGGTCTCGAGGTCGGTCGCGTCATCGCGTCGCACCAGGCAGACAATCGGGACGTCCTTTGAGAGTGTCTTGAGCTGCGGGCCATTCTTGCCGGTGGGCACGACGATCAGTCCGTCGATGCGGTGGTCGACCAGCGTGGTGAGGGTGTCGCTCTCCTGCTGCGCGTCGTCGCCGCCGATGCACAAAAGCATCTGATAACCCAGCGCCTTCAGGCGCGCCTGCACCACTTCGGCCATCACCTGGAACGAGGCGTTGGTGAGATTGTGGACCAGCAGCGCGACTAGCCGCGACTGCCCGGTCTTCAGTCCACGCGCGATCGGGTTTGGTCGGTAGCCGAGCTCCCGCGCGATGCGCAGCAGACGCTGCTGTGTGCGCTCGCTGGTCAGCCCGGTTCCAGTCAGCGCACGGGACGCGGTGCTGACTGAAACGCGGGCCGCCTGTGCCACATCTTTGAGCGTGACGCTCATCAAACCTGCCGATAGACTGCAAACGATTGCAAAAAGCTAAGAGCTAAATCCGCTCGGATCAAGCTCAAAAAATGGATGGTGTTGCCCAATGCAGAGCCAATTACGCAATCGTTTGCAGAAATTATGCGGATATTCCGCAGGCGGCCGCCATTCGCTTCGTTCACTCAATCGTTCGGCAGCTCACAAATGAAGGCGTTCCGCGGCACCTACACCGTCATGATCACCCCGTTCACGCAAGGCGGGGAGCTCGATGTCGCGGCACTGCGCGCCTTCGTCGATTGGCAGATCGCGGAGGGCATTCACGGGCTGATCCCGCTTGGCTCGACAGGCGAGTTCCTGTCGCTGGATGATGACGAGAAGGCGCTTGTGGCCGAGGTCGTCATCACTCAGGCCGCGGGACGTGTGCCGGTGCTGATCGGCACCGGGGCGGAGGATACGCGCGAGGTGGTGCGCCTCAGCCGCCGTGCCGAAAAACTGGGCGCGGACGGCGTCATGATCATCCCGCCGTTCTATTCGACTCCGACTGACGACGAGCTCGTCCATCACTACAAGACGGTGGCCAACGCGATCTCGCTGCCGATCATGGTTTACAACAACCCGGCGACCGCCAATGTCGATCTTAGGCCGCCGCTGGTGGCGCGCATCGCCGAGATCGATAACTGTCTCTATATCAAGGAGTCGACGCTAGAGGTGACGCGGGTGCGCGACATCATCCGTCTCTGCGGCGACAGGATAACCGTGTTCGGCGGCATCCTTGGCTTCGAATCCTTCGTCGAGGGCGCGCAAGGGTGGGTGGCGGTCGCCTCCAACGTGGTGCCGGCGAAGATGGCACGCATCTTCAGCCTCGTCGCCGATGATGGTGACATCAAGCAGGCGCGCGAGCTCTATCTCGAATACCTGCCGGTGATCGAATTCGTCGGTGGCCAGGCCTATGTCGCCGGCAGCAAGGCGTTGCTCGGCCATATGGGCCTTGCCGTCGGACATCCGCGCCCGCCGCGGCTGCCGTTGCCAACCGCGCAGGACGCTGCCGCACGCGCGCTGGTCAAGACGTTCGATCTGGCATGGCGCAGCGCGCCGATTGCTGCTGCTTGAATGGGGTGTGAAGGCATGAACCTGCTCGACGGCGTCAAAATCCTCAGCTTCAATCATTACCTCGCGGGTCCGCTTGCCGCGCAGACGCTCGCCGATCTCGGCGCCGACGTCATCGCGGTTGAGCCGATCGAGGGCGCGTTCCAGCGCAACTGGGCCGTGGCCAATCATTTCGTCGCAGGCGACAGCGTCAATCATCTGGCGACGGGCCGCAACAAGCGCAGCATCGCGGTCGATCTCAAGCATCCCGACGGCATCGCTGCCGTGAAGAAGCTGGTCGCGACCTCTGACGTCGTGATGGAGAATTTCCGGCCGGGCACCATGGCCAAGCTCGGTCTCGGCTACGACGCGCTGAAGGCGATCAACCCCGCTCTGATCTATGCGGTCGCGACCGGCTTCGGATCCGACGGCCCCTACAAGGACCGCCCGGGCCAGGACCTGCTGCTTCAGGCGATGTCGGGTCTTGCGATGCGGACCGGACGCGCCGATGGCGAGCCGACGGCGGTCGGTGCCGTCATCGTCGACCAGCACGCGGCCTCGCTCTATGCCATGAGCATTCTGGCGGCGCTGTTCGCGCGCAGCAAGACCGGCAAGGGCCAACTCGTCGAGGTCAACCTCTATCAGGCCGCGCTCGATCTTCAGGTCGAGCCGCTGACGGCCTGGCTCAATGGGGCGCCGTCACCGACGCCGCGCGGCCCGGCCGGTATCGCCGCCTGGTTCAGCCCCGGACCTTATGGTGTTCACGCCACAGCCGACGGTCACATAGCGGTCTCCATGGCCGCGCCCAAGGCGCTGGCCATTGCGCTTGACAGCGAGGAGCTGAAGCAGTTCGGGGAGACCGACAGTTTTTCGAAGCGCGAGGAGATCACGCGGATCGTCGCCAGCAGGCTGAAGCAGAAGTCGACGGCCGATTGGTTACCCTCGCTCGAAGCTGCGAAGATCTGGCACGCACCGGTGCAGGACTATCGCGACCTCGTGTCCGATCCCCAGCTCAATCATCTAGGCGTGTTCAAGTCCGCCGAGAGTGCAGGGGGCGAGCCGATCCGCATGGTCGCGCATCCCGCCCGCTATGACGGCCAGACGCCGGAGGTGAGGCTGGTGCCGCAACGGCTGGGTGCACAGACCCGCGAGGTGCTCGGCGAGATCGGCTATAGCGCGGCCGACATTGACGCCATGGTTGCGGGCAAGGCTGTGGGGGTGGCGCGATGATCGATTTCTCGATCCCCGAGGATACCCGCCTGCTGATCGATACCGTCCGACGCTTCGTCGAGACGGAGGTGCAGCCGCTCGAAGACATCGTGGAGCAGACGGCCACGGTGCCGGCCGAGAAGCTGGCAGTCACCAAGGCCAAGGCGCAGAAGCTCGGCCTTTACGCCATGAACATGCCGGCGGATGTCGGCGGCGGCGGGTTGTCCTGCATCGAGCATTGCCTGGTCGAGGAGGAATTCGGCAAGACGTCGGATGCGCTGATCCGCCGCGTGTTCGGCCAGGTCTATCCGATGCTGATGGCCTGCAAGGGCGACCAGGTCGAGCGCTATCTCATGCCGACGGTCAAGGGCGACAAGATCTGCGCCATGGCGATCACCGAGCCGGGCGCCGGCTCCGATGCCGCCTCGATCAGCACGACGGCGCAGCTCGACGGCGATGCGTGGGTGCTCAACGGCACCAAGCATTTCATCAGCGACGGGGACATCGCGGATTACGTGATCCTGATGGCGCTGACCGACAAGGACAAGCGGGCCCGCGGCGGCATCACGCTGTTCCTGGTCGATCGCGGCACGCCCGGCTTCAAGGTCGCGCGCACCCAGCCGATGATGGGCCATCGTGGCTATGGCCATGCCGAGCTGAGTTTCGAGGACTGCCGCATCCCGAAGGCGGCCGTGCTCGGCGAAGTCGGAGGCGGCTTCAAGTTGATCATGCAGAGCGTGCTCCAGATCCGCCTCGCCCATATCGGCGCGCGTGCCGTCGGGATGGCGCAGCGCGCGCTGGAGATGATGCGCAAGCACGCCGGCGAGCGGCGCCAGTTCGGCCAGCTGATTGGCGATTTCCAGATGGTGCAGAAGCTGATCGCCGATTCCGCCACCGAAATTTTCGGCGTCAAGATGATGGTGATGAACGCGGCCTGGGACATCGACCAGGGCAAGGATACGCGCGACAAAGTCTCGATGATCAAGGTTGCGGCGTCCGAGATGCAAGGCCGGGTGGTCGATCGCGCCATCCAGGTGTTTGGCGGCATGGGCTTCAGCAAGGACCTGCCGCTCGAGCGCATGTATCGCGACGCCCGCGTCACCCGCATCTATGACGGTACCTCCGAGATCCACCGCATGCTGGTCGCGCGCAGCACCATCAAGAACGGCTTGCAGCTCTAGGGAACGACCGATGTCTCACGCTTCTCTCAAGCCCGGAGCCGCCTTCTCATTCCGCAAGACCATGACGGTCGCCGAGCAGGCGATGTTCACCGGCATCAGCGGCAATCTCGGCGGCCTCTATGTCGATGCCGTCCGCGCCAAAAAGGCGGGCGCCTCCAACATGGTTGCCTTTGAGCTCGCCGTCGGCGGCCTCGCCACCACCTGTCTCAGCCAGCTCGGCGGGCCAACGCGGCGGATCGGCAGCATCGCGCTGAATTTCGCGGCGCCTGTGATCGTTGGCGAGTCGGTCGAGGCGAAGGCCGAGATCGTCTCGGTCACGGGTGACGAGGCAACCTGCCGCATCACCTGCACGCTGTCGCCCTCGGGTGCCACTGTGGTCGACGGCACCGCGACGCTCGTTCCGTTCGCCAGGGCCTGAGCCATGTACGAGCCAAAGTCCTTCGACGAACTGAAGGTGAATGACAGGGTCAGCCTGAGCAAGACCATCACCGAGGCGGATGGCGCGCTCTACATTGCCGCCACCGGCGATTTCGGCCCTGTTCATGTCGACGAGGTCTATGCCGGTGCGACGCGCTTCGGCCGCAGGCTGGCGCCGGGGATCATGGTCGCCGGCCTCTGCACCAGCGTCCTCACCAGCGAGCTCGTCGGCACCATTGGCGTCTCGGTGGAAGACCGGTTCTGGTTCACCGGTCCGGTGTTCTATGGCGACACACTGACCTTCGACGTCTGGATCGCCGAGCAGCACGACGAGACCCGCACCATCATCTGGGAGGCCAGCGCCCGCAACGAGGGCGGCCTCGAAGTGCTGAAGGCGCGGGCGAGCCTGAAATTCCCGCGGCGGAAACCGTCATGAGCAAGCCGATGAAGAAGCCCGACCTGCGCGGCGTCACGGTGGCAGTCGTGCTGCCGTTCAAGAGCGACATGTCGATCGACTGGGACGGCTATGCTCGCGTGCTCGATTATTGCGCCTGCCCAGACGGGATTGCGGCGGTGTTCGTCAACGGACATGCCGGAGAGGGCGGCTCGCTGTCGGACGACGAACGGCAGGCCGTGATCGAGCGGACGCGCAGGCAGATCGGCGGCAAGCCGCTGCTTTCAGGTATTATCGCGCACTCGACTGCGGAAGCGATCCATCAGACTCAGCTGGCAGAATCCGCTGGCGCAGACTGCGCGGTGTTGTTCCCGCCGACGCCGCTCGGCGGTGGTGCATCAGCCACATCGCGTGCGCCGGTCGCCTACGTGCAGGCGGTCAGCTCCGCCGTCGCAATCCCGGTGTCGATCTTTCAGTATCCGCTGACGTCCGGCTTCGGTTATTCGCCGGAGACGCTGGCGAAGATCGCCGCGCTCGAGAGCGTCATCGCCATCAAGGAGGGCAGCGACACGATGCTGGCCTATGACGAGAACCGGCGTGCTGTGAAGCAGGCCGATCCGTCGGTTGCGATCCTGCCATCGAACTTCAATTGGTTCCTGCCGCAACTCGCCGTCGGCGGCGACGGCGTTTTGTCCGGCCTCGTCAGCCTCGCGCCGGGCCTGTTTGTCGAACTGTGGCAGGCCTCGCTCGCCGACGATCTCAACGCCATGCGCGCCGTCAACGACCGGCTATATCCGATCGTCCGGGCGATCTACGGCCCGGCGCCGATTATGGACATGCATACGCGTATGAAGGTCGGGCTGAAGGCGCTCGGCCTGATCGAGAGCGCCGATCCACGGCCGCCACTGCTGCCGGTGTTGCCGGCGCTGTGCGACGCCATTGCAACCGCCGTCGGTGTCGCGCGCGCGGCCGGCGACATCCGGCTGGCATGAGGGGCGCAGCCATGGCGGACGAAGCCTTCATCCATATCGTGCGGGTCGACATCGACCCCGAGCACGAGGCTGCGTTCAACGCCTGGTACGAGCAGACGCATTTTCCAGATCTGCTCGCCTGTCCCGGCTGGCTGTCGGCCACGCGCTTCGTCTCGGTCGGCGAGGGGCCGAAATACGCGGCCATGTACGAGGTCGCGGGACGATGGGCGTTCGAGACGCCGGAGTTCCTGAAGGTGAAGGGCTTTGGTCCGTTCGAAAAGCGCGTGAAGAATTTCATGCGTATCCAGCTCAAGCCGATGTCGGGACCGGCTTGAGATGATGAAGGTCGATGCAGCCTGCCGTGTCGCGAGATCGGGCCGGCGGCATCCAAGAAATGACGAGGGGGGAATCCCGGGCGAGGGGCTGCATCGGTCATTGGCGTCTTACTGGAGGTATTACATGGTCTCGACACTGCTTCGCCTGGGTGCGGCTGCCGCACTCGTTCTTGCATCCGCATCTGCGCACGCCGCCTGCACGCCCGCGATCTCCGACGACAATCTGATTGCGCCGGGCAAGTTGCAGCTTTCGATCAATCCGACCAATCCGCCGCAGCAATTCGTCGACAAGGACGGTCAGTTGCAGGGCCTCAACGTGGAGTTGGCGGCCGAGCTCGGCAAGCGGTTGTGTCTTCCCGTCGAGCTGATCCGGATGGACTTTCCGGCGATGATCCCGGCGATGGGGGCCGGCCGCATCGACGGCATCAATACCGGCATGTTCTGGACCGAGGAACGCTCGAAGCTGATGTACATGGTGCCTTACTCCATTCAGGCCATTTCGGTCGTGGTTGCACCGGATAGCGGCACAAAAATTGCTACCGAAAATGACCTGATCGGGAAAACATCCGCCGTCGAGGTCTCTACCTATCAGATGAATTGGCTCAAGAAGCTCAGCGATGCGAACGTGGCGAAGGGTGGTCCAGCCATCGAGATGCGCACGTTCCCGACCGCGACCAATGTCGTCAGTGCGCTGCTTGCAGGGCAAGTAGAGAATGCACTGCTGGTCGACAGCGTGGCGCGCGATCTCGTCGGCCGTGGCCGCGTGAAGGAAGTCTTGAGCGGGCTCGGCACGGCCAGGACCACGCTCGGCTTCCGCAACAAGACGGTCGCCGATACCGTCGTCAAGGCGCTCAACACGATGCGGGCCGACGGTTTCTATCAGGCGCTGTTCGACAAGTTCGGCCTGACGGCCATGCCGGCCGACCAGCCGCTTGCGATCGCAGGCCCCGGTCCTGCCTGACAATGGAGACGAGCCGATGAGCCATTTCAGTCCGACGGCCGCCGTCAATTACTTCTTCAACTACTTCCTGATGAAGGGTGTGCTGGTTACCATCGGCTTGACGGTGGCGGCGGTCATCGGCGGATTGATCCTCGGCATGGGCATCGCGTTGATGCGCATGTCGTCCAACCCGGTGCTCTCGGGCTTCTCGCGGTTCTACATCTGGTTCTTCCGCGGCACGCCGCTCTTGATCCAGCTCGTGGTGATCTACAGCGGCTTGCCGCAACTGGGCATCAAGTTCAGCGTGATCACCTGTGCGCTCGTCGGCTTGATCCTCAACGAGGCCGCCTATCTCGCCGAGATCGTACGCAGCGGCTTCATGGCGGTCTCCGCCGGGCAGCGCGAAGCTGCGTGGGCGCTCAGCCTGTCGCCTTGGACCACGTTCCGGCGCGTGACGCTGCCGCAGGCGTTCCGGCTGATGATCCCGCCGCTCGGCAACTCTATCAACTCGCTGCTGAAGGCGACATCGCTCGCCTCCGTGATCTCGGTCGAGGAGCTCATGCGCCGCAGCGACATGCTGATGCAGGAGCATTTTCAGATCCTCGAGGTCTACGCCGCCGCAACGGCCTATTATTTGATCCTCACCTCGGTCTGGGATGCGGTTCAGCGCCGGCTCGAGAAGCATTTTGGGCGATCCAACGCCGCGAAGACAAGGCGGGCAGCGACGAGGGCGACGGTCGCACAGGCGAGCGTGGAGGCGAGGGCATGAGCGAGACGTCGATGAGCACGAATGATGGTGCCGAAAGTGCAATGCCTCAGCCGCAATTGCGCGAGGTCCCCGCGGTTCGCATGGAGGCCGTCTACAAGCATTACGGCGACTTCACCGCGCTGGACCAAGTCGACCTCAAAGTCGGCAAGGGCGAGAAGATCGTGATCTGCGGCCCTTCCGGCTCAGGCAAGTCGACGCTGATCCGCTGTATCAACCACATCGAGAAGCACGACGAGGGCCTGATCTACGTCAACGGAACCGAGCTTGATCATCAGCGCAAGAACATCGATGCCGTCAGGCGCGACACCGGCATGGTATTCCAGAGTTTTAACCTGTTCCCGCACATGACGGTGCTGGAGAACTGCGTGCTGGCGCCGATGACCGTGAGTGGGATGACCGAGGCGGAGGCCAAGGACCTCGCCATGCACTTCCTCACAAAGGTCCGCATCCCGGACCAAGCCGAGAAATTCCCAGGGCAGTTGTCCGGCGGCCAGCAGCAGCGCGTCGCCATCGCACGCGCGCTGTGCATGCGGCCGAAGATCATGCTGTTCGACGAGCCGACCTCGGCGCTCGATCCTGAGATGGTCAAGGAAGTGCTGGAGACCATGAAGAAGCTTGCAGAAGAGGGCATGACCATGCTGTGCGTGACCCATGAGATGGGCTTTGCCCGCGAGGTCGCCGATAGCATCGTGTTCATGAACGAAGGCAGGGTGGTCGAGCAGGCGGCGCCGGAAGAATTCTTCAAGCATCCGAAGTCCGAGCGGGCGCGAACGTTCCTCGACCAGATCATTCACTAGGCGGCGATGTCGGCGGAGATGCGGACATTCAGCGACCGCCTGCGCGGCATTCACGCCGCCACTATCGTGCCGATGGCGCCCGATTTCGACGTCGACGAGGCGCAGCTCGCAGCCCATCTCACCCTGGTGGCGTCTACACCCGGTATCAATGGGCTCCTCGTCAACGGCCACGCTGGCGAGAATTTCATGCTGTCACTGGCCGAGAAGCGGCGCGTGGTGGAATTGGCGCGCGAGCACGCGCCAAAGAACTGCCTGATCGTCTCCGGGGTCAACCATGAATCGAGCCTGGAGGCCGCGCGAGAGGCGGCTGCGCTGGAGCAGGCTGGCGCCGACGGGCTGCTGGTGTTTCCTCCCAACAGCTGGGCGCTCGGTCATGCCGATGACTGCGTCATCGAGCATCACCGCCGCATTCGCGACGCGACGGCCGCTCCGCTGATGCTCTACGCTGCGCCCGTTGGCGCGGGCGCGATGGCCTACGCCCCGCCGCTGCTTACGCGGCTCGTTGCCGATCCTCGCTTCGTTGCGGTGAAGGAAGGTAGCTGGGAGGTTGCAGCCTATGAACAGAATCTCAGATTGACCCGCAAGCTGCGACCGGACTTCGTCGTGCTCGGTTCGGGCGACGAGCATTTGCTGACGAGCTACCTGGTCGGCTCAGCCGGCAGCCAGGTCAGCCTCGCCTGCGTTGTGCCGGAGCTCGTGGTCGGCCTCTGGACTGCGGCCGAGGCAGGCGATTGGGAGCGCGCGCGCGCCGCGCATGAGAAGTTGTATCCGCTTGCGGTCGCGATCTACCGCGATGCGCCTGGGGGGCGGGCGACGGTGCGACTCAAGGCCTGCCTGAAGCTGCTCGGACGTCTCTCGTGCGACGTCGCGCGGCCACCGCAGCCGCCGGTGACGCCAAACGAATTGCAGGCGATCGAGCAGGCACTGCGCGTCGCCGGAGTGCTCTAAGCCGCGAAGAACGGATTGGCCGGCCGTGCGAGGCCGAGATGATCGCGCAATGTCGTGCCCTCACGGTCCGACGGAACAGCCCGCGCTCCTGCAGGATCGGCACGACGAACTCAACGAAGTCCTCGAATCCCTCGTGAAAGTAGAGCGTCATCACGTTGAAGCCGTCGGCGGCATGCTCCTCGAACCAGAGCTGAAGCGTGTCGGCGATGCGTTCGGCCGAGCCGCACAGCACCCAATGGCCTCGGGGCGGCGGCAGTGAGATTGTAGAGGTCGCGTAGCGTCATGTTCTCGCGGCGGCCCTTGGCGAGCATGACGCTGGCGTAGCTGTAATAGTTGTCTGATGGCGGATATCCGGGACTGCCTGTCGAGATCTCAGGCCGACATGTCGCGCCCGAACCGGTCCGACAGGATGGCGAGCGCGTTGCTGCCGCTGACAAATCTCTGGAGCGTGTTGAGCTTCTCGAACGCCTTCCGTCCAATTAGGTCAGGTTAAGAGAAACGCTGGATGGGTGTCGTACCAATCGACACTGCTCCTTCGATTGTGTTCCTTCATAATGAAGTCAATGCGCAGCGAACGATCGTTTGCGGATGGACCGGGTTTTTTCGGGGAGGGATCGGAAGAACGATGATGCCCCATGTTGCTTCAAGTTCTATTGCGAGGGCGAGCGGCGACTAGGACTTCCTTTTGGGAGCATGGCCGCGGTTGCGGACAGCTCGGCGATGACGCGCGCCTGGCCGCTATACTATTTTCGCGGAAACAGTATAACTGCGGTGGACCGGGAAGATGAGGTGGTAACAGATTGAAATCGCGGCACTATCGCTTTTCCGTGGCGCCAATGATGGATTGGAGCGGGAGTTGAAGTTTTTCAATCGGCTAGAAGGCGCCGTGGGCACGGTGTGTGCACCGCGAGATCAAGAAAGTCGGTGGTTCGCAAAACGAACGGCATTTCAGATCGTGGTGTTGCTTGACGTGGTGCCCCGTCTGTAGCCGGTCGCCCGTATGATGCTGTCGATCCCAGTCGGTGCCAGTGTTCGAATGCGCCGTTCTTGCCGTCGGAGCTCGTCGCTGGTTTCCCGCAAGCCTGTGTCGTCTGACGATATCTGAGCTGCCAAACCCGAAACCAATGCGATCCACCATTGACGTGGATCAATCACCACGCTTGCCAGCGGCGCCCAGCTACGCATAGCCGAACAGCTGACCTGACGCAGCTGTGGCGACGCAGTCGTCTCAGACTCGGTGATGAAGACTATGATCAGCCGGTTGCAATGCGGTGGGGCGCTATGATGCAGTTTCTCGTCGGCATGCTGGTTAGCCTGATCAGTATCGGGCTGCATGCACTAGTAACCGTCGTCGCGGTCGGCATCGCCCGCAGCGCAGGTTTGCGTCACACGACGCGGCCGGGACCGCACTTGATGGGCGTGATGATGACCACCGCCGTTGTGTTGATGGTTGCGCACACACTTGAAGTCCTCGTGTGGGCCGCCACTTACGGCATCGTCGGCGCGGCAATTGCCGAAAACGGCCTGCTCTATTTTGCCTTCGTCAATTATACAACTCTCGGCTACGGGGATGTCACGCCCGTTCGCGAATGGCGGCTCATTGGCCCACTGACGGCCATGAACGGCGTGCTGCTGTTTGGATGGTCGGCGGCCGTGTTGTTCGAGGTCCTACGCAAGACGCTCGTTCATCTCGAAGCCCTCAAGGCATCTGAATCGGTTCGGAGGTAATCCCGAGGACTGCAACGGAGCGACGTGGATGACGTCACGGCATCGGGACCCATCGCCGATTTCCTGTTCGGCTTGAGTGCGCTGTTCGCGATCATCAACCCATAGGGGCTCGCCTTTGGCGCGGCTGTTCGGCGAGGAGGGCACCGGCGTGGCGAGGAAACTGTCAGTATTCCTGCTGCTTTGCATTGAGCGTTCAGATTATATTTATCAGCGGAGGCCGCGCGGTCGCTATTGGGCGGCGCGTCACGCGTCGTCCAATAGACGCCGATCCGGATGCAAATCGAACCACAGATCAAGACTGCAGATCGAGACTGGCGAGCTGCTGGCGATCAAGCAGAACGATCTGCCGCTGAGTGTTGCCCACGAAGCCGAGAACGCCGAGCTCATGCAGGCGTGAGAGAGCGCGCGAGACGGTTTCCAGCGTCAGGCCAAGATAGTCGGCGATATCGCGCCGCGACATCGGCAGCGCCATGACACCCGCAGCCGTCAGGCGCTTGTCCATCTCCAGCAGGAAGGCCGCGACCCGCTCCAGCGAGGTCTTGCGGCCCAAGAGCAGCATATGGTCTTCGGCATGCTGGAGATTGTTGGTGGTCATGCTCAGGAGGTTTCTGGCCACCATTGCATCGCTCTGGGCGACCGTTTCGAGACTATGCCGCCTCACGAGGCGCACGGTGGTGTCGACGATCGCCTCGGTGGTGAACCGGTGCTCGTTGCCATTTTCGAGCCCGAAAATGTCCCCGACGAGGTGGAATGCGCCGATCTGACGCCGGCCGTCCGTTAGCAGCTTGTAACTTCGTACCGCTCCGGACTTGACCTGGTAGACATATTCCGCCGGCTCTTTCTCCCCGTAGATCTCGGACCCCTTTCGATAGGAAAATTCGCTTAAACTCACCAACGCATTTGACTCACTTCTCATACCGAGGTCACGGAGCGAATTGGGGCGCAGGGCGGAATCCGTTGCGATGCGAACAAACATAGGCCAACTCCTCAGCTTGCCGCCGAATTGGTCCGTCAGACGAAATTCTTAGCCGGAAATGCGCCGCGCTATCCCACTCCCGCCGAAGTTGATTTACGATTATGCTGGTGGTTCAATCCATTGGTCCAAGGTTCATTGTACCAAGGGACAGGGGCAGCCGCTTGGATGCGCTGGATGAGAAGGTGCAGGCGCTGCGGGAATTTGGCTCATTGTATGATAGATATTTTGAACCCCAACTGTTGAAGAAGATTTGGCGGCTTGGGAGGACTTCAATGGTCACCATCGAAATTGCACGAGAGGTGGAAGGTGCCGGGCCTCGTTCACATTGTCGATGACGACG
Organism: Bradyrhizobium daqingense; assembly: GCF_021044685.1. Taxonomy (NCBI): domain Bacteria; kingdom Pseudomonadati; phylum Pseudomonadota; class Alphaproteobacteria; order Hyphomicrobiales; family Nitrobacteraceae; genus Bradyrhizobium; species Bradyrhizobium daqingense. The sequence goes on from NZ_CP088014.1 coordinate 4,350,618, forward strand.
AGTCCTTTCGCACGGCGATCGAGCGCCGGCTGAAGCTCGCGGGCTACGATGTCGCCACCTATGGGTCGTCACAAGCGCTGCTGGAGTCAGCGCCGAACGATGAGGCAGCGGGATGCATTCTGCTTGATGTGCGGATACCCGGACTGAGCGGTCCTGAGTTACAGACTCGTTTGGTCGCGTCCGGTTCGACTTTGCCGATCATCTTCCTGACGGGATATGCGGATACTCCGACCACCGTGCGAGCGATCAAGGCCGGCGCGGAAGACTTCCTGACCAAGCCGATATCCTCCGAGCAGTTGATCGACGCCATCGAGCGGGCGCTGGCGGGCCAGCGGGTGTCACGCGCCCAGCGCAGCAGGCTCGATGCGTTTCGAAGTCATCTGGCTTCCCTGACACACCGCGAGCGGCAGGTGTTCGATCTCATTGTGCGCGGCCGGATCAACAAGCAGATCGCGCATGAGCTCGGGACCACAGAACGCACCGTGAAAGCGCATCGCCACCAGGTGATGGAGAAGATGCAGAGTCATTCGCTTGCGGAGCTCGTTTCGATCGCTGAGCGGTTGGGAATGCTTGATGTGAACAGCGACTAGTCATCTGGAACGGAAGTTCGTGACATTAGTTGATCGCTCGGATCTCTAGAGAGGAGAGCGCTCGTGGCGAATGCAGGTGTGAAAGGCCGGCCGATCGCGCCGTTGGTGCTGAGTTCGCAGGAGCGGGCGTACTTGGAGAGGCAAGTTCGTCGTCATCGTGTAGCCCGATCGCTATCTGAGCGATGCCGCGCGATCCTGCGGTGTGCAGATGGTCTGCCAAGCAAGTCTGTGGCTGCCGAACTTGGCATCCATGAACACACCGTCGGCAAGTGGCGCCGCCGATTCTTGAAGGATCGTTGTGATGGCCTGCTTGACGAAGCCCGCCCGGGCCGCCCTCGAACCATCGACGATGATCAGGTTGCCGAGGTAATCGAGCGGACATTGCGTACGACGCCGCCCGACGCAACGCACTGGTCGATCCGCTCGATGGCTGCGGATACTGGCTTTTCTCACACCACGATCCGCCGAATGTGGACGGCGTTCGGCTTGCAGCCGCACCGCAGCCAGACATTTAAACTATCGAGCGATCCGCTATTCGTCGATAAGGTGCGCGATATTGTCGGGCTTTATCTGTCGCCGCCTAACCGAGCCGTTGTCCTCAGTGTCGATGAGAAAAGCCAGATCCAGGCACTCGATCGCGAGCAGCCGGTCTTGCCGATGATGCCTGGGGTGCCGGAACGTCGCACGCATAGCTATGTGCGGCATGGTACGACCACGCTGTTTGCCGCGCTCGATGTCGCTTCCGGCTTCGTCATTGGCAAATGCTACAAGCGCCATCGGGCGCTCGAGTTCTTGAAGTTTCTCAAAGAGATCGACGCTCAAATCCCTGAGGGGCTCGCTGTCCATATCGTCATGGACAACTACGCTACCCACAAGACCCCCAAGATTAAAGCGTGGCTCGCTCGCCGGCCGCACTATCATGTCCACTTCACGCCGACTTCCGCGTCGTGGATCAATCAGATCGAGCGCTGGTTCGCTGAACTCACCAGAAAGCAGATCCGGCGAGGTGTTCACACCTCCGTCAGGCAGCTCGAAGCCGACATCCGTACCTTCATCGAATTGCACAACAACAACCCGAAGCCCTTCAAATGGACCAAGTCCGCAGACCAGATCTTGGCTTCCGTCAAACGCTTTTGCCACAAAGCCCAGCAGACTTTATGTGGCGAACTTTAGATTCATGTGACTAGTGGATCTGTTTTGAAATCGCACGGTTCCCTCCATGTACCTTCCCGAAGGGACAATTGAAAAAAAGTTGGCGTGATGCTGCCATGCAGGCCAGCTGTGGCTCATCGCGCGATGCGCGATGAGAGGCTTGATCATTGCGTTCAGCCGCATCGTATAACTCTCGAGGCGCCTGCGAGTTTTCCGTGTCGATACGCCGCTCCGTCTTTATCGTGGATGACGATCCGTCCGTCCGGACGAGCTTGTCCAGATTGCTGCGCGCGCACGGTTTCGTCGCCACCCTGTTCGAGTCGGCGGGCTCGTTGCTCGATTGCGGCGGATTCGAAAGGGCGATCTGCATCGTGCTCGACATCAATCTCGATGAGAGATCCGGTATCGACCTGCGCCGGAGCCTAACGGAGAGGGGCGTCACCGCGCCGGTCATCTACATTACCGGCAACGACAGTCCGGCGAACCGCAGCGCGGCGATCGCGTCGGGCTGCGTCGCCTATCTGACCAAGCCATTTTCTGCAGAAGCCTTGATCGAGCGAGTGACGCGCGCGGCTGCCGCGTAGCTCGAATTCGATCACTCCTCGACATATTGCTCCAGCGTCTTCGCCGGCGCACCTTTGTAGGCGGCCGCGAACTGCGCCAGCGGTACCGAGGTCGTCAGCGCCAGGAGGTTCGAATCGACGAGTTCGAGCATCAGCGCTTTGCCTGATGTCATGTCCTCGATGGTCTTCGGCGGCGCTACGTCGGCCGCTATGCAGAGGTTGGTGAGACACCAGGTATAGGGCAGGCGGAAGGGGGTGCCCTGATCGATCATCAATTTGGGCTGCTGTTGAAGATACATACCGACGGGCACGAACAATTGCAGGCGCGCGGATTGGGAATCGTCGCGTTCGATAACGTCGAGCCGCACGGCGATCTGGCCGGTCGCGAATCGGCCGGTGATCGAGGTTCGGCACAGCCTCAGCGCGCCGCCAGGCTTGAAGCATAGCTTCTGCCAACGGCCGTAACTGATGTCTGTTGCTTCACGTTGACCGCGGGGCGCGACTTCGGCCGGCTTGTCCGCTTGCGCTTCCGCCGGTACAACGCCACCCAGCGACATTGCGGTGCCGACGACGACGAGGAGAAGGCCTCGGAGGTAATCACGAATGTTGGGCATGTTCGCCTCCGGATCGGCAACCTAGTTTTGCGCATCGAGGAATTTCGCCACCAGAGGCGACCAGAGCGGAATCGCGTCTGGCGAACCGATGAAGAAATGTCCCTCGCCGCCGAACGGCGGCATCAGATGATATTCGGCCCGGCCGCCGGCAGCGGTGAAGGCGGCATGCATGCGCTTGGACAGGTCGGGCCCGAAGAACGTGTCGTTCTCGATGTAGATCCACAGCATCGGCACCCGCGAGGTGCGGCCGAAATCCGCGGTGGCTTCAACCAGCTTGTCCGGCGCGCAATTGTTGTTCGGCTTGCCGCCGACGCGCCCGCCACGGCCTGCGGCAAAAGTAATGATGGCCTTGACTGCTGGCGGGTTCACGCTCGACAAGGCGATCGAGGCCCAGCCGCCGGCAGACTGGCCGACCACGATCACGTCCTTGGGGATGATGCGTTTCTCGGCGGCGAGATAGTCGATGATCTCGAGATCGACCTTTGCAACGGCGAGCCCTGCGTCACGAAAGTTGGGATTGGAGCAGTCCCCGATTTTGGAGAAGAACGGTCCGTAGATGCCACGTTCGGGAATGTCGATGGCTGCTGCACCATAGCCGGTGCCGACCGGAGCCACGACGAGGTAGCCGCGCTGGGCGAACCATTTGGCAGCGTCACGAAACTCCACCAGCGGGAAGAAGCTGCGATCGGTCGGCTTGAGCGACACGCCATGATTCATGATCACAAGCGGGAAGGGACCATCGCCGACCGGGCGCACGAGGTAGGCGAACATGGGCAGTTGCAGTGGCAGCGCCCAGATTTCCTCCTGGATGCGGATGGCATTCTCGGAGCGCGCCGGGGCGGCGCAAAGGATCGCCGAGAAGAGCGCCACGAGCAGCCTGACGGTTGTGCTCAACTGTGGGCGCATCGCGGATCCCTCATCCCGAAAACGTGGCTGCCACCACGATTGGACCGAGAACGGTCAGCACCACGTTGCCGACCGCATAGGGCACGGCGACGCCGAGCACCGGGGTTTGGCTCTCGGCAACGTCACAAGCCCCCGTGACCGCGGCATCGACCGTCATGGCGCCGGCGAGAGCGCCGCAGGTCACGACCGGGTTCATGCGCAGAAGGTAATAGGCAACGAGCGTTCCTACCGTCATCGGAATCAGCGTGACGACGATGCCCATGCCGACCAGCAGCAAACCGTGCGCCTGGATCGCAGACCAGGCGGCAAGCCCGTTGCCGAGTCCGATGGCCGCGATGAAACCGCCGAGCCCGAGATCGCTCAAGGTTTGCTGCGCTGCCGGCGGCATCGCGCCCATGGTGGGCCTTCGCGAGCGCAGCCAGCCACAGACGAGGCCGGCGATCAGGGCGCCACCACCGCCACCCAGGGTCAGCGCGACCGCTCCGACCTTGAAGCTGGCAAGGCCGGCCAGAAGGCCGACGGCGATGCCGGCGGCGAGGAATGCGATGTCGGTCCGGTCCCCGGCGTTCAGCGCGTAGCCGACCTGCGCCGTAGCCCGTTGGATATTGCCGGAGCTGCCGACCAGCGTCATGATGTCGCCGAGATAGACGCGCGTTTCGGGCCCGAGCGGCACCTGCCGCCCCATCCTGGTCAAGATACGCAGGAATACACCGCGCGCGCTGTCGCCGACGATCTCGGCCACTTCGCGGATCGATCTGCCGTGCAGCTGGCGGTTCTCGACGAGCACGTCAATCACGTTGCCAGGCAGGCTGCGTAGCAGTTCGTCGGCATCGATTTCCGCACCGACGACGGGTTTCGCCGAGACGATGGCCGCGGTCGGCCCAGTCAGGACGATGTCATCGCCATCCTCGAGGACCACGTCGCGACGCGCGGCGACGTCGGCGCCGTGACGTACGATCCGCTCCACGATGGTGCGACTGCCGATCTCGGTCTCGATGGCCTCGATCGTGCGGCCAGCGGCGGTCGAAACACGATAGGCGCGGGCCTGGAATTTGCGATAGGAAAGATTGTCCGTTTTTGCAGGAGCTCCGCCGGCAAGCTCCGCCTCTAGCTTTTTTGCCTCCGTCTTGAGGTCGATCCCCATCAATCGCGGGGCGACGAAGGGGACGAATAGCAGAGTCAGGATGTAGCCGAGCACATAGGTTACGGCATAACCGGCCGCGATATTGGCTTCCTGCTGCTTCAACACGTCGGCCGGCAGGCCGAGCTGCGCCAACGCGCCCGATGCAGTGCCGATGACCGAGGATTGCGTCAGCGCGCCCGCCGTGAGGCCCGCGGCGGTGCCGGTATCGAGCCTGAACGCATGCGCGAAAATCAGCACGAGCACGAGGCCGGTAGTCCCGATCACCAGCGCCAGCACCACCTGCGCCAGGGTCCGCACGCTCAACGAGGCGAAGAACTCCGGTCCCGACCGGTAGCCGATCGTGAACACGAACAGGCTGAACAGGATCGCGCGCAGGATCGGCGGAAACGTGAAGCTGCCGAGCTGGCCGATCAGAACGGCTACGATCAGGATGCAGGCAGTCGTTCCCATCGAGAAGCCACGGATCCTGATGCGGCCAAGGACGGTGCCGATCGCAATGGCGAGCAGCAGGAATATTTCCGGTGCGGCGGCGATGATCCACCTGACGGTTTCCATGGCATTCCCCCGGCGCTTTGACGGGATTTGATTGGCGCCCCAGGGATCTTGCTTGATCCAGATCAAGCCTCGGCAGGGTCGGCGGGATGCCTATGACAGAATGGAGTATTTGCGGCAGCCCGTATTTCCGAGATGAGTACCCTGGACGTCGCAGCCGGCGCGATCCGCCGCGACGAGACGGTCGAGATCGTATTGTTGCTCGCTTTCGCGGGCGGCTTCATCGATGCCTATACCTGGATCATTCACGGCGTGCTGGCGAACGCTCAGACCGCGAATTTGATCTTCCTTTGGGCCTATGGGATGGCGGGTAACTGGGCGAGGGCGTCGCACTTCGTGCCACCGATCCTCGCCTTCGCGGTCGGCATCGTGATCGCTGCCTGGCTGCGTCGTGTCGCTGGCGGGCGCGCTGCGGCGATCAGCACTGTCATCGAGATCGTGCTGTTGATCGCGATTGGTGTCCTGCACAACCGGTTGCCGGACTTGGCGGGAACGCTCGGCATCTCCGTGGTCGCAGCCATGCAATCATCCATGTTCGCCAGGGTCGAGGGCACCGTTTGCAGCACGGTGATGATTACCGGCAATATGCGTCAAGCCATCGAGAACATCTTTTCGGTCGTGTATGGCGGGGCTCCGCTCGGGACGTTGCGCAAGTCGGGCATCTTCTTCGCATTGTGCGCCGTGTTCGGCTTTGGCGCCGCCGCCGGCGCTTTTGCGACCAAGAGCATCCCCGATCTCGCGCTCGGCCTGCCCGTCGCCGCGCTGCTGATTGCGCTGCTGCGCTGCGAAGCCCCTCGTCGGGAGCAAGGGCGATGAGTACACCGTCCGATCCGACCTGGACGCGATTCTTCCCGCCGGCAGGCTGGCTTGCGGCCTATCGCGGCGAATGGCTGCCGTCCGACGCGATCGCCGGCGTCACGCTGGCCGCTTACGCCATTCCGGTCTCGCTCGCCTATGCCGCGCTGGCCGGCCTGCCACCGCAGATCGGCGTCTATGGCTACATGCTCGGAGGCATCGGCTACGCCTTGCTCGGGTCGTCCCGGCAGCTCGCGATCGGGCCGACGTCAGCGATTTCCCTGATGATTGCAGGCACCGTCGGTGCGCTGGCCGGAGGAGATGCGGTACGCTATGCGCAGATCGCGAGCCTTGCGGCCTTTGCCGTGGCGGTGCTGTGCCTGATCGCCTGGCTGTTCAAGCTCAGCGTCCTCGTCCGGCTCGTTAGCGACAGTATTCTGGTCGGCTTCAAGGCCGGAGCTGGGCTCACCATCATCATGAGTCAATTGCCGAGCCTGCTTGGGGTGGCCGGTGGCGGCCACAGTTTCTTCGATCGGGCTGTCAAGCTGTTCGGGCAGCTCGGCGGCATTGATCCGCTGGTGCTGGGCATCGGTGCGGTCGCGCTCTTGTTGCTTCTGCTCGGCGAACGGCTGTTGCCGGGAAAACCCGTCGGCATCACCGTCGTTGCGCTTGCGATCGCTCTGGCGACGCTGCTGGGCTTGCCGGCCCTTGGTGTGCCCGTTACCGGGAAGATACCGGAAGGGCTGCCGGTGCTGGCGGTCCCGACATTTGGCCTGCTGGAGTTCGACGATCTATTCCCTCTCGCCGCAGGTTGCGTGCTCCTTGCCTATATCGAAGGCGTGTCGGCGGCCCGCAGCTTCGCTGCCAAGCACGGCTATTCGCTCGATGTCCGTCAGGAATTCCTGGGACTGGGCGCAGCGAACCTCGCCGCTGCTTTCGGCCATGGCTATCCCGTTGCCGGTGGCCTGTCGCAATCGGCCGTCAACGACAACGCCGGGGCGCGGACACCGCTGGCGCTGGTGATCTGCTCGGTGACGCTCGGTCTGTGCCTGTTGTTCTTCACGGGGCTGCTGACCAACCTGCCGAAGGCGGTGCTCGCGGCCATCGTCTTCGCCGCCGTTTACAGGTTGGTCGACGTTCGTGCCCTGCTGCGAATGTGGCGGGTCAGCCGAATCGATTTCTACGCGGCGGCGATTGCACTGATCTCCGTGCTGCTGCTCGGCATCCTCCAGGGCGTCCTGCTGGCGTCGATCGCGTCGATCTTCCTGCTACTGGCGCGGGCCTCGCGACCGAATGTCGCGTTCCTCGGTCGGCTGCCCGGCAGCGGCCGCTATTCGGACAGTGCGAGGCACGAGGGCGTCGAGCCGCTGGTTGGAATCATCGCCTTCCGGCCCGAAGCGTCGTTGCTCTATATCAATTCCGAAACCATCCTGGAAACCGTCCTGACGGCGCTCCGCACGTCGACGGGCGTGCGGCTGGTAATCTGCGACCTTTCGGCGTCACCCTACATCGACCTGGCGGGCGCAAGCATGCTGCATGATCTTTACGAAGAACTTGCGTCACGCAAGGTGGCCTTCTGCATCGTCGGTGCGCATGCGCAGCTGCGCGATCTTCTACGCGCGGAGGGACTGGCGGACAAGACCGACAGCAGCCACTGGCTGCGGTCGCTCGACAACCTGCTCGCAGACGATCAGGTGAGCTCCGCGCAGCGAACCGCCTGACGCCGCTTGGTATTGCGCTGCGAACGGCATGGCATCGTTGCCGGAATGCGCGAGACCGTTGACTTGGATCAATGGAGCGACCGTCGCCGCACCCACGATCCCGCATCACCTTCGGTAAAGGATCGGGAGAAACAAATGTCCAAAGACGCGAACCCCGCACAGAAGCGCATCGACCGGTTCTTTTCGGGCCCAGGAGCGCGGGCGGACGACTGGCGAGACCTCGTGGAGGCCGCCAAGACCTGGGCGCGTGTCGGCAATCGCGCGGCCTATGACGCCGCGCTCGCCGATCTTTCGATCACCGAGGAATTTCACGGCTATCCGGGCCTGCCGCTGATGGCGGCGCTGCGGGAAGCAGCGGCCACAGGCGACGGTTCGGCCGCATTCGCCCTTGCGACGAGAATTGCTCAGGCGCTGGCGACGCGATCCTTCCGCCAATATGCCGGCGATTGGAGCGCAAAGGACGACGGCAACGGCGATGCGCCCGAGCTGGTGCCGCCGAGCTTCGGCGCGCATACGGCGCGCCGGCCCTATTTCGAGACCCTGATCGTCACCGGCGTCTCCCCCGGTCAGTGGCCTGCGCTTGCGGCCGAATGGCGCAAGCTGCGGCGCCCGGTCGACGCCTTCATCTATGAGCCCGTCATCGTCGGCAGCCTGGAGGATGCGTTCTGCGCGACGATGCTCAATCCCAACATCGGCGCTGTCATCATCAACGAGGGTTTCGGGCTGCGCTCAAGGCACGATGCGCCGGTCCTGCGTTCAATTATGGGTGCAGCCGGCCTCAACGACGAAACCGACGCGTCAGCGCTCCGGCTCGCCCACATCATCAAGCGGGTCAGGCCCGAGCTGGATCTCTACATGATCTCGAACCGCGACGTGGAGGAGCTCGCCGGTAATCCCGAGGCGGACGTGGTTCGCCGCATCTTCTATTCCGTCGAAGAGCTTCTGGAGCTGCATCTGTCGATCCTCGAAGGCATCCAGGATCGCTACGACACGCCGTTCTTCGACAATCTCAAGAAATACGCCCAACGCCCGATCGGCACTTTCCATGCGCTGCCGATCGCCCGCGGCAAGTCGATCTTCAAATCCGACTGGATCCGCGACATGGGCGAGTTCTACGGCCCGAACCTGTTCCTGGCCGAGAGCAGCGCCACCACCGGCGGCCTCGACAGCATGTTGGAGCCGACCGGCAACATCAAGAAGGCGCAGGAGAAGGCGGCGAGGGCGCTCGGCGCCGACCGCGTCTTCTTCGTCACCAACGGCACCTCGACGTCCAACAAGATGGCGGTGCAAGCGCTGCTCGCGCCCGGCGACATCGCGATCGTCGACCGCAATTGCCACAAGTCGCATCACTACGGCATGGTGCTGGCCGGAGCGCAGCCGCTCTATGTTGAAGCCTTCCCGATGACGGAATATTCGATGTACGGCGCGGTACCGCTGAAGACGATCAAGCAGGCGCTGCTGGGCGCCAAGGCGGACGGCCGGCTCGACCGCGTCAAGATGCTCGATCTCACCAACTGCACTTTTGACGGTCACATCTACAACACGCGCCGGGTGATGGAGGAATGCCTTGCCATCAAGCCCGACCTCATCTTCCTCTGGGACGAAGCCTGGTTCGGCTTTGCCCGGTTCTCGCCGTTCCTGCGCCGCCGCACGGGCCTGGGCGCCGCCAACGAGATCGAGGCTTGGATGCGCGATCCGAAGTCGGTCGCGGTCTATGAGAAGCAGCAGGCCGAGCTCGGCAAGAACCCGTCCAACGAGGTGCTGCTCAAGACCCGGCTGATCCCGGACCCCAGACAGATAAGGTTGCGCGTCTACCAAACCAATTCGACCCACAAGTCGATGTCGGCGATCCGTCAGGGCTCGATGTTGTCGGTCAAGGATGTGGAATTCCACACGGTCGAACAGCAGTTCAAGGAGGCGGTGTTCACCCACGCCTCCACCAGCCCAAACCAGCAGCTCATCGCCAGCCTCGACATCTCGCGGCGGCAGATGGAGCTGGAAGGCTATGGCCTCGTCGCCAATGCGATCGAGATCGCGTTCGCGATCCGCCAGGCAGTCAACAGCAATCCGCTGATCTCGAAATATTTCCGCATCCTCGGTGCCGACGCCATGGTGCCGGCACAATACCGCCAGAGCGGCTTCACCGACTTCCTCGCTCCCGGCGTCAACTGGGCGAATACACTCAAGAGCCTGGACGACGACGAGTTCTGCCTCGATCCGACCCGCATGACGCTGGTGTGCGGCATGGCCGGCTATGACGGGACGCAGTTCAAAGGCATTCTCGCCAACGAGTACAACATCCAGGTCAACAAGACCTCCCGCAACTCGGTCCTGGTCCAGTCCAACATCAACAACACCCGCAGCGATGTGGCGCATCTCGTCCGCGTGCTCGCCGAAATCGCGGGCGAGATCGATCGCGGCCTTGCCCAGGGCGGCGCCAATGCTCGGAAGACCTTCGAGGCACGGGTGACGAGCCTGATGAAAGATGTGCCGGATCTGCCGAACTTCTCGCATTTCCACCCGAGCTTCCGCGGCGATGCCGGCACCAAGACCAATGAAGGCGACATCCGCAGCGGCTTCTACGCGGCCTATGACGTTGCCGGATGCGAGCACATCCGCCTCAACGATCCCGAGATCGATCAGCGGCTAAAGGCCGGCCCCGAGCTCGTCTCGGCGAACTTCGTGATTCCGTATCCGCCGGGCTTTCCGATCATGGTGCCGGGCCAGGTCATCACCCAGGAAACCATCGACTTCATGCGCAAGCTCGATGTGAAGGAAATCCACGGCTACGACGCCAAGGAAGGACTGAAGCTCGTGCGCACGGAAGCTTTGGCCAAGCTCGGCCGGCCAAAGCCCGCCGCGCAAACGAAGCTCAAGGCCGCATCCTAAGGCTTGGAGGGGACTAACATGCAGGCATTTTTCGAGTTTCTGCGGCAGTATCCGTATCTGCTGCTGTTCTTCGTCGTCGGTCTCGCCGTCTATATCGGCCGGGCCAACGTCAAGGGTTATGGCCTCGGCATGGTTGCCGGCGCCATCGTGGTCGGCGCAGGCATCTCGGTCTGGGCGTCCAGCTATGGCGTGAAGCTCGAGCTGAACAACTTCGCCAAAAGCTTGTTCTATTACCTCTTCATGTATGGCGTGGGCTTGCGCGTTGGTCCGTCCTTCATCAACAGCCTGCGAGGCGATGGCATCAAGTTCGTGTTCCTCGCAGTCGTGTCCAGCGTTTTGGGCCTGACACTGGTGGTGCTCGGTGCAAAGCTCTTTGCCCTGCCGCCAGGTGCTGCCGGCGGCATGCTCGCGGGATCGCAGACCATGTCGGCGGCGATCGGCTCGGCAGAGCAGGCGGTCACCTCAGGTGTCGTGAAGCTGCCAGAGGGCATGAAGCCCGAGGAAGCCTCCGGCATGATCGCGCTCTCCTACGGCATCACCTACATCTGGGGCACCGTCGGCATCATCCTGATCTGTAAATACCTGCCGCGCTGGTGGGGCGTCGACGCCAAGGCTGCCGCGAAGCAGTATGAGCGGGAATATGGCGTCAAGGATCTCGAAGGCGGCGGCCTGACCGGCTATCGTCAGTTCGGCCTGCGAGCGTACCGGCTGGAGAATCCGGCGACGGTGGGGATGAGCATCGCCAAATTCCGCGCGATTAATCCGGAATACCGGATCGTCAATGTCGGGCGCAATGGCGAGCCGCAGGGCGCTGATCCCGAGCTCGTGTTGCAGAAGGGCGACATCGTCGCGCTGGGCGGCTCGACCGAGCATCTGACCGAGAAGATGGGCCTGATTGGTCCGGAGGTCGCCGATGCCAAGACACTCGGTATACCCATGGACCAGGCTGAAATCGTCGTCTTCAACAAGGACGTCGTCGGGCGTACCTTCGAATCCTTCCGCGACACGGCCATTGCCGGCCAGCTGCAGGTGACCAAGGTGGAGCGGGGCGGCGTGCAGATTCCAGCCGGTCTCAAGACCAAGCTGGAACGCATGGACATCGTCTCCGTGGTCGGCCTGAAATCAGCGGTCAACGAGCTCGGCGAGAAGTGGGGCCGGATTGCGCGCGCCAATACGTCAACTGATCTTCTGACCCTGTCCGTCGGCATGATCATCGGCTTCCTGATCGGCATGATTGAGTTTCCGGCGTTCGGCGCCAAGATCGGTCTCGGCAATGCCGGCGGCCTCCTGCTGTCGGGCGTGATCGTGTCCTCGATCGTGTCGCGGCTGCGCTTCTTCGGCAACACGCCCAACGCGGCGCGGAACGTGCTGGAGGATCTCGGCCTCGTCGTCTTCGTCGCCATCGTTGGCGTCAATGCCGGCGCAGGACTGCTGTCGCAGCTTACTGGAGCCATCGCCTTGAAGATCTTCATCGTCGGCTTCATCGCCTGCACGATCCCGCCGTTCATCGTCTGGGCGATCGGCTTCCACGTCTTCAAGATCAATCCCGCCGTGCTAATGGGCGGCGTCGCCGGCGCGCGGTCGCATTCCGGCCCGTGCCGCGAAGCTGCGGTCGAGATCCAGAGCTCGGTGCCCTGGATCGGATTCCCGGTCGGCTATGCCGTCTCGGGCATCCTCCTGACGATCTTCGGCTACTTCGCGATGATCCTGGCGCAATGATCACAAGAGGGGAAAGAAACATCATGAGGAAAGTTGCCATCGGTGCCGTCCTGATTGCCTTGACGACAGCCACTCTCGGTATCAGCACGCGGGCACGTGCCGATACCGGCCAGGTTGCGGTCGTCTTCACCAAGGGTGGCTTCATCGTCGGGGCCGGTGGCGGAGAGGGCGTTTTGCTCTACCGCGGCAAGAAATACCCTTTCACGGTCTCCGGCATGAGCGTGGGTCTCACCATCGGGGCGTCAACGACGAAGTTCGTCGGTCGGGCGCTCAATCTGAAGGGGCCGGCATCTATCGAAGGCTCCTATGCGGTAGGCGGAGCCGGTGGGGCGATCGCCGCAGGCGCCGGTGCCGTTCAGCTGCAGAACGGCAATGGTGTGATCCTTCAGCTCAGCGGCCCCAGGGTTGGCGCGGAAGTGTCGGCTGCGGTCGGCGGCGTTACGATCCGCCTGAAGTGAACCGAAGGAGCGACGGGCTGCGTCACCGCAGCCCGCTCGCGTCTCAATATCGCTCGGCGACGAAGTTCATCCCCTTCAGGCCGGCCTGGTCGTCGTAGCGACCCCTGTCGGATCTGTTCGGCAGCTTGATCTTGTCCTTCTTGATGCGCTTGTAGGGGATGGCGCCGAGAATGTGGGCAATGCAGTTCAGCCGCGCCTTGCGCTTGTCGTCGGACCGGATGATGTACCAGGGCGCATCCTTCGTGCTCGTCTTCTTCAGCATGAGGTCGCGCGCCCGTGAATAATCATACCAACGCCGGAATGATTCCAGGTCCATCGGGCTGAGCTTCCACTGCCGGACAGGGTCGTCGATCCGGGCCTTGAAGCGGCGTTCCTGCTCGTCCATGCCGACTTCGAGCCAGATCTTGATCAGGATGATGCCGCCGTCGATGACGTATTTCTCCATCTGCGGACATAGATTGAGAAAGCGTTCGTGTTCCGCGGGAGTGCAGAAGTTCATGACATATTCGACGCCGGCACGGTTGTACCAGCTCCGGTCGAAGATCACGATCTCGCCGCCGGCCGGGAATCTCTCCATATAGCGCTGGAAGAAAAGCTGCGTCTTCTCGCGGTCGGACGGCGCGGGAAGGGCGCAAACACGGAAGACCCGCGGGCTCACCTTTTCGGTGATCGCTTTGATCGTCCCGCCCTTGCCGGCCGCGTCCCGGCCCTCGAACAGGACGATGACGCGCAGTTTGTTCTCTCGCACGTAATCCTGGAGATGACAGAGCTCGACCTGAAGCTTTCCAAGCTCCTTCTCGTAATCCTTCCGCTTCATCCGCCCCGCAGGCGCGTCCTTGGCCATGCCGCTCGCTCCTGTCGCGCTTCATTCGTCCCAAGAGATGGTCACGCCGATATCGCCGGGCACACCGCCGGGAAAATCGATCACCTGGTAGGAAATGCGATAGCCGCGCGGTTTCAGGTAGTCGGTCCAGAGCTGGAAGATCTCCTTGGGAATTCCGGTCAGAGTGTTCTCCCAGCCCTTTTCCATCTGATTGATGGCCCGTCCCTTGTCGGTGCAAAGCGAGTTGGGGAAGCGATAGACCAGCACTTCCGTCAGGCCGTTTCGCACGGCACGCTGGATGATGGTCGAGGCGAGCTTGATCTTCTCCTCCTCGCTTTTGCCGGAGGGCTTGCTCAGGCGCTCGATCAGAGCGCGTTTCTCCGCGTCGGCCGCTGCTGCGAGGCGGACATATTCGTCGGCTTTTTCGGCCTCCTTGAGCGCGGCTTCCCGTCGAATTTGGGCGGCGTTAGGGATGAGATCGTCGAGGCCCGGCATGGCTGGCGGCTCCTGATGATTATCCAATCAGCATCTGGAAAACGCTAGGTCGGATAGAGGGCGTTCCCTTGATTCAAATCAAGCAAATCAGGACGGGGCCGAACACAGTGCCGGACATGCATGGTTTGACCGGGAGAGACGCTTGAGCGACCAGATTCATCCGATGGCCCCGCACCATCTTCCGTTCTATCTGGCGCCGAGCAGCGGGACCGACACACTGATGGTGGTCATGGGCGTGTTCCTGATCGGTGTCGTGCTCTGGGTCGGCACGCTCTATTGGAAGCTGCACAGCTTGCCGGAGCGGATGGCGCACAAGTCGCAGAAGCTGCAATTCGAGCTTGTCGCGGTGCTCGGCCTGATCTCGCTGTTCACGCACATGCACATCTTCTGGATTGCCGGGCTGCTGCTTGCGATGATCGATCTGCCCGATTTCGGCACACCGCTGCGCAGCATTGCCGGATCGGTCGAGAAGATTGCCGACGCGACGCCGGGCGGCGCCGAGGAGGCCGCGAGTGACGTCGCGGTTGCAGCGCCTGCAGCAGAAAAGCCGGAGTTCGCCAAGAAGGAGCACAGCCATGCTTGAGCTGCTGATCTGCTCCCTCGTCACGATCCTGCCGGACTATCTCTACCGCCGCTACGCCCAGGGCAAGCGCCTCGGCAAGGAGATCACCTTCTTTTCGATCTGGTACGAGCTGCGTTGGGGCATCACCGCCTGCCTGATGCTGACGGTATCGCTGATCACCATGATCTTCTACTTCCATCCCTCGACGTCTTCGTCCGCGCTGTATTTCCGCACCGTGCCCATCCTCCCCGAGGGCTCGGGCCGCGTCGCGGACGTCAAGGTCGGCTTCAGCGCTCCGGTGCAGAAGGGCGATGTCCTGTTCACGCTGGACAGCTCGAGGCAGCAGGCCGCAGTCGAAACAGCCAGGCGGAAGATAGCAGAGGTCGATGCGGCGATGCAGACGGCGCAGGCCGACGTCGTGAAAGCGGAGGCCCAGGTCGGGGAGGCGAGAGCCAATTACCAGCAGGCCAAGGACGAGCTTGAGGTCAAGAGCGAGCTCCAGCGACGAAATCCCGGAATCGTCCCGCAACGTGACATTGACAAGCTCCAGGTCCTGGTCGACCAGCGCCAATCTGGCATTGATGCCGCGGCGGCCGCAAAGCAATCCGCTTCCTTGCAGCTGTCGGTTTTGCTGCCCGCGCAGAAGGCCAGCGCGGAAGCCGCGCTCGCTCAGGCCCAGGTCGACCTCGATAAAACCTTTGTACGCGCCGGCGTCGACGGACGGGTGGAGCAGTTCCTGATTCGGACCGGTGATGTCGTCAATCAGCTGATGCGCCCGGCTGGCGTGCTCGTGCCGGAAGGTGCTGGCCGCAAGGCGCTGCAAGCGGGATTCGGCCAGATCGAGGCCCAGGTGATGAAGGAAGGCATGGTGGCGGAGGCAACCTGCATTTCGAAGCCATGGGTGATCATTCCCATGGTGATCACCACGGTGCAGGACTACATCGCGGCCGGACAGTTTCGTTCCGGCGAACAGCTTATTGATCCACAGAACATCGTCCGTCCGGGCACCATCCTGGTGTTCCTGGAGCCGCTGTACAAGGACGGCCTCGACGGTGTGACCCCCGGCAGCAGCTGCATCGTCAATGCCTATACCAGCAATCACGAGGAGATCTCGGCCAAGGACACGCCCACCAGCCGGAAGATCGCATTGCATGTCGTGGACGGCGTCGGCCTCGTCCACGCGCTGCTGCTGCGCATCCAGGCGTTGCTGCTGCCGATCAAGACGCTCGTGCTCAGCGGGCATTGAACGGCGAGGGGAAGGACGGATCAGATGGGTTCGAGGAGATTGGTTACGTTTGGTGCGACGTCGATTTCCCTCGTCGTCACGGTCGTCAGCGCAGATGCGCTCGAGCTCAACGGCGCATGGGCGACCGGCGCCGATAATTGTCCCAAGGTGTTCGCGCGCAAAGGAGCCCAGCTCGGCTTTACCGATATGTCGGATGTTTATGGCGGCGGCTTCATTGTCGATGGTGATCAGATCATCGGAAAATTCGCACGCTGCCGGATCAAGGCAAGGAAGGACAGCGGGCCGAACGTCAACCTGGTCGCCGCTTGCGCCACCGACATGATGCTCTCCAGCGTTCAATTCAGCCTGAAAGAGCTCGATGCAAACAGCCTCGTTCGGCAGTTCCCCGGCATGGAAGACATGGAAATCCGCTATCACCGTTGCCCGGCTTCGTAGCGGGAAGATGCGCTGGTTTTGACACATGTTCAACATGTGTCGGGTTGCGGGCTGTCAGCGTGCCGGGAATCCCGCTAGGATTGCCTGGAAAGCAGCCGTCGAAGCTGCGGGATGGAGCTGAGCGGGCGCATGTGCAGTGGTTCGGTCAAGCCCTGGCGAGCTGCGGCCGCACTGTTGTGCCTCGGCCTCTTAGTCGCCGTGTGCCTGCCACCTGTGCGCGCCGATGCCGTCGAGCGAAGCCGGCGCGGCGAGCTCAAGCGCGTGCTGATCCTGCACTCCTTCGGCCGCGAGTTTCGGCCCTGGAGCGAGTATGCGCGTGACATCAAGGCCGAACTCGAGCGCAAATCGCCCTGGCCGCTCGATATCCAGGAGCATGCGCTGCTCTCGGCCCGTTTCAACAATCCCGGTCCCGATGCGCCTTTCGTCGAGTATCTGCACTCGTTGTACCAGGGCGCATTGCCCGACATTGTGTTGTGCATCGGCGCGCCTGCGGCCCGGTTTGCGCAGAGATATCGGGCGAAACTGTTCCCCGACACGCCGCTCATTCATGCGGTGGTCGAACATCGGCTGGTCGACCGAGCCAATCTGAGCAGCAACGACGTCGTCGTGGCGATCCGCAACGATTTCCTGGTCGCATTCGAGAACATCCTACAGGTTCTGCCTGACACCAAGTCGGTTGCAGTTGTGGTAGGGGCTTCGCCGCTGGAGAAGTTCTGGCTGGAGGAGGTGAAGCGGGAGCTGAAACCTCTCGACCAGAAAATCGAGTTGGTTTGGTACTCGGATCTGGCGTTCGATGACATATTAAAGCGCGCAGCAAACCTCCCGCCCCACACCGCGCTGTTTTGGGGCCTGATGTCGGTTGATGCGGCCGGGGTTGTACACGAGAGCGACATCGCCCTGCGAAGCCTCCATGCAGTCGCGAATGCTCCGATCTTCTCCTACGCCGAACCGTTCTTCGGTGACAGCACCGTCGGTGGACCGATGCATACGATTGCGGAAACGAGTTCGAGGACCGTTAGCGCGGCGATTGGCATTCTCGGTGGCGCGAAACCGGAGAGCATCAGTTACGAGCCTATCGGCTTCGCAGCACCCCGGTATGATTCGCGGGAATTGCAGCGCTGGGGCATCAGCGAGAGTCGTTTGCCTCCGGGCAGCGCGATTTTGTTTCGGGAGCCGAACATCTGGCAACGTTATCGCTGGCAGATGTTGATGATCGTAGCCATATTTCTGGTGCAGGCAGGCCTCATCAGCGGGCTGCTGCACGAGCGGCGGCGGCGGCGGTTTGCCGAGGTCGAGTCGCGCCAACGTCTCGCCGAACTTGCTCACGCCAATCGCTATTCCGCCGTCAGCGAATTCACCACGTCGGTCGCCCACGAACTGAACCAGCCGCTCGGCTCCATCCTGACCAATGCGGAGACGGCGGAGCTCATTCTGAGCACCAGCTCGCCGGACATCAGCGAGGTTCGCCAGATTCTCGCCGATATCAGGCGTGACGATCATCGGGCGAGCGAGGTGATCCGCAGACTGCGCTCTATCTTGAGAAAGACGCCGTTTGAGGTCAAGGACATCGAGCTCAACGAAACTGTCCGCGAAACGCTCGGCCTGGTGAAGGCCGTCGCTGACGGACGCCACATCGCGTTGACCTACGTGCCTGTTCTCGCCGATCTCCACGTCAGGGGCGATCCGGTCCAGCTCCAGCAGGTCATCCTCAACCTGATCATCAACGCGATGGATGCGGTGTCCGATGCAAATGCCGATAAGCGCGAAGTAAGCGTCTCAACCGTTCGTGCCGGCAATCAAGCCGAGATCAGGATCACCGATACCGGGCCTGGAATAGCCGCGACCGACCTCGCCAAGGTCTTCGATCCGTTCTTCACGACCAAGCCGCAAGGCATGGGAATGGGACTTGCGATCGTCAAAACCATCGTTGAGGCCCATCATGGCGAAATCGCCGCAGCAAACCATGCCGCAGGCGGGGCCCTGTTCACGATCCGGCTTCCGATCGCCCAGTGACCGGGCACTGCCTTGATCTTGATCAAGCCTGTCGATGGCTGCGACCGTTTTTCTTTCGCAGTTGCATGATGCCGGCTCCTGATGGATGCGGAACTGATCGAATGATGCTCTGCTCTCGCGCTGCAGCAGTCTCGACGACTTCGTTTCGTTGATCTCGATCAACAAATGCCCGCGATCCGGCTCGATCTTCTCAAGTTGGAAGTCGAGGGAGGATGTGATGTTTCGTTGCGGCAAGACTCTGATGGCGCTGGCGCTGTTGATGGCGACTTCGGTCGCCGCAATGGCGCAGGCCCCAACGACGCCTGCAGCCCCGGCGCCGCAGGCGCAGCCCGCGAGCCCGCCCGCGCCCGCGGCCGAGCTCTTGAAGCCGGAGCAGCTGGAGGCCCTCGTCGCGCCGATCGCGCTCTATCCCGACGAGCTGCTCGCCAATGTACTGGCGGCCTCGACCTATCCGCTGGAAGTGGTGCAGGCCGACCGCTGGCTGAAGGAGCGCAAGAGCCTGAAGGGCGATGCGCTGAAGACGGAAGTGGAGAAGCAGGGCTGGGACGACAGCGTCAAGGCGCTGGCCAGCACCGCCGACGTCCTCGCGATGATGAGCGATCAGCTCGACTGGACCAAGAAGCTGGGCGATGCCTTCCTCGCGCAGCAGCCCGACGTGATGGACGCGATCCAGCGTCTGCGCAACAAGGCCTATGACAACAAGAAGCTGGTGACGACCAAGCAGCAGAAGGTCAGCGTCCAGTCTCAGGAAGGCAAGCAGGTCGTCGTGATCCAGCAGGCCGATCCCGCGGCGATGTACGTGCCGTATTACGACCCGGCGACGGTCTACGGCAGCTGGCCCTATGCGGAGTATCCGCCGTATTATTGGGGCTACCCGTCCTATATCGGAGCCGGCGTGGTCGCGGCCGGCATCGCCTTCGGCACGGCCTGGGCGATCGGACGCTGGGGCAATTACTGGGGCGGCGGCTGCAACTGGGGCAACCGCAACGTCTATGTCAACCATCGCACCACGAACATTGGCAATGGCTGGCAGCACAATCCGGCGCATCGCGGCGGTGTGCGCTACAACAACAGCAATGTTCAGCAGCGCTTCGGCAACAACAATCTAAAGGCCGGTGTGTCGGACCGGATGGATTTCCGCGGCCGCGACGGCAACCAGGTGCTGCGCCCCAACCAGGGTGCCGGGGACCGGGCGGGAGATCGTGCGGGTGATCGCGGCGGTCCAGGAGATCGCGCTGGGGATCGCGCAGGTGATCGCGCCGGCAATCGTGGCGACCGTCCGGGCGCGGGCGATCGCCCCAGCGCAGGGACGCGCGACCGGCCTGGCGGCGGCGATCGCGCCGGTGCCGGTGATCGTGCCAAGGGCGCGACCAAGGGTGGCGGCGATCGCGCCAAGGCTGCGAACCGGGCCGGCGGCGGTTCGGCCAATCGTGGCGGAGCCATGAACGTCTCCTCCGGCCGCTCGGCTGCCGCAGCATCCGCGCGCGGCCGCGCCAGCATGGCGAGCATGCCGCGCGGTGGCGGCGGCGGACCGAGCTTTGCCGGCCGCGGCGGTGGTGGCGGAATGGCGATGCGTGGCGGCGGCGGTGGATTCCGCGGAGGCGGCGGTGGTGGCCGGCGCTCCGACATCGCGTTGAAGCATGACGTCGTCCTGCTCGGGCAACTGTCAAACGGCCTCGGCTACTATCGTTTCAGCTATATCGGCAGCGACAAGGCCTATGTTGGCGTCATGGCGCAGGAGGTGGAGCAGGTGATGCCTGCCGCGGTGACCCGCGGCAGCGATGGATATCTGCGCGTCTACTACGAGAAGCTCGGCCTGACATTCCGCAGGTATGGCGACTGGCTCGCCGGCGGCGCGAAGATCCCTGCGAAGGTGACGCCATGACCGGCTTGGAATCATTCCGCCGCGCAATGTTGCCGGGACTCGTGGTGCTGCTGTTGCTCGGCTCTGCGTCACAGGCGCAGCAGTCCTTCAAGACGCCGGAGGACGCGGCCGCCGCGCTCGCGGCGGCGGTCAAGAGCGGGCCGGATGACATCCTGAAAGTGCTTGGGCGCGCTGCCGACGACATCGTCTCCTCCGGCGACGAGGTCGCCGACAACGACATCCGCCAGCGCTTCACCTCGATGTACGACGCCAAGCACGCCATCAAGGCCGAGGGCAACAAGACCGCGACCCTGATGCTCGGGCCGGACGATTTCGCGTTCCCGATTCCGCTGGTCAACACCAAGAGCGGCTGGGAGTTCGACACCGACGAGGGACGCATCGAGGTGCTGCGCCGTCGCATCGGCCGCAACGAGCTCGACGCCATCCAGACCGCGCTCGCCTTCGTCGACGCGCAAAACGAATATGCCGAAAAGGACCGCGGCGAGGGCGTCGGCGTCTACGCGCAGCGCATCGTCTCCTCGCCCGGCAAGAAGGACGGCCTGTTCTGGCGCGACGACAGCGATCCGAGCCCGCTCGGCGCGCTCGCGGCCGAAGCCTCGAAGGAGGGCTATCGCGGCGGCGATGTCGGGCCTGCACCTTATCACGGCTATTACTTTCGGATTCTGAAGGGGCAGGGGCGGGACGCGCCCGGCGGCGCGCTCAACTACGTCGTCAAGGGCAAGATGATCGGTGGCTTCGGCCTGATCGCCTGGCCCGCGGAATACGGCAATTCGGGCGTGATGACCTTCCTCGTCAATCATGACGGCGTCGTCTACCAGAAGGATCTCGGCAAGCGCACGGCCTTCGTCGCCGAGCGCACCACGTTGTTCGATCCCGACGAGACCTGGAAGAAGGTCGATGCCGCAAAACCCTGAGCCGCGCCTGCGCGCATTTCGCCTGATCGCGCTGCTCCTGCTCGCGCTCGGGCTGATTCTGCCGGCGACGCCGTGCTTCGCGCAGGCCGCCGGTCACGTCAGGGTCAAGATCGTCAAAGCGGGATTCCTGGCCGGCGGTGGCGCTGGCAGCGGCGTGTTGACGTACCGGGGCAAGAACTACCCCTTCAAGGTCAGCGGCGTGAGCTTGGGCATCACGGTCGGTGCAACTTTCGGCCGCCTCGACGGCTGGGCATCCGGTATCCGGGAGATCAGTGATTTCGCCGGCACCTACAGTTCGGTCGGCGGCGGCTTCGCGCTGGTCGGCGGCGCCAACGGCGTGCACCTCCGCAATGACAAGGGCGTCACGATGGTGCTGCAAGGCCCGAAGGCGGGCCTCGAGCTGGCGGCCAATATCAGTCGGATCACGATCGTCTTGAGGTGAGACTCAGTCCGGCCGCGCGGACCCAAGCGAGAGCGACAGGCGCACCGTTCTCGGATCGTCACTCCGCGCAACCTTGAAACCTGCCTTTGCGAACACGTTTCGCATGGACCCGTTGTCGGACAGGACCTCGGCTGTGAGCTCTCGTACGCCTTGCTCGCACGCGATCTCCGTCAGGTGCCTCAGCAACAGCGAGCCCACCCCGCGACCTTGCCAGGCATCCACCACGACGAAGGCCATCTCGGCCTGACCGGGCTCGACGACGACGTACCGGCCGCCGCCTATGATGCCGTATCGACCCTGTTCTTCGGCGAGAGCGGCCAGCGCAACGTGATTGCTGAAATCCACCTCCATGAAGAAGGCGCGCTCCTTCTCCGAAAAATGCCGTTTCAGAATGAAGAACCGGTTCTGCAGCGACTGCGGTCCGGTACGAGCGACGGCGGCGAGCATATCCGCCTCGTCGCTGGCGCGAAGTGCGCGGATCTGGATCGGAGTGCCGTCCTTCAGGACGGTTCGCACGCTGTAAGTTGCGGTTTGTGACATGCTCGTAAATCGTCCAGCCGCGTCTCAGGCCTCTTATGCAGGATAAACGCCTCCCAAGCGTGCAGATCATCTTGACCTAGATCAACGTTCGTCCTGGCCCAGCGCCGTCAATTGGCTAAGGCGACGGAGAGGTCGAGAACATGTCTATGGACAAGTTGCAAATTCCGGGCGGTCCCATGTCGGGACTGGTCGCCTCGGCAGTGGAATACCTGGTCGATGCGGGACAGCGCAGTGTCCTGTTCCTGGATATCATGCGCCGGCGCGGGGACCAGTACAGGGAGCATGTCGCGCAAACCGCCCCGCACGTCCTGCAATATGCGGCCGAATTGATCCTGGACGGGCGCCAGCTCGCCGAACCCGTCAATTACGCGCTGGTTCGCATCGTTCCGCCCGACAACGTCGAGATCGACATGGACCGGCGGCCGTTCGTCGTGGTCGATCCGCGTGCGGGCCACGGCCCCGGTATCGGCGGCTTCAAGGCGGATAGCGAGATCGGGGTGGCGATGAAGGCCGGCCATCCCTGTTACTTCATCGGCTTCCTGCCGGACCCCATGCCCGGTCAGACCATCGAGCGCATCGCGCGTGCCGAAGCCATCTTCATCGAAAAGGTCATGAGCCTTCACCCGGATGCCGACGGCAAGCCCTGCGTGATCGGCAATTGCCAGGCCGGATGGGCCGTTATGATCCTGGCCTCGCTGCGTCCCGAGCTGTTCGGCCCGCTGATCATCGCCGGCGCACCGCTGGCCTATTGGGCCGGCGTGCATGGAAAATATCCGATGCGCTACTCGGGCGGGCTGTTGGGCGGAAGCTGGTTGACGGCCCTCACGTCTGATCTCGGCGCCGGCAAGTTCGATGGTGCATGGCTGGTGCAGAACTTCGAGAACCAGAACCCGTCGAACACGCTCTGGAGCAAACAGTACAACGTTTATTCCAAGGTCGACACCGAGGCGGATCGTTACCTCGAATTCGAGCGTTGGTGGGGCGGCCACGTCAACCTGAACGCCGAGGAGATTCAATTCATCGTCGATGAGCTATTCGTCGGCAATAATCTCGCCGCCGGCAACATCGAAATGTCCGATGGCCGGAAGGTCGACCTTCGCAACATCAGATCCCCGATCGTGGTGTTCTGCTCGGAGGGCGACAACATCACGCCGCCGCAGCAGGCGCTGCATTGGATCCTCGATTGCTACGCCGATGTCGACGAGATCAGGGCCTACGGCCAGACCATCGTCTACACAGTGCACCAGAGCATCGGCCATCTCGGCATCTTCGTCTCCGGCGGCGTCGCCAAGAAGGAGCACGCGGAATTCTCCAGCAACATCGACCTCATCGACGTGCTGCCGCCCGGGCTCTATGAAGCGACATTCGAGGCGAAGGGTGAGGAAACCGCGAGCTCGGATCTGGTCGTCGGCCAGTGGGTGATGCGTTGCGAGGCGCGGACGCTCGACGACATCCGCGCCATGGGCGGCAATTCGCCCGAGGACGAGCGGCGCTTTGCCACCGCGAAGCGGATCTCGGAGATCAACCTGGCGGCCTATCAGAAATTCGTCCAGCCGTGGCTCAAGCGCATGGTGACGCCGCAGATGGCGGAATGGGCTCACAACATGCATCCGCTGCGGCTGCAATACGAGCTGTTCAGCAGCCAAAATCCTTACATGGCGACGGTGAAATCATTGGCCGAGAAGGCGGCCGAGGAGCGCAAGCCGGTCGCCACGGACAATCCGTTCCTGGCATTCCAGGAGCAGATCTCGAAGCAGGTCGTTCATGCCCTCGACAGCTGGCGCGATTCACAGGAGGCGCTCAGCGAGGCGATGTTCCTCAGCGTCTATGGGTCGCCGGCGCTCCAGGCGGCGGTCGGGATCGATCCGACGTCCACGCCGTCCCGTCGGCGTGAGATGTCCGCCGAGCATCGCACCATGCTCGAGAAGCGCATCGCCGATCTGAAGTCGCGGATCGCTGAGGGTGGCCTCCGTGAAGCGGCGCTGCGCGCTTTGCTCTATGTCGGGTCGGCACGGGGCATGGTGGACGAACGCAGCATCGAGGCTCTGCGCCGGATCCGCCGGGATCATGGCGGCGCACGCATGTCTCTCGCCGAGTTCAAGATGCTGGTACGCGAGCAGTTCTTCATGCTGTTGCTCGACCGAGAATGGGCGCTCGCCGCAATCCCGAAATTGCTGCCTGACGACATGAACGCTCGTCGCGCAGCATTTGAAGCGATCGAGCAGGTGCTGTCGGCCAGTGCGGATGTCACCGGCGAGCGCGCAAACCGGCTGCGGCAGATCGCCGGCCTGTTTGGCCTCGACACCGCGGAAGGTTCCGAAAGGACATCGAACGTTACCCCTTTCGATCCCAAGGCGAAGGCGTCGTAGCGCGAGTTGTAAGGATCGGGAGCGACACCATGTCAGCAGATGCGACGGCAACGCAGTCTCCCAGCAAGTATGATCGTCTGATCGCCGCTGCCAAGGCAATCCCGCCGGCGCCGACCGTCGTGGTGCATCCCTGCGATGAGACATCCTTGCGCGGCGCCGTCGACAGCGCCTCTGCCGGCATCATCCGGCCGCTCCTGGTCGGGTCGGTGCGCAAGATCAGGGATACGGCTGCCACGTTCGGCCTGGACATCTCGGGTTATGAGATCGTGGATGCCGCCCACAGCGACGACGCCGCGGCGAAAGGTGTCGAATTGATCCATGCCGCGCGCGGTGAATTGCTCATGAAGGGCAGCTTGCACACCGACGAACTGATGCGGGCGGTCACGGCTAAGGTCGGGGGGCTGCGCACCGATCGGCGCATCAGCCACGTTTTCGTCATGGATGTGCCGGCCTACGCCGAGACGATCTTCGTCACTGACGCCGCGATCAACATCTTCCCGGATCTGGACGCCAAGCGGGACATCATTCAGAACGCGATCGATCTCTACAATCAGGCGGGCTTCGGCAAGTCGCCGCGGGTGGCCATCCTTTCCGCGGTCGAAACCGTCACGTCGAAAATTCCGTCCACGATCGAGGCCGCGGCGCTCTGCAAGATGGCGGATCGCGGCCAGATCACGGGCGGGATACTCGACGGCCCGCTGGCTTTCGACAACGCGATCGACCTCGAATCGGCGCGGATCAAGGGCATCAAGTCCGAGGTGGCCGGCCGCGCTCAGATCCTGGTCGTGCCCGATCTCGAAGCGGGCAACATGCTGGCCAAGAACCTCGCTTATTTCGCCAAGGCGGACGGTGCCGGCATAGTCCTCGGCGCGCGCGTGCCTGTGGTGCTGACCTCGCGTGCGGACAGCCCACGAGCGCGGATGGCGTCCTGCGCGGTTGCCGCACTTTATGCTCACGCGCGGCGCCAGAAGGCGCCGACAGTCGCGGCGTGACCGCCATGGACAGCATCCTCGTCGTCAACGCTGGCTCATCGAGCGTGAAGTTCCAGGTCTTTGCGGTCGAGAGCGAGGGCGCTCTGCGCCGCCTGATCAAGGGGCAGGTGGACGGCATCGGCAGCCGGCCGCGCTTGCGGGCGAGCGGGGCAGGCAACGATCCCATGGCCGACCGGGCCTATCCGATCGAGACCATTCCGGACGTGCCGGCGGCGATGCAAGTTGCGGGGGAATGGCTGCGGAACGAGGCGCGCATCCATCCGTTGGCAGTCGGGCATCGTGTCGTCCATGGCGGGCCGGATTATGTGCGGCCAATTCTCGTCGACCATGGCGTGGTGGCACGGCTGGAGCGCTTCGTCACGCTGGCGCCGCTGCATCAGCCGCACAATCTGGCGCCGATCCGCTCGATCCTGGCCAATTTCCCGACAATCCCGCAGGTCGCTTGCTTCGATACCGCGTTTCACCGCACCCACGATGCGCTGGCCGATCACTACGCCATCCCCCACCAGCTCCACGCGGAAGGTGTACGGCGCTACGGCTTTCACGGGCTGTCCTATGAATACATCTCCAGGACCCTGCCGCAGATCGCGCCAGACATCGCAAAGCGCCGGGTGATTGTCGCGCATCTCGGCAGTGGTGCGTCGATGTGCGCGATGAAGAATGGGCTGAGCGTCGAGAGCACGATGGGATTCACCGCGCTCGACGGGCTGCCGATGGGCACGCGTCCGGGCCAGCTCGATCCGGGGGTCGTGCTGTATCTATTGTCCGAGAAGGGGATGACGGCATCGAAGGTGCAGGATTTTCTCTATCGTGATTGCGGATTGAAGGGGCTCTCCGGCGTCAGCAACGACATGCGCGAGCTGGAGGCGAGCCTCGATCCGCAAGCGAAGCTGGCGGTGGACTATTTCGTCTATCGCATCGGCCTCAACGCCGGCATGCTGGCGGCGGCGCTGCAGGGTATCGATGCCTTCGTCTTCACCGCCGGCATCGGCGAGAACTCGAGCGGCATCCGCGCGCGTGTGGCGGAGCAGCTCGGCTGGCTTGGCGTGGCACTCGACCCTGCCGAGAACACGCGACATTCGCGGCTGATATCGGCAAAGACGAGTCTCATTCCGGTCTACGTCGTCCCGACCGACGAGGAGCT
Organism: Bradyrhizobium daqingense; assembly: GCF_021044685.1. NCBI lineage: Bacteria > Pseudomonadati > Pseudomonadota > Alphaproteobacteria > Hyphomicrobiales > Nitrobacteraceae > Bradyrhizobium > Bradyrhizobium daqingense. The sequence goes on from NZ_CP088014.1 coordinate 4,377,581, forward strand.
CATGATCGCGCAGCACACGCTGACGCTGTTGATGAACGGCCAATCGCCCAATTCCAGACATGAGAGGGTGTCATGATTCCAGTATTTCCGGACAGCAAGGTCGCTCTGAAGGGGAAGAAGGGCCTCGTCGTCGGCATCGCCAACGACCAGTCGATCGCCTGGGGCTGCGCCAGGGCGTTTCGCGCACTCGGCGCCGATCTCGCCGTCACTTATCTGAACGATCGCGCCAAGAAGCACGTCGAGCCGCTGGCGCAGGCGCTCGAAGCGCCGATCTTCCTGCCGCTCGACGTCATGGTCGAAGGCCAGACTGAAGCGGTATTCGAGCGGATCAAGTCGGAGTGGGGGCAGCTCGATTTTCTGCTTCATTCCATCGCCTTCTCGCCGAAGGAAGCATTGCACGGCCGCGTCGTCGATGTCGGCCGCGATGGCTTTCTGAAGACCATGGACGTCTCCTGCTGGTCGTTCCTGCGGATGGCACACCTTGCCGAACCCCTGATGAAGAACGGCGGCACGATGTTCACCATGACCTATTACGGCAGCCAGATGGTGGTGGAGAACTACAACATCATGGGCGTCGCCAAGGCGGCGCTCGAGGCCGCGGTCCGCTATGCCGCTGCCGAGCTCGGTCCGAAGGGCATCCGCGTGCACGCGATCTCGCCGGGACCGCTCGCGACCCGCGCAGCCTCGGGCATTCCGGAGTTCGACGAGCTGATGGACAAGGCGCAATCCAAGGCGCCCTCGCGCAGCCTCGTCAGCATCGACGACGTCGGCAATGCCACCGCGTTTCTGGCGCTCGACGGCGCCAAGCTGATCACCGGTGGCGTGCTCTATATCGACGGCGGCTATCACATCATCGATTGACCGGATCCCGCGTGGTCATGCCGGCGGTGCGCCGATGCCGATGCTCTCGAGTAATTCGCGCCAGAGCTTGCGGACTCCGGCGTGACGCTGCGCGAGCGCCGCACTGACCGCGTCGCGATGCGGTGCAAGGTCTGTGCCCTTCAGAAACAGAATCTGCGCCTGTAACAGCCGGCCGCTCTCGAATTCGATCCGGTGCAGCGCCATAACAAAAGGATCCTGCGCATTGGCCTCGAGCGGTAGGAGCGCAGCCGGTCGGATGCCGGCATGCACGGCGTGGGCAAGCGCTGCGAGGTGAATCATTTGGGCAAGGCGAGGGTCTGCGATCCCTTCGACCGGTGCAGGCAGCCAGGCGGACTCCCAGGAGGCGAGCATGTAACCCAGGGAAGGATCCAACACCCAGGACGTGGCGCGCAGCAGCAGCGAGACGATCTCGGTCTCGCGATAAAATTGAGCATTCAATTCGGTCTGCCATGCCGCGTCGAGCCTCGCGGGCAGCATGAAAGCGAATTGCCGAGCCAGGGCGCCGTGCGCCGAAATCAGGAATGCTGCGACCTTCGTCTGCTGGTACGGTGGAATGCGACCGTCCGGCGCGACCGGACCGAGGAAGCCGCTCATGGCAGCGCTCGCTTGACCGGGATGGCACGCAGATGATCGTAGCCGGCAGGAAACGGCGTGAGCTCGCCGCCGGGCTGGTCCGGCGCCACCCAGACCGCTTGATTGCCCTGCCAGCGGCCGGCCAGCACGTCTTCGGCAAAGCGCGCCAGCAGATCGGCGGTCAGTGTCCCTTTCTCCAGCGTGAAGGCGTGATAGGCCCTGGGGATGATCACCAATGAGCTGTTCTGAATCTCGACACGCAATGTTTCGTGGAGACCCCGCGGCGTGAGAAAGTCGAATTCACCGTTGAGAATCATGGTCGGAACGGCGATCGCGGACAGGTGCGGCGTGAGCGGCTGGAAGTCGAGGAAGGATTCCATCAGGTTCTGCAGCGCGTAGACGTCGTTGACTAGCCAACCTTGCCGCTTCACGCTATCGAGCTTGCCCAGCAGCGGCTTCAGCCATTGGTCCGAGAGGTTCATGGGCAACAGGAGGTCCTGGAGGTAACTCGTGCCACCGAGGATCAGGCCGGTCCGCAGCGCATTGCCAAGCAGCAAGAGTTGCGGCGACAGCTCCGCAAAGCAGCTCATCGGCACGAGCCCGGCCAGTCGCTTGCCATGCTCGATCGCATATCGCAGCGCGATCAGGCCGCCAAAGCTGATCCCGCTCAGAAAGACCGGACCGTCCCCGAGCTCGTCGATCAAAAGGCGCAAGGCCGCGACCTGATCGTCCTGGCTGATGAAGAGCCGCGGCTTGTCGGAGGCACCCTGGCCGAGCAGATCGAAGGTCGCAACGCGAAAGCCTCGCGCCGACAGGGCTTCCCGATAGGCGCCCCACAGCTCGGAATATTGCGTCAGGCCGTTCACGAGGACATAGGCCGGCGCGCGCGCCGGCCCGTCGAGCTCATAGCGGATCCGATATGAGCCGTGGCTGAGGAAGGGCATCGCGAGGGTACTGCCGGTGTTTTGATGCCCGCGATCCTCGATCCCTCCGAGCGGATTCCATTGAGTTAGATCAAACCTTCCCGGGCCGCCGTGCCTAGCGTTTCTGGAAAATCTTCACGGGAGGATCGCATCATGGCCGGACGAGATGCGTTGAAACGTTGCCTGTTGAGCCTGATCGTGCTGCTGCTCGGAACGGCGATCGCAACCGCACAGCCTTTGACGCGCCGTTCGTCGCAGGTGCAGCATGATGGGCTGAAGAAGACCTACGAGATCGCGAACTTCCGCCTCGGCGGCAAGTACGACCTGTCAGACCCTTCCAAGTGGGAGAACGGCGGCGAGGGCGGCGTCACGCTGGAATCGCTCGGGGCCGGCAAGCTGCGCACGGCCTACATCGCCGTCGGCAACGCAAGGCGCAACGCCGCCGGCGAGATCACCAATGCCATCGTGATCAACTCCTACTATTCCGGCGATTCCACCGACATGTACGAACAATGGGTCAAGGGTGCGGCGTTGTCGGGTGGCGTGCCGATCATCGGTCCGGGCCGGCCGATCGACACGGATCGCTATTATGTCATCATGGTCGATCCGCTCGGCACTTGGGGCGCGAGCAAGCCGTCCGACGGCCTCGGCATCAAGTTTCCGCAATACAGTTACTACGACATGGTGCAGGCGAACTACCGCCTGCTGCGCGACGAGCTGAAGGTCGCGCGCGTCGCACTGGTGACTGGCGTCTCAATGGGCGGAACGCAGACCTACGTCTGGGGCGTGATGCATCCGGAATATGTCAGCGCCCTGATGCCAATCGGCGGCACGACACAGTCGGATGGCGACGACCCCGTCGGCAACTGGACCTTCCAGATGATGACGGCCGCGATCCAGGGCGATCCGGTCTGGCAGGCGACCAAGGGCGACTATTACAAGCTGCCGAAGGAAAAGCACCCGGTGCCGGGCGTGGCCTTCGGCTGGTCGATCCTCGGCATGACGGGTTATGACTTCGCCTTCCGCACGACCCAGAACTGGGCGGCCGTACAGCCTGAGATCTTCTATTGGGATCCGCCGAACGAGAAGGCCGGCCTCAACGTCACCAACCGCGCCAAGCTCTACGACGCGGTTGATCTGGTCTGGCGAAACCGCGTCGGCGAGACCCATAACGTCAATCCCTATCTCGGTCGCATTCAGGCCCGCACGCTGGTGATGCACATCACCAACGACCTCTGGCTGAACTTCAAACTGGCGCAGAAGGCTGTCGACCGCG